>NZ_KV832232.1:0-65476 GCF_001837405.1 Staphylococcus sp. HMSC067F07 | reverse complement strand
CAGACTCAGACTGTGGTTCGGATTCAGACTGTGATTCAGACTCAGACAGCGATTCAGACTCAGACAGCGATTCAGACTCAGACTGTGGTTCGGATTCAGACTGTGACTCAGACTCAGACAGTGATTCAGACTCAGATAGTGACTCAGATTCAGACAGCGACTCAGATTCAGACAGCGATTCATACTCAGATAGTGACTCAGATTCAGATAGCGATTCAGACTCAGACTGTGGTTCGGATTCAGACTGTGACTCAGACTCAGATAGCGATTCAGACTCAGACAGCGACTCAGATTCAGATAGCGACTCAGACTCAGATAGTGACTCAGATTCAGACAGCGGCTCAAATTGTGATTCTGGTTCAGAACATAAAGTACCAGTAGTACCAACACAGTATCATGAAATGACATCTCATCATGACTCAAACCATCATTATAATAATCTAGTGATGGAGCAGCATCATAAGCAAGAACTACCAGATACTGGTTATGATGTGGCAAATAATGGTACGTTATTTGGAGGTATTCTTGCAGCATTAGGATCATTACTTTTAGTAGGAAGCAAACGTAGAAGTAAGAAATACTAAACCATCATTTACTATTTAATTTTTAAACCCGAGCTTTGTTGCTCGGGTTTTTCTATGAAATAAAACAAAGTAAATGTAAAATAGAATTGAACACGAATGAAGGAGTGAAGCACATGGCTTTAATGACATTGAATTATAGTTCACCGACAATAGGTATGCATCAAAATCTTACAGTCATCTTACCGGAGGACTCAACTTACTTTGATAACTCCACTTCACCTAAACAACTTAAATCATTATTACTTTTACATGGTTTGTCGAGTGATGAAACCACTTATGTGAGATACACAAGTATTGAGCGATATGCTAATGAACATCAGCTCGCAATTATTATGCCTAATGTAGATCATAGTGGTTACGCTAATATGGCCTATGGTCATAGTTATTATGACTATATTTTAGAAATATATGAGTATGTACATCAAATTTTGCCACTCTCTAAAAAACGTGAAGATAATTTTATCGCGGGACATTCAATGGGTGGTTATGGAACGATTAAATTTGCGCTTACCCAACCAGATGAATTTTCCAAAGCAGCACCATTGTCTGCTGTATTCCAAGCGCAAACTCTCATAGATTTGGAGTGGATAAATTTTTCTGCTAAAGCTATCACTGGAGAGAATACTGATATTAAAGGTACAAATCTAGATACGTATCATCTTTTAGAACAAGCAATTGTTTCAAATGCGCAATTACCAGAACTTCTTATTATGTGTGGAACTGAGGATTTCTTATATGAAGATAATTTAGAATTTATTCGCACGCTTGATGAAAAGGGTATTGGTTATACATTCGAGGATAGCCCGGGTGAGCATAATTATGCATTTTTGGATAAGGCGATTAAAAGGGCCATTGAATGGTTTGTAGAATAATTAAAGTTGAATATTAAAATTTAACGATTATCTAAATATATTGAAATTTATATGAACTCAAAGCGCTTTCAGTTTGAAAATTCTACTCTGTGGTAGACACACAATATCCTAGTCATAATAAGATATTGTCTTATTGTATTAAGACAATGAATGACTTAGGTATAACTTTAGAAACACATATCGTATTAAGTATGACTCTAAAGATTTTGTCAGTCGCTACTCTTATTTTCTTGAAATTGATATAAAAGATTATATGATTACGCAAAGATATTTAGTTTATAACCGTAGTAATCTTATTTCCTAGAAAATAATTTATTTACCCCGTGTCATGATTAATTTGACGCGGGGTATTTGTATATAAGATTTTTACCTTGGAAAATTCAAAACCAAACGACTAAACCTAACTTTTAAAATGTAAAGAAAATGTAAAATTTTATAGAAAACTTAAAATAATTTACATTATATTGTTTTAAAATCTTGCTAAGTTTAAAATAAGAGTAATATATATTAGATGTTTTGAAGATTGGATTCTTTAACTAGGAGTGACGCCATTGTTGAAATACTATATTTCTACAGTTATATTCTTTATTGCTTTTTTATGTGTAAGTGGATTAACATTAGCTACTAATCTAGAGTCAGAAGCATCTGTTGTAGCTGTAGGTGATAACTTGATCCACCCTGAAGTCTATAATGATGCGAAAACAGGTAAAAATAGTTTTGATTTCAAACCTATGTATGAGCCTGTTAAAAAAGATATTCAAAATGCCGATATTGCATATGTTAACCAAGAATCTCCACTTGGTGGCGATGATAGACCTTATCATGGATTTAAGCGTTTTAATACACCAAGTAGTGTGGCTCAGGACTTAGTAGATACAGGCTTTAACTTTGTAAATGGCTCTAATAATCACGCAATGGATCAAGGTGAATCTGGTATAAACAACAGTATACATACATGGGATAAATTTAAAGACAAAGTTTTATTTACAGGTGTTTTTAACTCTCAAGAAGCTCGAGATGAGATTCCAACAAAAACAGTTAATGGTATAAAAGTATCAATGTTAAGTTATACATTTGGCACTAATGGTATTAAACCTTCCCATCCATACACAATTAATACATTTGATGAAACACAAATTAAAAAGGATGTTAAAGAGGCTAAAAAGCAAAGTGATGCAGTGATTGTATCAGCTCACTGGGGCAACGAAGGTCATCATATGGAAAATAAAACTCAAGAAAGATACGCAAAAGTCTTTGCAGATGCAGGAGTTGATGTAGTGTTAGGAATGCATCCTCACGTTATCGAGCCGGTGAAATGGGTGAAAGGGAAAGATGGCAATAAAACACTTGTTGCATATTCACTTGGTAACTTTTTAAACGGCCAAGCTACAGGTAATGAAAGCAATGATTTATTAGGGCGTCTTAATTTTAAATTAGTTAAAAATCCAAAAGGCGTTAAAGTGGAAAACGTGAAGTGGAGAAGTATGGTTAATCATTACGAATTAGCCAATGTATATGATAAGAATTCTAAAAAAGATTTTAAAATATATCCTTTACATGACTATACTGACAAATTAGCAGAGAAACATGGTTTACATTATGTTAATGGAGCAAATATGACAAAAGAAAGATTGCAAGACATTACTAAAGAAGTTATTGATAAAGAATTCTTAGATGATGAAAGTTTATAGAAGATATAGAAGTGCGCTTAAACGTCAAAACGTTTAAGCGCCGTTTTTATATAGTAACTTAAATTATTTAATGAATTCTATTGTAAAAGGCACGACATAGTCTTCACCTTTGAGTACAAATATGATTGCGACGATTGAATAAATGATCATTGCTATACCAAGGATGAACAATAAGACGACGCCTATAAGTACAAAGACTAAAACGGATGCAATAATTGTATAAATAAGATAACTAATTAAGTAATTAAGATAATTTTTACCTTGTTGATCGATAAAAGCAGAATCATCTCTTTTTAATACCCAAATAATGAGTGGCCCTAAGAAAGTTGTGAAAAATGATAATAACCAAATGACCATAGCAATCGTAGTTTCATTATCAGAAACATCTTTAAATGCATGAGGATTTTTAGATTGATTCACCAATTTCATATATCATTTAGCCCCTTTTTGTATGATTTACTTTAAATATATACATTTTAATTATTAAAGTAAATGACTAAATAATAGTAACTAAGGGTTATATTGTTCAAAGTAATTTTAATTATGTAACTGTTTCACGCGAAACGGTTACTTTATTGATAATGAAATCTGCAAGACACTACGAATATTGAATCATCCTTAATTTTGTATATTAATCGGTGTTCTATTGAAACTCTTCTACTGAAATAGACTTCGTAGTTTCCTTTTAATGCTTCTGGTTTTCCAATACCATCGACACAACCATCTCTTGCAATACTTTTAAGTAAAGCATTCACTTTTTTAAAATAATTTTGATTGTGTTGTTGCCAATATTGATAATCTTTAAATGCTTGAGCTGTAAAAGTTACACTAAACTTACTCATTATCATCAATCTCTATTGTAATTGTTTGGTTATGATTCAATTCCATAATTGATTGATTTAAGTGAGACACATTAGCGAGATTGGATTGAAGGTACATCGTTTCCAACATCGCATTATAATCCTTTTCAGCTAAAATCACTGCATTTTCATTTTCCTTTGTCGTAATAGTGTAAGCCACACTATCCTCGTTCACTTTAGTAATAAGTTCTTTGAAATTCTGTCTAGCGTTTGAATAATTAACTGAAGGCATATTAACAGCTCCTTTAAACATTGTACAATTTATTGTACAATGCGTCCGCTCTGTTGTCATCAATATTTTTTGTCTATAAATCATATTGATGTTTAAAAATGATAAATTCGGACATACATCATATGTAACCATTTACAAAAGCACTTAATAGAACTAATCATTAATTTTTGGAGGAATGTTTCGCATGACTAAAGAAATTAAACAAAATGTTGGCACAGTTGAAGTTCCTGATACAGTTGAATCTGCAGTTGCTTTAGAGTATTCATTTGTAGAAGCATTAGTGAAATTAGACGTAAATGTAACTGGTATTGCAGATGATAACAATGTAGACAATTTAGACAGTGAAACTCGTAAAAATGTAGGTAGTTATCAATCAGTTGGCCATCGTCAAACACCTAGTGTTGATGACATTAAAAATGCTGAGCCACAAGTGGTTTTCGCAGATGAGGATAGACATAAATCTATCTTTGAAGATTTAAATTCAATTGCACCTACAGTATTAGTTAAAAGTTTTGATGCAGACTATAAACAAAACAAAGAATCATTCGATTATATTGCGAAAGTTGTTTCTAAACAAGATGAAGGTAAAACAATTTTAGATAATCATGAAAAAGAAATTAAAGATTTAAGTTCTAAAGTACGTATAGATAAAGATGTTGCTACAATCGCTGGCGTTGTTACTGATCAAGATTTAATCATTCATGCTTCTAAATCTTATGTTGGTCAATTATTAGAAGATGTAGGTTTTAAAGCTGGTATTTCTAAAGAAAATGAAAATGATTTACCTGGATATATGGGTGCTGATTATCATAAATTACCTATTAGCAAAGTTGCTGAAGTTAATCCAGAACGCTTAATTGTTATGGTAGATGAAGATAACCAAAAAGATTTCAATAACTTTAAAGAGTCAGATGTATGGAATCAATTAGATGCTGTTAAAAACAATCGTGTTCATGAAGTTAATCGTGAAACATGGGCTAAACATCGTGGTTTAGTAGCAGCAGAACAAATTTTAGAAGACATTACACAATTTACTGAGTAATAAAACGTTTAATTGCTCAAAACAATAAAGCTTAAAGAAAATGCCCTCTTATCAATACATTGATAGGAGGGCATTGTTATGTCTCATTCAATTACAATGAGTATGAAATTTATTTATTTTGAGAAGCAAATGCTTTGGCAATTTCACTTAATTTTACTGGTGCATCTTCCACTGCCATTTTTACTTCTACATAGTGCATACGATCGCTATTTGAATTAATTTTTTCAAATGCACGCTTTAATTCCTCTGACGTGTTAACATCGTGTACTTCGACATTGTCTCCGCCAAATACTGCAGGTAAAGCTTTATAATCCCACATGCGTATATCATTATATGGTTCTTTCATACCATGAATCATTCTCTCAACAGTGTAGCCATCATTATTGATAACAAAGATAACAGGTTTCAAGTTTTGACGTATCATTGTAGATAATGATTGTACCGTTAATTGTAATGAACCATCGCCAATGAGTAAGACATTTCTACGTTGAGGGTCAGCAATTTGAGTACCTAATGTGGCTGGTAACGTATAACCAATTGAACCCCAAAGTGGTTGACCTATAAATGTATTATCTTTATGCATTGCTAAGTCATATGCACCGAAGAAAGATGTCCCTTGCTCTGCGATTAAGATATCGTCTAATTGTAAGAAATCTTGAATCATGTTGAAATATGTTTCTTGAGTTAATGGCTGATCACTTAGTTCATAATTATTCTTTTGTGGTCTTTCATATTGAGGGTAGTCGTTTTTATTTTCAAAATGAAGATCCTTCAAACCATGTACTAAGCTAGGTAATGTAACGTCATTCGCAACTGTATCATTCATCTTGAAGTTCTTATGATTAATCATCACGACATCATCAATGTCGAATTCGTAAGAGAAGCCAGCTGTTGCTGAGTCAGTTAATTTCGCACCGATATTTAAAATCGCGTCACTGTTATTCACATAATCTTTAATCTTATCTTCAGCAATTTCACCATCAAATACTCCAATATAATGAGGGTTTTCTTCATTAAAGGCACCTTTACCTAGTGATAATTGAGCGACTGGAATATTTGTTTGATTAACAATCTCTTCTAACTCTTTATGCAAGTTGAAACTATTAATTTCATGTCCTGCAATAATAAGTGGTTGGTTCGCTGATTTCAATTTATCTTCAATCATATCAATATATTTTTTAACATCTTGATGAGGCACGTCTTCAGGTTGGAATGTTTCTGAAACTTCGATTTCAGCTAATGCAACATCAATTGGTAAGTGTAAGTGAACTGGTCGACGCTCTTGAATTGCTGCATTGATCAATCTAGGAATTTCAGTTGTTGCATTTTCAGGAGTAATGTAACCTTGAGCAGTTGTAATAGGTTCGAACATCTTTCTGTAATCATCAAATGTACCTTCACCAAGTGAATGGTGTACAAACTTTCCAGCTTCTTCTACTGCACGAGTTGGTGCGCCTGTGATAGCTATTACTGGTACACGTTCGGCATAAGAACCTGCAATGCCATTTACTGCACTAAGTTCACCAACACCAAATGTAGTGACCATAGCACCTAAACCATTGATACGTGCATAACCATCTGTGGCATAACTCGCGTTTAATTCATTCGTATTGCCAATCCATTCTATATGTTCATGTGAAATAATATCGTCTAAAAAGGCTAGGTTAAAATCCCCGGGAACACCAAAGACTTTATCTACTCCGGCTGCATAAACTGCGTCCATTAAATATTGTCCTACGCGTTGTTTCATATTCAACTCCACCTTTGTATTGTATTTATATTACATCTAAAATATTATCTGTTATAATAATTAAAGTCAATAAACTTGACCTTTATTGAAAAGTTAAAAAAATCTGAAATTGATGACGAATAGCATTATTTTTATTATAATGACGATATTGAAGAGAAGGGAAAGTACACAAATGTCGATGAATAAAAATGATTATGAACACATGTTATTTTATTTCGCGTACAAAACTTTTATTACAACGGCAGATGAAATTATTGAAGAATATGGTATGAGTCGTCAACATCATCGCTTTTTATTTTTCATCAATAAATTACCAGGCATTACTATTAAAGAATTATTGTTAACTCTAGAAATATCTAAACAAGGCTCTCATGGAACGTTACGTAAATTGAAAGAAGAAGGTTTGATTTATGAAGAAACGTCTGAAGTGGATCGTCGTGTAAAAAAATTATATTCTACACAAAAAGGCGATGCGTTAATTCATAAGTTGAATAAAGCACAAGATGATTTATTTCATCAGACCAAGCAAAATGTTGGTAATGACTGGTATGCCATAATGGAAGAATTAGCGAATTATCGTGAAGGATTTAAAACAGTAGAACATTTAAAGGAAACTGATAAAAGCTGAGACTGTATGAATGACGGTCTCAGCTTTCTTTGTTTTCAAAATATATATAATGATGATTATTGGCTATTCTTTTTAATTAGACTTACAACTAATGCAATAAAACCTACTGGGATTAATAAAATAAGTAATGCAATTAACCCTAAAGCACCTAATACCATTGCGATTCCTCCTCATTTGGTTTAGTTACTTAATTCTAGGTTAATTAGGTAATAAGTGTTATTCAATGATTTGTAGGTTAACTTTCAATAATGTAAGAAATAAAAAAGGTAAGTATGTTTTAAATGTTTACTACAACTAAATAAAAAAGTATTGCTTTTAACAGAAAATGGTATATTATTGTTTTATATTAATTCATTTTTAAGGGGAAATGGTATGAAAATATTAGGACATACTCGTGCATTTTCATTTAGAAAAGTGACTTTGGGAGCAGTCACTGCTTTAATTGGATTAGGCACTATAGGCGCAATGGGTAATCAAGCTCAAGCTAGTACGCACTCGAGTTATTCACAATCTCATCGAACAACGACTAATGGTAAAAGTACATCAACGCAATCGAGGGTTAAAACAACTACAGTTAAACCGATAGTAACATCTACAAAGGTAGTTAAGCCAGTTCATCAGACAAGCAAAGTTCAAACTACTAAGAAAGTCGTGCCTACTAAACAATCGACTAAGAGTATAAAACCTGTAGTTACGAAAGCACCAACTAAACAAGCTACGAGTAGTAAAACTTCAGTTACTGTATCCAAAGCACCCACAACTTCTACGGGTAAAACGACAACTACTAAGTCAGTTACTACTCGACCAAAATCTACATCAGCAGTAAAATCTACATCTACTAAGCCGACAGCTAAAACTTCAAGAACATCATCAACATCTAAAAAATCAACTACTACGACTAAAGCAACAAAGTCTACTACAACTACGAAACGTACGTCGTCATCAACATCGGGAAGTAAGAGTGGAACGACAACATCTCGCACAACAACTCCAAGTAAGTCGACCGCTACTCATACAAGCACATCTACTCGCACAAGTTCGACTAAAAAGTCTACAACATCTACAACAAAGCCATCAACAACAAAATCAACTTCAACGTCGACAAAGCCTATATCATCAACTAAGAAATCAACTACGACAACGACTAAACCTACAACTTCAACAGCGAAGTCTACAACTTCAGCAACAAAATCAACTACGATACCGACAAAGCCATCAACATCAACTAAGCAGCCTACAACAACACCGGCAACTACCGTGCCTACCACTAATCAAACAGATAATAATCAAGAAATGATTGGTACTGCACCAGAAGGACATATAAAAGATAAGTATCAATCGATGACACAACTTGAGAGTGAAACGGTGGAAGGTGTAGATTGGAAAAAAGATACAAGAGATAATGGTACGAAAGTACTTATTGTTGCACCTCATGGAGGAAACATTGAACAAGGAACGACAGAAGCAACGAAAGCTTTGGCGAAAAAAGGAAATTATGATTATTTCTCTTTTGAAGCTATAAGACCTAAAAATAATACTGAATTACACGTTACTTCAACGCATTATGATGATCCTACTCTTAACCAAATGATTCAAAATCGCACAGCTACAATTTCTATTCATGGTGCAGCTGGTACAGATCAAATTATTTATTTAGGAGGACCACCTTCCACTTTAAGAGATGAAATGGAAACACAATTAAAAAGTAGTGGTTTTACAGTGATGGCTCCACTTGATTATATCGGAGGAGTAAAGAAAAATAACTTTATAAACAGAGAAGAAAACAATACAGGCGTTCAACTTGAGCTAACAACTGCACTCAGAAAAGCTTTCTTCAATAATGGTGATACAAGTACTAAGAATCGTTCTAATGAAAGTAATTGGACGCCGCTGATGCAGACATTTGTTGATGCGTTATATACGAGTATCAACAATATTTATCCAAATCATTAATTTTGTAGAAGTAAATTAATTCAAAAACTATATAACAATATTGTCATAATAGGGCTAAAGGATGATTTCGATAGCCCTATTATTTTTTATATTTATAACTAATAGAAGTATTTCAAATTTAATAAATTGATTTGAAATACTTCTTTTATAAATGGTAAGAAGGGAAATGTTTGATTTTGAAAAAGAGAATATCAATAAGTACCTCAAGTAAAATGAAATTATCAATACTTATTTGCTTAGTCATTTTAATTATAGGAATCACTAGCGCCTGTGCTATAACACATGAACATAAGAATTCTGCAACGCATCACTCAAAGTTGCATCATGTACCACTGATTGTAGGTCAAGGAGAAGATAAGGGACAGGCATCCACTGTCAATCTTGAGCCTTCAGAATCAGCACAAGAAGATGTACATCATAAAGACCGTTTTAAATCTATGACTGATTTATTTAAGCATACAAAACGGAATGTGGATTGGAAGAAAGAAGTTAAAAAAGTAGGAAGTCATGTATTAATTATTGCGCCTCACGGAGGAAACATTGAAGAGGGTACCACAGAGTTAACTAAATTAATAGCTAACGATAATCACTATGATTATTTTTCATTTACCGTTTTAAGAAAAAAACATGCTGAAGATTTGCATGTCACTTCAAGTCATTATAATGATCCTACATTATTAAATATGGTTAAATCTAAAGATTATGCAGTTTCCATACATGGTGCTAAAGGGGATAAACCTGTCATTTATCTTGGAGGATTAGATACACCTTTAAAAGAAGCAATTAAAAAACAATTAGTTAAACATCATTTTGTTGTTAAAATCGCACCAACTTATTTAGGTGGAGACTTAAAAGAAAATTTCATTAATGAAGATATCAAAGGGAAAGGTGTGCAACTTGAATTAACGACAGCTTTAAGAAAATCTTTATTTGTGAATGAAAAACTATCTGCGAAATCTAGAAATAATAGAAGTAATTGGTCACCGGCGATGTATCGTTTTTCAGATGCCATTGATAAAGCCGTACAACAAGTTGATGAATCAGGAAAAGATAGATAAAGTGTGGCTATATGAAAGAATATTAAATGCAAAAATTAAAATAGTAGAAAATAAAAAATCTCAGAATCGCAAATGCTTTTCTGAGATTTTTCGCTAATATATTTTAGAAAGTTTTAGCTAGTTCTTTTGCTTCTTCAACGCCGGCTAATTTGATTTCTTCAGCCTTTTCAGGTTCAGCGTTATGACCTTCAATAATAACAGTTTCGTATGAAGGTACACCTAGGAATGTCATAATGTTTCTTAAATATCGGTCTCCAGATTCAATTTCTGCAGTCGGTCCTTCGCTATAGTATCCGCCTCTAGATCGAATGTGAAGTACCTTTTTATCAGTGAGTAAACCTTGAGGTCCTTCTGAAGTGTATTTAAATGTTTTACCTGCTACTGTAATTGCATCGATATAAGCTTTTAAAACAGGTGGGAATGATAAGTTCCACATTGGGCTAACAAATACGTATTTATCAGCTTCTAAAAATTCATCAAGAATGGCTCCTAAACGAGTAACTTTTTTACTTTCTTCAGAAGTAAGTTCTTCGCCTTTTGCAGCTTTTCCCCAACCAATTAATACATCTTTATCAATATGAGGAATATCTTCAGTAAATAAGTCGATGTGTTTAACTTCATCTTCTGAGTGATTATCTTGATAAGCGTCGATGAAAGCTTTGCCAGCTGCCATAGAATTTGAAACGAGTTCATCGAGTGGATGAGCTGTAATGTATAATAATTTTGCCATTTTTTAGTTCTCCTTAAAAATGTTGTATAGTTGATATAATAATTATACTTAGTCAGGGAGATTTCACAATATGTTAAATTAAAAATCATCCTAATGGACTATAAAATAATTTTATATGTGCCTATTTCTACAAGTACACAATTTATTTTCATGAAATTAATATTATCTGAATTTGAAGTTTTTAAAATTAACTTTAAAAAGTGTATAATAGTATTAAAGATTTGAACAGCTTACATGTTCATATTAAGCATCCTAGAAAGGAGTGTAACAGATGAAAAAATTAGCAGTTATTTTAGCATTAGCTGGCGCAGCTTATTATGGTTTTAAAAAATACCAAAACCATGTTAACCAAGCACCAAATATCGAATACTAAAATTTACTTATCAAAGTAAGTGATTATATTGAAGATAAAAGACAAAATCCATTTGGATTTTGTCTTTTTTTGTAAATTTCGGGTATATATATTGATATAGGAAATGAATATCAACTTATTGAAGTAGGGGGCTTTCATTTTCAAAAGCATCAAGAATCCACAATAGTTAAGAGGGGTGGAAAGATGTCTAAAATTTTATTAACTGGGGCCTCGGGATATATCGGTGGTCACCTTAAAGATAAATTAAAAGATCAACATGAAATCATCGCGATTTCTAGAAATACGAGTAACAAACAGAATGAGGAGAATGTTACTTGGAAATCTGCAGATTTATTTGATTTAGATGAAATTACTGAAGTAATGGAAGGGATCGATACAGCCATTTATCTCGTCCATTCAATGATGCCATCAGCAAAGTTAACACAAGCTAACTTTGAAGATATGGATGCACTGCTTGCAGATAACTTCGCACGTGCAGCGAAAAAGCAGGGTGTTAAACATATTGTCTTTATGAGTGGTTTGATTCCAGATGACAATCATTTATCAGCTCATTTAAGAAGTCGTCTTGAATGTGAAAAGATTCTTGGTGATTATGGTATTCCGGTTAGTACATTACGCGCTGGATTAATTATTGGTGCGAAGGGAAGTTCTTATCCGATACTTAAGCGTTTAGTTGAACGTTTACCAGCTATGGTATTACCTAGTTGGGCATATAACATGATAGCACCAGTAGCGATAGAAGATGTCATAGATGGGTTAGCAGCACTTGTTGAACGCTCTCCATCTGAAAATGAATCTATCGATATTAGTGGGCCTGAGACAATGAATTATAAAGAGTTGATTCAGCGCACAGCTAAAGTATTAGACAAACCATTACCTATGCTTGACTTGCCCATTATACCGATAATTGTAAGTCGTTATTGGGTTCAATTGATTTCAAGTGTACCGAAAGAAATGGTTTATCCGTTAATGAATAGTTTAATTCATGATATGGTACCGCATGATAAACGCATCGTACCTAAATTGTCATTAGGAAATATTACATTTGAAGATAGTGTGAAACGTGCTTTAGACGAAGAGAAAGAAGAGAAAAAGAAGAAGGCGAAACAAAGTTCTAGTCACTCTAAATCTAAGAAAGAAGAAATTAAAGATGTGCGCGCCATCACACGATTTGAAATTCCTGATGGATATAGTATTAAAGATGTGACAACGGAATATGCTCGTTTCATAAATAATATTACATTGCACTTAGTGAAAGGTACGATTAATGAACATGAATTCAATATGAATGTACCATTTATTAATAAATTTATTTTGAAAATGAAAAAAGATGAACATGACTCAAGTGAAGAAATGGCAGTTTATCGCATTGTCGGTGGCGATTTAGCACATGCGGATAATGGAGGAAATGCACGTTTCGAATTTCGCAGATTGAGAAATACAAATGAAGGGATTATTGCCCTTCAAGAATATGAACCAACATTACCATGGGTCGTTTATAAATTAACACAAGCGAAAGCCCATAAAACGGTAATGAACATATTTAAGAATAGAATGGCAAAATTATCAAAACAAAAGAAAGGATTAGGTGAGCAAGATATGACAAGAAATATTATTATTGGTGTTTCAGTAGCAGTTGCATTAGTGGCAGGAGGAGCAGGAGCGTTTGCTTTAATTAAGCGCAATCAAATGAAAAAAGAAAGTATGTCAAACGCAGAATTATAAATAGTTGGTAATGACAACTTATTGTACTTCTATCCAGATGAAAATGATCTAAATAGCGTAATGAAAAAATATAAAGCAAACTTAGATTAATAAGCATATCAACCAGTTAGGACACTAAGATGTTCTAACTGGTTTTTCATTAAAAAAGACGACCTGGCATATACCAAGTCGTCTTTATCATTAAATATCTGAATTATTGTTGATTTTGATTAGATGTTACATCATTTTTGAAAAAGTCGAAGATGTTTTGAGCACTCTTAGTGTTTTCCATGTTGCCTTTAAACTTGCTAGATCCTGGACCGTAAGCGTAAGTATTCACATCTTCACCAGTATGACCGTTTGTAGTCCATCCAGTGTGGGACGCATCATTAATTGGTTCTTGGATGGCATTTTGTAATTTTGTAGTAGCTTCTGCTACTTTAGGATCTTTATCATCTTTACCTTCTTTTTGAAGTTTGCGTAAATCTTTGGCAGCTTGTTTCACTTTATCCATTTGTTTGCTAGGGAAGTCAATGCCGTAACCTTCGTTGATGACTTTTTCAGGGTCTTTTCCTGCAGCAATTTCTTTAGTCATATACATACCAGAATGTTTCATTTTATGAATAGCTTCTGGATTCCATTTGTAATCTTTACCTTTAGCAATCGTCATACCACCAGTTGAATGGTCAGCTGTTGCCACAACTAAAGTATCTTTATGTGTTTTCGCATAGTCGATAGAGTTTTGGAATGCTTTTTCAAAGCCTCCCATTTCTGACATTACACCAGTAACATCATTTGGATGTGCAGCTTTATCTATAGAAGCACCTTCAACCATTAAGAAGAAGCCTTTATTGTTCTTATCTAATTTACTTAATGCACTTTGTTCCATATCTACGAGTAAAGGATTTTTAGATGGTGCATCAATTTGAAGAGGCATATCTTTCTCAGAGAAAGTTCCTAATACTTTGTCACTTTGAGAATTAAGAAGTTGTGTTTTATTACTTACTAAATCATAACCGTCTTTTTTGAATTTTTTATCAAGGTTGCCATTTTCTTTACCGAAGTATTTAGAACCGCCACCTAGGAGAACGTCTACTTTATGTTGACCGTTAATTTTATCATTATAAAATTGTTGAGCAATTTCATCTTTTTTATCACGAGAGTCAACATGTGATGCGTAAACAGCAGGAGTTGCATCAGTAAGTTCAGCCGTTGTAACTAAACCAGTTGATTTACCTTGCTCTTTAGCTTGTTCTAAAACAGATTTTAATGCCTTTTTATTATTATCAACGCTGATTGCGCCATTGTATGTTTTATGACCAGTCGCGAAAGCAGTTCCGCCCGCAGCTGAATCTGTTACGTTTTCTTTTGGATCATTAGGATATGTACGATTTGTACCTTTAAGGTATTTATCAAATGCAGTTGCATTCATTTTTTTAGCGCCAGGTTGATTTTTATAATAACGATATGCTGTATTGAAAGATGGGCCCATGCCATCGCCAACCATGAAAATAACATTTTTAGGATTCTTAGTATTACCAAATGCTACTGCATCATCTTGTCCTTGCTGTCCTTGAGCATTTTCACCTGGACCCGCACCACTTCCTGAAGCATGTGATACATTTGAAGCACCTATTACAGATGCAGCTACAATAGAACTTGCTATCGTTGTTTTACCAAATTTATTAATGAAACTCATAATTAATGTGCCCCCTAAATAAGTTATGTATTGCATTTTTAAGTATAGGGTATGAACTTTGATTAAAAGTAATTTTTAAGTAAATGAATTGTAAATGTATATAAATTTGAAAAGAATTTAAATTCTAATTGCTTAAAATTAAATTGAGTTATTATACTAAAAGATACAGAGATTACCTTTTTTCATTCAATATTTTAGGACAAAAAATTGTATGAATCGTGTTTATTTAAAAATGTATTTTTTAGATACAAACATGTAAAATAGTGATAAATAGAAATTTTATTATAAAACGATGAGGACGAAACAACCTCAAAGAAGGTGAAATAATGATACTTGTTATGTTATCTCCAATATTGATTATTGGATTTATAGCTTTAGGTATTTTTGAAGAAAGAAGAAGAAGTAAAAAAGCTCAAGATCAAAAAGACCAAATTGAAAAAGATAAAAATAAAGTTTATGATTCAGAAGAGAACAAATAGTTAAAGTATGTCGTTGAAAGGTGAACAGTTATGAAGATTCTCATAGTCGAAGATGATTTAGTTATTGCTGAGAGCTTGGCTAATGAACTTTCAAAATGGAATTATGAAGTGAATGTTGTTGAAAACTTTGATCAAATTATGGAAGATTTTCGTGAAACAGAACCACAACTAGTATTGTTAGATATCAATTTACCTACACTCAATGGATTTCATTGGTGCCAAGAAATGCGCAAAGAATCTAATGTTCCTATCATGTTTATTAGTTCAAGAACCGATAATATGGATCAAATTATGGCTATTCAAATGGGTGGCGATGACTTTATTGAGAAACCGTTCAATTTATCGCTAACAGTAGCGAAGATACAAGCGTTACTTCGCCGTACATACGATTTATCCGTATCAAATGATGAATTAGATGTGAAAGGTTGCAAGTTGATTCTTGATGAGGCGAAACTCGTAAAGGATGATGACGCTGTTCAATTGTCATTAACAGAACTTCAAATTTTGAAAATGTTATTCCAAAATGAAGGAAAATACGTGAGTCGTACAGCATTAATTGAAAAGTGTTGGGAATCTGAAAACTTTATTGATGACAATACCTTAGCAGTTAATATGACTAGATTACGCAAGAAGTTATTATCTATAGGCGTTGATGATTTTATTGAAACTAAGAAAAATGTCGGATATAGGGTTTAATGATTATGTTACTATCTTTTATAAAATCGATTCGAAATGAGATTACAATTATATTTTGTATATTTTTATTATTTGCATTAATATTTTACTTATTTTCATTACCATTTAGTGCCTTCGGTCTTGCGTTAGGAATCGTATTACTCATCATTGTTATTCATTGGTGGGTAAAGTACCTTGGATTTAAGAGAAATGAGGATCTTAAAGAGAAGGTAGATAATTTGGAAAATGAATTAACTGAAGTAAAAAATCGCCAAGTAGAATATCGTAATGATGTGGAAAGTTACTTTTTAACATGGGTACACCAAATTAAGACACCTATCACAGCGTCACAACTATTACTCGAACGTAATGAAGAAAATGTTGTCAATCGCGTAAGACAAGAAATTGTTCAAATTGATAACTATACAAGCTTAGCATTGAGTTATTTAAAATTACTCAACGAAGAATCTGATATGACAATTTCATCAGTGACAGTGAATGAACTAATACGTCCGTTAATCATGAAATATCGAATTCAATTTATCGAACAACATACTAAAATACACTATGAAAAGTGTGAAGCAACTGTTTTAACGGATGCACAATGGGCGTCTATTATGATAGAACAAATTTTAAATAATGCTTTGAAGTACGCGCGTGGAAAAGACATTTGGATTGAATTTGATTCTGCTAAACAAACATTAATCATTAAAGACAATGGTGTAGGTATTAGTAAAGCAGATATTCCTAAAATATTTGATAAAGGCTATTCTGGTTACAACGGCAGACTTAATGAAGAATCAAGCGGCATAGGATTGTTCATTGTTAAGCATATTTCTAATCATTTGAATCATGAGGTCGATGTAGATTCAGGACTTGGTGAAGGTACGACATTTAAAATACATTTTCCCAACGAAGATTAGCTAACTTTCAAAATTGTAAGTTTGCCAACAATATTTGTAAGAAATTATGAATGTTGTTGGCACTTTTTTATTTTATGATATTAAGTGAAATGAGAAAGGGGCATTCGTGATGTTATTAGAAGTGAAAAATGTAAAAAAAGTATATGGAAGAGGACTTAACTCAACTACCGCATTAAATAATATGAATTTAGAAATTGATGACGGCGAGTTTGTAGCTATCATGGGTGAATCTGGCTCGGGAAAATCTACGCTACTCAATCTCATTGCGACATTCGATAAGGTAACAGAAGGTTTTATTTCGCTTAATGGAACCGCAATCAACAAACTGCGAAATAAAGAAGTTGCCCGTTTTCATAGAGAAACTTTAGGATTTGTCTTTCAAGATTTTAATGTCTTAAACACTATGACCAATAAAGACAACATTCTAATGCCACTTGTCCTTTCTAATGAACGTCCTAAAACAATGAATGAACGACTTGAAACAATAAGCACTCAATTAGGTATTAATGATTTGTTGGACAAATATCCATACGAAATCTCAGGCGGGCAAAAACAGCGAATTGCTATAGCACGCGCACTCATCGCTCAGCCTAAATTATTACTAGCCGATGAACCTACTGGAGCACTAGACTCCAAAACTTCTAAAAACCTTATGAAATTATTTCGAGAAATTAACCAAAATAATCAAACTATCTTAATGGTGACACATTCTAATATCGATGCGTCATATGCCGAAAGAGTTATTTTTATTAAAGATGGGAAACTTTATCATGAAATCTATCGTGGTGAAGAATCTCGAGATGAATATCAGAAACGGATTGCAGATAGCTTAGCTATCCTAAATGGAAGAGGTGATTAGTGTGACATTCAAGATGATATGGAAAATGATAAAACGTGGGTATGTCACACAACGTCATATTATTATTCCGTTTATTATTGCTGTGAGTATCATGTTTGGTATTGAGTATATATTAATATCGATAACTCAAAATACGTATACTCAGCGACACAGCGTCACGCTTCCGCTATTTGCTGTTTTAGGTAATGTACTCATGTCTATGTTGACGTTAATATTTGTTGTATATGCTAATAACTTTGTAATTAAAAGAAGGCAACGAGAGTTTGCTGTATACATGATTTTAGGGATGGAGAAAAAACATATAAAAGTTTCTTTGGTTATTGAATCTTTGATCAATTTCGTAATTATTAGTTGTATAAGTTTAATTGGGGGATACTTGTTCGGTTCTTTATTTTTTATGCTTATAAGTAAAATATGGATAGGGAAGAGTGCAAGTTTAGTTGATTACCCGTTTGATATTAGAGCAATGTGGATAACTTTAATCATGCTAGTGGTAGTTTTAATCGTGCTTAATATTATAAATATTATAAAGGTAACCTTTCAAAGTCCACTTAAATTAGTTAACCAAAATAGTAAAAAAACTGGAAAAACGTCTAAAATTTTTACTTACATTTCATTGTTATTAGGAATTCTTCTAACTGGGTTTGGGTATAGTATTGCCTTACAGAACAATACTATGATTGGTTCATTAGCAAGTATATTTGTAGCTATGCTTAGTGTTTTTATAGGAACATACTTCCTCTTTATATCTTTAAGCGTATTAATATTAGATTGGTTAAAAAGAATACCTAACTTTTATTACAAGACTAATAATTTTTTCACTGTATCTAATTTGAGAAGTAGATTAAAATCTAACGCAGTAAGCTTAGCTACTATATCATTATTAGCTACATTCCTCATAGTTACTTTAGGTATGACAATTCACACTTATAGAGGTTTCAATGAACGAATAGATCAAATATGGCCAAATGAATATTTTATCAGCGTGAGTGGAGACGTTCATAAAGATAAAAAAGTAAAAAAAATAATGGATTCATTAGAAAATGATATTCAAAGGCACGTTAAAACCGATACCTTTAAAATGTATAGTCTAAAAAGCAATAAGGCTGAATTTGTAAATAATAAAAATAACACTATATTAAGGCCGAACTCAAAAAAGTTTGATGGTCGATTATTCTATTTATCTAAAGAAGTACCTCACTATATTACGACATATTTTATGACACTTAATGATTATAATAAATATCACCCTAACTTAAGTCTTAAAAGTAATGAGATAGCAATTAATACAGATAATTCCGTTTTAAATAAGACAGATAAAATAAAAATCAATGGAACTGAATATAGGTTGAAGCATATTAAGAAAATGAATATAAATACGCTATCAAATTTTATGGACGGTGCTTATTTAGTAACGAAAAATAATAAAATTAAAGAAAAGTTATATAATTACCTAAATAATTTTTCTAAAGATGATGACTACTATCCACGATCTTTTTTAGAATTCAATGTTATGGGGGATAAAAAACTCAGTGCTTCTCAAATAAATAAAATAAATAAAAATAGCAATAATGGAGCGTTTGTAGAGGATAGACCCAGATTTGAAAAGGAGTGGACTGGCGTTAATGGCGGATTGATATTTGTCGGGACTGTGGTATCCTTCGTATTATTCATCGCTATCTTCCTAATGATGTATTACAAACAAATTTCTGAAGGTTATGATGATAGACGTGAATATGAAGTAATGAGAAAAATTGGACTTGAACAAGACTTAATTAAGAAAATTATCAATAAACAAATTATATGGATATTTTCAATACCTGTTATTGTAGCAATTATCCATACCTTAGTTGCTTCCAAAATTATTTTTAATCTTCTTGGATTTATAACACCTAAAAATAGTGGAGTATTTGCTACAAGCTTTATAGGAGTTACTTTAGCATTTATCGCTATATATTCTCTTATGTACTGGGTAACTTCACGTATTTACTATATGATCATTAATAATAAACATTAATATTTCAAAGGCTAAGACATGCTTATCGTGTCTTAGTCTTTTTTATACACTATAAAACTTGTATTTCTAGTGCTAATATTGTTTTAAATTTAATTGAAATGACCTTTATATTTTCATGAAATTAATAACTTCAAATAAAATGTTAAATTCTTTTTTTAATTTTTAAGAATAAATCTAAATTTTTAGGGTATTAAACAAATATCTTGCAAAGGAGGAATTATAAACATGATAAAACGTACTGTTGAAAAAGTTCTATCTTGGATAGGAAATATACTCCATCTTTTATACTTAGGTTTTATTGCTTTAATGGTTTCAATGATGGGTAATAAAGATTTTAAACATAAAATGATTCATAATACTCAAGATTCAAATCAAGGTGTATCATCTGACCAACTTAATCAGTCATATGGAATGTTATCAAGTATGGGTACATGGTACATCATTGGTTTTATAGTATTATTAATTCTTGCAATTATTGCTACATTATTAATCAGTAAAAAATCTAAAATTGCAGGTATCATCTTATTAATCGTAGGTGTTATTGCGTTACTTACTTCAAGTTTCTTAGCAGGTATTTTATGGATAATTGCAGGTATCATGCTATTAGCACGTAAACCTAAAAATGATCCAAATCATCAATACAATGATAATCACAATGCCTATGCAAATAATGAGCACCATAGAAATAACAACCACAATGAATATGACAGAAACAATAATTACAATAACAATCATAATGAATATGATAGAAATCATAGTCACGACGACAATCATCATAATCATGATCACCATAATGCTCATGATAATACACATTCTCATGACAATTATCAAAATAATGAGCACTATGAAAATGGTAACAGACAAGTTAATGAGAAGAATAACTCATTTATTTTATCTGGTGATGACAAAAAGCAAGAACAACAAGAAATTAAAGATCAATATTCACACAATAGTGACAGAGAGTCTCGTGATTTAAACAATCATTCAAAAGATAATCATCATGATTTTAATTCTAATGACACTAAACGTGATGATTTTATTAAAGAAGAAGAGCGTCATCGTAAAAACGAAAAAGAAGACAATCCATTTAAATATTAAATTAATAACTGTATAAGTTTATTAAGTACAAAGACCGATCCACCAAAATGAGTGGGTCGGTTTTTTCAATATCTATAAATACATGATGAACGAGTTTCTTCCTATTATATAATATAAAACTTTGAACAGATTTATTATCGAAAATGAAATTTACATACAACTATTGAAAATGTTAATGAATTAGTCTAGAATTTTTCGATGCACACAATTCAATGTACATTTAAAAACGAAGTTTAAATGATTATATTTAAGTCTATATATTTTTGCATGCTAATGTTCAAAATGATTGAGGGAGGAATTATTGAGGATGAATTGGATATCGATACTCTTATTCATTCTGGTAGTAGGTGGTATTTCATTATACGCTTATCTACAATCGAAAAAAGTTAAAACAGATAGTTCAGATGGTTACTTTATGGGAGGTAACAGTCTGACAGGATTCACAGTTGCTTCGACGATTATTATGACTAATTTATCTACGGAGCAAATCGTGGGACAGAATGGACAAAGTTATTCACAAGGTATGGAAGTTATGGCATGGGAGGTTACTGCAGCTGTAGCGGTTGTACTATTAGCTTGGGTCTTCTTACCTAAATATTTACAATATGGTGTTACGACTATATCTGAATTCTTAGAATTAAGATATGATACTTTTACTAAGCGATTTGTATCTATCTTATTTATTTTCACATACGTCGTTTCATTCTTACCCGTTGTACTTTACTCTGGTTCACTCGTGTTCAACAAAATGTTTAACATTGATAAATATTTAGGAGTAAGCAGTACAACTGCCGTTATCATTATTTCCTTGGTCATAGGCGTTGTAGGAATCATCTATTTATTTGTCGGTGGTTTATCTCTTAGCGCATTCAGTGACTCTATTTATGGTATGGCGCTTATTATCGGTGGACTTGCGATTACAATTCTAGGTCTCGGACATCTAGGTGACGGTAATTTTATCCATGGTTTCGATAAAATGGTTCAAAAAACGCCAGAGAAATTGAATGGCTTCGGTAAAATCGATTCTGATATTGTGCCATGGCCTACGTTATTCTTCGGTATGTTCTTCAACAATTTATTCTTCTGGTGCGCAAACCAAATGATTGTTCAAAAAGCGCTTGCTGCTAAGAACTTAAAGGAATCACAAAAAGGTGCTATATACTTAAGTTTATTCAAGGTGTTCGGGCCTTTATTTACAGTGCTTCCAGGAGTAGTTGCATACAACTACTTTAATGGCAGTATTAAAACTCCAGACAATGCGTATCCAGCGCTTGTAAGTTCAGTACTACCTGATTGGGCTTTCGGTTTATTTGGTGCCGTGATTTTCGGAGCAATCTTAAGCTCATTTGTAGGTTCATTAAACAGTACAACGACATTACTTACGCTTGATTTTTATAAACCCATCTTTGGAAAGAATAAATCTGATAAACATATTGCACGTGTAGGTCACATTGCGACAATCGTTATTGGCGCAATTGTAGTAGGGCTTGCGCCAGTCATTTCATTATTCCCAAGTGGTTTATACGCTGTTGTACAACAATTCAATGGTGTTTATAGTATGCCAGTACTCGTACTTGTGTTTGTCGCATTCTATTCTAAGAAGACATCTAAGTTAGGTGCTAAAGTTGCACTTGCTACACACATTATAATATATGCGATTGTGAGTCTCGTATTTACAGAAATTAACTATCTATATACATTCAGCGTATTATTCTTTGTAGATTTAATTATTGTATTAATTTTCAATAAGATTAAACCTTCTAGTGAATATGACTTAAAATCACGTCAAGCACAGGTCGATATGACACCATGGAAATATCGCTATGTTGCTGGAATAATTATCTTGGCATTAGTGGTAATAAGTTATATCATCTTTTCACCACTCGTACTTGCGAAATAAATGTTACAATTGGAACTTGATAAATGAATGAATAGAAGTGTACGTTGGCACGCTAGAGGTAGTGTTAACGTACACTTTATCTATATTAAATTTAATTTTCCTGAAAATGAAAAACGAAAGGAGGTTCTAACGCATATGCATACAGTCGGCATCATACCTTCACCAGGTGTTGCACATCATCATGCGAAGAGAATCATACCAAAAGTAAAAAAATTGCTTACTGAACGTATCGAAGGTGATAGCCATTGGAACTTCGATATTAAAGTAGATTTAATGATAGGTTCAGCTGAAGATGTACATGAAAGTGTGGACAAGGCCGCTCAATTAAAGGACGACCATCACTGGGATTATGTCATCTGTTTAACTGATTTACCGAGTATTTCTGATAATAAAGTCGTGATTAGTGACTATAATAATGATAAGCAAGTAGCTATGTTATCTCTACCTTCACTTGGCTTTATGGGTTTGAACAGTAAATTAGTTAAGACTGTGACATCTTTGATTGAACAGTTATACTATGAAGATCCGAAAAGTAAAAATGCGCCACATCCATTTGTACGCATGAAATCAGTTGAACTTAATGAAGATGAATCTGAAAAAAGACGTTACATTAATACATTATTTATCATTAGTTGGATTCAACTTATTGGTGGTTTAACACGAGCCAATCAGCCATGGAAGAATATCTTTAATTTTAAAAAGATTATCTCCGTTGCATTTGCTACAGGTACGTATATTTCAATTTTCTCTATGCCTTGGGAACTCAGTGTCATTTATTCACCTTTCAGACTTATACTGCTTATGATTATTGCGATATTAGGTATGGCAGGTTGGTTACTATACGCACATCAATTATTAGAAAGAAAGACTGCGAAATCCCAACGCGTTTATCGTTATATCTATAACTCAACGACACTAGTTACATTGAGTGTGATTACTTTAATGAATTATTTTATTCTATACATTTTACTCATTATCAGTATTACGCTATTTGTACCAGTTGATTTATTTAATAGTTGGACAAGTGCAAAGGCTCAATTTACCTTTACTAATTATTTAAGATTGATTTGGTTTGTCGCGTCATTAGGTCTATTAGCAGGCGCTATGGGTTCTACAGTTGAAGATGAAGAAAAAATACGACGCATTACGTATTCATATAGACAATATCATCGCTATAAAGAGGCAGAAGAAGAACAAAAAGAACAACAACAATCTCAAGACGTATCACATCAGAAAGTTGAACAACAAGCTTCAAGTAATGATCAGCAAGATGAACAATATGAAGGTAAAAAACAAGGTCACAGAGAGGAGGATGAGTAATGGCAGATTTGGAGAAAAGAACGGTTGGACTAGTTGTAGCGCCAGGGGTTACAGAACGTCTAGCAGAAAGTTTGATGGAAGAGTTGCCAGATATGTTGTCTGAACAATACAACAACGAAAAAGAATGGATATTTGATTTGGTTACAGATCCATTAACTGGCTTCGCAGAATCTGTAGATGAAATATTTAAGAAAGTTGCAGATTATCATGATAAGCGTCAATGGGATTACGTCATTTCAATTACTGACTTGCCGATGTTTGCTGATCATCAAGTGATGGCATTAGATATCAACATGTATAACGGCGCAGCAATCTTCTCATATCCAGCATTTGGCTGGCGCCCAGTAAAAAATAGATTTAAACAAGCAATTCTTAGTATCATTCAAGAACTCCATGAAGCAGAACACGAAAGTCGTAATTACGATGATAATAACAATATAGAGACATCCGTTAAAAAACAATTTCCTCTCTCTAAAATAGATAAAACTCAAGTGTATTTAGAAGAAACTGAGTCATATCATTTAAGATATTTATCAAGTTCTCGTTCTAGAGGTATGTTTAGACTTGTCAGTGGTATGACATTTGCTAATAACCCATTAAATATGATGGCAAGTTTAAGTAATATAGTTGCCATTGCCTTTACGACAGGCGCTTTCGGGCTTGTCTTTACAACGATGTGGAAAATGGCCAATAACTTTTCAATGTGGCGTCTATTTGGTATATCCATTATCGCGATTATTGGCATGTTAATATGGATTATGATGTCTCACGATCTTTGGGAATCTGTTAAATCAAGTAAAAATAAAAGGATAACTTGGTTATATAATGCTACGACAATTATGACGTTAATTATTGCCATTATCATTTACTATATTATTTTATATACTCTGTTCTTGATTGCAGAGTTAGTGTTGCTACCAGCAGACTTTTTAGGACAACAAGTAAGTCTTAAAGGTCCAGCAGGTCCAGATCTTTATTTAAGTATTCCTTGGTTTGCAGCATCTGTTTCTACAGTTGCAGGTGCTATAGGTGCAGGTTTATTAAATGATCAGTTAATTAAAGAAAGTACGTATGGCTATCGACAACGTATTCGTTACGAAGATACCCATGATAAAACTCAATAAGAATATGACATAAATTTATATGTATAATATGAATGATTGTATATAAAGCCACTCCATAATTTTGGGAGTGGCTTTGTTTATAACTAACTCTTTTCATAATTTATATTAAAAATTAGAAGCAAGATGAATAACAGTATTTTCAACTATTAAGAGCATAGATTTTCTATAAAAAATATTTTAAAATATTGTTTAACAACTTAATTTGAGTAAAAATTGAAAGTAGGGTTAGTTATGTACTGTTCAAATTGTGGACATCAATTAAAAGAGGGCCAATCATTTTGTAATCAATGTGGAGCACATATTAGGCAATCATATCAAAATCACCCACCTCATTATAACCAAAACCATTCTAACTACAACTTACAACGTGCATCTCGTAGTAAGAAGCCAACAGGTTTAATTATTTTATTATCACTCATCTTTATAGGATTCATTGCTGCTATGCTTTACGGAGCATATTATGCTTATGAACATTATGTCAAAGATGATGATAAGACATCAGAATCTGTTCAATCAAGTCCATCTAATACAAATGATTCAAAAAGTGAGAAAGATTCAACTTCTAAAGGTCCGCATATTGATGTCTTTAGTACAGCATTTGATAAAGGGTATATGAAATCTGCGTCAACGAGTGGTTATCAAGGTATATATACAGGTATGACACGTAAAGAAGTTGAAGAAAAATTTGGTAAATCCGATGGAAATGTTGATAGTTCAAATTATACTTACGAAAAGTATGGGAACTTAGCAGTTGCGTATGAGAATGATGAAGTTGTTCATGTAGGGGTGGCCCCTAATGATATTTCAGAAGATCAATTTATCCAAAAATATAACGAACCTGATGACAGAAAGCCAAATCAATTAATCTATGATAGCAATAAAGATAATGATTTCTCTGTATTAGTTAATGTTAAAAATGGGAAAATATCTGTTATCGAAAATGTTGATCAATTATAGAGAGTTGCGAAAGCAACTCTATTTGTTTATATAAAATTATGCAAATATTTTGAATTGTGAAATACAATGTAATAGAATTCAACCAATCGTACTCGATTGAAAAGAGGTGAATGTGTGAATAAGTAACACATGTTACTAGAAAACTAGTTATATTTTAAACTTATCATGTGAGTCGATGATTGACGCAATTATGAAAGAGAGAATTTAAATGGTTTGGTTTAACCAATTCGTAATATTTCGTGTGACTTGTTTTATGAGTTAAGGACACTTAAACTCACAATGGCATGAATAAATAATTAGACCTATTTAATGAAAAGAAACTAAGAATTAAATGTTAAACAGTCCGAAATACTGTTCGCTAAGACGAGGTAACGAAGTCATAAAAGTATAACTTTTATTGTAGCGGGTATCATATGTATAGAATTCGTATCTGTCATGTTTAAAAAGGAGTCGAAGTCGATATCATTTGCCGTATCACGCGGTAAACAAATGATTTCTGAGTATAATAATAAAACTGAAGCGGAAATATCTATTATCTTAGATAATCACAAGCAATGATTGTAGAAATTCACAGTAATAATGCAAGTGGTTTAGTAAATTTATTATTAATAACAAAATGACAGCTCAAAAATTAATTCAAAATATTTTTGCTTTCCCTGGAGCATCTAGTGGCGTTATTGATTTATTAAAATTCGCAATGATGTAGAGGTGTATCTCAATGAGTAAGCGTGTTTATGATATAAAAGTAGAAAGGTGTGGCGGTTCTACTTACTTTTTAGAAGAATATAAAGGAAAGGTTCTTATTATCGTAAATACAGCAACTAATTGCGCATTAAACGATCAATTTGAAGGATTGGAAACGTTATATCAAAAATATAAAAATGATGGATTAGTTGTTTTAAGTTTTCCTTGTAATAACTTTGACAATCAAGAACCTGGGTCGATGGATGAAATCTACAATACTTACCGTCGACGGTTTGGTATTACATTTCCTATCCACTCGAAAACAATTGTAAATGGTGACAATGAACATCCTTTATATACGCTTTTAAAACGCGAGAAACCTGGATTATTTGGTTCGCAAATTAAGTGGAACTTTACAAAGTTTGTTATTGATAGAGAGGGTAAAGTAGTAGGCAAGTATCTTCCTTATGACTCTCCAGAAGAGATGGAGGAATTCATTAAAGAATTATTAAATGAATAAATGATGATGTGTTAGCTCTCTTTTAAGTCGAAGTGACTTTTAAGAGAGTTTTTAGTATTTAATTTTAAAATTAATGATGAATATTTACACTGGTATCTTGACTTTCAAATTAAAAGTAGTTAAAGTAGTAAACATAATTATTTTGACAATTCAGATAGGAATTTAAGTGTTTGAATGAATTTATGAAATGAGGGGGGATCATAAATTGATGTCAGTAGATAAGATTACGTATGATAGTTTTACGGGTGATCCTTTTATCGACACTATCGATGCTGACGACCAAACCAAAGGTGCCTACCAAATATTAGAATGGGCTTACCAAATCTATGGTGACGATATCGTCTATTCATGTAGTTTTGGGACTGAAAGCATGGTGCTTATCAATTTAATTTATCAAATTAAACCAGATGCACAGATCGTCTTTTTAGATACAGACTTACATTTCCAAGAAACTTACGATTTAATTGATAGAGTGAAAGAGAAATATCCACGACTTCGAATTAAAATGAAAAAACCAGAACTTACATTAGAAGAACAGGCTGATAAATATAATCCCGCTCTATGGAAGAATAATCCTAATCAATGTTGTTATATTCGCAAGATTAAACCACTTGAGGAAGTTTTATCTGGCGCGGTAGCATGGGTTTCAGGATTAAGACGTGCCCAATCACCAACACGTGCAAACACGGACTTTATTAATAAAGATGAACGATTTAAATCAGTTAAAGTATGTCCGCTTATTTATTGGACTGAAGACGAGGTTTGGGACTATATCAAGAGTAATGATTTACCTTACAATGAATTGCATGATCAACATTATCCTAGTATCGGTTGTATCCCTTGCACTGCACCAGTATTTGACTCAAATGATTCCCGTGCTGGCAGATGGTCTAATTTCGAAAAAACTGAATGTGGCTTACATGTTGCAGACAAACCATAATAAGGTAATCAAAATTTTTTGACTTTAAAACATAGTATTCCGATAAGATATAACCAAAAACTTACTTTGTTATAGTAAAACTCATTTAAAAATTGTTGAAACATAAAATGATTCTCGGCGGTTAATGAATAGGGATAGATGTATTGTGCATCACTCTCTTTCATTTACTGTCGTGAATATTTAGTACATACTAGAATAAACGATATTGGAAACATTTTCAGAAATAAATATAATCAAATATCGGGATAATTAAGATAAGAGGTGTATATGATTGAACTTAAGTGTCACTAATAGCCCCTTTACTGAAGGGCAAGCAGCACAGATTAATGAATTACTCCAAACTTTAACACCAGAACAACAAACTTGGTTAAGTGGCTACCTCATGGCAAACCAATCATCGAATGCTACGAGTGAGGGAGCTTCTGACAATATAGCATCATCTTCAACGTCTTCAGTAAGTCAAGAAACTGAAGCCATGTTACATCGAAAAGAGCCTGAAGTAACGCCAGAACAACGCTCGATTACTATTCTTTATGGTTCTGAAACAGGTAATGCACAAGGGTTAGCAGAAATCTTTGAAGAACGTTTATCTAACATTGGAAATGATGTCACACTTAAATCTATGGACGACTTCAAGCCTAAAAATCTTAAGAAAGTTGAAGATTTATTTATTGTGACTGCAACGCATGGGGAAGGTGACCCTCCAGATAATGCTGTAGAATTGCATGAATATATCCATGGTCGTAAAGCGCCTAAATTAGATGGTGTAAGATTCTCAGTTTTAGCATTAGGAGACCAAACTTATGAATTCTTCTGTCAAACTGGTAAAGACTTTGATAACCGCCTTGCAGAATTAGGTGCTGAGAGAATTTATGACCGTGTCGATTGCGATGTTGATTATGATGAAGATGCTGAAAAGTGGATGGCGAATGTCATCAATGCGATAGATTCAACACCAGCAGGCACTGACAGTGAACAAGTGGTAAGTGAGTCTATTAAATCCGCAAAGGAGAAGAAATATTCAAAGTCTAATCCTTATGAAGCCGAAGTCTTAACGAATATTAATTTAAATGGTAGAGGTTCAAATAAAGAAACAAGACACATTGAATTATTACTTGATAATTTCGGTGAAGAATATGAACCTGGCGATTGTATTGTTGTCTTACCTCAAAATGATCCAGCCCTCGTCGACTTGCTCGTCAGTACATTAGGATGGAGTCCGGACACGCAAGTGTTAATTAATGAAGATGGCGATACACTTAATCTTGAAGATGCATTAACTTCTCATTTTGAAATAACGAAGTTAACAAAACCTTTAGTTGAGAATGCGGCAACGTTCTTTAACAATGATGAACTTAGCGAGAAAGTTCAAGACAAGGAATGGATTCAAAATTATATTGAAGGTCGCGACCTCATTGATTTATTAAATGATTTTGCAACAACTGAACTTCAGCCAGAAAATATGTATCAATTACTCAGAAAGTTACCACCGAGAGAGTACTCAATTTCAAGTAGTTATAAAGCAACGCCTGATGAGGTGCATATTACGGTGGGCGCTGTAAGATATAACGCGCATGGTCGTGATCGTACAGGTGTATGCTCAGTACAGTTTGCGGAGAGAATTCAAGAAGGTGATACGGTTCCAATTTACTTGAAACGTAATCCAAATTTTAAATTCCCTCAAAACGAAGAGACCCCAGTGATTATGATAGGTCCAGGAACTGGTGTTGCGCCATTCAGATCGTATATGCAAGAACGTGAAGAGCTAGGATTTGAAGGTCACACATGGCTATTCTTTGGTGAACAACACTTCACTACTGATTTCTTATACCAAACTGAATGGCAAGAATGGCTCGATGATGGCACCCTCTCTAAGTTAGACGTGGCCTTTTCAAGAGATACGGATCAAAAAGTGTATGTACAGCATAAAATTGCTGAAAATAGTGAGCAATTTAACCAATGGATTGAAAATGGTGCAGCGATTTATGTGTGCGGTGATGAGAGTAAGATGGCTAAGGATGTTCATCAAGCTATTCGTAATGTATTAGTGAAAGAACAAAATCTTTCTGAAGAAGATGCAGAAGAATACTTGAAGCAATTGAAACGAGATAAGAGATATCAACGAGACGTGTATTAATAGAAAGGATGGGGGATACATGGCTAGAACAAATAAACAAATTTCAGAAGAACTTGATAAGAATCTTGATGAAATGGAATTTTTAAAAGCCGACAGTGACTTTCTACGTGGAACAATCGAACAAGGGCTTGCCGATCCAATTACGGGCTCGATTTCACAAGATGACGCTAAGCTATTAAAGTTCCACGGAAGTTACATGCAAGACGATAGAGATTTAAGAGATGAACGTCGTAAACAAAAATTAGAACCAGCATATAGTTTTATGATACGTGTTCGTGTACCAGGGGGGAAAGCGACACCAGATCAATGGATTGCTATGGATGACATCTCTAATAATCATGCTAATCAAACGATTAAATTGACCACAAGACAGGCATTTCAATTTCACGGAATTTTAAAGCGTAACTTAAAACAGTCTATGAAGGAGATCAACGACTCTGTCTTAGATTCAATAGCTGCTTGTGGCGATGTAAATCGTAATACGATGTGTAACCCAAATCCCTATCAATCAAAAGTTCACAAAGAAGTGAACACATATGCTACTGACATTAGTAATCATTTACTTCCAAGAACTGGCGCATATCATGAAATTTGGCTAGATGGCGAGAAAGTATTAGATTCCAGTGAGGAAAAGGAGCCGATATACGGTAATACGTATCTACCACGTAAATTTAAAATCGGTATTGCTGTACCACCCTCTAACGATATCGATGTCTATTCACAAGATATCGGACTTATTGCTATTGTAGATAACGATGAATTACTAGGATTTAATGTCACGATTGGTGGAGGTATGGGTATGACTCACGGTAATACTCAAACGTATCCACAACTAGGGCGTTTAATAGGATTCATACCAAAAGAAAAAGCTGTAGATGTTTGTGAAAAGCTTTTAACAATTCAAAGAGATTACGGTAATCGTGAAAATCGTAAAAATGCACGCTTTAAATATACAGTCGATCGTCTTGGTGAAGCTTGGGTCAAAGAAGAATTGAACCGTCGATTAGGATGGGATATTGAAGATGCACGTGACTTTGAATTTGAACATAATGGTGATCGTTTAGGTTGGATTGAGGGTAATGGCAATTGGAATTTTACGTTGTTTATTCAAAATGGACGAGTCAAAGATACTGAAGATTATAAATTGAAAACAGCACTTAGAGAAATTGCTGAAATGCATACAGGTGACTTCAGATTATCACCGAATCAAAATTTAGTAATCGCTAACGTTACACCTGAGAAAAAAGATGAAATCCAAGCTATCATTGATAAGTATGGTCTTACAGATGGTAAGAACTATACTGGATTACGTAGAAACTCTATGGCATGTGTAGCCTTTCCAACTTGTGGATTAGCGATGGCAGAATCGGAAAGATACTTACCATCTTTAATCTCTAAAATTGAAGATTTATTAGATGAAGCTGGAGTTCAGGAAGAAGAAATTACAATTCGTATGACAGGATGTCCAAATGGTTGTGCAAGACCTGCACTTGCTGAAGTCGCATTTATCGGAAAAGCACCTGGCAAATATAACATGTATTTAGGTGGTGGCTTCAAAGGTGAGCGTCTCAATAAATTGTATAAAGAAAATATCGGTGAAAATGAAATATTAGAAAGTTTACGTCCATTGTTGATGAGTTACGGTAAAGAACGACTTGAAGGCGAGCACTTTGGTGATTTCGTCATACGTTCAGGTGTGGTAGCAAAAGTCCATGATGGTCGCGACTTCCATAGCTAATCTATAGGGGGAGTGATTAATATGGGCAAGGTATTTCTAGTTGGTGCAGGTCCTGGTGATCCTGATTTATTAACAATTAAAGGTTTAAAAGCAATTAAAAAAGCAGATGTGATTCTTTACGATCGTTTGATTAATAAAGAAATTTTAGAATTCGCCTCTCCTTCCACTAAATTCTTTTATTGTGGTAAAGATCCTAATAAGCATTCATTACCACAAGAAGAAACGAATAAAATGATGGTCACTTTAGCTAAGAAAGGGCATACTGTTACACGATTAAAAGGTGGCGATCCTTTCGTCTTTGGTAGAGGTGGCGAAGAAGCGGAAGTACTAGCAAATCACAATATTCCGTTTGAAATTGTACCTGGTATTACATCGGGTATTGCTGCACCAGCATACGCAGGTATTCCTGTCACTCACAGAGATTTTAGTTCATCTGTCGCATTCGTAACCGCAGTCAATAAACCAGGTATGGATAAAGAACAATATTGGGAACATTTAGCGAATGGACCAGAAACGTTATGCGTTTATATGGGAGTTAAACGACTTCCAGAAATTTGTGATTTATTAACGAAACATGGTCGTTCATCAGAAACGCCAGTCGCACTCGTTCACATGGGTACATCAATACGACAAAAAACGATTACTGGTACACTTGGTAATATTGTAGATAAGGCACATCAAATAACGAACCCAGCTATGATCATCATTGGTGATGTAGTCCATATGCGAGAGAAGATCAATTGGTTTGTGGAGCAAGCTGATGTAAACAAATTGTCAATTCCTAAAGTGACATCTAATTAGGACTGTTTTAGTTTTATCATTTATTTTCTGAAAATGAAGAAAAATAGTAAGATGAATATGACAAATACGAGGAGGGATTTACCGTGAATATGCCATTAATGTTAGATTTAACAAACAAAAAAGTTGTTGTTGTCGGTGGTGGGAAAATTGCTACACGACGTATTAAAACATTGTTAAATTACACAGAACATATTCACGTTGTAAGCCCGGTTATCACTAATCAAATAGCACAATGGGTTGAAACTCAGCGCATCACTTATTTGGAAAAACGTTTCGAACCTACTGATATTGAAGAGGCAGATATGGTAATTGCTGCTACCAATCATTCAGAGGTCAATGAAGAGGTAAGGTTATCAGTACCTGAACATGTGTTATTTAATCATGCAGAACAAGCTGAATTAGGTAATGTTACGTTTCCTAATGTTTTTCGAAGGGATCGCTTAACGATTAGTGTATCCACTGAAGGTGCGAGTCCAAAGTTAGGACAACGTATTATTAATCATTTAGAGGATACATATAATGAGGAGTATGTAACTTATGTTCAATTTCTATATGAAAGTAGACAATACATTAAAGCACTCAGCATAGAGCCATCTGATAAACATGCGTTACTTGAACAAATTTTATCAGACACATATTTAGATGAGAATAAGCAACATGAATTCATCCGATGGCTTCAATCACAGGTTTAATGAAGAATGGGGGCATTTGATATATGCGCAAAGTATTAATATTCGCAATAGCGGGATTTTTAGCACAACTTGTAGATGGGTCACTCGGCATGGGATTTGGTGCATCATCATCATCCATTTTACTCACTTATGGTATTGCGCCAGCAGTAGTTTCTGCAACAGTTCATTTCTCAGAAATTGCTACCACTGCAGCTTCTGGTACATCTCATTGGAAATTTGAAAATGTTCATAAGCCAACGATGTTAAAGCTTGCGATACCTGGTTCTATTTCAGCCTTCATAGGTGCAGGCGTTTTAACGTTTATTCACGGTAATTACATTAAACCATTCATTGCACTCTTTTTATTAAGCATGGGATTCTATATTTTATATCAATTCTTATTTAAAAGAACACATGAACACCATACGCATGTTGGTGATTTGAGTAGTTTCAAAGTGATTCCACAAGGTGCGATTGCAGGTTTCTTAGATGCTATCGGTGGTGGAGGCTGGGGTCCAGTGAATACACCGCTCTTACTTTCAAGCAAGAAAATTCAACCACGTTATGCGATTGGTACGGTTTCAGCTAGTGAATTCTTTGTTACATCTTCTGCAGCAATTAGTTTTATTATATTTTTAGGATTAACTCAGATTAACTGGTTTGCTGTCATTGCACTAAGTGTTGGTGGCATGCTTGCTGCTCCAATTTCAGCATATTTAGTTAAAATTTTACCTATAAATATTTTAGCAATATGTGTGGGTGGGTTAATTATTTTCACAAATAGTAATGCATTATTAAGTTATTTCATTAAAGATACAACAATCTCAAATACAGTTAGATGTATTATTTTAGCAGCAATTTTTGTTTTACTCATCGTTCAGGTGATTCGAAACAAGAAATTGTCTTTTTCTTACAAGAAAAGCCGAGTAAACAAATATAATTAATTGGATAAAGGGGTTATAAAACGATGTCTAAAAATGAAGAAGTAATTAACTATACAATTCAACCACATGGTGGTGAATTAATTAACCGAGTTGTTGAAGGTGAGGAAAGAGAACGTTTAATTAAGGAAGCATCATCATATAAATCAATTACTTTAAATCCTTGGGGTATTTCAGATTTAGAATTAATTGGTATTGGTGGTTTTAGTCCGTTAACAGGATTTATGAATAAAGCAGACTATACCAAAGTTGTTGAAGACACTCATTTAGAAAATGGATTAGTATGGAGTATTCCCATTACTTTACCAGTATCTGAAGAAGAAGCGAATCAATTAGAAATTGGTGATGACATTGCTTTATACGGTGAAGATGGTGAATTATATGGAACATTAAAATTAGAAGAGAAGTACACGTACGATAAAGAAAAAGAAGCAAAATTAGTCTATGGAACTACTGAAGAACAACATCCAGGTGTCAAGAAAGTGTATGAAAAAGGTAATGTGTACTTAGCTGGACCTATTCAATTAATCAATCGCCCTAAACATGATGAATTTTCTGATTATCATCTAGATCCATCTGAAACAAGACAATTATTCCATGATTTAGGTTGGAAAACGGTTGTCGGATTCCAAACTAGAAATCCAGTTCATCGTGCACATGAATATATCCAGAAATCAGCTTTAGAAATTGTAGATGGATTACTTCTCAATCCTTTAGTTGGAGAAACTAAATCAGATGATATACCTGCTGATGTTCGTATGGAAAGTTATCAAGCTATCCTCAAGAATTATTTCCCTGAAAATAGAGCACGACTAGTGATTTATCCTGCAGCAATGCGCTATGCCGGCCCTCGTGAAGCAATATTGCACGCAACAGTGCGTAAGAATTATGGTTGTACACACTTTATAGTGGGACGTGATCATGCGGGTGTGGGTGATTACTATGGCACATATGAAGCGCAAGAGCTTATCACTCAATTTGAAGATGAACTAGATATTCAAATCTTAAAATTTGAACATGCTTTTTATTGTGAAGCATGCGGTAATATGGCGACGGCTAAGACATGCCCTCATGATGCCTCTCAACATTTATATTTAAGTGGTACAAAAGTTAGAGAAAAATTACGTAACGGAGAATCCTTGCCGACTCAATTTTCAAGACCAGAAGTCGCTGAAGTACTAATTAGAGGTTTACGAGAAAAATAATAAAGTAAAAGGAGAGATAGCATGAGTGAATCTAACAATATTACTTGGCATGATTCAGAAGTGACGAAAGAAGAAAGACAAAATCGTAATGGTCATAAAAGTGCAGTTATTTGGTTTACGGGGTTATCTGGTTCAGGTAAATCGACCGTTTCTGTCGCTTTAGAAAAAGCGCTATTCAATGAAGGAAAGCAAACATATCGTTTAGATGGGGATAATGTGCGTCATGGTCTTAATAAAAATTTAGGATTTAGTCCTGAAGATCGTACTGAAAACATACGCCGTATAGGTGAAGTTGCCAAACTCATGGTTGATGCAGGTTCAATCACTGTGACAGCTTTCATTTCACCGTATAAACAAGATCGCGATAATGTACGCGCGATTCTCAAAGATGATGAATTTATAGAAGTATATACGAAATGTAGTGTTGAAGAATGTGAGAACCGCGATCCTAAAGGATTGTATAAGAAAGCACGCTCTGGAGAAATTCCTGAGTTTACAGGTATTAGCGCCCCTTATGAAGCTCCAGATCATCCAGAAATCATTTTAGATACTGAACATGAATCAATTGATCAATCAGTTGATCGTGTGATTCAATACCTTAAGCAACATCAATATATTTAACTCACAAGCATGTATGTCAATGAACATACATGCTTTATGTTTGAATTGTTATATGTCTATACATATTTTTTATTTTGAAAATCTTTGTTACAATTATAGAAAGCGCTTACAAAATACAAGGGGATTTAACGAGTATGATGAGGAATGATTTATTGGGGGATGATTAAAATTTTATACATCTGTGTATAGTAATACTTATTAAACCTACGTATGACATAGCGGAGTTAATAAAAGGGGATGTTAAATATGCATGGAGATAATATATGGTTAACGATGATTGGGTTAGCGATCATTGTTTCAATTGTAGGTTTACTCATAGCGAAGAAAATTAGCCCGGTTGTTGGCATGACATTGATACCATGTATCGGTGCAATGATATTGGGGTACAGTGTGGGAGATTTAGTAAAATTCTTTGATAAGGGCTTATCACAAGTTATGAACGTTGTCATAATGTTTATATTTGCCATCATCTTTTTTGGCATTATGACTGATAGTGGATTATTTAAGCCTTTAGTGAAGCGATTGATATTAATGACGAGAGGTAATGTGATTATTGTTTGTGTTATGACTGCGTTAATTGGTTCATTTGCACAATTAGATGGCGCTGGGGCAGTGACTTTCCTACTTTCAATACCAGCATTGCTTCCATTATATAAAGCGCTAAATATGAATAAATACCTACTAATATTATTACTTGCATTAAGTGCAGCAATTATGAACATGGTTCCGTGGGGTGGACCTATGGCACGTGTGGCAACAGTATTGAAAGTGAAAAGTGTGAATGAATTATGGTATGGTCTGATTCCAATTCAAATTATTGGATTCGTCCTCGTAATCATCTTCGCAGTATACTTAGGATTTCGTGAAAAGAAACTTATTAAGAAGGCGATAGAAAAAGGCGAAGTAGAAGAAACGCAAGATGTAGATATACATAGATTAGTTAATATTTATGAACGTGAACAAGATATTAAGTTTCCAGTTAAAGGCCGTGCTAGGAATAATCCTTATATTATATGGATAAATGTAGTATTAACGATTTTAGTTATCGTCATCATGTTAGCAAATCTAGCGCCACCAGAGTTTGCTTTCATGATAGGCACTTCACTCGCACTAATTATCAACTATAAAAGTGTTGATGAACAAATGGATCGATTAAAGGCTCATGCTCCTAATGCCTTAATGATGGCGGCAGTCATTATTGCAGCTGGAATGTTCTTAGGTGTTCTTAATGAAACGGGTATGCTTAAAGCGATTGCTACTGATTTTATTAAGATTATTCCAGATGCAGTAGGTCCATATTTGCATATCATTGTTGGAATATTCGGTGTGCCGTTAGATTTATTAACAAGTACGGATGCATATTACTTTGCTGTTTTACCTATTGTTGAACAAACTGCTAGTCAATTTCATGTTTCAGCTGTTTCTACAGCATATGCAATGGTGATAGGTAATATTATTGGTACATTCGTAAGTCCGTTTTCACCAGCATTATGGTTAGCCATTGGACTTGCTGAAGCGAATATGGGTACTTACATTAAGTATGCATTCTTTTGGATTTGGGGATTTGCTATTGTGCTACTACTCATCGCAGTACTTATGGGCGTCGTTACTGTTTAGATTTTAATTAAATCATATACTTAGTGTGAAGGCGCTATCACAGAAGGGATGAAACGAAGTTTTCATCCCTTTTTCAATGAAATAATTTACTCTAAAAATTATCAGATAAATTACAACAACTGTAACAACGATGTTGATTAAATCGCTATAACTACTGTCATGAAAGTGGTTTAAATTGTGTAAAATTGACACACGTTTTTTACAAGAGGGCGTTACATTATTATGATTCATTTACAAAGTATTAACATTGTACACAAACGGTTGTGTGTCTGTTACAGTGTTTCTTGTCGTTAATTAACGAAGAAAAAATTAAACTTAAATGTTAAAGATAATTGAAGGTAGCCACGAGATAGTTAAAAGATTTACCCAAATTATAGGAGGATATTAAAATGAAAAAAATCGCTACAGCTACAATCGCTACAGCAGGTATTGCAACATTTGGAATCATGCAACACGATGCAGATGCAGCGGAAAATAACAATAATGGATATAACCCTAACGATCCTTATTCTTACAGCTACACTTATACAATCGATCAACAAGGTAACTATCATTACGATTGGAAAGGTAACTGGAGTCCACAACAAGCTCAACAAGGAAACAACTCTAACTACTCAAATGCTAACCAAAGTACACAAAGCTACAATTCATACAATAACTACAATAATTATAGAACAAATAACCAAACTCAAAGCTACAACTCAAATAATGGTGGAGGTTTAGGTGCAAATTATTCAACTTCTGATAGAAACGTTAAAGTAACAACTCAATCAGCACCAACTCAAAAATCTTCAAGCAATGCATCAGCTGCATTCGCAGGTCAAACATCTTCAGGTTCAAACCTATACACTTCAGGTCAATGTACTTACTATGTTTATGACAAAGTTGGCGGCAAAATCAGCTCAACTTGGGGCAACGCTAACAACTGGGCTAACGCAGCAGCATCATCAGGTTACACTGTAAACAATACACCTAAACAAGGTGCAATCATGCAAACTTCACAAGGTGCATTCGGTCACGTTGCATACGTTGAGAACGTAAATAATGACGGTTCAGTAAAAGTATCTGAAATGAACTATAACGGTGGACCTGGAGTTGTATCTACTCGTACAATCTCAGCAAGCCAAGCTGGCGCTTATAACTACATTTCATAATCGAGTGACTAGAAATATTTTTAGTACTGAAGCCATGAACTTAAACGGTTCATGGCTTTTTTATATAGATAAGAAACTTTATACATATAAAGAGTTAAGTCAATGATTATGTGATTGAAGTTATTTTAAAAGGGAAATTTAAAAATAAAGAGATTAGAGTTGAGCTATTTTTAGCTTTAAGGAAGGTGAAGTAACATGGAATTTAACATTTGGATGTGGATTATTTTAGCAGTTATTATCATTGTCACTATAGCTGTTATTCTTATATTAACAGTTGGTTCAGTTTATGAAGAACGTGCTTACGATAAACGTTCAAAAGAAGAAAAACGTAAAAACACAGAAAAGAACCTTCAAATGGCAAAAGGTCACACAGATGAAGAAAGTGAAAAGAGTGAAGCACCACACCATCAAACTGAAGATAAAGCACATCATTCAGTAGATAATGAAAAAGTTGAAGAACGGTTTAAAGACAAAGATAGATAAGTAGAATATTTTTTATTCATAAGGCTCTGACATGTAGATGATAATCACACATGTTAGAGTTTTCTAATTGTTCGCAATAAAGTGCCCTTTCTACATATAGTTCATGAAACGTTAAAATCTTTTTGACACTTTCGTTAACGTCTAAGTTATCGATTGTAATACTATATATAGTGTTATATTTTGTAAATAGATACCATATATAGAAAAAGGTGATAATATGACTGCTTTAGAACAATCATTAACACGATTGATAACAAAAGACCCGACAATATTAAATGAAAATGCAAATAAAGATAGTAATACTTTCTCTACAATGAGAGATTTAACAGCTGGAACTGTATCTAAATCATATGCACTAGAAAATCTACTTCCAAAACACGTAGCTAAAGCACATTTATCTGGAGATATACATTTCCATGATTTAGACTACCATCCTTTTCAACCATTAACGAATTGTTGTCTAATTGATGCTAAAGATATGTTAGAAAATGGCTTTGAAATAGGTAATGCACATGTGACCTCCCCTAAATCAATACAAACCGCATCTGCACAACTTGTTCAAATTATCGCAAACGTATCAAGCAGCCAATATGGTGGTTGTACAGTTGACCGCGTAGATGAATTATTAAGTACATATGCTAAATTAAATGCAGAACATCATCGTGAAATGGCACAACAATATGTCCAACCGGATAAAATAGAATCTTACGTAGAGCAACAAGTGACTAAAGATATCGGCGATGCCATCGAAAGTTTGGAATACGAAATTAATACACTTTATACCTCCAACGGTCAAACGCCATTTGTAACATTAGGATTTGGTTTAGGTACAGATGAACTTAGTCGCAAAATACAACAAGCTATTTTACGTACGCGTATTAAAGGACTGGGTAAAGACCGTATGACAGCTATTTTCCCGAAACTTGTCTTCTCAATTAAAAAGGGTACTAACTTTAGCCCAGATGATCCCAATTACGATATTAAACAACTCGCGCTTGAGTGTTCAACGAAACGTATGTATCCTGACATCTTAAATTATGACAAAATCGTTGAGCTTTTGGGTGATTTTAAAGCGCCAATGGGTTGCCGTTCATTCTTACCTAGTTGGAAAGATGCAACAGGAAACTTTGAAAATAATGGCCGCTGTAACTTAGGCGTTGTCACATTGAATATCCCAAGAATTGCAATAGAATCTAATGGTGATATGGCCAAGTTTTGGGAGTTATTTGATCAAAAAATGCAATTGATGCATGATGCATTAGTTTATAGAATTAAACGCTTAAAAGATGCAATACCTAATAACGCGCCAATTCTTTATAAAAGTGGTGCTTTTAAATACAAATTAAACGCTTCTGAAAATGTAGAAGAACTGTTTAAACACCAACGTGCGACGATTTCAATGGGTTACATTGGCTTATATGAAGCCGCAACAATGTTTTACGGTCCTGATTGGGAGGATAATATTGAAGCTAAAACATTTACATTAGATATTCTAAGAGAAATGAAATATTATCAGAATGCATGGACTAACCAATATGATATTTGGTTTAGTATTTATAGTACGCCAAGCGAATCTTTGACCGACCGATTTTGTCGCTTAGATAAAGAGCGCTTTGGTGAAATACCTGATATTACCGATAAAGGATACTACCAGAATTCCTTCCATTATGATGTGCGTAAAGATGTAACACCTTTCGAGAAGTTAGATTTTGAAAAGGATTACCCTTACTATGCAAGTGGTGGTTTCATTCATTATTGTGAATATCCTAAACTTAATCACAACATTAAAGCGTTAGAGGCAGTGTGGGATTATTCTTATGATAAAGTTGGCTATTTAGGAACGAATATTCCTATTGATCATTGTTACAAGTGTGATTATGATGGTGATTTTGAAACTACTGAAAATGGTTATAAATGTCCGAACTGTGGAAATAGCGATCCTAAGACCGTCGATGTCGTGAAAAGAACATGTGGTTATTTAGGAAATCCAGTACAACGACCAGTAATAGAAGGACGTCAAAAAGAAATTTGTGCAAGAGTTAAACATATGAAGGAACCACGTTCATGAGCATGTTAGACATTAAAACAGGACAAAATCACATTGCTAAAATTGAAAGTCATAGCTTTGTGGATGGCGAGGGTGTACGTTGTAGTGTATATGTATCAGGATGTCCTTTTCAATGTAAAAAGTGCTATAACGAAAAAGCACAGATTTTTAAATATGGTGAAACATTTTCTGAAGATATCTTGCAAGAAATACTTGAAAATTGTGCCCCCTCATATATTTCTGGAATCAGTATTTTGGGTGGAGAGCCTTTTTGCAATTTGAATATATCTTTAAAGATTGCACGAGCGTTTAGAGAGAGATTTGGTTACAGTAAAACGATTTGGATATGGACTGGCTTTCTATTCGAATATTTGAAACATCAAACGGATGAACGACGAGAATTACTTGAACTTACTGATATTTTGGTTGATGGACTATTTATGTATCAGCTATATAAACCCAATTTACCTTATAAAGGCTCTCTTAACCAACGCGTGATAGACGTTCAAGATTCTTTGCGTAGCCATGGGATTATTGAATATGTGTAATAATGAAGCGGGTGATAACACTCGCTTCAGTTTATTTCATAATCTAAAATGTTAAAAGAGATATTAATCACTAAAGTAGGAAAAATGATAATACCTAATCAAATTTAAAGTGATAATAAATAATATTCTACCTATATATATACTATTTACATCTTTAAGTGATAAAATATTAATGTATACAAAATTTGTTCACCAAGTTTAAGGAGATCTTCTCATGGTTTTATTTATCATAGAAATCATAATAATGATTCTTGCGATATTATTAGGTCTTAGAACAGCTGGCGCACTTGGATGTGGTATCTTTGCGATTGTGGCTCAGTTAATAATGATATTTATCTTTCGATTACCTCCAGGTTCAGCTCCTGTTACAGCAGTTTTAATTATCTTATCTATTGGTATCGCAGGCGGAACTCTTCAAGCAACAGGTGGTATTGATTATCTCGTTTATATTGCTTCGCGTGTGATTGAACGCTTTCCAAAATCGATTATATTTATTGCTCCGATGATTGTTTTCCTTTTCGTCTTTGGTATAGGTACGGCTAATATAGCTTTATCCTTAGAACCTATTATTGCAAAAACGGCGCAGAAGGCACATATACAACCTAAGAGAGCCTTAACTGCATCAGTTTTAACTGCAAATTTAGCACTGCTTTGTAGCCCTGCAGCTTCAGCTACCGCATATATCATTTCAGTTTTAGCAGGATATCATATATCGATGGGTAAGTATTTAAGTATCGTTTTACCAACTGCTCTTATTAGTATGTTGCTACTTAGTATTTTTTGTACTTTTGTAGGGCGTAAAGAGAAAGTACATGATTCATCTGAGCGTTTAGTTCAAATGCCGGAGGACGAGCTTGAAAATCAATTTTCAGGAAAAGTAAAAATAGGCGTGCTAAGCTTTCTATTATGTGTGTTAGGCATCTTAACATTTGGTATATTCCCACATCTTATGCCTACATTCGATGTTAATGGAAAGACAGTCAAAGTAGAAATGACTGAGATAGTACAATTCTTTATGTATTTAAGTTCAGCAATTAATTTACTATTAGTCAAAATTAACACATCAGATATTTTAACTTCTCATATTACGCAATCAGCAACGGGAGCTTTATTTGCTGTGCTTGGACCGGGTTGGTTAGGTGCAACAATCTTTAATGCGCCACAAAATTTAAAAATATTAAAAAATGATATCGGACAAACGATTAGCCAAGTTCCATGGTTAGTCATTATATTGGTTTCCATTGTAGCGATGATTGTAATATCTCAAACTGCCACTGCATCGATTATGGTGCCGATCGTTATGAGTTTAGGCATTCCACCTATTTATTTCGTAGCCATGGTACAAACATTGAACGTTAACTTCGTGATACCAGCTCAACCTACATTACTATTTGCTGTGGAGTTAGATGAAACAGGCAGAACGAGACCAACCAGCTTCGCCGTCCCAGGATTCTTTGTGATTACTGTATCTATCATCATTGGGTTCACTATTAAAGCACTATTAGGTTATTAAAAATTAAATCATTCTCTACGGTTTACATAAACTACTTTTCAATGAAATTGGAAAGTAGTTTTTCTTTTGTATAAGGAATTATTTCTTTAAGAGTCGAAGTTTTGAAAATAAATAAATATTCTTTGAATGCGTATTTTTATGCATAATCAACATTCTGTAAAATTCGTTTATTTTGTTAAATTTTAATTTAACACTGTTGTCATAGTCATTTTAAATGAGCATTAAAATGCCTCAAACTATATAAATATTCACTATAACGGTTAAAAATCTTTGTATGTAATTTGCATTATTATTAAAACTTCGTTATTGTCTTTTTTGTGAATCAATAAATATTGAGCGTAATTGAACACACGATTCATAAAAATAATATTAGGGGGATCACAATTGAAAAAGGAAAAAGTTATGGACTGGACGACCTTCATAGGCGTAGTCATAGTATTACTTTTTGCCGTTATACCTATGATGGTTTTTCCGAAAGCAAGTGAAACAATCATCACAGACATCAATAGTGCCATTTCTAATTCAATTGGTTCTGTGTATTTATTTATGGGACTGGCAATCTTTTGTTTCGTTCTTTACATAGCGTTTGGTAAATACGGCAATGTCACATTAGGGAAAGCAAGTGACAAGCCAGAATTTAATAATTTCACATGGGCTGCGATGCTATTTTGTGCGGGTATCGGCTCAGATATCTTGTATTGGGGTGTGATTGAGTGGGCGTTTTACTACCAAGTCCCACCTAATGGCGCAAAACCAATGTCAGATGAAGCACTTCAATATGCGACACAGTATGGTATGTTCCACTGGGGCCCTATTGCATGGGCTATCTATGTATTACCAGCACTACCAATCGGTTATCTTGTGTTCGTTAAGAAACAACCGATTTATAAAATTAGTCAAGCTTGTCGACCTATTTTAAAAGGTCAAACTGATAAATTTATCGGTAAAGTTGTAGATATATTATTTATATTTGGTTTACTTGGAGGTGCCGCTACGTCATTAGCACTTGGTGTGCCAATGATTTCAGCTGGTGTTGAGAAGTTAACTGGTTTAGATGGAACTAATATGGTGTTACGTTCAATCATCTTATTAACCATTACAGTTATATTCGCAATTAGTTCTTATACTGGATTGAAAAAAGGTATCCAAAAATTAAGTGACGTCAACGTGTGGTTATCATTCATATTACTAGCGTTCGTGTTTATCGTTGGTCCAACAGTGTTTATTATGGAAACAACGGTAACTGGGTTCGGTAACATGTTAAGAGATTTCTTCCACATGGCGACTTGGATGGAACCATTTGGCGGTATTCATGGTCGTAAGGAAACTCATTTCCCTCAAGATTGGACAATTTTCTATTGGTCTTGGTGGTTAGTATATGCACCGTTCATCGGTTTATTTATCGCCCGCATTTCTAAAGGTCGTACACTTAAAGAAGTAGTATTAGGTACAATGTGTTACGGTACATTAGGATGTGTATTATTCTTCGGTATTTTTGGTAACTATGCAGTTTACCTACAAATTACTGGACAATTTAATGTTATTAATTATTTAAATAGTCATGGTACTGAAGCAACAATTATTGAAGTAATGCATCAGTTACCATTCCCAACAATTACAATTATTTTATTCTTAATCTCAGCATTCTTATTCTTAGCAACAACATTTGACTCTGGTTCTTATATCCTAGCAGCTGCATCACAGAAAAAAGTTATCGGGGAACCTTTAAGAGCCAATCGTTTATTCTGGGCATTCGCATTATGTTTACTTCCATTCTCACTCATGTTAGTGGGTGGCGAGAGAGCACTTCAAGTATTGAAAACAGCATCAATATTGGCCAGTGTACCTTTACTCGTCATTTTCACCTTTATGATGATTTCCTTCCTCATCATACTGGGTCGAGATCGAATAAAACTTGAAACACGTGCAGATAAATTGAAAGAAGTTGAACGACGATCACTTCGAATCGTTCAAGTCAAAGAAGAACCAGAAGACGATAATTTATAAATACTAATTCAAAAAAGCCAAGGGATATTCACGTTTAAATACGTTTGAATATCCCTTGGCTTTTTTACGTTATAATTTAAATTTAATTTTATTCATTTTCATGTTCAGGAATAGGGAAGTATTTGAATATTTCTCCAGATTCCAATGACTCGCTTAATTGTTCTAACCATTCATAATATATTTTTGAATGATCTAATTGAGCTTTAACATTTAACGCATTTTCTTTTGCTTCTTCATCTAAATTTTCTTTGTTTAATAGTGGGTTGATGATCTTTTCGGCATCTTTAATTGCTTCCATGTTAGTATCGATTTCTCGTTCCCATTTTCTTGTAAAGAAGTTTCTAAAGAAATTAAAGAAGTCTTTCTCTGCGATAAAATGTTGCTTACGACTTCCGCGTGTAAATTGTTGTTTAACAATGTCGTATTCTTGAAGTTTCTTTACACCTGAACTCATACTTGGTTTACTCATTTGTAGTTGTTGACGCATCTCATCTAGTGTCATGCTGCCTTCAAAAACCATGATGCCATATAAATTGCCGACGCTACGATTAATACCATACAAATCCATCGTTTCTCCAATAGAGTTTATCACTAAATCTTTCGCTTGTTCGACTTGGTGCGCGTCATTATTCGTACGTGTCATCACTGCACCTCCAATTCTAATATTCAATTTTTTTACCACGTCAATTAAGTTAAATAACTTAAAATTGAAAATTTTACATGCCAAACTATTATAAAACCTTTTTACAAAAATTAAAATTAATTTATCAAATTAAAGTTGTAAGTAAGGAGAATAATGTTAAGTTTGGATATTTACTTGTGTATTACAAATGTATTTTAAGAAATTGACACGTTTTCAATACCTATGCTAACATAAGTTTGTAAAATTCGTTAAATAAAAATTTAACAAACTTAACGGAGGTTGTTTTGATGGAACTTGTAGATAAATTATCAAACCGTCAGTATATCGATGGTGAATGGGTTGAAAGTTCAAATAAAAATACAAGAGATATTATAAATCCTTATAATCAAGAAGTTATCTTTACAGTAGCTGAGGGGACTAAAGAAGATACGGAAAGAGCAATTTTAGCTGCAAGAAGATCATTTGAAGAGGGCGAATGGTCACTTGAAACAAGTGAAGTTAGAGGTAAAAAAGTAAGAGCCATCGCAGATAAAATTAAAGAAAATAGAGAAGAATTAGCTAAACTTGAAACATTAGATACTGGTAAGACATTAGAAGAATCTTATGCAGATATGGATGATATTCATAATGTATTCATGTATTTCGCAGGATTAGCTGATAAAGATGGTGGCGAAATCATTAATACGCCAATCCCAAATTCTGAAAGTAAAGTTATCAAAGAACCTATCGGTGTAGTTACACAAATCACACCTTGGAATTATCCTTTACTTCAAGCATCATGGAAGATTGCACCTGCATTAGCTACAGGTTGTTCTTTAGTTATGAAACCTAGTGAAATTACACCATTAACAACAATTCGTGTATTTGAATTAATGGAAGAGGTTGGTTTCCCTAAAGGTACAATCAACTTAATTCTAGGTGCAGGTTCAGAAGTTGGCGACGTTATGTCTGGCCATGAAGAAGTTGACTTAGTATCATTCACAGGCGGTATTGAAACAGGTAAACACATCATGAAACAAGCTGCTGACAATGTAACTGAAGTTGCTTTAGAACTTGGTGGTAAGAATCCAAACATCATTTTTGACGATGCAGACTTTGAATTAGCAGTGGATCAAGCGCTAAATGGTGGTTATTTCCACGCAGGTCAAGTTTGCTCTGCAGGTTCTAGAATTTTAGTTCATAACGATATTAAAGATAAGTTTGAAAAGGCACTGATCGACCGTGTAAGTAAAATTAAAATTGGTAATGGTTTCGATCAAGACACTGAAATGGGACCAGTTATTTCAACTGCACATCGTGAGAAAATTGAAAATTACATGGAAGTTGCTAAACAAGATGGCGCTACAATTGCTATCGGTGGTAAACGTCCTGAACGTGAAGATTTACAAGCAGGTTTATTCTTTGAACCTACTGTTATCACAGATTGTGATACATCAATGCGTATTGTTCAGGAAGAGGTCTTTGGACCAGTCGTAACTGTTGAAGGTTTCTCAGATGAAGAAGAAGCAATTCGTTTAGCTAACGATTCAATCTATGGATTAGCTGGTGCGGTATTCACTAAAGATATTGGTAAAGCACAACGTGTAGCTAACAAATTAAAATTAGGTACCGTTTGGATTAATGATTTCCATCCTTATTTCGCTCAAGCGCCATGGGGAGGTTATAAACAATCAGGTATCGGTAGAGAACTTGGTAAAGAAGGACTTGAAGAATACTTGATTACTAAACACATCTTAACAAACACGAATCCAGAACCAGTGAATTGGTTTAGTAAATAATTCTTCCATTTGAAAAAGTATGCTGATTTAATTTTCGAAATTAAAAAATATTCATTGCGAGTGAGCGCTTAGAAAAACATAATGGCGCTCACTTCAATATGTAAAACCTTTTAAGAAAGAGATGTTGAAAAACAAAGAAAACTATCAATTTTGGAGGTCGAATTTGATGAGTAGAAAACATGATTCATATGATTACATCATTATTGGTGGCGGAAGCGCAGGTTCAGTACTAGGTGCCCGTCTATCTGAAGATAAAGATAAAAATGTATTAGTATTGGAAGCTGGACGTAGTGACTATTTCTGGGATTTATTTATTCAAATGCCCGCAGCATTAATGTTCCCATCTGGTAACCCATTCTATGACTGGAGATATCAAACTGAAGAAGAACCTCATATGGGACGTAAAGTTGACCATGCTAGAGGTAAAGTGCTTGGTGGATCAAGCTCAATTAACGGTATGATTTATCAAAGAGGTAACCCAATGGACTATGAAGGCTGGGCAGAGCCAGAAGGTATGGATACATGGGACTTCGCTCACTGCTTACCATATTTTAAAAAGTTAGAAACAACTTATGGTGCGTCACCTTATGATAAAGTACGTGGACATAACGGACCGGTTAAATTAAAACGTGGACCTGCTACAAATCCATTATTTAAATCATTCTTTAATGCAGGTGTTGAAGCGGGATATCATAAAACACCAGATGTAAATGGCTTTAGACAAGAAGGATTTGGTCCATTCGATAGTCAAGTTCATCATGGTCGCCGTATGTCAGCATCTAGAGCGTATTTACGCCCAGCAATGAGACGTAGAAATCTAGACGTAGAGACACGTGCATTCGTTACGAAACTTAATTTCGATGATAACAATAGTAAAAAGGTAACAGGCGTCACTTATAAGAAAAATGGTAAAGAACAAACGGTTAAAGCTAACGAAGTCATCTTATCAGGCGGTGCGTTCAACACACCTCAATTATTACAATTATCTGGTATAGGTGATTCAGAGTTCTTAAAATCTAAAGGCATAGAGCCACGTATGCACTTACCAGGTGTGGGTGAAAACTTTGAGGATCACTTAGAAGTATACATTCAACATAAATGTAAACAACCTGTATCATTACAACCAAGTCTTGATGTAAAACGTATGCCGTTTATCGGTTTACAATGGATCTTTGCGCGTAAAGGTGCCGCAGCATCTAACCACTTCGAAGGTGGCGCATTTGTAAGATCAAATGATGAAGTGGATTATCCTAACTTAATGTTCCACTTCTTACCTATAGCTGTACGTTATGATGGCCAAAAAGCACCTGTTGCGCATGGTTATCAAGTTCACGTAGGTCCAATGTATTCAAATTCAAGAGGTAGCTTGAAAATTAAATCTAAAGATCCATTTGAAAAACCAAGTATCGTGTTTAACTACTTATCAACTAAAGAAGATGAACGCGAGTGGGTAGAAGCAATTCGTGTTGCACGTAATATTCTTAAACAAAAAGCTATGGATCCATTTAATGGTGGAGAAATATCACCAGGACCAGAAGTACAAACTGATGAAGAAATTCTAGATTGGGTACGTAAGGATGGCGAAACAGCATTACACCCATCTTGTAGTGCTAAAATGGGCCCTTCTTCAGACCCTATGGCTGTTGTAGATCCATTAACTATGAAAGTTCATGGCATGGAAAACTTACGTGTCGTAGATGCATCAGCAATGCCACGTACAACAAATGGTAATATTCATGCTCCAGTTTTAATGTTAGCTGAAAAAGCAGCAGACATTATTCGTGGTAGACAACCATTAGAACCTCAATATGTAGATTACTATAAACATGGTGTTCATGATGAGAAATCTGGCGCAATGGAAGACGATCCATTTTATCAATATTAATCGAACTAAGTTCGTCAATTAAATGAACAAAAGCTATTCTATAATTAGCGAAGCCTTTAAGTGAATTGAATTCAAATTCATTTAAAGGCTTTTTATTTATGTTTTGGTAATTCATTTTCTATTAATTTTCAAAAAGTATAATATTGTAGTTGTTAATATCATAAATAAAAAATATAGTAAAAAGACACTGTGCAACATTCCTTGACGATTAAGTTCTATAATTGAATTGAGGAGAGGATATAAATGAATCAAGAATTAATTAAACGTTTACGTGAGAAAGAAAGTAAAATGATTGAAATCAGACGATATCTTCACGAACATCCTGAACTTTCTTTTCATGAAACTGAAACGCCTCAATACATTGCCGATTTTTATAAAGAGAAAGATTGTGACGTTGAAACGAATGTAGGACCCAATGGTGTTAAAGTAACAATTGATAGTGGGAAATCAGGTAAGACGATTGCGATTCGTGCAGATTTTGACGCACTACCTATTGAAGAACAAACTGGACTGTCATTTGCTTCAAAAAATAAAGGCGTTATGCATGCGTGTGGCCATGATGCGCATACAGCATATATGCTTATTCTCGGAGAAACATTGATAGAAATGAAAGAACAATTCAAAGGTAAAGTCGTTATCATTCATCAACCTGCAGAAGAAATGCCGCCAGGTGGGGCCCAAGGTATGATTAAAGATGGTGTGCTTGATGGTGTGGATCATGTATTAGGTGCGCATGTTATGAGTACGATGGAAGCAGGTAAAGTCTTTTACAAAGAAGGCTATGTTCAAACAGGTCGTGCTTATTTTAAACTAGTTGTACAAGGTAAAGGTGGTCATGGTTCATCACCTCACATGGCTAATGATGCAATTGTGGCTGGTTCCAACTTTGTCACTACTGCTCAAACAGTAGTATCAAGACGTCTGAACCCATTTGAAACGGGTGTAGTCACTATAGGTTCGTTTGATGGTAAAGGTCAATTCAATGTGATTAAAGATCAAATTGAAATAGAAGGAGACGTTCGTGCTCTAACTGACCAGACTAGAGATACAATTCAACAAGAATTAACTAGAATTGTTAAAGGTATAGAGGAAACATTTGGAGTAACATGTGAATTCGAGTTCAAAAAGGATTATCCTGCGTTATATAATGATCCAGAATTCACTTCATATGTCGCAGAAACAATCAAAAATGCACAAATTGATGATATTAAAGGTGTTGAGATATGTGAACCTCAGCCACCATCAGAAGATTTTGCATTTTATGCTACTGAATTACCAAGTACATTTATTTATTCAGGTGCTGCACCTGAAGATGGTGATATTTACCCTCACCACCATCCTAAATTTAATATTAATGCATCATCAATGCTTGTTGCTGCTGAAGCAGTGGGCACTGTTGTTTTAGATTATTTAACTTAAAAGGAGATTTAATCATCAATGAATCAGCAACATGAATACATAGGGACTCGTAAACTTTTAATAGGAATCGTATTAGCAGTCATCACATTTTGGTTATTTGCTAATTCTTTAATCAATGTAATTCCTAATTTACAAACGTCATTTGGCAGTTATTTAAGTACAATAAGCATTGCGGTAAGTCTAACAGCTCTATTTTGTGGCATGTTTGTAGTTGGAGCGGGCAGTTTGGCAGATTATTTTGGACGTGTACGTTTAACGATAATTGGACTATGGTTAAATATTTTTGGCTCATTACTTATTATCGTTTCTGACTACATTCCGTTATTATTGATGGGACGTGCAATTCAAGGTCTTTCTGCTGCATTGATTATGCCTGCGACACTATCATTAATTAAAGCATACTATCATGGTGACAAACGTCAGCGTGCGCTCAGCTTCTGGTCTATAGGCTCCTGGGGAGGTTCTGGTTTCGCATCTTTATTTGGAGGGATGATAGCTACATTCTTAAGTTGGAGATGGATATTTGTCTTTTCAATTATCGTCTCCCTCATTGCAGTACTTTTAATTAAAGGTACGCCAGAATCTAAGAATCAACATGCATCATCAAGACAGTTTGATATTGTGGGTCTTATTTTACTAGTTGTAATGATGCTCAGTCTAAATATTATGATTACACAAGCTGCACATTTAGGTTTATTTTCCGTAGCGATTGTGTCATTATTTGTTGCATTTGTGTTATCTACAATATTATTTATCATCCTTGAAAATAGAAAACGCTATCCACTCATCGATTTTGCTTTATTTCGTAATCGATTCTATACGAGTGCGACATTTGCTAATTTTTTAATTAATACAGTTGCTGGTACGCTTCTCATAACGAATACGTTTGTCCAACAAGGTATAGGTTTAAGTTCATTTGAAACAGGTTTGTTGTCACTCACGTATTTGATTGCAGTATTAACAATGATTCGAGTAGGAGAGAAAATCTTACAAGAGTTTGGTCCTAGAAAACCTATGCTAATTGGTACGATGTCGACAACAGTGGGAATATTCTTAATGTCGATTACGTTTTTACCTATTCCAGTGTATATCACTTTATGCGTGATAGGATTTTTATTATTTGGATTAGGTTTAGGTTTATTTGCAACGCCTTCGACTGATACAGCCATTTCTCATTCTCCAGAGGAAAAGGTAGGCGTCGCCTCAGGTATTTATAAAATGGCTTCTTCAATAGGTGGCGCTTTTGGTGTGGCCATTTCAGGTTCAATTTATAGCATATTTTCAACATTATTTGATCCAAAATTAGGAGCAATGATGGGGCTATGGTTTAATACAATGATTGCTTTCACTGCATACTTTATTGTATGGCTCACACTTCCTAATACTAAAAAGACCTCATAAGAATCGTCTATTTTCTTTAAATTAAACAAACGTTTTAAAGAGTTTTCTTTTTGAAAATGCAAATAAATTTCACTGAATATTCTTTGATATGATGTTTTATGAGTCATTTCGTGATAGTATAAATTTATATTACGAAAAAAGGGGTGTTAGCGTGAGTTTCTATGAATTTATTCAGAACTTTGTGGGAGATCAAACGCCATTGGGAGAGTTAGCGGCGTGGATTAACCAAGATGCTCATTTTCCAATTGAAGAGACTGTAGCTGATAATATACTCAATTATTTCAATGAACTTAAAGATTTCGATCATGAACTCATAGAAATTGTTAAACGCTCATTATCCCTTTATGAACAAAGTAGGATGTAATACTTATAAATTGAAGTGAAATGAAGGAATTATATATGTTAATCAATGATGCATACAAGGCATATATTATAGAAGAAACTGATCATTCTTTTATGATAGAGAAAAATAATGATAAACAATATTACGAAGTGCTAGAATCTATAAATACACTATCGAACGACGCATTTTGCGTGTTAAATCATCTTTTTGTTAATGAAGGAAACGAAGAAGCTTTTGAACAAAAGTTTTTACAAAGAAACAAACACTTAGAAAATGTACCAGGATTTAGAGCGTTGAGATTTTTAAGACCTAAAACTGTAGGTCGACATTATATAATCGTAACTTTATGGGAAGATCGACAAGCATTTTATGATTGGCAGAATTCTGCTGAGTACGCAGAAACACATAAGAAACGTGGAACATCAAAAGGTGTGGATCATCGCATTGTTAATCGCGATTTATCATATAATGTTAGAATTGAACTTGAAAAACTTCATCATCATATAGATTTTGAAAGCGTCATATAGGTAAATAGGTGGAGAGAAGGGCAGAAATATAATTCTATTGTCCCGCATCCAACTTACATAGCTTGTTGAAATCTTTAAAATAATTTTTGATTTGGGAGTCCACCAATAAAAATGTTTAGAATTGTAGAAAATTGATGTAAGCGCAGTTTTAAAATAGTCATCCATTGCTAATATGTTAATTAAGGCTAAGACAATCATTTGTGTCTTAGCCTTCTTATTTATAGGCATTTAATTCTAAACTGCTTTTACAAGTTTAAATTGGTAAACGTGCCCCTCACTCATAATTAGAATAGAAGGTTTTGAGGTCACTGTATCATTTTGACAATATGACATTTCTCAACTTTAATAGTTATAAAGTCGATTAACGATTTCCAAATAAGATTAAATATTGAAAAATAGACAAATTTAAATAGTTAGGAGAGCACGAATCTAAAATGAATTTTTTCAAACTCATTACGATAATTTGTTCCTTAATTCCAATAGAGTTTATCGGCCTAAATATTGATTATCATACGGGGTCACTAATAGGTTATATTCCATTTGTGATTGTCGCGCTCTTAGTGAGTTTATCTATTTTTAAAACTGGTATAAAAAATAACATAGGCATTGTAATATGTAGGGTCATTGGGATATTTCTCTCTTGGATATGTGTTCATTTATTTATGAATGTTTATAATTCATCAGGTTATTTCACCCCATTTTCGACAGATGGTTTTGCAATATTTCTAGGAGCCATTCATGTCATAGTCATTATAATTATCTATTTAGTTATCTATAGTTTCTCTTCTCTAAATAAGTGATTGTATCAATATAGACACAAAAGGCTAGTTTAATGCCTAACCGCGTAAGGATTATTTTTAAAAGTGACTTATAAGTAACTGTTTCTGATTCTGTTCATCATATTCCTTACGCATATACAGTGCTCTAATAAGTAATACAAGAACAATTATCAATATAACTCCAATAATACTAAAAATTCAGAAAATTACTATAATATAAGTTTAATCCATTTGAATGGACTTTAAGTTCTGATAGTATGAGTATGAATGTGAATTGAAAGGAAGTACAGTTATGAACAAATCAGATTTACTTGCTCCAGAGAAATATAATATTATTTCTGAAATTGAAAAATACGCTTCAGATTCATCTAAAAAAGCGATTATTTATAAAGATAACGAACATGATAATATTTCAGTAAGTTATGAAGAGCTATTGCAAAATGCAAATAAAGTAGGGAATGTCTTTTTAAAACATGGTCTTAAAAAAGGTGACAAAGTATTAATCATGATGCCACGCGCTATCGCCACATACGAATTATACATCGCTGCGTTAAAATTGGGTATCGCAATTATACCAAGCTCAGAAATGTTACGTACAAAAGATTTACAATATCGAATTACACATGGTGAAATTGATGCAGTGATTGCATTTCACACATTAACTAAAGAATTTGAAGGCGTTAAAGAATACGAGGAACTTACTAAATTCATTATTGCTGGTCATCAAGATGGTTGGATTTCTATTGAAGATGAAAAAGCTAACGAAAGTAATGAACTTGAAAGTGCTGAAACGACACGTGATGATTTAGCAATTCTTTCATATACTTCGGGAACTACTGGTAATCCTAAAGCTGTTACACATTCTCACGGCTGGGGATATGCGCACTTACAAATGGCACCGAAACATTGGCTATGTATCAAAGAAGATGATCTTGTGTGGGCAACGGCTGCTCCAGGTTGGCAAAAGTGGGTATGGAGTCCGTTCTTATCAATACTAGGAACTGGCGCAACAGCCTTTGTATATAATGGACGTTTCCAACCAGAAACGTATCTTGAATTATTACAAGATTATCAAATTAATGTATTATGTTGTACGCCGACTGAATATCGTATGATGGCAAAATTAAGTAATCTAAATGACTATCATTTAGAACATCTACACAGTGCGGTTTCAGCAGGCGAGCCACTTAATCGTGAAGTTGTAGAGCAATTTAAGAACAACTTTAATCTTACAGTAAGAGATGGTTATGGTCAGACTGAAAGTACATTGCTTATCGGTTTTCTTAAAGATACAGAACCACGTACGGGGTCTATGGGTAAAGGCATTCCAGGTAGTTTTGTCACAATTATTGATGATGATGGTAATGAAGTTCCACCTCAAACTAAAGGTAATATCGCTGTGCCATTAGATTTGCCTGCATTATTTAAAGGATATTATAAAGATGAGGAACGTACGAAAGCGGCTTCAGCAGGTGATTATTATGTCACAGGAGATTTAGCGCATAAAGATGAAGATGGCTATTTCTGGTTTGAAGGACGTCGTGATGATATTATTATCAGCTCTGGCTATACAATCGGTCCATTTGAAGTAGAGGACGCATTGACGAATCATCCTGCTGTTAAGGAATGTGCAGTGGTTGCTAGTCCTCACGAGATTCGTGGTAATATTGTTAAAGCCTTTATCATTTTACAAAATAACTATGAAGGCAATGATGAACTAGTTAAAGAACTTCAGACATTCTGTAAAAATGAAGTGGCCCCTTACAAATATCCTAGAGCAATAGAATTTGTCGATGATTTACCAAAAACAAATTCTGGTAAAATTCGCCGTGTCGAACTGCGTGATGCGGAAATTGCAAAATACAATAACCAAGATTAATTTAATTCGTACTATAAAGTTATAATTATGTATTAAACTGTCGATTCAGTATTAAACTGAGTCGACAGTTTTTTGTGTATAACATATTTATATTTTCACTAATGTTGTTTTAAAGGCTTTTATTCACGTAATCGTAATATTTATGAAATCCTTTTCATAAAAATAGTTGTAATTATTCTTTTAATATGTCATACTAAAAAAATGATTAGTATGACATATTTAAAGAAGAGGTGGTCTATGATGACACAATATATTTATGCATTTGACGAAGGACGCATTTCAATGAAAGATTTATTAGGTGGGAAAGGTGCTAACCTGTCTGAGATGAAACGTTTAGGTTTACCGGTACCTGATGGATTTACAATTACAACCGAGGCATGTATTGATTACTTAAAACAAAATGAACAATTGCCAACAGAAGTTAAAACACAATTGATACATCACTTAACGTCCTTTTCAGAAAGAACAGGAAAATCATTCTCCTCTGACGAAGATTTATTATTAGTTTCAGTGCGTAGTGGCGCAAAAATTTCTATGCCTGGAATGATGGATACTATCCTTAATTTAGGTTTGAACGATGACAACGTGAAGAAACTTGCTGATAAAACAAATGATGCACGCTTCGCCTATGACTGTTATCGACGTTTATTACAAATGTTTGGTGAAGTCGTTTATGGTATCCCTATGATGGCATTTGATACATATTTTGATGATTTCAAAAATAAACATAATTACAAGAACGATGCGGATATACCTGCTGACGGCTTGCAAACGATATGTGAAAGGTTTAAAGAGATTTACCGAGAAGAGGTATATAAGCCATTTCCTCAAGAACCATTAAAGCAATTAGAGGAAGCGATTGAAGCGGTATTCAAATCTTGGGATAACGATCGAGCGCGTGTATATAGAGAATTAAATGATATTCCGCATGATATTGGAACTGCAGTCAATGTGCAAGAAATGGTATTTGGTAATAGTGGAGAACAGAGTGGTACAGGTGTTGCGTTTACCAGAAACCCAGTTACTGGTGATAACCAATTATTTGGAGAGTACTTACTTAATGCGCAAGGTGAAGACGTTGTAGCAGGAATTAGAACACCACAAGATATTGATACATTAAAGGCGCAAATGCCAGAGGTTCATCAAGAATTTGTTGAAGTGACAAAGCAACTTGAAACACACTATAAAGACATGCAAGATATCGAATTTACGATTGAAAACGGCAAGCTTTATTTACTTCAAACACGTAATGGGAAACGTACGGCAAGAGCTGCCATTGAAATTGCTGTGGATATGGTTAATGAAGGTTTAATCACTCGCAAAGAGGCAGTAGCGAATGTGGATGTAAAATCAATCGATCAATTATTGCATCCTAATTTTAAGGAAGAAGCCTTAGAGCAAGCAACTGTTATTTCGAAATTAGGGTTACCTGCAAGTCCAGGTGCAGCAACAGGCCAAGTCGTCTTCTCAGCTGAAGATGCGAAAGAACAAGCTGAAAAAGGTCATCGTGTAGTTCTGATGCGTCCGGAAACGTCCCCAGAAGATATTGAAGGTATGATTGCTAGTGAAGCTATCGTTACAACTCATGGAGGTATGACATCTCATGCAGCAGTTGTGGCAAGAGGGATGGGTAAATGTTGTGTTACAGGTTGTTCAGATGTTGAAATCGATACTCTAAATAAAACGGTTTATTATTCAGATGGCGAATTGAATGAAGGTGATGTGGTTTCGGTAGATGGTTCCACAGGAGATTTATATGTAGGTGAGATTGAAACGGTCAATGCAGAACACAGTGAAGCATTTGAACAATTTATGGAATGGTCTGAAGAAACTGCGCGCTTACAAGTCAGAATGAATGCCGAAACACCTCAAGATATTAAAGCAGGATATAATTTTGGTGCTAAAGGGATTGGACTTGTAAGAACAGAGCATATGTTCTTTGGAGCTGAGCGTTTAATAGAGATGCGCCGATTTATTTTAGCTTCAGACCATGAAGCACGTATTGGTGCATTAGAGAAGATTAGAACGTATCAAGTAGAGGATTTTGAAGCTATATTTAGACTTTCTCAAGACCGACCTACAATTGTGCGCTTATTAGATCCACCATTACATGAATTTTTGCCAAGCTCAGATGAAGACATCGCAAGCGTTGCCGAACAACTTGATATTCCTAAAGATGTATTACGTAAGCGTATCGCTGAACTCAACGAAGTTAATCCTATGTTAGGTCACCGTGGTTGTCGCTTAGCTATAACTTATCCTGAGTTATACGAAATGCAAGTAGAGGCGATTATTGAAAGTGTATTGAAACTTAAGAAAGAGGGCATAGAGTGTCATCCTGAAATTATGATTCCACTTGTTTCAACTGTTGAAGAGTTTATTACTCTAAAAGGCCGTTTAGCAGAAACAATTACTCAATTGGAAAATGACGCAAAAACAAATGTGAATTATCTTATTGGTACAATGATCGAAACACCGAGAGCATGTTTAATTGCGCAACAACTCGCACAACATTGTGATTTCTTTAGTTTCGGTACAAATGATTTAACACAATTAACTTATGGTTTTTCAAGAGATGATGCAGGGAAATTTATAAACGTGTATACTGAAAGTAACATTTTACAGATTGATCCATTCCAAACATTAGATAAAGATGGTGTGGGACAATTGATTCAATACGCGGTTGAACAAGCTAAGCAAATAAAACCAGAGATCAAGATAGGCGTATGTGGTGAACTTGGTGGTGATGCTAAATCAATTCATCAATTTAATCAATGGTCTATTGACTATGTATCATGTTCGCCATTCAGAGTACCTGGTGCGATATTAGCTACTGCTCAAAGTCAGGCGGAGGAAAGCGAGCGATAAGGTGGAAGAGAAGAACGATCAAGTTTTAAAGTTATTTATTGTTTCGGATTCAATTGGGGAAACGGCACAACGTATGATTCATGCTACATTAACCCAATTCCCAGATTTGACCCAAGTTGAGATTAAGAAATTTCCGTACATTAAAGATGAACAAGAATTTCTTAATGTGCTTCAACTTGCTCGAGAACAAAATGCAATTGTAGCGACAACATTAGTGAGCGAATCATTTAATGCTTTAGGTCATCAGTTTGCGAAAGAACATGATATTCCATACGTCGATTATATGTCAGAGTTAATTCGAATAATTGAAACGCATACAGATGCTAAACCTTTAATGGAAAGTGGCGCATTACGTAAACTTAATGATGAATATTTCAAACGTATTGAAGCTATTGAATACTCAGTCAAATATGATGATGGTAAACATTTTACAGATATTGGTGAAGCGGATGCGTTAATTGTAGGAGTTTCACGTACGTCTAAAACACCATTAAGCATGTATTTAGCCAACAAAGGTTATAAAATAGCAAACATCCCTTTAGTACCGGAAGTTGCCATTCCAGACAATGTATTTCAACAAAAGGGACTAAAAGTGTTTGGCTTAACTGCAAGTCCGAACTATATTGCAAACATTCGTCGCAATCGTGCTGAAACGTTAGGGTTATCTGCTGAGTCTACATATAATAGTTTGGAACGAATTAAGAAAGAACTCTCTTATGCAGAAGAAGTTTTCAAAAAATTGAATGCTACAGTCATCAATACTGAGTATAAATCTATTGAAGAATCTGCATTTTATATAGAAAAGTTTTTAATGCAACGTTAAATTGCTTATTTTAACAGTACGAGGTTGAAGTAGAAAACTTTAACTTTGTGCTGTTATTTCATGTTGATGTGGGTGTGCATTAAGAGCAATATTGTAGTCGGATTAAAAGAGAAAAAATATTTTGTAATTAATATATTTTAGTATAAAAAAATTATTATTAAACAATTGAATAATCTTAGTTAGAATAATTTACATTTCCTTATTGTTGCTTTAACATAGAAGTGTAGTAACTAGTAAAGAGTTTAAGATGCTCTTTAATTTTTGGAGTTGTGAATTGGGATTTAATAAAAGAACAACTCTAATGTACTGGTGTAATATATTTTAAATTATTTGAGAGGTGAACAACATGGCAAAGTCTGAGAAAAAAGACGTTGTATTAATTGGTGCCGGTGTACTTAGTACAACATTCGGTTCAATGTTAAAAAGCATCGAACCTGAATGGGATATCCATTTATATGAACGTCTAGATCGTCCCGGTATTGAAAGTTCAAATGAACGAAACAATGCGGGTACAGGACACGCTGCGTTATGTGAATTGAACTATACAGTTCAACAACCAGATGGTTCAATTGATATCGAAAAAGCAAAAGAAATCAACGAACAATTTGAGATTTCTAAACAATTCTGGGGTCACTTAGTAAAAAGTGGACAAATTGAAAATCCTAGAGAGTTTATTCATCCATTACCACACATTAGTTTCGTACGTGGTAAAAATAACGTGAAATTCTTAAAAGATCGTTATGAAGCAATGAAAAACTTCCCAATGTTCGATAATATCGAATATACAGAAGACTTTGAAGAAATGAAAAAATGGATTCCGTTAATGATGGAAGGTCGTGAAAATAACGGTGGCGTTATGGCGGCTAGTAAAATTGATGAAGGTACAGACGTTAACTACGGTGCTCTTACTCGTAAAATGGCTAAAAACCTTCATGACTCTTCAAACGTTGAAGTACAATACAATCATGAAGTTGTAGACTTTGAACGTTTATCTAATGGTAAATGGTTAGTTAAAATTAAAAACCGTAATACTGGTGATGTATTTGAACATCAAACAGATTATGTATTTATTGGTGCCGGCGGTGGAGCGATTCCACTTCTACAAAAAACTGGCATTCCAGAAAGTAAACACTTAGGTGGATTCCCAATTAGTGGTCAGTTTATTGCTTGTACTAACCCTCAAGTTATTGAACAACACGATGCCAAAGTATACGGTAAAGAACCACCTGGCACACCACCTATGACAGTTCCTCACTTAGATACGCGTTATATCGATGGTGAAAGAACATTATTATTTGGACCATTCGCGAATATTGGACCAAAATTCCTTAAATTTGGTTCTAACCTTGATTTATTCAGATCTGTTAAGCCATATAACATCTCAACATTATTAGCTGCAGCAATTAAGAATGTGCCATTAATTAAATATTCAATTGATCAAGTGATTATGACTAAAGAAGGTTGCATGAATCACTTACGTACATTCTATCCTGAAGCACGTGATGAAGATTGGCAATTATACACAGCAGGTAAGCGTGTACAAGTTATTAAAGATACTGAAGAGAATGGTAAAGGCTTCATTCAATTCGGTACTGAAGTTGTGAACTCTGAAGATCATTCAGTTATCGCTTTATTAGGTGAATCACCAGGAGCTTCTACTTCAGTTTCAGTTGCATTAGAAGTATTAGAACGTAATTTCCCTGAATATACTTCTGATTGGAAACCGAAAATTAAAGAAATGATTCCTTCTTATGGAGAATCATTAATTAATGATGAACAATTAATGAGAAAAATCCGTAAACAAACTTCAAAAGACCTAGAACTAGGTTATTATGATAAAGCTAAAAAATAGAATAGATATTTTTAACGTGTGAGATGTAAAGATGTCTCACACGTCTTTTTTATATACAAATATTTCACCTCATGCCTAGAATATTAATTAATTTTAATAAATAAAGGTAAGAGATACAATGGAGTCAAAGTTAGAGTCGAAGGAGTTTGATGATATGACAAATGAAAATATCTTTGATCAACAGTTTTGGAAAGAGGCTTGGGACAATGATCCTAATACACAAGATAAAAGAATGAAACGTGCAGGTTTAGGTCAACCTGATGCTCCAGGCTTTGAAAAATGGGCTGAAAATTTTAATAAAAATTCTTTTACTGAAGAGAGTCAAAAAAGAGTAAAACGAATTATGTCATGGATTCAGAATCAAACAGGAGGATTTGAAAACCTAAGTATACTGGATGTTGGTGCTGCTTCAGGAGTGTTTAGTATACCGTTCTCAAAAGAAAGCGCTAAAGTTACTAGTCTTGAACCCTCATCCATATTGCACGGTATGTTAAAAGATAATGCGCAACATTATGGTGTAGAGATTGAAACAATTAATGAATCATTTGAAAATATTGAAACGACAGAGATTAAAAAATTCGATTTAGTCTTTGCATCAATGTGTCCTGCAGTAACAACATGGGAAGCCGTGGAAAAAGCTATAGATATAGCTCATCAATATGTTTATGTCAGCTTAATAGCAGGACCTAAAGAAAACTCAATCGTGGATGAGGTCGTTGCTTTTCTTGAATTAGAACCTTCGCCGATGACTGCTGATTTATATTATTTATTGCAGCTACTTTATTGCAATAACTATACGTATGAAACCTTAATTGAGCGTCATACACAACATGCTGAAAAAAGTGTAGATGAAGTCATGCGTCAATTACGTTCTTGGTTAAAAGAAGTGGAAATTGAAATGAATGCGCAACAAAAAGAGAGTATTGAACAATATTTACGAGATAAATATGGCGATCATGTGCCCGTAGTTACAGGTGGTAAGTTTGGGAAAGTACTTATCACATTACAAGACTAAATGTATTGAAGGTACGACTTCTAAATGCCGTTTTAACAGTATTTGTTAAAATGGTATTTATTTTTCGAAAAATTATTACGATATATCGTTGACATATTTCGATATATCGCTTAGGATATTGATATATCGAAATAACAAATAAAGAAAGGTGATTTAAATGTTCAGAAGAAGACCTGAAATGATAAGACAAAGAATGGAGCGATTTGAAGGATTTGATTTTGGCAGAGGATTTGGTGGTCCGAGAGGCGGCGGTCGTGACCGCTTTTTCAAGAAAGGCAATTTACAATTTGTCATTCTTAAAATGTTGAAGGAAGAATCACGTCATGGATATCAAATTATTAAAGATTTAGAAGAACGTTTTAAAGGCTTCTATTCACCTAGTCCTGGATCTGTTTATCCTATCTTACAAATGTTAGAAGATAGAGAATTTGTATCAATCTCTAAAGATGGTAAAAAGAAAGTGTACTCAATCACTGAAGAAGGTGAGAAGTTCTTAGAGGAGAATATTAATAATGATGAATTTACACAACGAATGGAACAGTTTCAAAATATAGACTTTGAGCAATTAAAAGCATCAAGAGAACAATTACATGAGGTGTTCCAAGGATTTATGAAAGCGAGTCAGCAAGCACTACAAGATGAAGAATTGAAAAAAGAGTTTGACCAATTTGTAGAAGAAACAAAAGCACGTTTGGAACAATTTTCTAAATAAAAATAGATAGTGGGGGAGTTCAAATGAATATAAAAGATGTTAAAAGCGTAGGTATTATTGGAGGAGGACCTGGTGGATTAATGCTAGGACTTCTTTTGCAACAACAAGGATTTGAAGTGTCAATTTTTGAGAAAGCTGGGTTAGATGTAAATCGAGACCGTGGAGGTTCCTTAGATATTCATGAGGAGAGTGGCCAGTTACCATTAAAAGAAACAGGTATTATTGATCGATTTAGAGAGCTTGCTCGTTTTGAGGGTGAAGATACTCGCGTTTTAGATAAAAATGGTAAGGTTTATTATGAAGAAACAGCCGATCCTGAAGTTGAGGGAGGACGTCCAGAAATTGATCGTGGTGAACTATGTGATATCATCAGTGAACAATTAAGTGAAGGCACAGTAATATATGGTAAAGCGTTCGAATCACTTCGTCGCTTAGACAATGGACAAGTTGAAGTCTCATTTGTTGAGGGAGATACAGCTGAGTTTGACTTTGTAGTTGGGGCTGATGGAGCATTTTCAAAAGTGAGACCTTATTTAGCAAATGTGGACGTAGAATATAATGGTATTTCAATGGTTGAACTAAATGTAGAAGATGCATACAATCAATATCCTGATTTAGCAGCGTTTAATAAAAATGGGAAAATGATGGCATTTGGTGACCATAAAGCAATTCTTGGTCAAGTGAATGGCAATGGAAGAATTAAAGTATATATGTCTTATCAAATGGATTATGAGGAATTTGAAAAATTTAAAGGAATGAGTAAGTCAGAAATTAAAGAACAGTTGTTACAAGATTTCTCGGACTGGGACGAAGATTTAAAAAAATATATTGAATATGCTGGTGATGATGTACTCTTACGTCGAATTTACAAATTGCCTATAGGGTTTAAGTGGGAGAATCAATCTAATCTCACTTTAATCGGAGATGCAGCGCATTTAATGAGTCCATTTGCAGGCGAGGGTGTTAATATGGCATTCTACGATGCATATTTATTAGCGAAAGCACTTAAAGAGAATAATAATTTACAAGATGCGTTGAAAGAATATGAAGCATCTATGTATGAAGCTTCAGAACAGAGTGCAAGTGAGTCTCAAGCTAATTTAGAAGAAATGTTTGGTGATGACGCTGCTCAAAAATTTGGCGATTTCTTTAATCACATTGGTGAATTGTTTGAAGAGCATCAAGCACAAAAATTAGATAATAAATAATAAAAAGTATAAAGAAATGCCGTGTGGTCAAATAGATTACCACACGGCATTTTATATTAGGTTAAGCAAGATAATGTTGCATAACCGGAATGATAGACGGGCTTCAGTAAGCAGGTTTTTCGGCAGAAACTCTCAAAGTCTCGTCAAAACTACAAAACAGTTTTGCTCGCTTTTCGGTTCTGCTCAAAA
>NZ_KV832231.1:0-465 GCF_001837405.1 Staphylococcus sp. HMSC067F07 | reverse complement strand
ACTGCCAATCTTCATCACGTGCTTCTGGATAAAACGTACGTAAATGATTCATACACCCTTCTTTAGTCATTAATATTTGATCAAACGAATATTTAATTAAAGGAAGGTTTTTAACTGCAGAAGATAAAAGTGTTGTAATATTATATGGCTTAATCGATTTAAATAAATCTAAATTCGAACCATTTTTTAAGAATTTAGGGCCTACACTAGCAAATGGGCCAAATAATAAGGTACGTTCACCATCAATATAACGTGTATCCAAGTGAGGTACAGTCATAGGTGGTGTACCTTTAGGCTCTTTACCATATACCTTAGCGTCATGCTTGGCTATGGTATCAGGGTTAGTACAAATTAAGAATTGACCTGTAATTGGGAAACCACCCAAATTTTTGCTTTCTGGAATACCTGTTTTTTGTAATAATGGAATGGCTCCACCACCAGCACCAATAAATACATAATCAGCAA
>NZ_KV832230.1:0-225 GCF_001837405.1 Staphylococcus sp. HMSC067F07 | reverse complement strand
GAGAGATTTTAATGACTAAATTAGCAGAAGCAATTGCAAACACAGTAAAAGCAGGACAAGACCACGACTGGGCAAAATTAGGTACAAGCATCGTAGGAATCGCTGAAAATGGTATCGGTGCATTAAGTAAAATCTTCGGTGGTTAATTAGCGAATTTAATAATATTTAAATCTAAAATATATAAATAAAGGGAGAGATTTTAATGACTAAATTAGCAGAAGCAAT
>NZ_KV832229.1:0-790 GCF_001837405.1 Staphylococcus sp. HMSC067F07 | reverse complement strand
TACTCGCAATAGTGAGGGGATTGGTGCATATAATACACGAAGCTCTTGTTAACTAAATTATAACATTGGTTAATGGAGAAATGCAAAATTATAGAGTGCGTTGAGTTACATTAGACATTTTTCTTTTTAAAGACAAATACTACGAGAATTAAGAAAATAATAATATAAATAATATTACCAATAAACAACTCATGTAATTCTAATTTTGTAAATTTTTTCATACTTTTATCAACAATTTGAACCATAATGTTCATCATACTAATCGGGTTCCATTTTAACCATTCCCATTTATCTACAATAATTGTTAATATACCTGACAAAATTGAAGTGGCAAAATAAAATACAATACCGACAGCAATAGAGACACCAGGACTTTTCATTGCACATGAAATTAATAAAGTGACACTTAAGACTAACCAAGTTCCGACATATGTACCTAACCCGGTTAATAACATTTTACTTAATAACGATAACTCATTCCCCTTACTTTCAATGAGATTAATATCATTGAAGAAAATAGCCCATAAAATAAATCCTACAATAATGCTAATAATAAAATATAGTAATGAAAAGATTACTAATGTAATAATTTTACTTATAATAATACTTGCTCTTGTATATTTGCGATAGAGAAGATTTTTAATTGTACCGTGATAAAACTCCATTGAAATAATGGTACTAGCTTGAATAATTAATAAAAATATAAACCATGAAAATCCACTAAATGCTGATTCGATAGATGCTTGAGGAGAAATAAGGTTCTGTTGCAAAGTTGAATTTATAGTATAAT
>NZ_KV832228.1:0-6097 GCF_001837405.1 Staphylococcus sp. HMSC067F07 | reverse complement strand
TAATTATTGTTGGTGGCGGCATTGCAAATGCTGAAGACCCTGTAGAAGCTGCTAAACAATGTCGTGATATTGTAGATGCCCATACAAATGCATAATCAGTTACAATTAATATTAAATAAGATTAAACTAAATAGATAAAAATGCACATGTAGTTGGTGAAAAAATTAGAAAACATTTTATGTTTAAACTTCCTTTTTCTAGTGTATATAGTACTTAGGTTTTAAAATATAATTGAAAGATAGGTTGTATTATGACTAAAAAAGTAGCAATCATTTTAGCAGATGAATTTGAAGATATAGAATTAACCAGTCCAAAAGAAGCATTAGAAAATGCTGGATTCGAGACTGAAGTTATTGGAGATACAGCAAAACATGAACTTGTTGGTAAGCATGGGGAGAAAGTAACTGTAGATGTTAGCATTGCAGATGCGAAACCAGAAAATTATGATGCATTATTAATTCCTGGCGGATTCTCACCCGATCATTTACGTGGTGATGAAGAAGGTCGCTATGGTACATTTACTAAGTATTTTACTCAAAATGATGTACCTACATTTGCGATTTGTCATGGTCCACTTTTACTAGTTGATACTGATGATTTAAAGGGCCGCACAATAACTGGAGTTATCAATGTACGTAAAGATTTATCTAATGCTGGTGCACACGTTGTTGATGAATCAGTTGTAATAGATAACAATATTGTAACGAGTCGTGTCCCAGATGACTTAGATGATTTCAATAGAGAAATTATTAAAAAATTAAAAGCATAATTTTATAATATCAATCAGTATTTATTATCTAAGAGACTAACAGCAAAGTTTATAACTTTGCTGTTAGTCTCTTATTGTTAGGTTTTTATAAAAATAAAATGAACTTAACTTCATTAAGATAACTTATAATCTACGATAAAATATTAGATATTCTACATACTGTTTTTGTAATGTAACCTATTTCGAAATTCTACTAATCTTTTAACTTCATCTATACTATTAATTATTGAAAATTACAATGGAGGGCAATTTAATTTATGAATGATATTACCATTATAGGAGCTTCACAAAATAATTTAAAAAATATAGATATAACTATACCTAAACATTTGATTACAGTATTTACAGGACGTTCTGGTTCAGGTAAGTCATCACTGGTATTCAGAACAGTAGCTGCTGAATCTGAACAACTTTTAAATGAAAGTTATTCTAGCTATATTCAATTTCATTTAAATCAGCAACCTAAACCAAAAGTAAAAGAAATTAAAAATCTTCCAGTAGCAATGACGATTAGTCAAAAAAGATTTAATGGTAATTCTCGATCTACTGTAGGTACAGTATCTGATATATACGCCTCTGTTAGATTGTTATGGTCAAGGATAGGTGAACCTTTTGTCGGTTATTCAGATGCCTTTTCATTTAACAGTCCCAATGGTATGTGTGAAACATGTGAAGGATTAGGTTACATTGAAGACATTAATTTAAATGAGCTCTTAGATTGGAACAAATCTTTAAATGAAGGTGCTATTAATTTTCCATCTTTTGGACCTGATAAAGAAAGAGGGAAAGCTTATCGTGATAGTGGTCTGTTTGATAATGATAAAAAATTAAAAGCATATACAAAAGAAGAATTAGATTTGTTTTTGTATCAGGAGCCAATAAAATTAAAAAAACCACCTGAAGAATGGCGGAAATCAGCAAAATATGTGGGACTTATACCTAGGTTTAGAAGAATATTCTTGGGAGATAAAGAATTTAACAAAAAACGTTATGCTAAACATCTTAAAAATGTTGTGGAAAATAAAATTTGTCCAACTTGTAGCGGTCAACGTTTAAATTCGAAAATTTTGAGTTGTAAAATTATGGGGAAAAATATTTCAGATTTCACACAAATGACTGTAAAAGAAAATTTAGCATTTCTTAATAAATTAAATAATTCAACAGCCCAGTTTATTATTGAACCACTCCGAAAACAATTAGAAGCACTTGATTATATAGGATTAAGTTATTTAACTCTTGACCGTGTAACCACTTCTTTATCAGGTGGAGAAGCACAACGGCTTAAATTAATACGACATTTAAATAGTTCGCTATCTGATTTGGTTTATATCATTGATGAACCAAGTGTTGGTTTACATCCAGAGGATATTGCAAAAATAAATGAAATTTTGAAATCTTTAAAACATAAAGGTAATACAGTATTAATTGTAGAACATGATCCTGATGTAATTAAAGAAGCAGATTATATTATTGATATGGGGCCAAGTTCAGGGGCGCAAGGTGGAGAGATAACGTTTAAGGGAACATACAAAGAATTATTGTCTTCAGATACATCTACTGGGGAAGCACTACGTATCAAACATCACTTAAAAAATGAGATACGTGAAGCAAAGAGTTTTTATCATCTTGGACCAGTGACCCAAAACAATTTGAATAATGTGACAGTTGATATACCCAAGCATGTTTTGACAGTATTAACTGGAGTAGCAGGTTCGGGGAAAAGTTCACTTGTTAAGGCAGGTTTTGCAAAAAATGATAATGCAGTATTTATGGATCAAAAAGCGATACAAGGTTCCAATCGGTCTAATTTACTAACTTATTTAGGTGTTTTTGATAGAGTCAGAAATTTTTTCAGCAAAGAAACTGGATTAAATAAATCTATGTTTAGTTATAATTCGAAAGGAGCTTGTGCCAATTGTGGTGGTAAAGGTTATATTGAAACAGAACTTGCATTTATGGGTGAATTTTCACAAACATGTGAAGTGTGTCACGGTAAACGTTATAAGCCAGAAGTGTTGAATGCAACTATAGATGGCTATTCTATTGCTGATTTCCTTGAATTGACTGTTGACGAAGGTATAAGATTTTTTGATAAAGAAAATGAAATTCAGTCTAAGTTACAAGCTATAAGTAAAACTGGATTAAATTACGTAACCCTTGGCCAACCTCTATCTACATTATCAGGTGGTGAAATTCAACGCGTTAAATTAGGCCAATATTTAAATGATGATGTTACAGATAGTATTTTTATATTTGATGAACCTACGACAGGTTTACATGAAGCTGATATTCCTATATTGATAAACTGTTTTAATGACCTTATTGAACAAAATAACACTGTTATTTTAATTGAACATAATTTATCAATTATGTGTGATGCTGATTGGATTATAGATGTAGGACCAGGACCTGGTCTAGATGGGGGTAAAATACAATTTAGTGGCTATCCTATAAACTTTGTTAAAGAGAATAAAACATTAACATCTAAGCATTTGAAACTTTATATAGCAAATGATTAAAATTGTTTCATATTTTCATATAGCATTGGTTAGATTGAGAAATTTTGTAACTTAGCGATTCTGAAAATTATCACATGAAATTAATAAAGAAGTCTATATACTGGTTATAATCTGTATATAGACTTCTTTATATATTTATTATTATGGTTTTAGAATTACTTTAATATTATTATCTTTTTTCTGATCGAAAATATCATACGCTTGTTTTGCATCTTCTAAAGGCATTGTATGAGTTATAATTTCTGTTGGATCAAAAACCTCATTTTTAATCATTTCATATAATTTTGGCATTTGATGAATAACTGGCGCTTGTCCACTTTTTACTTGGACATCTCTATTGAAAATTAAATCTATTGGAAAATTGTCTGCAGGTGTACCGTAAATACCAGTTAATTGAATCGTTCCAAATTTTCTTACTGATTCAGCTGCTGTAATAATGGGACTAATATTACCTCGTTGCGCTGAATTTGAACTTATCTCTAAATCATCTTGAGCAACTTGGCCATCCATTCCAACACAATCTATAACGACATCTGCACCACCGCGTGTGCTTTCATGAAGTAATTTTCCTATATTATCTTCTTTAGAAAAATTATATACTTCAGCGCCATTGGATTTTTTGGCATGGTTTAATCTATGTTCTACATTGTCAATGGCAATAACACGTTCAGCGCCTTTTAATTTAGCAAATTTTTGTGCCATTAAACCGATTGGGCCACAACCGAGAACAATAACGGTATCTCCAGATTTTACGCCTGCATGTTCAACACTCCAATAAGCTGTTGGGACCACATCAGATAAAAATAATACTTGTTCGTCTTTCAAATCACTATCTGGAACTTTGAAAGAGGAGAAATCGGCAAATGGGACTCTCAAATACTCTGCTTGACCTCCCCAGTGGTTTCCGTGCATGCCACCAAAACCGAAGAGTCCACCATTATTCATTTTCCAACTTGCCGGTGATGGATTAGAATTATCACACTGAGACTCCATTTCATTATTACAATAGAAACAATCGCCACAACCTATGTTAAAAGGTATAACTACTCTATCTCCCTTTTTTAAGGTTTTAACCTCTTTTCCTACTTCTTCTACAATTCCCATTGGCTCATGTCCAATAACAAAATCAGGATCCATAAATAAATCACCTTGATGGTAAAGATGTAAATCAGAACCACATATACCTGAAGCTGTTATTTTTATAATTGCATCCGTTGATTCTTCTATTATTGGATCATGTACTTCACGCACTTCCATATTTTTATGACCTTGATAAGTAACTGCTTTCATTTGTACCATCCTCCTCTAAAGATTTTACCCTTGATATTATAATGTAAACTCAGAGTAATAAATTGATTTATTACTCTTTTCAGAAAATTGTTAGTTCATATGTAGCAAAATGCCAAACATCGTATTTATTTAGCCAAAATTAATTAAAAAGTAATTATAGATAAGTTTAATACATGTAAGCAATATACTAGAATAAAATTAAAGATTTACCTAAAAGTAACTATACAGTTTTGACCCGTTTATAAGTAATTGCTGATTTTAAAGAAGAATTTGTGTGTTTTCTTAAACCGAAATAAAAATCTGAAAAGCGAAGGATTTTAATGTTTATTGCTTTTAAAAGCTGATAATTTAAATGCACATTATGTTATTGCTACTTTTTGGGAAATCAAGCTACTTACAAACTATGGCAAGATTCTCGAGAATATAAAGTATCTCATAAGAAAAGAGGGATAAAAAATGTATAGATCAAGATATTTTCGTTAACGAGCATGTTTTGAAATGATTAAGACACTCTTTTTAAAGAAGTATCTTTTTTATACTACTTTATAGCTTAAAAATTTTGAAAAATTTGTTTAATTTTCATACTTACTTTTTTTCGGTGTAGTTAAAGCTACGACAGCTATAATAATAAATAGTCCGCCTACTAGTTGATAGTATCCAAAGGACTCATTTAACCAAGTAATTGAAATGATGGCCAAACCGTCCTCCTTGGCTTTGCAGTAATATCCATAGAACAAATAAAAGCAGCAGTTAAACTGCTTGAAAAAGCATGGTTTGACAAAAATACAAGTAATCATTATAAAGATTAACTTAAAGCGAAGTATAATTATACTTCGCCTTTTTTAATATAGAATCTAATGACCCTATATACACTATTAATATCAGAAAAATATTTTGTGTGTTTAGAGCTTACTTATGTGTCTTTGAGTCGTTCTCTATTTATATCGATCTACTAGTCAATATAAAAACATATCAATATCTGAAAGAGATTATATAAAGTTCGGTTCAATTTTTCTTCTTTTAAAAAACTAACTAATTTTCATTATTAATTAATTTCAAATATTCATCTCCCCATTCACAAATACCATAGACCACATTGTCGAGAGACAAACCAACACTAGTTAATCGATATTCAACTTTTGGAGGGACTACTGGATATATAGTTCTTTTTATTATCATATCCTTTTCAAGCTCCCTTAATTGTCTAATTAACATTCTTTGATTAATATCTGGTAATTTTTTTTCTAATTCACTCAACCTAAGTACTTCTGATTGTAATAAATGATAAATAATAGGGATTTTCCACCTACCACCAATTACTGATAAAGCTAAATCTTTAGAAGTGTAAAATAATTTATTATTATATTCTATTAACAATTTCTTCTCCTCAGTGACATATTTGTCAGTATTGTATTTCCGAAGTTATTATACCATAATGAATATATAATAGATAGGAGGTAATAACATATGGAATTACAATTAGCGATTGATTTATTAAATAAAGAGGATGCTGCAGAAT
>NZ_KV832227.1:0-200 GCF_001837405.1 Staphylococcus sp. HMSC067F07 | reverse complement strand
ATTAAATCAATTATCACGATTGCTGCAGTTGCAGTAACTGGATTGATCTTAGCATCTATTATTGGCTCATTAATTAAAAATTCGACTTATTACACTTACATATTCCAATGCCATGGAAATAAAGGTAAAAGTCAATCGTAATATATAAGAAACATCTACCCGTTGTGAGATTTTAACGCAACCAAGGTAGATGTTTTTTA
>NZ_KV832226.1:0-743 GCF_001837405.1 Staphylococcus sp. HMSC067F07 | reverse complement strand
AAGCACGTGATGAAGATTGGCAGTTATACACTGCAGGCAAACGTGTACAAGTGATTAAAGATACTCCCGAATATGGTAAAGGATTTATTCAGTTTGGTACAGAAGTTGTTAATTCTGAAGATCATTCGGTAATAGCTTTATTAGGAGAGTCGCCAGGAGCATCAACTTCAGTATCTGTAGCTTTAGAAGTACTTGAGAAAAACTTCCCTGAATATGAATCTGAATGGATGCCTAAAATACAAAAAATGATTCCATCTTATGGTAAATCACTCATTAATGATACTGCGTTAATGAAAAAAATCCGTCAACAGACATCAAAAGATTTAGAATTAAATTACTATCAAAACAATAAGTAGACTACAATACAATGCTAAAAAAAGGAATGTTAAGCGTGAAAAAATTATTAATAGTAACAATTATTAGTACTATTGGTTTTTGTGCACTCAAACGTTACCAAAAACATGTAAACCAAGCACCAAACATAGAATATTAGAGTCAAAATATTTATAAAAATTATTACGTATATTAGTTTTATAAAGCCAAATTCAATTTTTAGTGATATTAAAAAGAGGTCTCATATATGAGATCTCTTTTTTCATTGATAGAGTTTTTTGATTCTGTAAGTATAGTACTATAAGAAATCAAGCAGTTTTAAAACACTACGTAAGATGACTTATCGTAAGTTATCTATCATCGTATATTCGGAGATGATATAATATATAGGTCGCCTATCTCTCAGGCGT
>NZ_KV832225.1:0-340 GCF_001837405.1 Staphylococcus sp. HMSC067F07 | reverse complement strand
GATAAAGTTGAACAAGCTTTACAAGCATTGAATAGTGCTAAAAATGATTTGAGAGCTGATAAGTCAGAACTTCAAACCGCTTACAATACATTAACTGAACAAGTTAGTACTGAGGGTAAAACGCCTGCAAGCATTAAAAAGTATCAAGACGCTAAAGCTAAGATTCAAAATCAGATTAATGCAGCTCAAAATGAAGCTAAACAAATTTTAGATAACAGTAACCCAACCGTTTCGCAAGTTAATAACGCATTAAACAACATTAAAGCTGTTCAACCCAAGTTAGACAGTGCAATACATTTACTAGAAAACAAGGCTAACAATAACGAATTAGTTACTGCTA
>NZ_KV832224.1:0-6764 GCF_001837405.1 Staphylococcus sp. HMSC067F07 | reverse complement strand
ATACTATAAATTCAACTTTGCAACAGAACCGTCAACATCATCATTAAATAAACAGCCATTATTTTTTAATAATGGCTGTTTATTTAATTATTCCAATATATTTAATATATCTTTTTTGTTATTTTCAAATCCCACGTAATATTTAAACAACTTTTTTTTACCCCAAAAAATTTTTTTATAAAAAACAAATAAGGGAACAATTCGGTTGCCTGATATTTTTTTCATTTCTTCTTCTAAGTCCAAATTTTGACTTACATCTTTATGACTATAACTAATCTCTTGAGAGTTTAAATACCTTTTTGATTCTTGGCAATCAGAGCATGTAGGTCTTGTGTAAAGCTCAAGTTGTATATTTTTATCCAAATATATCTCTCCTAATATAAGTTTTAGCATACATTTTATACAAGTGTACCTCTTAAAACAAACTATAAATATTAATTTTTTATATGAAACTTTTGTATTGACTTATACCTACTAGGGGTATAATATAGATTCCAACAAGAGATACCCCGTTAGGGTATATGAGGAGGGGTGAAATTGAACACTACTACTGTTAAAAACAATGACGCATTGCTCAATAGACTCAAAAGATTAGAAGGACAAATGCGCGGTTTACAATCAATGATAGCAGAAGATAGATATTGTATAGATGTACTAGTACAAATAACAGCAATACAATCAGCCCTAAAACAAGTGGGTTTTATAGTAACTGAAGACCATATATCTAATTGTGTAAGTGAAGGTATTAAAAATGGCAACGGAGAAGAAAGTATCAAAGAATTGATGGTTGTATTAAAACAATTTTCAAAATAGGAGGAAAGAAATAATTGAGTGAAAATATTAAAAAAACCTCATTAGGTATCACAGGCATGACATGTGCAGCTTGCTCGAATAAAGTAGAAAAAAATCTAAATAAATTAGATGAAGTTAACGCTAATGTAAATCCTTCTACAGAGAAAGCTACAATTGAATATAACCCCAATGTTACATCATTAGAAGATATTGCAAATACAATTCAAAAAACAGGTTATGGAGTTTTAACCGAAAAAGTGGATCTCGATGTAATGGGAATGACGTGTGCAGCTTGTTCGAATAAAATCGAAAAAGTTTTAAATCGAATCTCAGGTGTAAATAAGGCTACAGTTAATTTAACCACAGAAAGTGCTACTGTAGAATACAACCCTGATATGACGTCTGTAGATGAATTTCAACAACGTATTAAAAACCTAGGGTATGAGGCACAACCTAAAAAAGAAGCATCAGAAAAAAGTTCCCAAAAAGAAAAACAATTAAAACGACAGTTAATTAAATTAGTTGTTTCAGCTGTTTTAGCAGCTCCATTGTTAATGACAATGTTCGTTCATTTATTTGGTATTCAAATACCACATATATTTATGAACCCGTGGTTCCAATTTGTATTAGCAACGCCTGTTCAATTTGTTATTGGTTGGCAATTTTATGTAGGCGCTTATAAAAACCTTCGTAATGGGTCAGCAAATATGGATGTTCTTGTCGCTTTAGGTACAAGCGCAGCCTTCTTTTATAGTATTTATGAATCGATTAAGTGGTTAATTAATACAAATTATGAGCCACACCTATATTTTGAAACAAGTGCTGTATTAATTACTTTAATTCTTTTCGGAAAGTATTTAGAAGCACGTGCTAAAACACAAACAACAAATGCGTTAAGTAAATTGTTGAATTTACAAGCTAAAGAAGCACGTATATTACGCAACGGTGAAGAGACTATGGTTCCTTTAAGTGAGGTAAAAGAAGGAGACTATTTAGTTATCAAACCAGGAGAAAAAATACCAGTAGATGGCAAAATAATTAAAGGTATGACTTCAATTGACGAGTCAATGTTGACAGGTGAATCTATTCCTGTTGAAAAAATGCAAAATGATAATGTTATAGGATCAACAATGAATAAAAATGGAGCAATTACTGTTGAAGCAACAAAAGTTGGTAAAGATACAGCTCTTGCCTCCATTGTTAAAGTTGTCGAAGAAGCGCAAGGTTCTAAAGCGCCAATACAAAGACTAGCAGATATTATTTCTGGATATTTTGTACCTATCGTTGTAGGTATCGCGATTTTCACATTTATTATATGGATTTCATTAGTTCAGCCGGGACAATTTGAACCAGCCTTAGTTGCTGCAATAGCAGTATTAGTTATCGCTTGTCCTTGTGCGTTAGGCTTAGCTACGCCTACTTCTATAATGGTGGGTACCGGAAAAGCTGCTGAAAATGGCATTCTATTTAAAGGTGGAGAACACATTGAAGGTACACACGCTATTAATACAGTTGTTTTAGATAAAACTGGCACTATAACAAATGGCACACCTGAAGTCACTGATTTTAGTGGAGATGATCAAACATTACAATTGTTAGCTAGTGCAGAAAAAGGTTCTGAACACCCACTAGCTGAAGCTATCGTAAGTTATGCTAAAGAAAAATCATTAGAATTTTTAGAAGTAGACCATTTTGAAGCTATACCAGGGCGCGGTATAAATGCAACAATTGATGGTAAAGAACTTTTTGTCGGAAATCGAAAACTAATGAGTGAAAAAGGAATCCAAACTAATGAAGCTGAAACAAATCTCGCTCAATTTGAAAAAGAAGGAAAAACTGCAATGCTTATAAGCGTAGATAACGAATTGAGAGGGGTTGTCGCTGTAGCTGATACAGTTAAAGATACTGCCCAACAAGCTATTCAAAAACTTCATGAATTAGGTATTGAAGTTGCTATGTTAACTGGTGATAACAAACGTACCGCACAAGCAATAGCAAAACAAGTTGGTATAGACACGATTATTGCAGAGGTTTTACCAGAAGAAAAAGCTTCTAAAGTAGCAGAAATTCAATCTGAAGGTAAAAAAGTAGCTATGGTTGGAGATGGTGTCAATGATGCTCCAGCACTAGTTAAAGCAGATATTGGTATTGCCATTGGTACAGGTACAGAAGTTGCAATCGAAGCTGCTGATATAACTATTTTAGGAGGAGACCTTTTATTAATTCCAAAAGCAATAAAAGCAAGTAAATCTACAATTCGTAATATTCGCCAAAATCTATTTTGGGCGTTTGGTTACAATGTTGCAGGTATCCCTATAGCAGCAATTGGTCTGCTAGCACCTTGGGTTGCGGGAGCAGCAATGGCTTTAAGTTCTGTAAGTGTTGTCACAAACGCTTTACGTCTAAAACGTATGAAATTATAAGAATCTTATATTTCTTGAAAGGAGGTGACAACATTGACTAACGAAGTTATTAATGTAGAAGGTATGAGCTGTGACCATTGCAAGCATTCAATTGAAAAAGCATTAAATGGATTAGATGGTGTAACATCTTCAGAAGTAAGCTTGGCGAATGGGAATGTGGAAGTTGAATTTGATGAAAATCAAGTAGCTTTCAACGACTTTAAAGAAGCTATTGAAGATCAAGGTTACGATGTAATTAAATAATTTAAATAGTTGGGCATATCGTTTAATGATATGCCCTTATTAAAAATTAAGGAGGATAAAAATATGAATCATAATCATGAATATCATTCAAACAAACCCGAAATTAAAGCAAATGTTGTATATAGAGATGGTAATATAGAAATTACGTTAGAAGATGAATTTAATAATGCCCCATTATTAGATACTATGCATGAAAAAGAAATGCATTTCGTTTTAGTATCTAATGACATGGAGAAATATTACCACCTACACCCTCAAAAAAAGCATGAAGGTTTATTTATAATTAACCAACAATTAGAGCCAGGAACTTACCAGGCTTTTGTTGATGTTACACCAAAAAACCATGTGTATTCCGTTCATCCTATTGAACTGCAAATTGGAGATAAAATAACCTCTACAACATCTTTAAATTCTGATAAAAATTGGGTAAAAGTTAACAAAGGAGTTCATGTAACTTTAAATTCTATAAGTGCTAAAGAAGATGAACATGTCCCTTTAACTTTCAATACAGAATTAACTCCCCAACCTTATTTAGGAGCTTTAGGACATGTGATTATATTTGATGAGCAATTAACTGATTATATTCATGTTCACCCAGAATCACCTGATTCTACAACCTTTTATGCTCATTTTCCTAAAAAAGGGATGTATAAAATTTGGGCAGAATTTAAATTTAATGATGAAGTGCATAGATTTACTTATAATATTAAAGTTGCATAAATCTATTAGCAAAAGCTTAAAAATCAGTAAATTGTAAAGAGTTATTTAGATAATACAAAACGCTTTATAAAAAATCGAAAATTTAAGATAGAAAGTTGATGAAGAAAGTATCAAAAAATTGTAGTGGTTGTTTATATTGCAACATTCACTGAATTTTTATAGTTAATAACCTATTATTTAAGGAGTAATTTATTGATTAAGTTTGAATATTTTGAGGAGAAAGATTTTGATTTATTAATAAACTGGATAAACTCTCCTGAACTTTTAGTCAAATGGGCAGGTACAGATTTTAATTATCCCCTAGATGAAGAACAATTAAAGGAATATATTAAAGACACAAATAAAGAAAATTCTAGTAAAATAATTTATAAAGTTATCATTGAAGAAAATAATTCAAAAAAAATTATAGGTCATATTGCTTTAAATAATATAGATTTTAAAAATTGTTCCGCCACGTTAAGTAAAGTTTTAGTAGGTGATCCGCAAATGCGTGGCCAAGGATTAGGCCCTAAAATAATAAAGAAATTATTGAAAAAGGCTTTTGAAGATTTGGGACTACACAGAATTGAATTAGGTGTTTTTGCCTTTAATAAATCAGCTATTAAAAGTTACAAAAAGATTGGATTTATAAAAGAAGGAGAAAAAAGAGACTTTAGAAAATTAAATGGAGAATATTATAATTTATGGCAAATGAGTATGTTAGAAAGCGAATGGTCTTGAATAATTTTAAACAAAAATAGTCCTCTTATTTTAATAAGAGGACTATTTTTGTTTATTTAGAGCGTACTCTAGTCATTTATTTTGTAAACCTTCCATATATAAGAACCAAAATAGTATAAATAAATATTATTAAAAACATAGTCGTGAACATAGACTGAATAAAACAAATAATAATATGATATACAACAGTAGGAGTGGACCCTAATATTTCTACAGACGTATTATTCAGTTTAAATATTAAATAATCGAAGAGAAATGAACTTCCTATTATAGATACGAGTCCAATGATAGGTAAAGTAAGAAATAATAATTTTCCCTTTTCGTAGTTTCTATATAATGCTAGAAATCTATCCTCATCTTTGTACATATGATCCAATAGAATTTTAGCAATTTTATAAGAAACTGGCACAGCTATAATTATTAATATAAAAATTGCAAATGGATTGGAAAAACTTAAAAAATATGTAATATAAATTGAAATCAAGGGAATTGTCGATAAAAAGCATATATCTAATATAAGTTTTTTGTCTTCCCTTCCATTACTTTTCTTTTCAAGAAATTCTATATCTTTTTGATACTCTTCGTTGTTTTGAATGTTTTTTAAATATGATTTAACCTTTTTCATTTAATACTCCCATCTTGTCTTTGTATTCAACTAATTAGCCTTAATGTTAGCAATTTTATAGTATCAAAGAAAATCAATAATTCTAATTATAGAATTGCACTTACTTTTCTTATATTTTTGCATTCATCTACACTTGGTGATATACTGAATTTAACAAATAGTGTACTAGCATGATAAACACCGAGCCCGATAACTACTGCGAATAGTTATCGGGCTCTTTTGGTGTATTAGCTATATGTCGTCGCTAAATTACTTCTCACGATTATTCAGCCAATGAGAAAATAATGTGAGTATAACTCCTACTACGATAGGAGCTATAATAGTTACAAATAGTGTACTGAACATGATGTCACCTCCTTCCATGCTAAATACAGCACAGAAGTGAACGACGACCTTTGTATTATACCATTTCTAATAATTGAGTTACAGATGACTTCCGATAAGTGAACTTATGTCAAAAGTATTATCTATTAAAAAACAAATTACCTTTATTATTAAGTCTACTTAGTCATAATCAAAGTCATATTAGCGTACATAATTAAGTCGAATTATGATTTTTAGAAAGCGCGTATTGGTCACTTGTATGATTTATCATACTGCTTATAAAGTATAAATAAATGAAAAATGTCTTACTCATGTTTGATAAATTCTTGTGATATTTTTTATATTAAACACTTACATTTTTGCTATAAAAATATTTTTGTACTCATCACTTTTTGAATAAAGTATCTCAAACATATCCCTAAATGATTCATTATAATGAACATAAAATAAAAGTAATAAGAAATTATTTAGGCCTTATTATTCAAAAACAAATTATAAAAACATCCAAATCTAAACAGAAATATGGTCAAAAAGAGCTAAAACAAAATACAAAATGAGGTACAAAAGGACGCATTTGTTACATCAATATTTGATCAATCAAACCTAAAAATTAAAATAAGATCACACTTAAGTGGTCTTATTTTTTATACGAAAAAAGTCCAAAAAAACAGACTCTATGGAGTCTCGATATCAAAAAAATCAGACTCTCGAGAGTCTAAAAAATTTTAAAGCCCGTCAAATCAACGTTAAGTAGAGTATTCTGACAATTAAAAGTGGTCTTGTAACAATTGTAAAGAGTCTGCAATAAAATGTGATATCACCCTCTTTAGTCAAATGCCTAAGAATGCTTATAATCACCTTTATATAAAGCTTTTAAGCTATATATGGTGAATAATTGAGCAGAACGAATAAAAGGT
>NZ_KV832223.1:0-238 GCF_001837405.1 Staphylococcus sp. HMSC067F07 | reverse complement strand
TATTCAATGCTTGTAAAGCTTGTTCAACTTTATCTTTTTCAGCTGAAATTTGTTGAACAGTAGCATCGCCATTATTAATTATTGAGTTTGCTAGGTTGATGGCACTTTATGCATCAGCTTTTTTAGCATTGTAATTATTAATAGAGTTTTGAGTCATACCTGTAGTGCTAGGTTGATTATTAATCGCTTCCTGTAATTGATTTCTAGCAGTAACTAATTCGTTATTGTTAGCCTTGTT
>NZ_KV832222.1:1050-1629 GCF_001837405.1 Staphylococcus sp. HMSC067F07 | reverse complement strand
TATTTTTTACCTATATTGAATCCACATTTTGATTTTTTTGAACGATAAATGCGACCATTTATTTCCGTTCATTAACAAAATAAATAGCAAAAACGATTTTACTAAGTCACTTTTATAACTACAAAGGATTGATAAAAAATATAAACACGGTTAACACTTTTACATTTTTAAAAGTTAAAACAACACTAAATGATTATTTGTTTTTCATTTTATGCGACATGTTTGAGCCATTATTAAACGAAGAATACTCGTTTATAGAAAAAAATAGGACTAAAACGTTTCTGTTTTAGTCCCACCTACTTGCTTAACTACAGTTCATTTTCAGATTTACTTAATTGCCATTGAAGATAAAGTTCGACTGCAGTTAACAGAACATTAATCATTGCCAAAGTAACCTTAATCTTTTTCTTATTACGCATAAGAGTTCCTCCTTTCTTTAATAGCAGCATGCTATGTTGTGAAATTGTGACATTGTATTGATGTTATTTTGTTATCTCCTCCTTTACCTTTCGTTTGGTCTAGGTGGTTGCTTTAGTAACCACTTGATTAATAAAAAAAGAGAACATCTATTTAAAGATG
>NZ_KV832222.1:0-950 GCF_001837405.1 Staphylococcus sp. HMSC067F07 | reverse complement strand
AAAAAGAGAACATCTATTTAAAGATGCTCTCTAAATAAATCATTATTAATTAAATAAAGAAGTGATGGGTAAATGATCACGTCGTTTATTAAGCGTATGCATTTCAGCGAATTCAGACTTAAGAGATTTCATTAAGTATCCTTGCATTGATACAACGGTTTCATTTTTTTGAATAAGCATAGCTTTGAAACGTTTAAGAACATGAAGTATTTCTATTTCCATATCTTCTAACAAGTAGTAGCTATCAATCGCATTGTTGAAAGATGTTTTGGCTTTTAATAATACAGTTTTGATAATTTTAATTTCAGCTACTTCAAAGTTACTTAGATAGTTTTGAATACTTTGCGGTAGTTCTTCGAGTAATTGAAATTTTAAAGCCTCATTATTAAAGTTTGAATTGTCGTGATTTGAATGATTTGTATGATTACTAGGAAAAGTTAGTTTATTATCATTCAAATCATCCGTATCATTATTCTCAGTCTTAATATAATCAGTATCATTATAATCAGTATCATTAGGGTCTAAAATTTGGGATTCTGGACTCCCAAATTTTGAGAATCTGGAGTCCCAAAATTCGGGATTCTGGAGTCCCAAAATTTGGGAGTCCTTGTCATTATAGGTTATAGATGAGGATTGAATACTTTTTTCTACATTAATATTAGTTTCTATATCATGCAAATATAATTTATTAGGTTTATTAAATCCTGTACGTATTTGTTCAAGTAACCCTACTGCTTGAAGTTCTTTTTTAATTTTAGTAATTGTATTCTTGCTTTTATCTAATATATTCTGGAGACTTTCATTTGTAAAAATGAAATATATATCCCCATTATCATCGACCCAATTATTTTTAATCGACAAGCTAACTCTATCGTTGAGAATTGCATAAGTAACTTTGGCACTATCACTTAATTTTTGGTTCTGTTGCAAAGTTGAATTTATAGTATAAT
>NZ_KV832221.1:0-135857 GCF_001837405.1 Staphylococcus sp. HMSC067F07 | reverse complement strand
TTTTGAGCAGAACCGAAAAGCGAGCAAAACTGTTCTTTAGTTTTGACGAGAGTTTGAGAGTTTCTGCCGAAAAACCTGCTCACTGAAGCCCGTCTATCATTCCTGCAACACTCAGTACAATAACGTTCATCATAAACGACCACTCCCCGAAACAGAGTGGTCGTTTCTTTATGCTATAACGAAGCGGTCAAAAAATGATATTCCACGACACTAATTATTCATAAACTGACAATTGGCACACACCTCTTAAAATTGGTATAGTATAATATAAAGGAATTTTAGAGAACGTTTCGTTTCGAGAATTCATATTTAGAATCAACACACCTCGAAACCTCATTTATAACTCACATTAACGTGCAAAAAAGTAAAATAAAACTTAAGAACTACTAGAACCAAATGCACGTCTCACCCGTACCGCACAAACAATTCTCAAACAAATACAGATTGTACATATTAGAAAGGATGAAGTCGCTTGATACGTATGAGTGTATTAGCAAGTGGTAGTACAGGTAACGCCACTTACGTAGAAAGTGAGAAAGGTAGCCTACTTGTAGACGTAGGTCTAACCGGCAAGAAAATGGAAGAGCTATTTAGCCAGATTGATCGAAATATCAAGGATCTAAACGGCATTCTAGTCACACATGAACATATCGACCACATCAAAGGACTTGGAGTTCTCGCACGTAAATATAACCTTCCAATTTATGCAAATGAGAATACATGGAAAGCCATTGAAAAGAAAGATAGCCGAATCCCAATGGATCAGAAATTCATCTTCAATCCATATGAAACGAAATCTATCGCAGGATTCGATATCGAGTCATTCAACGTCTCACATGACGCGATTGACCCACAATTCTATATTTTCAACAATAACTATAAGAAATTCACGATACTGACGGACACAGGCTATGTGTCAGACCGTATGAAAGGCATGATTCGTGGTAGCGATGCATTCATGTTCGAGAGTAATCACGATGTTGATATGTTACGCATGTGTCGCTATCCTTGGAAGACGAAACAACGAATTTTAAGTGATATGGGACATGTGTCTAACGAAGATGCTGGTCTCGCTATGACAGACGTCATCACAGGTAACACGAAGCGTATTTACCTATCTCACTTATCTCAAGACAACAACATGAAGGATCTTGCTCGTATGAGTGTCGGCCAAGTGTTAAATGAACATGATATTGATACTGAGAAAGAAGTACTTCTCTGCGATACGGATAAAGCTCAAGCTACACCAATTTATACTTTATAATTGAATAACAGTAAGACACCTGACCTACTTAAGTATCTTTCTTAAGTAGGTTCTTTTTTTGAAAATATTCTGTGGAAAAGTAATGAAAAATGAGGAAAATAATACGTAAGTTAGTCTTAAAAGTAGGTTATATATATGCTATAAATGTAATTATTGAGTTTAGACACCCTCAAAGTTATCCACTAAAATGTCCATAGTTATCCAGTATTGTGTACAATACACACAAAAATACCCACATTATACACAGAGTTATCCACAAAATAACAGGTTATTACACAGGAAATGTGTATAAATCTCAAAAATAATTAAGAAAGTATAAATATTATTGTTATAATAAGAGGGAATAGTGTGCACAAGTGAATAATTTGTGGATAAATCATACATATTTACATGGAGGATAAAATGAAAATTACAATCCTGTCAGTAGGAAAACTAAAAGAAAAATATTGGAAACAAGCAATAGCAGAATATGAGAAACGACTAGGACCTTATACCAAAGTTGAAATTATAGAAGTTCCAGATGAGAAAGCCCCAGAAAATATGAGCGACAAAGAAATAGAACAAGTAAAAGAAAAAGAAGGCCAACGACTACTCGCCAAAATCAAACCACAATCCACAGTCATCACATTAGAAATACAAGGTAAAATGTTGTCATCAGAAGGATTAGCCAAAGAATTACAAACACGTATGACCCAAGGACAAAGCGATTTTGTTTACGTCATAGGTGGATCAAATGGCCTACACCAAGATGTCTTAAACCGCAGCAACTACGCACTCTCCTTCAGCAAAATGACCTTCCCACACCAAATGATGCGAGTAGTCTTAATCGAGCAAATCTACCGCGCCTTCAAAATTATGCGTGGTGAAGCATATCATAAGTGATGCGGTTTTTTCACATGAATTTAAATATATTATCGATTGAGCTTATTTATTTCTTCATTAGAATTGATTGTCAATTATTAGTTGCCATTGCTATTATAAAACTAAGTTCTTTTAATTAAAGAATTATTTTCATCTTTTAATGATAAAGGAGAATAAAATGGACAAAAAATAAGTGCATTTAATAAATTAATTAATCAAATAAATGATACTGCTGGTAATAATCAAAGAGAAAGAGGTACTTTATTTGAAAAACTAGTGTTAGCGTACTTAAAAAATGAACCAACTTATAAGCAGCTATATTCTGATGTTTGGCTATTAAATGAAGTCCCTGATCATTTTGGGATACCAAAAAAAGACACAGGAGTTGATTTAGTAGCTCTACAAAAAACTGGTGAACTTGTTGCTATACAAGCTAAGTTTTATAAAGAAAAAATTGGGAAATCTGAAATAAATTCTTTTGTTGCTGACTTAGGAAAGCATTATTATGATCGAGGGTTAATTATTTCAACAGTCGATGAATGGAATGAAAATGCTCTTAACACAATTTCTTATAATCAAAAAGGTATTGAAATAATAGGTTTAACTGATTTACGTAATTCTCAAATTGATTGGAATGATTTTGATTTTCAACGTCCTGCAAGAGTAAAAACGAAATCTTCCAAAAAATTACGCTTTTATCAAAAAAAAGCATTAGAAAATGCTCTTAAACATTTTAAAAATCATGATCGAGGACAATTGATTATGGCTCCAGGAACTGGAAAGACATTTACTAGTTTGAAAATTGCTGAGGCTCTTGCAAATGTTAATAAAGAACAATACAAAGTGTTATATCTAGTACCTAGTATTCAACTTTTAACCCAAACATTGAGAGGTTGGTACAATGATACTGATTTATCGATAACAAGTATGGCTGTAACATCAGATCGTGATGCTTCACGGGGAGATGACGGAACCGAAGATATTAAAGCAACTGATATAGGTTATCCTGCTACAACTTCATCAAATAAATTGTTGAAAAATTATGATGAAATAAAAGAGAGTAATAGTAAAGATGATTTGTTGGTTATATATAGTACATATCATAGTATAGATGTCATTGCTGAGGCGCAAAAACAAGGATTTCCTGAATTTGATTTAATAATAGCAGATGAAGCACATAGAACTACAGGAGCTCATGAAAATAATAAGGATAGCAGTTTTTTTACAAAAGTTCATGATGAAAAAATTATTCAAGGAGCTAAAAGATTATACCAAACTGCAACACCTAAAATGTATGGTGAAGATGCAAAAAGAAATGCCAAAGAAAAAAGTATAATTATATCATCTATGGATGATGAAAAAAAATATGGTGAAGTATTTTATAGAATGGGCTTTGGCCAAGCAGTATCTTATGGGATTTTAACAGATTATAAAGTTATGGTTTTAGCTATTGATGAAGCCGCAATACAAAAAGATATGCAACGTGCTTTGTCAGATCCAGAAAATGGATTGAATATTGATGATATAGGACGAATTGTAGGTATTTGGAATGGGATGATGCGTAGAAATGGTTATAAAAATCCTAAAAAAAGTAGTTCATTTGATGAAGCACCATTAGAGCGTGCCATTGCTTTTACTCGCACAATCGAGGATTCAAAAAAAGTCTCACACCAATTCGAAAAAGTAGTTAATGAATATCTAGGACATCAAGGGAATCAAAATACGATACATTTATCTATGAAACATGCTGATGGGTCCATGAATGCTCTACAAAAAGGAAATACTCTTGATTGGCTAGCTGATTCTGAGAAACCCAGAAATGAAGCAAGAATAGTTTCTAATGTACGATTTTTAACAGAAGGTATTGATGTGCCATCTTTAGACTCTGTCATTTTTCTAGCACCAAAAAAATCTCAAGTTGACATTGTACAAGCTGTGGGACGAATTATGCGTAAATCTGAAGGTAAAGAATATGGTTATATAATCTTACCTGTAGTAATTCCGACTGGTGAAACTCCAGAAACAGTTTTAGATAATAATAAGAACTATGAAGTTGTTTGGCAAATTATCAATGCATTGCGTTCAGTAGATGAACGCTTTGAGGCTATGATTGACAAAATAAATATTGCTAAACCAAAACAATTAAAAGTGATAGGCGTAGGTAGTGCTCCTAAAGAAAATAATGAAGAGGTTAATACTGATAATAAATCTAAACATGTTAACCATGTACAACCTAAATTTAATTTTGAATGGGAAAAATTTGAGAATGCTATATATGGTAAGATCGTTCAAAAAGTTGGAAATCGTAAATATTTAGAAAATTGGTCAAGTGATGTTGCTAAAATTGCAAGACGTCAAATTGATTGGATTAAAAATAAAATAAAAGATAAGCAAGATCCCATAAAAAAAGAATTTAATAATTTTGTCACTTCATTACAATATAATATTAATGAAAGTATTGATGAGAATCAAGCAGCTGAAATGTTATCACAACATTTGATTACAAAGCCAATATTTGAAGCTTTGTTTGATCAATATAGCTTCGTAAATCACAATCCAGTATCTTTATCTATTGAAAACATTGTTAAAGAACTAGAAAAAGCTGGATTTTCTAAAGAACAAGAAAATCTTCAACCATTATATGAGTCTATTAGAATGAGAGCTGAAGGTATCGAGCGAGCTGAAGATAAACAAAAATTTATTATTTCTCTATATAATAAATTTTTCAAAACAGCCTTTGAATCAACTACTAAACGTTTAGGAATCGTCTTTACTCCTATTGAAGTGGTAGATTTTATTATTAAATCTGTCGATGACGTGATGAAAAAACATTTCAACAAGTCATTAGCGGATGAAAATGTACATATATTAGACCCATTTACTGGGACAGGTACTTTTATAGTACGCATTTTATCTTATTTAAAAGATAAAATAGATACGAAAGAGATTACTTTGTCTGATATTACACGTAAATATATGAAAGAATTACATGCTAATGAAATAGTGTTATTAAGTTACTATATTGCTGCTATTAATATTGAAACAACTTTCGATGACATTAATAAAACGACTCAAATTATATACCTTTTGAAGGTATTGTATTAACTGATACTTTTGATAGTTTAGAAATTGAGGATACATTAGAGGGTATGTATTTTAGTTCTAATAATGAACGTTTAAGGAAGCAACAAAAGTCAGATATCACAATCATAATTGGAAATCCTCCTTATTCTGCTAAGCAAAAAAATGAAGATAGTAATCAAGAGAAAGTTAATTATCCTAAACTAGATAAATCTCTACAAAAAAAATGGATAAAAAGTTCAACTGCAACTAATAAAAATAATTTATTTGATTCTTATATTCGCGCACTTCACTGGTCGGAAAAACGTATTAATGGGAATGGGATAATTGGTTTTATTACAAATAACTCATTTATTGATGGTAATGCAATGGACGGCATGCGTAAATCTTTACTAAAAGAATTTTCAGATATTTATATTCTTAATTTAAAAGGTACCATTCGAGATAAGACAAAAAAACAAAGAAAATTTGAAGGTGGAAATATATTTGATATTATGACCGGTGTAACTATTGTTTTACTAATAAAAGATGAATCACATGTAGGTGAAGGAGTACTTCATTATTTAGATATTGGGAACAATCTATCTAAAAATGAAAAGCTTTCAAGATTAGCTAATTGGTCAAGATTTAAAAATATAGAAGATAAATTTAAAATTATTAAACCTAATGATCAAGGAGATTGGATTAATCAGCGTAATTCCAATTTTAATAGCTTAATTCCTTTAGGAGAAAAGAAATCTGAAAATGCATTATTTATTGATTATTCAGGTGGAATTAAAACTGGGCGAGATGAATGGGCTTGGGGATTTTCTAGAGATAAAGTTAAAAGAACAATGCAACGTAGTATTAATTATTATAATAAACATATTGGTAATACTTCGCTATATTCCAAGGATATAGAAGAGCTTTCTTGGACCCAGTCATTAAAAACAAGATTTGAACGCAAAGAAAAGCAATATTTTGATGAAAACCGTATTTATATCGGTATGTATCGCCCTTTTACTAAGAAATATGTTTATTATAGTAAAGAGTGGGTTGATAGACAGTATCAAATGTCTAAAATATTTCCCGAATCTTACTCTAAAAATATATTAATATCTTTATCTAATAAAACAAAAGGAAAAGACTTTAGTTCATTATTATTAAATGTGTTACCTGATGTTAATAATTTTAGTGGTGGTTCTCAAAATTTACCTATGTATTTATATGATGAATTTGGAAAGTATTCTGCAATTCGAAACAATATATTGGAGAAACTAGATGATTTATCAGAAAATGAAATACTATTTTATGTGTATGGTGTTTTTCACTCAAAAGAATATGCAAACGAATATTTTGATGATTTATCCAGGGAATTTCCTCGTTTACCCAATTTAAAATATAAGAAGAAATATGTTGAAATTGGACGTAAGCTTGCAAATTTACATTTGAATTATGAAAATCAACCAAAATTAGAAAATATTATAATAGATATTAATTATCAAAATCTTGATTATCGAGTTAAAAGAATGAAACACCCGAAGAAACGTAATGAAAATGGAAAATTAGTTACTGATTATTCGACAATAATATTTAATGAATCAATAACTATTAAAAATATACCAGAAAAAGCATATCAATATTTAGTGAATGGTCGTCCTGCTATTGAATGGATTATGAATCAATATCAAATTAATAATGATAGAAAATCTGGAGTTATAGATGATCCTAATGAATTTAGTGATAATCCCAAATATATTTTAAATTTGCTAATTTCTATTATAACTGTTAGTGTCGAAACGCTGAACTTAATTGATGAACTTCCTAAGTTTGAAATGAGTGAATAGTATATAAATATTTTAATTATCAAAAAATAGAAACTAAGTATTTCTTTCCGCAAAGTAAAAGACATTCTGTTTGCAATCATTATTAATGTAAAAAATAAAGATAAGAGCATCCCTCACCGTAAAGTGAAGGATGCTCTAGTTTTATTAGAATATAGTTTTCATTTTGATAGATAATGATTAATAATTGTTTGTAAATCATTGTTAAGTACTGTTGTAATAGAGTCATCATTTATAAACTCTTCATAGATTTTATCAAGTATTTCCTCGTCATCGATGGCTGTGAAATGATGCACCAGACCTTTTACTATTGAAACGTAATCATGCGATGCTAAGCAACTAGCAACCGTTCGCCAGTCTGAGTGTGTGGTTTCATGGTTCATAGATAATCCTCCTTTTATTTCAATGTCCATTTTTGACGTGCTTTAGGATTGAGTGGATGCATGATTTCATTTGTTGCTGGGTTTATAAGCTTTTTGACTTTCTTTTTATGAGGTTTCAACATTTCCATCACTTGCTCAACACGTTCGACAACAACTGGCCGCTTCGCATAAGCACCATAAGCTAGAATCACTGTGTCACTTTCGCTTATCGCTTTCATCAAGTGAATATCTGTGTGCTCATCGTATGGCTCTTTGATATGTTTGAGGTTTTCTGGTGTTTTGATATTAGAGAATAGATTTACAAGATATACAGCACCATATTGTTCAGAATTCGCTAATTGGTTAAGAATTAGAACGGTTGTTAGATCGAGGGAAAGTACGCCATCTAAATGAGGGTACATCGTTATGACGGTACATGTGGGTTTCTTTTCATCCCATGTTTTCTTGAGTAAGTAGCGGTGTTGTTCATCGTCGCTAAAAATGGCTTCTGTGTGTATCGTACTTTTGATTGTATTCATATATCATCACTTCCTTTAGTATTCTTCGGGTAAAAGCATTACATAATAAAAAATGTCCACGTCATCTTCACGAATGACGTAGACTTTCTTAGGTAATGCATTTTGATTTTTTACATAGTTTGTATAGTGATATTCCAATTTGTATGCGGGTTGTTCTTGTTCATGTATGACTGACAACATATTATCATCTTCTTGTATTTTGAAAATGTGTAGGTAATCTGTATGGCCTTGATAATCTCTTTCTTTTACCATATTCCAAAGTAAGATTTGGAGCTCTAGAGATAGTTGTTCACTAATGCCTCTTGTGATGTATCGATTGATTTTCATACTATTTCCCTCCATTCTGCTTTTCTTTCATAATGTCAATTACTTCGTTAATGACTGTAACAGATATTTGTGCCACTTTGATCCAATTATTCATGGTCATTCCCTCCTTCTTTTAGTAGATGTCGTTCATCGATAATCGTATTTTTAGTATCTGTGAGGTATAGAAAATCCATATCAAAATGGTCCAAGTAACCGACACTGATAAGTTGGTTGTTGGCATACATAAGAAATGGATAGATACTTAGCTCATGTAGCTCATCATTATAGTAGGTATAAGTTTCAAGTGTAAGATGCGCAAGTGGAGAATTATTAATAAAACGTTCCGGTAGAATATTTTCTGCCGCTTCCTCCAGTGTTTCACATTCCCATGTTTCATTGTTAGATAATTGGAATAAACGAGTCATATATTGTTTGAGTTCTTGAGTAGTTGTTTTCATATCATTGCCTCCTAGATAGTGTGATAGTGATGTACTTCATATACATCATTGAGATAATATATATTTGATTTGTCATTTATTACTGATCCCGTTTACAATATGAGAAAATTCCATATAAAAAACCGTGATAAACGTTGGTGTAACAAGGAAATCCCGGAATCCCACCTATTTTGACGAACAATCAACTCATTATTTATAAGTATTGATGATAGTGTTGGGTCTCTGCTTCCTTATATATATATTATTTATTTATAAAGAATAACGGGATTTTGGGATTGTGCTTGCACAATCCTTCTGTTTCATGGAATAAGCAAATCCCATTCCTTTCCCGATAAAAAAACATCGTGGGATGTTCTTTAGCAATTTCAATATAAGCTTCGTGTAGTCATGAAAATAATTACGACAATGACTGTTTCATTAGATAAGTGTTATTGAAATTGATAAAGAGAATTCTCAAAAATTTTTAGAAAAAGAAAGAGGAAGTATGTAGATATAAAATAGATTTATTAAATAGTAAGGTATAATGTTTGCGGTAAAAATAAAGACGAAGTGCTGGAATACACTTCGTCGATAATAAGGTAGTTGAAATTTCGATTAATTTAAATTGATCATTTTAAGCCTACAAATTCCTCTAATGTTTCACCAGATTTGTACACTTTTGTCGCCTTCTTTTTTCCTAAATAACGTAAATGCCAAGGTTCATATTGATATCCTGTGATGCTTTCTTTGTTTTTAGGATATCTTATAATAAACCCATAATTATGGGCATTCTTAGCTATCCAGCGTCCTTCCTCAGTTTTACCAAAACTAGTATATAGATTTTTATTTGAATCGACGCCACCAACATCAAATGTAAGACCTGTTTGGTGTTCAGAATAGCCTGGACGTGCACTGTATTTGTCTGCTGCTTTTTTACCATCACGCTTCGCATAATTATTATATAACTTAACTTGTGTAGGATAGCTTCTATATCCACTTATTTTATATAAGTGAATATCATCTTTTTGTGCACCATCAAATAATTGTTTTAAGGCTTTTTGTGCTTTTGGATTTTCACCTGGATTATAAGAGGAGGGTAAATCAATATTTTTGTTTACAATTAAAATTCCATCTGCATACGTCCGACCATCCTTAACAACTTTTCGATGCTTCTTTTGGTTGTTATCGTTATTTTGGGCTTGATTTGTATGTGCAGTTTTACTTTCATTTTTGTCATTGTGGCTTTCAGATTGATGTGAACAAGCTGAAAGTAATAAAGCGCTAGTCATCAATATTACAGATAATTTTTTCATATTAATACTCCTTTTGCTAATACAAAAATATTAAATGCTAAATATAACATAACATATACTTTGAGCTCTATATATAATATTTAATATTTTATAATGATTCAATTAATGCGTATATAATTTATATTATGTTACCATTAAATATACATGATACGAGTTGATTTAAAGTAAGTCGTTCATTTTTAATATCAAAGTCACAAATATAAAATAGAAATTGAGGAATATGAATTGAAAAAAAATATTTTTGATTATGTTGATATCTTTATTTTGTTGTAGTTTTTTCACAAATACTACATATGCTTTGACTCCTGTTGAAATCACTAATAATTCAAAAGCACAACTTGATGAAGGATTGAACCCTAGAGGAGCAGTCGTGACAACAACGAATGGACAAATATTATATAAGTATCATAAGGATAAGAAAGTTGATCCTGCATCAACAACAAAGTTGATGACAATGCTAGTTATATATGACGACATTAATCATAGTAAAGTGAGCTTAAAAGACAAGGTTAAAATATCTGAGAGATATCAAAAAATGTCACAATTACCTAATTTAACTACCTTTCCATTAAAAAAAGGGCAAACATATACGATTGAACAGTTACTAAAACAAGCTGCCTTAAATTCTAGTAATGCAGCAACGCTAGTATTAGCAGAACATATAGATGGAGATATTTCAAAATTCACTGATAGAATGAACCGTGAAGCGCAATTATTAGGTATGAATCAAACGCACTTTACTAATCCCAGTGGTGCCAACAATAAAATTATAAAACCCTATGAACCCAAAAAATATAAGGATGAAACTAGCTCATATACGACAGCAAATGATATGGCTATTTTAACAAATCACTTATTACGCAAGTATCCTAATATTTTAAAAATGACTCAATTGGAAACAGATACTCAATACAATCAACAATTACATAACACGAATTTATCACTGCCTCATCAATCACTCGGCATGAAAAATGTGGATGGATTGAAAACGGGGACAAGCAAAGAAGGGTATAATTTAGCATTAACCGCTAAAAAAGATCAATTAAGAGTGAATACAAATTTATTTAATATCCAGCCATATCCTAGTGAAAAAGCTAAATTTGCACGCCACAAGGTTGCTAACGCACTCACCCAAAACGCATTTAAAAATTATACGTATCGCAAAGTGATATCGAAAGGTGCACATCAAATTGATGGTAAAACTTACAACGTGAAAGAAGACTTATATGATGTAGTACCTAAGGATAACAGTAAATATGAATTAAAAATATCGGAAAAAAACCAACTATCAGTTAAATACAATCGACAATTTACTAAAGGGGAGCATATTCCTAGCGTTAAAGTAGAACCAAAGTTTAACTTCTTGTCTGTATTATTTCAAATCACTTTAGCAATTGTCGGTATAATATTGGTTTCTGTCATTGTTATTATAGCGATCAAAGTGTACATAAAAAAATATAGTAAAAATTAAATTAATTTCTTTTTAAGAAATAGAACATGTGTAACAAACGTATAAATTAAAGTAGATGCAACTTTTTGTGTTAATATTCTCTATTTTTATATAATTTATATATTTAAAATATTTATATTATTCATATAGTACTAAAGATTAAAGTATTATATTTTGAATAAAGGCGAAGTGCTATAAAGCACTTCGCCATAATATCCAGCATTTTTATTAATTAATACTTGTGTATCAATGTAGATGTGCGCTAGTTTCTTCAACTTCTCCTCTAGCTGTTTTTTCGTACATTTCTAGTTGCTTCTCATAATATGATTTATCATATTAAGGTGTGAGACCTCAGCCAGTCTGTGACATGACATTTTTTTCATATTGGGCTTCTTTTTGAGGGGAGTCAAATTTTCCAACGTAATCGATTTCGTTTTTGGTTTTGTGTATAACTTCTCCACTTTCATTCGTTCTTATGTCATTTATTGTTACGTTATTATTTATATTAGGTTGAGCAATTGTATTATTTTTTGAATTTAGATTATCACCGCTGTCATTTCATTCAACAGGCTCTTCTTTTTTATCTTTATCATTTTGCTTGTTCTTTATTTTTGGTAGTTTTATGAGCTTGAGAGTCTTGTTTTTTTATTGTTCATATCTATAAAAATCTTGTAACTAAATACTAACGATACACTAATTACACTTATTAAAGCGACTGTAAATAATATAGGGGAAAATATTTCTTATAAACCTCTCTCAATATAGTTTAATCCTATATTGCATTAATTTAAAAAGCATACCACTGAAATTATATTGTTAAATAAAAAGGTTGGGGTAAAAATAAAGACGAAGTGCTAAGGAGCACTTCGTCGAGAGGAATATCATTGAAAACCTGTTTAATTACTTCATTATCAAGTTTGAGTGTTACATAAAACTGTTTTTTGTGATTGCTATCTTTTCTAATATCAATGCGATCAATCACTGCTAAGTACAGTGCTTTAAGTTGAGATTTTTTCATTTTCTCAATATTATGAAAGACGTGTCGCAATATTTCACCAATTTGTTTGGCATCAAATAAAGACTTATCTTCATTTTGTTGTTTTTTGAGTTGATTGATTTGACTCATAATGTCATTAAGTTGCTTTTCATATTTTTGAATACTTGGTCTGATTACTGATGTTAAGTCCGGATTATCCTCGATGGTTTTAATCAAGTTATTTAGTTTGGTTTGTACTTCATCATATTGTTGTTGCTTATAAGCAATATCGTGATGAAGTGCAGCGCCATCAACTTGATTTTCTTGATTGACGCGTGTTACTACGCGTTGAATGACTTTATCACTTTTGACTATTTCAAGTATTTGCTTCATCACATAATCTTCAATCACATCAGCTCTTACACTGTTTGCCGAACATACTTTGGACCCCTTGTTGCGAAAATTACTACATGAATAGTAACGAATACGTTTCTTGGTCCCGTCTTTAAGTGTATTCGTTGTATTGCTTGCTGCCATAGGTGCGCCACATTGAGGACAATGAATAATGCCTGTAAGCAGATTCGTTCCTTTACCATGAACTTGGGGTTTTTGACTGACTTGTTTTTTACGCATTTGCACTTTATCCCATAAATCTTGATTAATAATGGGGGAATGTTTACCTTCAGCTATCACTGGTTTATCATTCAGCCCTTTACGACGTTTTTCACTCCAATCTTTGTATTTCGCAAATTGAATTTTGCCGATATAGAATGGGTTAGCTAATATATATGTGATAGAACTAATACTAAAAGGTTTACCCTTTTTAGTGACATAACTTTTGTGATTCAATGCATTGGCTATTTTACGATAGCCATGTCCTTTGGCATAGGACTCGAATATATATTTCACAATATTAGCTTCATGTTGATTAATCATCAGTTCATGTTTACTATTAGGTATTTTGTCATAGCCTAGCGGCAAATTGCCTTGATAATAGCCTTCTTGAGCACGTCTCGTTTGACCCATAAATACGTTCTCGACAATGTTATTACGTTCGAATTCTGAGAAACTCGCAAGTATCTGTAACATGAGTTTACCAGAAGAAGTATTGACTTCCATACGTTCTGATAGACTGAAAAATTCTACATTTTGTTTATGCAAATCTTCGACGATTTTCAGAAGATCCGATGTATTACGAGCTAATCGGTTTGTTTTGTAGACCATAACACAATCTATATTGCCTTCTTTTGCATCTTTCAACATACGTTGGAGCTCAGGTCGATTCATAGATTTACCTGAAATACCACGGTCAGCGTATATATCTTTAACCTCAAAATGATGGAAGTCACAGTATTCTTTGATTTGATTGATTTGTCCGTCGATACTATAACCTTCTGTGCTTTGCATTTCTGTTGATACACGCACATAGATACCGACACGTTTTGTTTTAAGTTGTTGCATTATGCTTCATCCTTTCTTCATTTATGCAATCGATGATTGCATGGTTTGATTGACGATATTGAGTGGTTCATTTTTGAAATAGATTCCTATAAGATTTTTATCTTTCGTAATGTGAATGGTTTCAATATAGGGGTACAATATGTTTAACGTGAAACGTTTTTGAATAATATTTTGAATGGTGTGTTGTATTTGATGCCCATTGATAGATGTAGTGCGTTGCGGTTGTTGACGTAATGATTGCGTTTGTTCTCTGAACGTTTCTGCATCAATGATGCCTTGTGCCAACTTTTCTATCAGTTGTTCTTGAGTCAATGTGTGATGTTTTTCTATGTTTCTTTGTCTTTTGATGCGTTTGTCAATCGCACTTTTAATTTTTGTGTAGATGCGTTGATTTTGATAAAAGTCTCGGCACACTTCTAATACTTTATCTTCAAGTGTTTGTGCATTGATGCCTTTAAAATCACAGACAAAGCGTGAAGCATTCATGTTTTTAGGACAGACGTAGTAACGTAATGTATGATTCTTTTTTCTAATGGTCATATTTGTAAGTGTTGCATTACAACATGGGCATTTGATTTTTTGTTTGAGTTGATTATCCGAAGGTGTCTGTTTGGTTTGTTTTTGCAATCGAAGTCTCTGCGCTTGCTCATATATACTTGTGGAAACAATAGAAGGAAACATATTGTCGAATTGACCATATTGATTGTTGACACGACCACAATAATTAGGATTGATAATAATGTTACGAACTTGATAGGGTTGTCGATTGATATACGTGTTATCTTCTTCTAATAACTGTGCAATTTTCTTATAACCATGACCTTTAATGTAATAATTGAATACAGCCTTTACCGTTGGTGACTCATTTTGATTGATGATGAATGTTCCGTTGTGATATTCGTAACCAAAGGGCGCATGGGTTGTAATCAATCTACCTTGCTTTGCTTTTTCTTGAAGCCCATTTCTGACTTGTTCTCCAATGTTATCCGATTCAAGTTCGGCTAAACTGATGAAGATATTAAGCTTGAGTCGGTCGAAAGCTTGATCCATATCAAAGTAACCATCGTGTACGCTTAAGATATGAACATGGTATGTTTGACATAATTTGATGAGTTTTAATGCATTTTTCAGATTACGATGTAATCTATTAAGACGATAACAACATAATATGTCACATTGCCCTTGTTGAATTAATTGCGTCATTTGTCGATACCCACTACGATTATCTTTGCGTCCTGATTGTTTGTCGCTATAAAAGTTGATATGTTGAATATGATGTTTTTCGGCTATTGCTTCGATAGCCTGTTTCTGTGCTGCAAGAGATTGTTGTTTCATCGTACTTTGACGTAAATAGCCTATGACTTGTTTCATATCGGCTCCTCCTTTCACAGTAATAATATATATTTATGGATGAATTGATATATAAGCCCAACATCAATAAGATGTTGGGCGTTCATATTAGTCATTCATTTGATTGATTTCTTCAATTACCAAATCGGCTAATACCTCGATAAGTTCATCCATGTTCTTCACTCCGTTATTTGTTCTATCTTCAATACGTCGATTATTCAGTTTGATGCTTCACGGTTGTATGATAAAGACAATCAGAAATCTTCGTGAACTCCTGAAGGGCCTATCCCCTCATTAGCGGATTTAAAAAGTTCTTTCGCAGCTTTGTTATCATTTGACGGTGTCCAATTTTGAAGTAACGACTTATCTTTAGTTAATCCGAGGATAGACGCAAACTCTACATCTAATTTTAGATGGTAAAATACAAGTGATTGTTTTTTACCGCTATTATCTTTGACACTTCTTTTAGTTGTTTGGCGTCCACGATCAGCTAATATGAAACCTTTATCTCTTAAGGCGTTGACAACATTATTAACATCTTGAAATTGATGATTGTTTAGCATATGTTTAAAAACGTTCGCAATCATTTTTACTTCGATATGGTCATCTTTTAATGAGATTAATCCATAGTTCTCAAACATATTTTTCAAAGCACCTTCATCTGAAAACTTACCTCTGTTTTGTGCTACAAATTGAATGATGACATCGATAGCTTTATCAGCTAATGAGCGTTCAGAGACTGTATGAGTATGATAATCAATAAAGTAGTCTCTTATTTTAGCGATATCAATATCTGTAGATAAAACACGACCTAATATTTTCGCAGATGTTGTAATGACTGCATAACGCTTAAACATACGATTGCCTGTGTTGCTTTTATCATCTTTCAATTTAGCTTCAAACCAATCTACTTCCTTGTAAAACCATTGAATGACTTCATCTTCACGATTTATAAGATATTTAGCTACTAACGGTAAAACATGACCATAGTTTAGTGCTACAGCTTTTTTAATATTGTCAGCATTGGTCGCATTTGTAGTGAATTGTTCATTAATCTCGATGGTTCTCACACGTAAACCATCATTTTGAGCAGAATCATTAAATATACTGTATTCTGAGGTTGAAATCACAGATGTACCCCAATTCTTAGGCGCTTTAACTTCTCCGTGTACATTGGAACGTTGACGACCTTGACCTTCAGCGATGGAATATAACAAACCCGTGGTATCTTTAAGTGTCGTAGATGAAAGTTCATCAAATACTATAGGAACGCCATAATTGTTACTCAAATAACCTTCAAGTGCGTTACGTGTGGCATTCCAACTTCTAAAAAGAGTTTCATTACCTTTGGTAGGGTTACCAGCGACTGATACAGCTAAAGCAGCTGCGGTTGACTTACCGGTTGAGGATTGACCTGTAAAACTAAAGAGAATTCCTGCAAATTCGATTTCATGTTTATGCTTCAGAAAACTTGTCACTAAGGCAGAAATCCCAAATATGACTGTCAATTCTAAAAGAAGATGATCTTTAACCTCGTCAATATACATGTTAAACCAATTATCAAATGTTCCCCTAGGTGCTAAGTCATAAGTATTCTCACAAATGGCGTCAGATGGAGATTTATTATCAAATTCCGTAGTAGTATAGATTTCATTTAACGATACAATAGGACCAAACGGTGTTTCCAGTATACCTACCCCTTCATATAAGTAGGAAATGGGTAATTGGTTGCGCATTTGTTGCAACGCATAACCTAAATCTTTTGTATATTTTTCATTAATACTAAATCCATATTTCATTAAAGAGGGCAGTTTTTGTGTTGTTAAAATATCACTAGATTCAACAATTACTTTTTGATCCTCGTCTGTAATAATTACTTTTTCAGTGTTAGTTTTAGGGTCAATAAATTTATTTTCGATAACGATAGGACCTGCAATTTCAACTTCAATAGGCATTCCTCCTTTTTCTTTGGGAGGCTTGTCTTTATACCAACCTTTTTTTGATTTGTATCGTGGTGAAGGATTAAATGAAGGGTTAGTTTGAGTCATTAGCGAACACCTCCTTTCGAAGGGTTGCTGTTATAGTGTGGATTAGGACCTGTTTTAAGATAAACTAAGTGACCGTGAGTATCCTTACCGATAATAATAAATGGAACACGTGGCGCATGTTTTACAAAATATGCGAACCAACGTCCAACATTTTGTTGTACAGCTTTTGAACATTGTACATTTGCACGACTGTTCAAGTCATGAAATGTAAATGTTTGTCCCTCCGATGTATTAAATGCAATACCTAAAGTTCTATTTTTTAACATTTTAAAATCATCTTCCTGTTTGTAAGGCATTTGACTTCCTCCTAAATATTATTAATTAATTCTATCTTTTGGCTATTTCAAAAGATTACATTGCTTATAATAGAGGTGTACTGTCTTTATTGCTCGAATAGTATTGAGCAAAAAACGAACACATAAATGCAAGCCTTTTTGCTTGACAAATTAGAAAAGAGGTAAACAAAGTGTATGATTTTTTAGAATACTTACATCGTTATTGTATAAAATCAATTAATAATTGGGAGGCTGTTGCAGACATATCATGCAAAGTTGAACGTGGAAATGTTAGTACGGGCTATTATGTTAAACAAGATAGAGTTGTAATAGATGATAATGATATACCTCTAATCATTAAAATAAGTGGAAGTTATATAGCAGCAGATATATTAGTTACTAGATATTTAGGTGGAATGGGTGAATTTATAAAGGTATCAGAATTAGATAAGTCGAGTTATTACGAATGGTTTATGTTTGTTGAAGAAACAAGAAGAATATTTAGAGGTACAGAAATAGTTTATCAATTTTTAAAATATCTATTTACGCATACCTATGAACATAAAAATGAAGAACAAAGAATAAAAAAACATATGAAAAACATTATCATAGATAACCAATTTAGAGGGGGGCATAGTAATGATATCGTTCGTTTAGATATGAAAGATGATAATGTGTTATTTTACAATTTTGATATATACGATACAAATATTCTTTATGAAGAAATAGACGAGGAAAAATTACTTAGAATTTTAGATGAAATAAGTAATACTGATAATTACAAAGTGCTATTTAACATTGTAAGTGAGAACCAAAAGAAATTTTGGAAATCAAATATTAAGCCAATAGTAAGTGAATGTTTAGAAGGTATAGATACGATACCATTTGATTTATATGTTTATGTAAATAAGTATATAAGTAATAAAATATTTGACTGTGATAACTATTTAATTACTAAAAATGAGGTTGTGGATTTTTATTTTAATCATGGTAGTGATTTTAATAGTTTCAAGATGGGACAGAAATGGACAAAGTCTAAATTTAATCAGGAAAATAAACTTAAAATACACGAATATATTATTGCAGTAACTTATGTGAATTTATTAAATCATTCATATATGAAATATATCAATGCTGAAAATTACTATGACCCTAGCAAAAAAATAACAAAAGGAATGAAAAATAACTATCATAAATTTACAGATTCATTCAGTGATTTTGTAGAAATGGTGGACGATATAACATGGAGAATCCGTGATTCGTTTTATTATATTGGAGGATTCAAAAATCAAGAAATTAACGAAGAGGAGCATGAATATATCGAACAATTAATTAAATTTGTTATATTATCTAAATTCGGCTATATGAATGTAGAAAATCACTTTGATTATATTGAGAACTTAAATACGCTTAATAATGAATTAACGACTATATTAAAAAGTGAGTTCGCGCATATTTCAAATGATATGTATAATAATTTATTTAGTAATTTATTCGATGTTGTAAATACATGGAAAAAAGATTATTCAAATAATTTTTATGATAATACTCAGAATACTATAACTACAGAAAAGTTAGATATAATATCTTCATTTATAAAACAATATGATAAACCATTTGAACGAGACGAACATGGCAAACACGTTAAAGCAGAAGTGTTTGAAGGTATAAGTGATATTCATAAGCGTGTAAAAGATGAATTTGCTGCAAATGGTGTATTATTACAATTAAGGTTAGAAATGAGTGTACATGAAAATAGGTATGATTAACTACTAGTTTATCCAATAATATAAAAAGGGACTATAAGCTATATCTAACTACTTATAGTCCTTCTTCATTAATATAAATATTAAGAAAGATGTATATCTTTGTAACCTTCATTTACATTAATAATGTTGTGATAACCTTTGTGTTCTAAAATACCAATAGCTATCGAACTTCTAATGCCAGATTGACAGTGTACGTAAATAACATCGTTTTTATTGAAAGGTAAATCTGTTTCTAAAAGTTTGCCGTGTGGTACATGAACCGCTTGAGATAAGTGGCCATTATTCCATTCATTATCATTACGTACATCCAAGACATGTGCTTCATTACCAGTTATGTCTTTACTATGAACAGATTGTGTTTGAATTTGAGCATGTGGTAACTGATATCCAGACACATTATCATATCCAATAAGTTGTAAAGTATGTGTTGCTTTTGAAACAAGGTGATAGTCTCCAATCAAGTTAATTTCTTGATCATAGTTTAGATACCAGCCAATTTGATTGATGAAATTTTTATCATATGGAATATTGATTGTACCTTCAATATGTCCACCATGATAAGCTTCCTTACTGCGGAGATCAAAAGTTAATCTGTTCGGATTTGTAGCTGGATAAACCGTATAAGGTTGATATAAATTCATACCGAATTGATTAATTTTTTTCATTTGTGCAAAATGATGTGGTGGTGCAGGTTGGTCAGAAATGAGTTTATCGATAAAGGTAGCTTCATTATCTTCAGAAAAAGCCCAGTTCGTTTGTTTTTCATAGCCAAGCGTAGATGTTGGAATAGCACCTAAAGATTTACCACAAGGACTACCAGCGCCATGGCCAGGCCAAATTTGAATGTAGTCTGGTAAGTCTTTAATACTTTCAATCGATTTAAACATTTGTTTAGCGCCTATTTCAGATGATCCTTCTACTTTAACCGCTTTTTCTAGTAAATCAGGTCTACCGATATCTCCTACAAAAATAAAATCACCACTGAATAGTCCCATTGGAACTTGTGCTCCAGCACCTTCGTCAGTAAGTAAAAAACTTATACTTTCTGGCGTGTGACCAGGTGTATGAAGCACTTTTAATTTTATATTTCCTACATAAATATCGTCATTATGTTGAACAAAATGAGTGTGGTTAGGCATATTTTTATAACCTAATGTGTCATCACTTTCACCCGATACATAAATATTAGCATTTAACTTTATAGCAACATCTCTAATTCCTGAAGCAAAATCTGCATGTATATGTGTTTCAGCTGCATGAGTAATGGTTAAACCTTCTTCATCAGCAACTCGAATATATGAAGATAAGTCACGAATAGGATCAATAATCATGGCTTCTCCAGTTTTTTGACAACCGATTAAATAAGATGCTTGAGATAAATGTTTATCATAAAATTGTTTAAAAAACATAATATCATTCCTTTCTAATTATATAAATAAATTGTGATTAGCTTGTTCTGTATATCCAATATATGCACCTACGCCACCGTATTCTACATCATCGCGTAGTTCTTCTTTTGTAATGCTCATCACATCCATACTCATTGTACAAGCGATAAGTTTAACACCTTGCTCAACTGCTTGATCAATAAGAGAAGGTAAATCATCGACATTTTTCTTTTTCATGACATAACGCATCATTAGATTGCCTAAACCAAACATATTCATTTTAGAAATAGGCATGTTAATTGGTGAATTTGGAAGCATGAAGTCAAAAAGTTTTGCAATACCTTTTTTCTTAATGCGTTGACTTTGAATCTTTTTAAGTGCATTTAAGCCCCAAAATGTGCAAAAAATGGTTACATCTCTACCTGCGGCTTTAGCACCATTAGCAATAATCATTGCTGCAACTGCTTTATCTAGCTCGCCGCTAAATAAAACAATCGTTGTTCCACTTTTCGTGTGATTCACTTCTATATTTTTATTTTCTTCTTTTTGAATAATAGCGCGAATTTCATTACCAGAATCATTGAGTCTAACAAGTGTATGTCCAGTTTGTTTGATCCAACTTTTAATATCATTTAAAAATCCGTGATCAGTCACAACAACTTCTATTTGATCACCAATAGCGATGTTTTTGATTTCTTTACTAATATTAACAATAGGTCCTGGACATTGTAGATTACTATAATTGAACATCTTACGATTATCTTTAATTTCTCTATCTTCTTTTACTTTAGATAAATTATCATTATGATGTTGTTGTTCGTATGCGGTATAACCTCCGTCTAAATTCACCACATCGTATCCGCGTTGTGCAAGAAATTGACTGGCTTTTCTACTTCGATTACCACTTTTACAATAGATATAGTAAGTTTTATTTTTGCTTTGTTTAAAAGTCTCTATATTTTCAACTGAATGTAATAAAGCATTTTTAATGTGTCCTAATTCAAATTCTTCAGGCTGTCGAACGTCAATTAATTGACCCTTAGAACCCAATTCTTCTAATTCCTTTTTAGTGAAATCATTAATGTGTTTTGTTTCATATTGTGACATAATTACCTCCTTTTAAATACCTATGGGGGTATATTATAACGAATTAGATAGTTTGTCAAATACCCATGGGGGTATTTGACAAAATAAAATTTAATCAATATGATGTAATTATTAAAAATGAATGTGGAGTGAAATATATTGGAATATAATAAAAAGATGATTAATCGTATTCATCGCATACAAGGACAGCTTAATGGAGTCATTAAAATGATGGAGGAAGAAAAAAATTGTAAAAACGTCATTAGTCAATTAAGTGCCTCTAAAAGTTCTATTCAACGGTTAATGGGTATTATCATTAGTGAAAACTTAGTAGAATGCGTCAAAATGTCTGAAGAAAATAGTGAAGATTCTCAGGCACTAATTAATGAAGCAGTTGAATTATTGATAAAAAGTAAATGATAAGTATAACCACCATTATAGTAATGTTAGTTATTGGTATCTTAGGAGGATTTATTTCTGGATTAGTCGGTATAGGGGAAGCCATTGTTATTTACCCGGCTCTCTTATTATTACCACCATTATTTGGTTTACCTACTTATAGTGCTTATATTGCTTCAGGATTAACTTCAAGTCAGGTGTTTTTTAGTACATTGAGTGGATCTTTAAACGCATATAAAAATAAAAATTTTTCTAGAACGCTTATACTTAATATGGGAAGTGGAATGGTAATAGGTAGTATGCTAGGTGCAATCTTAGCGAATTTAATAAATGTTCAGTTTGTTAATACGGTTTATATTATTATTGCATTACTAGCTCTTATTCTAATGTTTATAAAAGTTACACCATCTACTAGTCATATTAAGTTTAATCGTCTACTTTTAATTACAATAGGTGGTATCATCGGTTTGGTATCTGGTATTGTAGGAGCTGGTGGCGCATTTATTATTATTCCAGTACTACTTGTTATATTTAAATTACCAATGAACATGGTTGTTACAAATAGTATTGTAATTGCATTCATTTCTTCTATTGGAGCATTTATGATTAAATTATTACAGGGGTATATTCCTATCAATAGTGCAATACCGTTAATTTTAGGTAGTATACTATTTACACCTCTAGGTATGAAAATGGGCCAGAAAATACCTGACTATATTCAAAAAACGATAATATGTATTTTAATCGTCGTTGCAATTATTAAGTTGATATTTTAAAAACATGGGAGTGGGACAACATTCATTTTGAATTTGTAGTCTCGCTCCCTAAATTAATTCATACTATATTTAATTTAAAAGTTATTTTACATGTTTAAGATTTATGATAAAACAATATTAAAAAAACCGTATCATTAACTGATGTGCAGACTCATACTATGAATAAAACTAAAAATGAGGTTATATATAACTCACTCTGAAATTGATTGAATATATAATATCTTTAATAAAATGCAGCTATTGTGGCGTAGAATTTGAGAATCAAAAAATGATTAATATAGTTTGAAAAGACTGAATATAAATACTAGAAAAATAGCCAGTAAATGAGTTTATTATGAATTCATTTACTGGCTTCTTTAAATCATGATCTAGACAATTTGCTTTTCTAGACCTACTTTGAAATGCGTTATTTTCTTTAAGAATAGTAATATATGATTTGTGTTGATAATACTAACCTTGGTCAGAGTGTATTGTCATGCGATAGTTCAGATGAGATTTTTTAATTAAAACCTTGTTTTAAACATCGATGACAAGGTCTAATGTAGGACGTGTAGACATCATTTTCAGAATGATATAAATAAATCCATAAATGGAGATAAATCGAAACTATTTATACCCCGTGGGGGTATATGTTATAGTATAAGTAATCTTACTATAACATTTTTATTAGGAGGGGTTAATTTGAATAATAATAGTGAAGCGCATAATCATCAAAATCACATGAATCATTCTAATCACATGCATCATGATAACCATGAATCACATAATCATCATAGTGGCCATGCACATCATCATGGAAATTTTAAAGTTAAGTTTTTTGTTTCATTAATTTTTGGAATACCTATCATTCTTTTATCGCCACTGATGGGTGTTAACTTACCTTTTCAATTCACATTTCCAGGTTCTGAATGGGTAGTGTTAATATTAAGTACAATTTTATTCTTTTATGGTGGTAAACCGTTCTTGTCTGGTGGTAAAGATGAAATTGCTGAAAAAAAACCAGGCATGATGACCTTAGTTGCCCTAGGTATCTCAGTAGCTTATATTTATAGCTTGTATGCTTTTTATATGAATAACTTTAGTAGTGCAACTGGTCATACAATGGACTTTTTTTGGGAATTAGCAACCTTAATTTTAATTATGCTATTAGGACATTGGATAGAAATGAATGCTGTCGGAAATGCTGGAGATGCTTTAAAGAAAATGGCAGAACTGTTACCTAATAGTGCTATTAAAGTTATGGATAATGGCCAACGCGAAGAAGTTAAAATATCAGACATCATGACTGATGATATCGTCGAAGTAAAAGCCGGAGAAAGCATTCCAACAGATGGTATTATCGTTCAAGGACAAACATCTATAGATGAATCCCTAGTCACTGGAGAATCTAAAAAAGTCCAAAAAAATCAAAATGACAACGTCATCGGGGGTTCTATTAATGGGTCTGGAACAATACAAGTCAAGGTTACAGCTGTGGGAGAAGATGGATATCTTTCTCAAGTTATGGGACTTGTTAATCAAGCACAAAATGATAAATCTAGTGCTGAATTGTTATCTGATAAAGTAGCGGGTTATTTATTCTACTTTGCTGTAATTGTTGGCGTGATTTCTTTTATTGTCTGGATGCTCATTCAAAATGATGTTGATTTTGCATTAGAACGTCTTGTAACTGTGTTAGTCATTGCTTGTCCACATGCTTTAGGCTTGGCAATACCTTTAGTCACTGCACGTTCTACTTCAATTGGTGCACATAATGGTTTAATTATTAAAAATAGAGAGTCTGTAGAAATAGCTCAACATATCGATTATGTAATGATGGACAAAACTGGTACTTTAACTGAGGGTAACTTTTCTGTGAATCATTATGAGAGCTTTAAAAATGATTTGAGTAATGATACAATATTAAGCCTTTTCGCCTCATTAGAAAGTCAATCTAATCACCCATTAGCTATAAGTATTGTTGATTTTGCGAAAAGTAAAAATGTTTCATTTACTAATCCACAAGACGTTAATAACATTCCAGGTGTCGGATTAGAAGGTCTAATTGATAATAAAACATATAAAATAACAAATGTCTCTTATCTTGATAAACATAAACTTAATTATGACGATGACTTATTTACTAAATTAGCTCAACAAGGTAATTCAATCAGCTATTTAATTGAGGATCAACAAGTCATTGGCATGATTGCTCAAGGAGATCAAATTAAAGAAAGCTCAAAACAAATGGTAGCTGATTTACTATCAAGAAATATTACACCAGTCATGCTTACAGGTGACAATAATGAAGTGGCACACGCTGTCGCAAAAGAATTAGGTATTAGTGATGTCCACGCACAACTCATGCCAGAAGATAAGGAAAGCATTATAAAAGATTATCAAAGTGACGGTAATAAAGTCATGATGGTCGGAGACGGTATCAATGATGCGCCGAGTCTTATAAGAGCAGATATTGGTATAGCAATTGGTGCAGGCACAGATGTTGCAGTAGATTCAGGTGATATCATACTTGTTAAAAGTAATCCATCAGATATTATTCATTTCTTGACCCTTTCAAATAATACTATGAGAAAAATGGTGCAAAACTTATGGTGGGGTGCAGGTTATAATATTGTTGCTGTACCTTTAGCAGCCGGTGTTTTAGCATTTATTGGCTTGATTTTATCACCAGCTGTAGGAGCAATATTAATGTCTTTAAGTACAGTTATAGTAGCGATTAATGCTTTTACATTAAAATTAAAATAAAAGAGGTAAACCTTATGTATAATAAAGTTTTTGCAATTTTAATTATAATTTTTTCCATAATAATTATTGCGTCTAATGATACTTTCGCAGAAAGTAAGAATGATATGATGAATATGAAAGAAGATAAGAAAAATACAATGGATATGACAAATATGAAACATCATGACGAAAGAAAGAAATTAAATTCTTCACAAGGAAAAAATGAAATAATATTTCCTAAAGTTGCAGAGTCAAAAAAAGATAACAATGGTTATAAAAATTATACATTAAAAGCTCAGGAAGGAAAGACAGAGTTTTACAAAAATAATTTTTCTAATACTCTAGGCTACAATGGAAATTTACTTGGACCAACTTTAAAATTAAAAAAAGGAGATAAAGTTAAAATTAAGTTAATAAATAACTTAGATGAAAATACAACATTTCATTGGCATGGATTAGAAGTAAATGGAAAAGTGGATGGAGGGCCTTCTCAGGTTATAAAACCAGGAAAAGAAAAAACTATAAAATTTGAGGTTAATCAAGATTCTGCTACGTTATGGTATCACCCCCACCCCTCTCCAAATACAGCTAAACAAGTTTATAATGGCTTATCAGGATTATTATATATAGAAGATAGTAAAAAGAATAATTATCCTAGTGATTATGGAAAAAATGATTTGCCTATAATAATCCAAGATAAAACATTTGTATCTAAAAAATTAAATTATTCAAAAACGAAAGACGAAGATGGCACTCAAGGTGATACTGTTCTTGTGAACGGAATAGTAAACCCCAAACTGACAACAAAAGAAGAGAAAATACGTTTGAGACTTTTAAATGGTTCTAATGCTCGAGATTTAAATCTTAAGCTAAGTAATAATCAAAGTTTTGAGTATATTGCTTCAGATGGCGGTCAATTAAAAAACGCTAAAAAATTAAAAGAAATTAATTTAGCTCCTTCAGAAAGAAAAAAAATAGTAATAGATTTATCTAAAATGAAAGGCGAGAAAATCAGTCTGGTTGATAATGATAAAACTGTAATTTTACCGATTAGTAACAAAGAGAAAAGTTCTAACAAAGGTAATACACCAAAAGTAAGTAAAAAAATAAAATTAGAAGGTATGAATGATAATGTTACCATTAATGGTAATAAATTCGATCCTAACAGAATAGATTTTACACAAAAGTTAAACCAGAAAGAAGTATGGGAAATTGAAAACGTCAAAGATAAAATGGGTGGTATGAAACATCCTTTCCACATCCATGGAACGCAATTTAAAGTTTTATCTGTGGATGGGGAGAAACCTCCAAAAGATATGAGGGGTAAAAAAGATGTTATATCTTTGGAACCTGGACAAAAAGCTAAAATAGAGGTTGTATTTAAAAATACTGGAACATACATGTTTCACTGTCATATACTTGAGCATGAAGATAATGGAATGATGGGTCAAATAAAAGTAACAAACTAATCAATAGGGAGATTTTAATATGATGAAAAAAGATAAAGACACTAATGACCAAAAAAGTGAGAGCCATATGAAGCATAATGATGAAAGTAAAGTTCCTGAAGATATGACATCGACTAATGAGGGTGAATTTAAAATAGGAGATAAAGTAACGATTACAGCAGGACATATGCCAGGTATGAAAGGTGCAGAAGCTACTGTAAAAGGTGCGTATAAAACATATGCCTATGTTGTAAGTTATAAACCCACAAATGGAAATGAAAAAGTAAACAATCATAAATGGGTCGTAAACGAAGAGATCAAAGATGCACCTAAAGATGGATTTAGTAAAGGCGATACTGTTAAATTAGAAGCAAGTCATATGTCTGGTATGAAAGGTGCTACAGCCAATATAGATAACGTGAAAAAGACGACTGTTTACGTAGTTGATTACAAATCCAAAGATAATGGTAAAATCATTAAAAATCATAAATGGATGACAGGAAATGAGCTGAAAGCACGATAAAAATCTAGTTCTAGATTGAGAAATAAATAGATATAAAAATATCCCCCTTAATCAATAATTTAAATAACTTATTATTGTTAAGGAGGATATTTTTTAGTGTGTAAATTAAATAGATAAGAAAAATGACTAATCCTGAAGATAAATCAAAAAGTATAAAATAATTAATAATAAAAAAGCGTCCCAATTATATTGAGACGCTTAAAGTTTATCTATCTTTAAATGATTCAATGGCGGTTTTGATTTCATCTCTAACACGTTGGAATTCTGACCAAGGTTTGCCTGCTGGATCATCAAATCCCCAATGTTCCTTCTTTACATTAGGCGGCAATATAGGACAGTTTTGATCAGCATCACTACATAGAGTTACTACTAAATCGGATTGGTTTAGTATATTGTTGTCAATTAAATTAGAAGTATGGTTTGATATATCAATTCCAACTTCTTTCATAGCTTCGATTGCTTTCGGATTGACACCGTGTGCCTCAATACCGCCAGAATATACTTGCCATTCATCACCTAAGATTTTTTTACCCCAGCCTTCAGCCATTTGGCTACGGCATGAATTACCTGTACATATAAAATAAATTATTTTCTTTGTCATCATTGACACCTCTTTTTTAAAATATAATAAGTGTAACGTACAAACCAACTAATGTAATAAACAGAACAGGAATCGTAATAACAATACCCGTTTTAAAATATGTGCCCCACGAAATTTTTACTCCTTTTTGTGTTAAAACATGTAGCCATAGTAATGTTGCTAAGGAGCCGATAGGTGTGATTTTAGGTCCTAAATCTGCGCCAATGATATTAGCATAAATCATGCCTTCTTTGATTAGGCCAGTTGTTGTAGATTGTCCAATAGCAATTGCATCGATTAGTACAGTCGGCATATTATTCATAATCGCTGAAAGAAATGCAGATATGAAGCCCATCCCTATAATACTACTGAACAGTCCATAGTCTGATATAGTTGATAACATATTAGCTAATAATGCAGTAATACCCACATTTTTCAGACCAAATACAACTAAATACATTCCTATAGAAAAGAGCACAATATTCCATGGTGCACCTTTGATAACTTGTTTTGTATTTACTACTCTCGATTTATAGGCCAATACAGTAAATATAAACGCAATCAAACAAGCAATTAACGATACTGGAATTTGAATAAATTCACTAACTATATAACCAATGAGTAAGATTGATAAAACAATCCATGAAAACTTGAATAATTTTGGATCTTTAATGGCTTGATTAGGTGTTTTAAGATTGTTAATTTCAAAATGGTTAGGAATAACTTTTCTGAAATATAGCCATAATACAATAATACTTGCAAGTAAAGAGAATAGATTGGGAATGATCATGCGGCTTACATATTCAATAAATCCAATATGGAAGTAGTCAGCAGAAACGATATTAACCAAATTACTTACAATTAGTGGAAGAGACGTAGTATCTGCAATGAATCCACTTGCAATGATAAAAGGAAAAATGACTTTTTGATTAAACCCTAAATTTCTTACCATAGCTAGCACGATTGGAGTGAGAATTAATGCAGCTCCATCGTTCGCAAAGAAAGCTGCTACAATAGCGCCTAACAACATAATGTAAACAAACATTTTAAACCCATGACCATTTGAAGCTCTGACCATATGTATAGCTGCCCATTCGAAAAATCCAATTTCATCTAAAATTAATGAAATGAGTATAACAGCGACAAAGGTTAACGTCGCATTCCAAACAATCCCCGTAACTTCTAGTACGTCTGAAAAGCTAACAACACCTGTAATGATAGCAATAACAGCACCGATTAAAGCTGTAACTCCAATATCCAAACCTTTAGGTTGCCATATGATAAAAATTAACGTTAATATAAAAATAGTGATTGCTAATATCGTCATTGTTAACACTCACCTTTCTCTACTGTTTCACATATACATGGGACAGTACAGGAACTCAATAGAGTGAGTCGTGATGTAACGTTATCCAATACGTCATGATTCAATTTGTAGAAAATTTTATTACCATCTTTTCTGGATGTAATTAAATTATTGTCTTTTAATACTTTCATATGATGACTTAATGTGGGTTGAGAAAAAGAAAAATGCTCTAATAAATCACAAGCGCATAATTCACCACAAGATAACAAATCTAATATTTCAAGACGGCTACTATCAGCCATCACTTTCAAGTATTGCGATATTTCACTATAATTCAATTTTTTCTCCCTTTCTACTTGAAATCTTTTATTTCGTTAATAATTTTTATTGTCACTTGATAAATTATATACTTGCTTAACTCCTAAATTATTAACTGGTTTAAAGTAGACTCTAGGTCTTATTATAATCAATAACATTAATATTCTGATATTCGATAAGGTATGACAAAGTAATTATCAAAACTTTCATTTTTAATTTTGTTTATCCAAAATGATTCATCTTCTTTTTTGTTACTAAAAAGGTCATCACGTTGATTTAGCGTAACTAACGATTGATTAACGACCCACCAATTATGGCCTATATTAGCTCTATTTAAATCTTCTACTAAACGTTTAGATTCTAAATAAGGTGTTTTTTCTGCTAGTGTTACGATTATCATCTGTGTTAAATTTTTATTTTGAATCTTAGGTAATAATGTTTCAACATTACTGGTAGTTTGAGTTGATTTTTTCTTTAATTCTCTATGATGATTTTCACTAGAATCAAGTAACAGCAAGGTATGGCCTGTAGGAGCTGTATCTACAATGACGTAATCCATGTCGTCTTGATTCTCCATAATGTCACTAAAGGCTTTGAAAAATGCTATTTCTTCTGTACAAGGTGATTTTAAATCTTCCATAATATAATCAATATCGTCTTGTGGTGTATCATCATTCACTGTGGCTAGTACTTCTTTTTTATACTTTTCTAATGCTTGTTCTTCATCAATATAAGCAGTATTTAAATTACTTGTAGTTTCAACATTAATTTCTTTAGTAGGGTCAGTAGTTGCTAAAAGAACACGATATCCTTTATTAGATAACGTTGTAGCTAATTGCGTTGCTACTGTCGTTTTACCAACGCCACCTTTTCCCATTGTAAATAAATATTGAACTTTACTATTTTCAATTTCATCGATTAATTTATTGAATTGCGGATGATCTTCAACAATAAAGTCATCATTTTCAATTAAGTTATCATCATTTAATAGATTAGTTAAACTTTCTATACCTTCTTCTTTCTGATTTTTATATGGAACGTAATAAGCAAGATTGTTATTTAACCATTCAGTAAAATGATTAATGTTTTTATCTTGTTCTGATTTCATCTGACTCGAAATTAAACCGTGACTTTCTTCTATATAGTTGTTAATGATTACTTTGAATTTAGAAATTGACAGTTGTTGTAATTCTTGTTGCGCTCTTTGAATTTCATATATAGAAGAGTGAGTAGGTCTCGCAACTAACATCATGGTCGTATCATCTTGGTTACGTAGTTTTTCAAGTGCTGAATTATATTTAACTCTATTATCATTTAAACCTGATAATTGACCTAAGCAAGAAGCGTCATTACTCGTTGTATTTAAATAATCTGTCCATGCAGAAGGTAATTCAAGCATTCTCAAGGTGTGACCTGTGGGAGCTGTATCAAATATAATGAAATCAAATTCTTGTTCTAAAGTTTTATCGGATAAAAAATTTGTAAATTCATTAAATGCTGCTACTTCAACTGTACATGAACCACTTAACTGTTCTTTCATTTCAGAAAGCACATCTTCTGGTAGAATACCCTCATAAGGTTCTATAGATTGTGCTTTATAATCGTCTGCAGCAGCAATCGGGTCAAAATTGGCTATAGAGAGATTAGGTATAGGTTGATATTTAGTTAATTTATTAGATAATTCCATTTGAAATACATCTTGTAAATTACTAGCTGGATCAGTACTTACTAAAGCTACTTTCTTTCCATTCTCTGCTAAGTTTAAAGCAATAAAACTTGATATCGTTGTTTTGCCTACGCCACCTTTACCAGTAAAAAACAAATATTTTGTTAACTCAATGTTATCTAGATTCAATTTATTTAAGTATTTAACAGCATCCATCTCCACCACAGCATCCTCCATTTCTCATTTGATTAACTGTAATAATTTCATCGGCTTCTTCTTGGGTAATATAAGCGCCCGTTTTAGCTATACCGCCTTCTATAAAAGTGATTGGTAAAACTTCATCACCTTTTTCTTGAATTAAACGAATAACTTCTTGATTTTTAATGAATTCATTCGGATTATTATTCATATTATAACGTTGAACTTCTATTTGATTTTGCTTTAAATATTCATTGATTTGGTTCGCTTTTATTAGTGTTTCATCCGGTTCTGGACCACATACTCCAGTAGAACAGCACATAGCTTCTTCGTATATTTCAATATTTAACATTATACTCACCTCATTAATTAATTTGCGATTATAGATTAACATCTATATAGATTGGTGTCTATGTTATTGTTTGAGTTTTAAAAATTTTACTAAATTTAATTCTTAATAATACAATTTATAAAAAAATTATTTTAATATTTCTGTGAGAAATACCTAAGTTTATGTAAAATCATAGTTTTTTTCTTGCGATAATATAGATATTGATTTATATTTAATACATCAAAAAAAATTGATGTATTAAATGATATAAAACTACGTTGACAATAAGGAGGCGTGCTTGATTGCGAGTAAACCATGCAAGTACTTTAACTGTGGGTTATTTTGTAAGTTATTTAAATCTTGTTATGCTATCAAGAGAAATCAATTTAAAAGAAGCTACAATATATATGGAAAAGGAGTTCTTTAAAGGGAACATTAATCAGTATGGCGAATCAACAAAAAATAACTATAAACAAGCAATTCAAGAATTGAAGTAAAGATAATATAAACTCAATGAAATATTATAAAAAGGATGGTCTTTTATGGAAGTTATCAAAGCAAAGACTGATATGAGTGAAGATCAACAATTTGACTTTTATGAAAATATGTTTAATGCACTTGCCGATAAAATCAGATTAAAAATACTAAATCAAATTAGCCAAAGCTTCAATAAATCATTATGTGTATGTGATTTAGAAGAGTTATTAGATATAAAACAATCTAAACTTTCTTATCATTTAAAAAAATTAGTAGATGCAAATGTTCTTATTGCTGAAAAGCATGGGACATGGAATTATTATAAAATTAATGAGCAGCAAATACAGGTTGTTTTAAATGAAGATACTTGTTGTAAGATACTTTAAGTATCTTTTTTAATATAGTATTAATCAATTTTTTTTGATTAATACATCAAGAAATATTGATTAATTAAATTTGGAGGCATTATACTAATGTTAGATTCAATTATGGAATTTATAAAAACATTTGTGATGTTGTTTTTTGAATTATTAATACTATTCATCATCGTGAGCTTTATTGTAAGTATAATCCAGCAGATAGTTTCAGAAGAAAAAATAAAACACTTTTTAAGTAAACCTAATCAAGCTATTAATTATATTTTGGGAATGGCTTTTGGTGCGATGACACCATTTTGTTCTTGTTCTACAATTCCTATACTTGCAGGTTTATTAAATTCTAAAGTTCCATTTGGCCCTGCAATGAGTTTTTTAATTGCGTCACCTTTAATGAATCCATTAATGATATTTATGTTATGGGCCTTATTAGGTTGGAAAGTTGCAATAGTTTATTTTATTGTACTAGCAATCTTTAGTATCTTAACAGGTTTTGTATTTTCAAAAATGAATTTAGCTGAAACTTATAAAGGTGTAAATGTTAAAGGCGATGGGTTTTTCGCTAATAAAAATGGATCTCGTTTTAAACAAGCATTAAATGATGCGTGGGCATTTTTATATCCAATGCTTCCTTACCTATTTATTGGTGTATTTATTGGAGCGTTCATATATGGATTTGTACCCGAAACATTTATTACTAAATATGCGAGTGGAGGTGGCATTATATCCGTATTTATTGCTTCTATTATAGGTATTCCTATGTATATTAGACCTGAAACAATGTTACCTATAGCTGAAGCATTAGCTTCAAAAAGAATGTCGCTTGGGACAGTTGTTGCTTTGATCATTGGTGGTGCTGGTGCAAGTATTCCAGAAGTTGTATTATTATCGAAACTATTCAAGAAAAAATTTGTAATCTCATTCGTTATCGCCATTTTAGTTGTAGCTATTTCTACAGGTTTGATAGTGAACATCGTTATTTAAAGGAGGTGAGATAATGGGAGTCAAAGACGTATTAAAAAAATTAAAACCTCAGGAACAATCTTGTTGTTCTGTAGAAATTGAAGAAAAAAAAGAGAAAAATGAAAAAGAGCAACAGGATAATAATTGTTGTTGTAACAATTAATTTAGAAGTCTGTAAAATATATGCTTCTAATAAATGAACGACAAATTCCAATGTAATAGTATGGAATTTGTCGTTCTTTCGTTTCAATTAAGGAAAATGATGTTGTTTATTTAATATTCTTTAAGACTTATAACAAAAAGACGTTAATTAAAAACCGCATCATTAACCGATACGCAGAAGCATACCATAAGTGAAGAGAGGTTTTTCAATCACTTTGAAAAAATTTTTTCGTGATTTAGGATTCTGATAAGAATAACAATCATTTTTCGGGAACTATACCATAAATAAAACAAAAATTAAGTTATTAACTATTTGATAATGGATTCTTAACAAATTGAAAAGGGAGTATAAAAATGATAAAAAAAATTGCACTTCAAAATATAGCTACATATCACAATCACGTAGAAATTTGTCCTAAAAAATAAATTTTATATATGGAAACAATGGTAGTGGTAAAACTACTATCTCAAATTTAATTGGAAATTATAATAGTTCTGAAGAATGTGTTGTTGAGACGGAGGATTCTAATAATGCAAATATATTAGTCTATAATAAAAAGTTTGTTGAACAAAACTTTAGCCAATCTGAAGAAGGGCTAAAGGGAATTTTCACTTTAGGAGAAGACTCAATACACTCACTAAGTGAATTAAAAGATTTGAGAGAGAAATTGCAAAAAAGTAGAGAATCGATACTTACTAAGCAAAATACTATTGAGAGTTTTGAAAATGAAATTTTAAAGGAAACAGGCAAAATAAAAAATAGGGTTTGGAATGTTAAAAAAAGGAGTGGTAAGGATTTTTCAAAAGCTTTAGTTGGCTATAAGAATAGTAAAATAAAATTCTTAGATCGATGTATTCAAACTTATAACAAATATAGTTTTGAAAACTTGGAAGCAAAATCAGAAGATAGTTTAGAAAAATTGAAAAAAAAGTATGATATAAGTTTTTCTGAGGATATTCAACTATATGCAAATTTTAATCTCAATGATATGTCAAATATTACTGAAATAGAAAAAACAAATTTATTTGAAAAAGTGATTACTGGAAGTCATGAAAGTCCAATAAGTCAGGTTATTCAAGCACTAAAAAACAGTGATTGGATTAAACAAGGATTACATTACCTAGAGAAATCAAATCAAAAATGTCCATTTTGTAATCAAAGTATTTCTAAAGAAATTGAACAAGAAATTAAAGATTATTTTGATGAAGAATATGAAAAAGATATAGAAAAATTAAATAAAATTTATCAAAGATATAACGCTTCTTTTAAAGATATTGAAAGCAATATATTGTTTATATTAGAAACACCAATTCCCTATCTTAATATAACGAATCTTAGTAGAGAGTTCGAAGTATTTAAGAAACAATATGAAGTTAATAAAAAGCAAATTGAAGAAAAATTAAGGAATCCCTCACAGAAAAAATATATAAAAAGCCTCACTCCTATTATTCAAAATATGAATAAAATGATTAACTCTTTTAATGAATCAATTGAAAAAAATAATATTGTTATTAGAAATAAAAAAAGAGAACAAAACAAATTTGTAGAAATGCTATGGATTTATTTTGTTAATGAAACTAAGGAAGAATTAAAAGAGTATATTAAATTTAAAGATGGTAGAAGTAAAGCTATTGATAATATTAATAAAAAAATTACAAGTTTAAATAATGAAATAAAACAAATTAATAATAAAATAGACGAAATAGAAATAAATATTACTAGTGTGACGCCTACCGTTAAAAATATTAATGAAATTTTAAAAAAGTTTGATTTTAAAGGGTTTAAACTTGAAGAGAATACTAAACAAAAAGGGACATATCTCATTTTAAGAGAAGATGGAACAATTGCTAATGAAACAATGAGTGAAGGTGAGTACAACTTTATTACATTTTTATATTTTTACTATTTAGTTTATGGTAGTCATGAAAGTACAGGTGTTACTTCAAATAAAATTATTGTTATAGATGATCCGATCTCCAGTTTGGATAGCAATGTATTATTTATTGTTAGTACTTTAGTAAAAAATTTAATAAGTGATTGTAGAGATAATAAAAACGGAATTCAGCAAATAATTAATCTTACACACAATATCTACTTTCACAAAGAAATCACTTTTTTAGGAAGTAGAGATAAATTTTCACCAAGTGAAGTGATGTTTGGAATTATTCGAAAAAAAGATAATATTAGTTATTTTGATGTTTATGAGAATAATCCTATAGAATCTTCCTACCAACTAATGTGGAAAGAATTAAGCTCTGATAATATATCAACGGTAACGTCGTTTAATACTATGAGAAGAATATTAGAGTATTACTTTAATATTATTGGAGACATGGATTACGAAAAATGTATTAATAAATTTGATGGAATAGATAAAATTTTATGTAAATCTCTTATATCAGGAATAAATGATGGATCTCATTTTATAAGTGATGATTTTGTTCTAGTACATGATGAAGATAATATAAAAAATTATAAAAGAGTTTTTAAGTCAGTATTTGAGAAGCTTGGACATATCCAACATTTTAATATGATGACGAGGAATATATAATAAGTGAAAGAAATTAATATATGATTGATAGAGATTAAAAAACATAATTAATCCTGAAAAATTAGGATAGGAACTATGAAATTTGCAGCAATATTTTAACAAACAATAAGAGATTAACATATTTTATAATTATTAAATTTAAAAATTAATATATATTATGGAATAATTTTTTTAGATGCTTGTATTTATTTTTAATTTGATAATCGTTTGTTAACGTTAATTTAATATACTTTTCTAAAACTGACACTCACCAATTAAACGAGCTATATCTATAGGTACTGTTAAGAATCTTATTACGTATTAATTAGATATTCATTATTAAAGCATCATTATATGTTTTTGAAATTGTTTTCAATGTTATAATAATACTAATAATATTAAAGTTTGGAGTAAGATATGAAGCCAATAATTAAATATCGTGGTGGTAAATCGAAAGAGATACCTAATTTTAAAAATTATATTCCCGTTAAATTTAATACTTATTATGAACCTTTCTTTGGAGGTGGAGCTACATTTTTTGATTTAGAACCTGATAGAGCTTATATTTCTGATATTAATAAAAATTTAATAAAATTTTATGAAGATTTAACTAATAATTACTACATAGTTAAAGAAGAATTAAAAGAATTAGAAATAAAATATATAGAAAATAGAGAAATTTTTTTAAAGAATAAAAGAAAAAACCCTGAATTGAAAGTTAACGACCCTAATGAAGAACTTTATTATTGGATTAGAGATCAATATAACCAAAAATTGCTCCCTGTTTATAGTTATGCTACATTATATTATTTTATTAACAAAACATCTTATTCTGGAATGATTCGATATAATTCTAGAGGGGAGTTTAATGTGCCATATGGAAGATATGCTAATTTTAATACAGATTTGTTGAATGAAAATCATCTCAAGTTGTTAAGAAAATCCAAGATAAAAAATGAATCTTATGAAAAAAGTTTTGATTTAGCAAATGAAAAAGATTTCATCTTCCTAGACCCTCCTTATGATACGGTATTTTCTGAGTATGGGAATGAAGTGTTTAGTGGAGATTTTAAAGAAAAAGATCATCATCAATTAGCACAAAATTTTAAAAATTTAAGTTCACCTGCACTCATGATTATTTCTGAAACTAAGCTAATTAAGAATATATATAAAGGTTATATAAAAGCTAGTTATCCAAAAAACTATTCAGTGAATATTAGAAACAGATTTAAATCTGAAGCTAATCATTTAATAATTACTAATTTTAATTAGAAGGAGAGTAAATGTGAAATATGGGTAGATTTGAAAGTAGAACTATATTTTTTTCCACATCTCCAAGAAATCCAGAATTAATTCCTAAATATCTAAGACTAATAAGAGAAAAAGATTTAGAAAATAAATTATACAATGAAACTTTACAAATAAAATTTTACGATATGTTGTCTCAAGCTAATTTAGCAGGAGTTAGTAATGGTGGTAAATCAAAAGATAAAGCATTTGCCGGGCGAGATAAATTGACTAGAGCTCCTCAAGCATTAGGCTTTTTAATTCCTAAAAGAAATAAACCTTTAAAGATAACTGAAGCTGGAAATTTATTAATGAAAGAGGCTCTATTTGAAGATGTTATGATTCATCAACTTTTAAAATTTCAACTACCGAGTGCACTTCATAAAGAAACTAAAAATAAAAATGAAGGTAGATTTAATATTAAGCCGTTTTTAGAAATAATCAGGCTAGTTTATGAACTTGAATATTTGACTTATCAAGAGCTTTCAATATTTGGTATAACGATGACAGACTACCGTAAATTTAATGAAACTAAACAAGATGTTTTAGAATACCGAGCTAAACGAAAAAATAGTAGAGGAAATAAAAGCTTAAAAAAATTTTATGAAGAAAAAAGAAATGAAATATTTAAAGAGCTATATATAGATATATTAGATAATAAAAATTACAAAGTTAGAGAGAATACTGAAAATTCTCAAGAAAAATTTTTGAAAACTAAACTATCGAATTCTTTAGATTACACTGATTCAATATTTAGATTTTTAAGAGCCACTGGTTTATTTGTTTTAACTAAGGGCAAGTCAATTTCTATTTCAAACGAAAGAATAAAAGAAGTACAATATATCTTAAAAAATGTTGAGAGAGATATTGTAAGTCCAGATATCTCTATAGATAAATATTTTAAATATTTATCTAACCCTAATATACCTAAATTAAAAAATGATGACTTACGAGAAATACAATTTGAAATTGAATCTAAAGGGATAAAGGTTGATTCTGATGATTTATATAGTCTTAAGGAAGAATTAAATAGACAGAGAGTACTAAAAAGGGAACAAAAGTTACTTGAAATAACAAAAAAATTAAAAAGAAAAGACAAAGAAGACGTTGAAGATATTATTGAAACATATTCACAAATTATAAAAAATGAAATTCCTGACCGGTCAGCAGTTATGGAATGGAATACTTGGAGAGCAGCAGTTATGATAAATAATGGAGATATAACTGGTAACTTTATACCTGATGATAATGGATATCCTATTTCTACAGCTGGCGGATCTAAAGGAGATATAGTAGGAGATTATGGTTCTTTTAATATCCTATATGAAGTTACTTTATCTCAAGGAAAAAAACAATATGATATGGAAGGTGAGCCTGTCCCACGACATGTAGGAGAATTAAAGAAGAAATCTGGTAAGGATACTTTTGGCTTTTTTATAGCTGAAAAGATAAATCCAGAATCAGTATATCATTTTTATTTAACCACCGGAACGAATTCAAAAATATATAATGGAAATATTAGCGTCATACCTATTAATTTATCTGATTTTATTCATATCTTTAAGTTAAGTATTGAAAAAAATATACAACCATCGGACTTCCTAGATTTACATAATTATTCAATTAATATGTCGCGAGAGAGTATTATTAATGGTGAAAATGAAGAATATTGGTATGATAAAGTCATGAAATATATTCTAAATAAAGTTTCGTAGCATTTAGTATTTTTTTAATTCAAATTATGTAGAATCTTGAAAAGTTTTAATTTAAGATACATCAAGTTATGTATAAAACGAAAGTTTTATAGTGTGAAAAAGGTACGTGTATCTAACTGTATCAATAAAAGGTTTTATATTAAATAAAGGTTCTTAAATGAAGTTAAAGGCTAAGAAGATAATGACTATTACGACTTTTATAATAGTAGGGATATTGTTGGTAGTGGAAGGACGTACTTTTAAATAGTGATTTTGCTAGTATTTCACGTCAGTTAAATGAAATTGTTGATGATGTATTCTACTAGTAAAAAGCATTGATTTCACTCTATAGAACTAATAATTTATGCGAGGTAGTTTAATTAAATTGAGACTTCTCAAATGAGACTACATCTAAAATTTTAAATAAACTAGAAGAATTAATGAATTTTAAAAGACTAAGACATACGCTTAGGTACTGATAAACTGTATCTAAGCGTATTTCTATTGCGTGAAACTTATTCTAAGCTCCCCGTTATGGTGTGAATATTCTAAAGTTTGAGTGGGCACATCATAAACATAAAACCTTCCTCTTTTTCACTAAGAGAGATTAAGGGTAATATTCTGCTTTTTAGTAAAAATGAGTTTTAAAATTAATATCTTATATAATATAAGATTTTGAACAAATATTTTATTTCCCGAAAATGAAACAAGAAGAGGTTTTATTTTAAAAATACTAACATTTCAGAATAGTGTTAAAAAAAGAAGAAAGTATATTTTCACCAAACTAAAAATGTTGTATAATTCATTTTAATATTAGTTTTAAATATTAGAATTATAATTAGGTGGATTTATGGAAAATATAAGAATTAGTGATTTAAACTTATCAAAGAGCGCCCGTAACATTCTATTTAAACAAAATATAAAACATGTAAAAGCACTTATTACTCTAACTAACGATGATATTAATAATTTAGAAACCTTTAGCGAAAATATGCGAGAAGAAATATTTAATTATAGAAACAAATTAATTAATATTAATAATTCTAATTATAGTAATCTTGAAGAATTATTTGGGAGCAATTTTTTAGCGCTTTTAAGAGCAGAGAACATAAAAAATATAAAAGAGCTAAATAAAATAGATGTTAATGAAGTGATTTATAAAAAAGCAGATAATCAATTCATAATGTACTCGCCTTTGTCTAATCGTTCAAAAAATCAATTAATTAAACATGGCTATGTTTATAATTACCAGATTGAAGATTTAACAGATGATCGCTTGGAAAAAATTAGAAATTTAGGAACAAAATCAATCAAAGAAATTCAAGAATTTAGAAATCACCTTATTTCTAAAATTGAAGAAGAACATTCAATTATTCAAACGTTGTCAATTGAAGAAGTACGGTTGCTTAAAATTGAGGAAGTACTTAAAGATAGAGAAATTTTAAAAATATTAAAAATGAATAATATCCATTTAATAGGAACTTTAATTGAATTGAATTATGAAGATATTCATAAGTTAAGAGATATAAATAATAAAACTAGCTTAATTATTAAAAAAATAATTAACCAATTAAGAGAAGAATTAAAATTATCTAAGAAGGATTTATATACTTTAGTTATTCAAAATCCAGAGTTATCTATTGAAGACATCATTAAAATTAATACACCTAAATCAAAGTTTAATATAGCTATAAGATATCTGAGCGGAAGCAAATATCTAAATGAAATTTCAACCAATCATCAAGGATTTAGTAATAAGGAGAAAGCTATAATTACTAGGTATAATTTAAATAATCTAAATAATTTGTTATCAAGCTCTTATTCAAGGCTATTATCTTATTCTTATGTTGGCAAGAAAAATTTAATCTCTATTCTTAAGAAATTGCTTCAACAAGTTGTGGTTTATAATAAGCATGAAATTTTTATGGGGGATACTTCTAGACTTTATTTTAAATTTTCAAGACAAAAATTTTTATTAAATTTGAAAGAAGTTTTGCTAAATGACTTAATTGAAAAATTTAATGTAATTAAGGAGAAAGAATTATTAGATGAGAAGATGTCATTAACTCAAGAATTAGATTTATTAGTAAATAATAATATTGTTACGGAAAAATTAATGAATTTAGATGTATCAAAACTAGCAGAAGATATAGCTTATATATTTATAAAACAAAGTGAATTTTTATACGATATAGATGAATTAACTAATAAACTAAGTAATGAATTTAAACGGATTGATTGGGACATTACTATAAAACAACTACTAGAACAAGATTTAATAGGTAAGAATAAATTCGGAAAAATATTTTCAAAAAAGCCTTCGATTTTGCTTTATGCAGCTGAAAACTTCGATGCTACTAAATTTGAAATGATAAGACTTAGATTAAAAGGAAAGACTTTAGAAGAAATTGGAAAAACTTTAGGTGTAACTAGGGAACGTGTTAGACAAATAGTAAAAAAGATTTTAGATAGTACTGATGAGGTGTTTAGAGAAGATGATAATTCATATTGGTTCAAAACATATAATTTAGACGCAAAACAATATGCGTTATTTTTTAGAGATGATTTTTATAATTATTTATCCATCCGTTACAAAAAAGGGAACCATTCATGGGAAGATATCATTTATGATGATAAAGCCTCTGTTGAATTAAAAAAGAGCGTTAGAAATGAGTTGCTTAAAGGTAAAATCGAATTAGGTAATAAAGTAATAAATAGAAATCGAACAGGGATTATCGATTATATATTAGAAGAATTCTGTCAAGATGCAGTGCATATTTCCGATGTTTTACAACTTTATAATTTATTTATTGAAGAACAAGGTCTAAATAATCAAGAATTCAATATAGATATTAGATACTTAGAAAATAGATTAAGTGATACTTCAAGTTCTGTAAGTCAAGGTAAGAAGATATATAGATATTATAACTATAATCAATATGACTGGGATAGTTTTTATAAAAATATAAATTTTGAAGAATGGAAAGATTTAGAAATTTCTTCATTGATAATTTTTAAACAATATCCAATACTCATGAAAAGTTATGATATTAGACATGCTAATGAATTACACAATATTATTAAGTGAACTTTGAGCGTAGTAGAAGATTTACGCATAGACTTGTCACGTATGCCAAATATTAAAGTTGGAAATGTAAATAGAGAACAATAGGTAAAAGACTTGATGTTCGAGTATGCACCAATTCATATTAATAATTTTGTAGATTTATACTATGAAAATTATGGAATAAAAAAACAAACAATTAAAGCTAATTATTTACAATTCATAGATAACTATATATCTGGTGAAATTATTAATGTAAGTTATGATTCATTAAGTAAGAAAGATATTGATTATGTTCAGAGAATTATTAAAGATCAAGATTTCATATTTATTGAAGACATCAAAGCTGAGTTAAAATATGAAATTAAAGAAATACAACTTATATTAAAATATTTAGGCTATAAAATATTTAGTTCTTACATATTAAAAAATCATTATGAAACTAGTGTAAGTTATTTTAATAAGAATTTTTACGATCAAAAAAATATACTAGATTTTACTAATATAGATAAAAGACTATGGAGATTAAGCACATTTACCTCTTGGTTATTTTATAAATTTAAGGAAATGAAAATATTTGAGTTTTTTCCAAAAAAATTTATAACCATCAAAAAACTTGATGAGATTGGTTTAACTTATAAAGTTTTGAATGATTTTAGAGAGGAAGCAATTATAAAACTAAGTGACCATAGAGTGTGGTCTATTAACACACTAATTGATTTAATTGACAGTGAGGATATAGATCAATATGGTTTTGAACCATTATTTTATCGTTCAATTTTACGAGGCGTAGACAATATATATAGTAATAAGATGGGAGGTAATTATCTTTTGAAATTAGATGAAGACTTTAGCTTAACAAGTTTAATTGAAGAAGAAATAATTGGAGAAAAAGTAATTGACATCTTTGATTTAACTCAAATAATTAATGATAAATATGATGTTCAATTTAATTATTCTAAATTGATTGAATCAATCAAACATACAAACATGTATTATGATGAAATAATGGAAAAAGTTTATTTGGATTTAGATTACTATTATGAGGAGTTTGAAGCTTGATGAATGAAATAAATGAAGATAATTTAATTAAAACAGGATTAACAAACAAATTAACAGTTGATGGCATTACTAAAGCATATGATGTTTATAAAATTAAACTAAATGAATTATATTATAATGATCAAAACGACAGAATAGCGACATGGATTAGTAAATACAAAGCGGAAAATGAATTAGAAAATTTTGATTTAAATGATATTGAGTATTATAACGATATAATTCACGAATTTATCAAGAAAAGCGATGAAAAAGCTTTTAAAAAAACTAAAAATAATATAAAAGCATTAGAACAAACTGAACCTGCCATCATATTAAAAGATGGTCGAATTATTGATGGAAATAGAAGGTTTACATGTTTACGCGAATTATCGAAAGAGAATCCTAAGTTCAATTATATAGAAGCTATGATAATTGGCAAGGACATTCATGAAAGTAAAAAGGAAATAAAATTATTAGAATTATATTTACAGCATGGGCGGGAAGAGAGAGTTGGATATAATCCGATAGATAAGTTAGTGGGCGTTTATAATGATATTGTGAAACATCAACTAATTACTAAAGAAGAATATGCCAAAAATACTGAACAAAGTTTAACAGAAGTTAATAAAATGGTTAATCGAGCAGAATTAATGGTTGAGTTTTTAGAATTTATTGAGATGCCAGAACACTATTACTTGGCACGTGAGTGGGATTTAGACGGTCCTTTGGGCGAAATAACTGCAGTACTTAATAAAATAAAAACTGAAGAAGACCGTATAGATATGAAAAATATTATTTTTACTAGTTTGTTAAATAAACCTGACACTGATATGACAAGATATGTTCGTAAAATGAAAGATTTAGTTAATACACCTCAGTTCAAACCATTTGTCGAAGAAAACCGTGAATTGAGTGAAGAAGTTCTTGAAAAGTTTGAGGATGAGGAAGATGTAACGCTTGATTTTATTAATAAAGAGATACGTGGGAATGATGACTTAAAAGAAAGTTTTAAATCAATTTATACTAAATATCAAGAAAAAATTAAAAAAAGAGTGACACTTGATGCACCTAAAAAACAGATTGAAAAAGCTATAGATGTATTACAAAATATTGATTTTAATATTGTTCTTAGATTAGATGATGAATCGGATTACCCTCAATTTTTAAATTCTTTGGAAGAATTAGAACAAGAAGTAAATAGAATAAAAAAAGAGGTTTATGGTAATGATACAAGTTCTTATCAATAAAGATAATCAATTGATTATTCGTTCAACATCTGATGTTTTAAATCAATTTAAGAAAAAAACAGGATTTAAACTTTATTTAAGAAGCTATGTTGAAATAAATTCAGAAGAATTGATTATTTTTAGGGCGGATATCTACTATAAAAACCTAAAAGAAATAATTAAGAGAATTAAAAAAATTGGAAGTAAAATCAATGAAAAAGTGTTAGTTGATTCAAATGTTACTAATTATTTAGCTAATATTGATTCATACATTAACTATAAGTATACAGTAGGTAATGATATTAAAAATGATGATATAAGATTTGATGACCGATATGAAGAATTTCAAAGTGTAGTAAATAATCAGTTAGAAAGAAAGTTAAGAAGCAAGCAAATGAAAGATGCGTTTTATTTGTCTATGATGCAAAAAGCTGGCAATTTTTCTGTACCAGGATCAGGTAAAACATCTACAGTATATGGTATGTATGCATATTTAAATGTGAAGAAAAATGTAAACAGAATCGTAATGATAGGGCCATTAAACTCATTCGGGTCATGGATAAGTGAGTATCAATCTTGTTTTGGAAAAAAAAGAAAATTAAACTACCTAAATATTAAGGATCTTAATACATCTAATGAAAAGAAAATGGTACTTAAATATGAGAGTGGCAACAAAGAATTGATTCTTCTTAATTATGAAATTTTAACTAGATTAGAAGATGAAATTAAAAATTTAATTAATAATGAAACTTTAGTAGTGTTTGATGAGGTACATCGCATTAAGAATCCCAAAGGGGAAAACGCGGGAGCAGCATTAAGAATAACTGAAAATGCCAAATACATGGTTACTTTAACTGGAACACCTATACCAAATGGATATAAAGATATTTATAATTTATTAAATTTGATGTATCCAGCTGATTATAATCACTTTTTCAATTTTGAAATATCCTTATTAGCAAACCCAACAAATTCAGAAGTAAAAGTAATTAATGATAAAATTCAACCATTTTTTACTAGAACCACTAAAAATGAATTAGGAGTTCCTCCTACTAATAACGATAAAATTATAAAAGTATCATCAAGTTCAGAAGAGTTGCAACTTTTTAATATATTATTTTCTAGATATAAGACTAATCAGTTAGCCTTGTTTGCTAAGATTATGCAATTGGAAAGTTCGCCTTCAATGTTATTAGAGAAATTAGATTTAAAAGAGTTTGAAGAACTATTAGATTTGAGTGGAAACCATGAAGATTTAGTTGAATATATAGATTACTCTCAAGATATCGAAGATTTAGTAAATCAAATAGAAATCACTTCAAAGATGCAAGCGCTTTTATCTCTTATAAAAGATATTGTCAGTCAATCTAAAACAGCAATCACATGGTGTATTTTTGTAAAAACAATGTATGATTTAAAACATTATTTAAATTCTATGGGTATTAGAGCTGAAGTTATTTCAGGATCTGTTCATCAAGAAGAACGTAACGAGATAATTAGTAGATTTAAAAATAAAGAAATCGATATTTTGATTACAAATCCCCACACTCTGGCAGAATCGGTTGCTTTACATCAGACTTGTCACGATGCTATTTACTTTGAATATAGTTACAATTTAGTTCATTTATTGCAATCGAAAGATAGAATTCATAGATTAGGATTAAAAGATGATGATTATACACAATATTATTATTTCCAACAAAATTACTCGTTAGAAAATGGCAATTATTCGTTAGGTGAAAGAATTTATAATAGACTATCTGAAAAAGAGCAATTGATGTTGGATGCTATTGATAAGCATGAATTAGAAATATTACCTACGGAGGATGAAGATCTAGTATTCTTCTTTAAAAACGTTATAGATTAATCGATTAATATATGGTGTAAACAACTAAGAAATTAATGAATAAATTCAAGTTTAATTACTATAGATATAAGTACTAAAAAATAAAATTATATTACTATCTATACATAGTAGTGCTTTATAAGATATGTGTTTATCAAAAAGTTATCCTGTATTCAATTTTAATCACTACATTCCTATGTTATTGAAATTATACTCAACTTTACAACAGACCTTTATTTTTTTAATTATTTATTAAAATTTTATTTAATTATAGTAATTTTTAAAAATAACAAAATTTCTTTTGTTATACTCATTTCATCAAACGAAATGAGGTGTATGAATGAGGTATTTGAACTGGCCACGCAAATGTTTAACCACTACATTCCTAATTGTAAGCAGTTTATTATTAGCATTTTCCACAATTACACATGCTAATGAAAGTAAGTCTGAAGACAGTCTTAAAATTACAACACATAACGTTTATTTCTTGCCTACAGCATTGTATCCCAATTGGGGACAATCGCAGCGCGCTGATTTAATTTCAAAAGCTGATTATATACAAGGTCAAGACGTCGTTATTTTTAATGAATTATTCGATAAAAAAGCATCCAATCGTCTTTTAACAAATTTACAATCTCAATATCCTTATCAAACGCCTATTGTTGGTAAAGGTACAGACGGTTGGCAACAGACTTCAGGTACTTATAGAGAAGTAAAACCAGTGAGCGGTGGCGTTGGTATTGTAAGTAAATGGCCAATCGTCGAACAAGAACAACATATTTACAAAAAGGGGTGCGGCGCTGATAAAGCTGGCAATAAAGGTTTCGCATACATTAAAATTAATAAAAATGGTAAATACCAACATATAATTGGAACACACCTTCAAGCTGAAGATCCAATTTGTATTAAAGGAAAAGACCAAAAAATCAGACAGAGTCAAATGGATGAAATTAAACAATTTATCAAAGATAAACATATTCCTAAAAATGAACCCGTATATATCGGCGGTGATTTAAATGTCATTAAAGGTTCAGAGGAATATCAACAAATGCCTGAGAACTTGAACGTTTCATTACCTACACAATTTGATGGCAACGCCTATAGTTGGGATACACAAAGCAATGGCATTGCGAAATATAACTATCCTAAATTAGAACCACAGCATTTAGACTATATTTTACTAGATCGCGACCATGCTCAACCAAGCTCATGGCATAATAATGTACACAAAGTGAAGTCACCAGAATGGTCTGTGAAATCTTGGGGCAAGACATATAAATATAATGACTATTCAGACCATTATCCACTTTCTGCATATGCATCAAATTAGTATTGCTATGTATTTGAATATTAATACTTAAAATAGGAGCTATATGGAAATCACAATTCAAAATTGATTTCTCATATAGCTTTTTTTTAAATTACCAATTCATCAGTATGGGCCCTCTTTGAGTAACTTTACAAAGGAATTATAAACCAAACATGCTAATATGTATGAAGTAAATAATAAATGTAATTGTATGATGTGAGGACGCTCAAATTTAGACTGAGCTACTTATATATATAAGGGGGAATTTTATATGGCAAAAGAGGTATGTGCTTATCTAGCTGTTTCAGTAGATGGTTTTATAGCAGATAAAGATGAATCAGTTCAGTTTCTAGAGGAGGTTAAAGGCGAAGGAGATAATGGCTATTCTGACTTTTATAATAGCGTAGATATTGTTGTAATGGGAGGCCGTACCTTTAGATGGTTAATTGATAATGGTGTAGAAGAGAATCCATATCAAGGTAAGAAGGTAGTAGTAATCTCATCAAAAGTCACAGATATTGATTGGGATATTGAATTCTATAGTGGTGACTTAGACGAACTTTTTAATAGATTTAATGATAATGAAAAAATATGGATTGTTGGTGGAGGTAAGTTGATTTCAACTTTAATTAATTTGAAGATCATAACATCGTTAAAGTTGACCATAGCACCAACAATACTTACCCAAGGTGTTGAGTTATTCAATTCAATAGATGAGAAAGTAAAACTCCACTTACGTGAGGTTACACAATATAATCAGTTTGTCGAATTAGATTATGAAATCATTTAATCAAATAAGGTGGTAGATTATTATACCTGCTCAATTATAATAGTTATGATTTACAAAAGGGGAAGTGTGACGGTTGTCTGAAGTAAGACAAACAGTAATGTTAAATTATCTTTTTGATATCAATTGGTTACTTTTACTTCGATTAAACAACTTAGTAAAATTCTTCCTTCACATATCTACTAAACATGTTAAAAGCCTATAATTACGGATGAGTACGTTACATTTAAACGCGTTATTCATTTCCGTGATTACAAGCTTTTCATTTTACATATTCATTAATTTTTCTTCTTGTTTAATACGCACAAATAGGAAATATGCATAAGGTATTAGTAATACCGTTGTATAAGTTGCGTGAGTTAATAATAACACCCCAATTAACTCTGGAATGATATTTAAGAAGTAATTTGGGTGCTTCGTCACTTTATATAATCCTGATTTAATAATAGGATGATTTGGTAAAATGAATAATTTCAAAGTCCAAATACCACCTAAAGTTTTGATTACTATAAATAACATGATATAAGCAAAAACTAATATCATTAAACCGATGCTATTCACTAAACTAAAAGTATCTTTGTTTATAAGTGCTTCTACACCTGCACAAACGTAGATTAAAACATGAGTGATTGCTAGAAATTTTGAATTTTTAACGCCATACTCGATAGCGCCATTTGTTATTAATTGTTGTGAATGATTAATAGATATCTTTAAACTAATTAATCTGATGCAGAAAAAGATAAGTAAAATAGTTAAAATCATGGTGTCCTCCGTCTTTTTATTATATGTATAAACCTCAAATTGATAACATACAGTATTTTATAAAGGAAACGCATGAAATACTATTAACTATTTATTAATTTTAGAACAATGACATTATTTATTTTTTAGTTTAATCATTAGGAGTCAATCATTCCAAAAGCGAACATTATCAAAATATCCCCTGATAATCACATGGTTAACAGGGGGGATTAGTATATTTTAAACTTCTGTATTATTTCTTTTAGCTTCAAATTCATCAAGCAGTTCACGTGCTTCGTCTATCGTTTCTGTACTCATCAACTTATGGCGCAATTGACTCGCGCCTTTAATGCCACGAATGTAGATTTTAAAGAATCTGCGTAAAGCTTTAAATTGTTGTGTCTCCTCATTTGAATACTTTTCATACAATGATAAATGTAATCTAAACAAGTCTAATAGTTCTTCACTTGTATGTTCACGTGGCTCTTTCTCAAATGCAAAGGGATTATGGAAGATGCCGCGACCGATCATTACACCATCAACACCATATTTATTAGCAAGTTCAAGACCTTTCTGTCTATCTGGAATATCACCATTAATCGTTAATAAAGTATGTGGTGCAATCTCGTCACGCATTGTTTTAATAGCTTCAATCAATTCCCAATGTGCATCTACCTTACTCATTTCTCTACGTGTACGGAGGTGGATGGATAAGTTTGCGATGTCTTGTTCAAAGACGTGTTTGAGCCAATCTTTCCACTCATCTATTTCATAATAACCAAGGCGTGTTTTAACACTTACGGGTAGTCCACCTTCTTTAGTGGCTTGAATAATTTCAGCCGCTCTTTCAGGACGTAAAATTAGGCCAGATCCTTTACCTTTTTTAGCAACATTTGCAACAGGGCAGCCCATATTTAAATCAATCCCTTTGAAGCCCATCTCCTTTAAACCAATACTCATTTTACGGAATTGCTCAGGCTTATCTCCCCATATATGAGCGACCATAGGTTGTTCATCTTCACTAAACGTTAGACGACCACGAACACTGTGTATACCTTCGGGATGACAATAACTCTCAGTATTTGTAAATTCAGTGAAAAACACATCCGGTCTAGCAGCTTCACTCACAACATGACGAAAGACAATATCCGTCACGTCTTCCATTGGCGCCAAAATAAAAAATGGACGTGGTAATTCACTCCAAAAATTTTCTTTCATAATATATTTAAACCTTCTTAATTATTAGTATCTCGCACATTTATGCATGATGATATTACCATAAAATGTGAACATACACAAAATGAATTTTAATAGCTATCATTTTTGGAAAGGGAGTCTACGAGTAGTCTAAAAAAGAATGAAAGGATAATGATTTTTTTCTAAAATAGTTACAAACGTTATGGCGCTTAACTTTCTAGATTTAGTTGTATGATTTCTGACCATAAATTTTCAGAAGTACATTTATTATCTTCCATAGTTTAATAACTGCTATACTAGATTAATAATACAGACAAAGGAGGTATTATATGTTTCTTGCATGGAATGAAATTAAACGCAATAAGCTAAAGTTTGGCCTGATTATCGGTATTTTAGTTCTTATAAGTTATTTACTCTTCTTACTTTCAGGTTTAGCTAATGGTTTAATTAACATGAATACAGAAGGAATTAAAAAGTGGAAAGCGGATGCTATCGTTTTAAATAAAGATGCGAATCAAACCGTGCAACAATCCATTTTCGAAACATCTAAATCGAACGATAAATTTAAAGAGACCTCCTCATTAAAACAAATGGGCGTTATCGCCTCTAATGGTGATAGTGAAGAGAATGCACTACTCTTTGGGATTAAAGCAGATTCATTTTTAATGCCGAAAATAGTTAAAGGTAAAAAATTTGCTAAAGACAATGAAGTCGTTATTGATCAGACACTCAAAGATAAAGGGTTTAAAGTAGGAGATAAGATTAAATTATCTCAATCCGATGAAAAATTACGCATCGTAGGTGTCTCAGAAAGTGCAAAATATAATGCTTCACCTGTTATTTTCACTAATAATAAAACGATGCAAAAAATCAATCCAACATTAACTACAGATAAAACCAATGCAATAGTTGTGCGAGATAAACACTGGAAAGATAAAAAAGTAGACAAAGATCTTGAAGTGGTAGGTATTAATAAATTTATTGAAGATTTACCTGGATATAAACCACAAAATCTAACAATGAACTTTATGATTACATTCTTATTTATCATTTCAGCAACAGTGATTGGCGTATTCTTGTATGTTATAACATTGCAGAAGAAAAACTTATTCGGTGTTTTGAAAGCACAGGGCTTTACTAATGGCTACTTAATGAAGATGGTTTTATCACAAACATTTATCCTAGCATTGATTGGTACATTGATAGGTCTTGTACTTACTATCCTCACAGGATTTGTCCTACCAGAAGCGGTACCGGTTGAATTTAATATTGTGACGCTCATAGTGTTTGGGGTTGTTTTAATATTAACGTCCTTGATTGGCAGCTTATTCTCGGTATTATCTATTAGAAAAATTGACCCACTCAAAGCAATCGAATAAGGAGGTGCTACAATGTTGAAGTTTGATCAAGTATCGAAAGAATTTAAAGATGGTAACCAAATGATTGAAGCTGTTAAATCCACATCTTTGACCTTTGATAAAGGCGAATTAATAGCTATTGTAGGGCCTTCTGGTTCCGGGAAAAGTACATTCCTAACAATGGCTGGCGCACTACAAACGCCTACACACGGGGAAATATACATTAATGATAATAAAATTTCACAATTGAGTCAGAAACAACTTGCTAAGATGAGAATGAAAGAAATTGGTTTTATTTTACAATCTACAAATCTAGTGCCATTTCTAACTATCAGACAGCAATTTCGTTTATTGAAAAATTATAAAAAAGAAGTTTTAAGCACTGGCGAATTTGAAAAATTATTAAATGATTTAGGTTTGAAAGAAATTGAAAATAAATTACCATCTGAAGTCTCAGGGGGACAAAAGCAGCGTGTGGCAATCGCTAAAGCAATCTATACCCAACCGTCTATTATTTTAGCGGATGAACCAACAGCTTCGTTGGATACAGAAAATGCGATGGCAGTAATGAGAATTCTTAAAGAACAATCTAAACAACGTCATAAAACATGTATCATTGTGACGCACGATGAACGTTTAACAAAATTCTGTGATAAAATGTATCATATGGAAGATGGCTATTTAAAAGAAAAGTAGTAGAATAGCGAAATATAAAAATTATAATGATAACGAGTAAAAATTATCGGTTTATTACACACCTCATCATTTAGAACAAACTCTAGATGATGAGGTTTTCTGTTTTAGTTCTCTGGATCAGTGGTGATTATAAATATCATTGCTGATATAACACTATTTTATAATTATTTTCAATTCCATTTTAAACTGTAAAAAACTTTATTGATAATCAATTGTTTATATTGTGCAAAACTCACTCATGCATTATAGTTAAAATACATATAAAAAATATACTTATTTCGATAAGAAAGTGGGGACATGCACAGTGTATAGAGGGGAATTATTGGGAAAATTCATTTACACTTCAATTGTGATGCTAGTTATTTTTAGTCTCTCTGCGTTATTACATTTCAACAAGGCAGATGCTGCTACTAAAGGTAATACTGTGATCGTAAAAGAGACACCTAAACACCAAGTAGCTAAACAGTATACAAATCAAACACCTAAAACTAAAAATGGCATTCAACCAACACAAATAACTCATAAAAGTAATCAGCCTACTAGAACGAAAAAATATACAAAGCCAACAAGACAAACAACAACACAGTATGTTAAACGTACGAAACCATCTTCGACTCATGTAGTAACAAACAATCTTCACAAACAAAGTACTACTAAACATGTGGGAAAGTCTTATTCAAAGCAAACGACTCAACCAAAACAACGTAAAACACTTAAACACACAATTATTCATCACAAAGTTTCACCAACTAAAGTTAAACCTCAAAAGACAACGAAAGCTATCAAACCGGGTAACAAGAAACCTCATTGGTTATCAACAGCAACTAAAACGAAAAAGACACCATCAACTTCAAAAGTTACTAAAACGACACCGAAGCGCACTTCCTCAACTGTAACAAAAAAGAAATCCACAAAACCGAGTGTCAAAACTTCAATCAAAACAACGACTAAGTCAAAAGCAAAACCAACCTCAACAGTAAAAGTAAAATCAAAATCAACATATTCGCAACCTAAAAAGAATTACTACAATAAACCACCTAAACGTTGGCCATCCAATGTACCAGGTGGGGATAACGTGCGTGATTTCGGTCAAACGACAAAAGAATCAGGTATTGATGATGCTTTAAAAATTATGAAGAAATCGGGTAATAAGGGCGTTACAATCGAGCATACTAAAGCGAAAGATGCTAATATCGCAACTGTATTTAATTGGAATCCGACAGCTAAACAATTAACTTACGGCACGGGTACAGCAATTGGCAGACATACGATTTTAACTGCGAATCATGTAGTGAATGATCAACGTGCACATAAACCACTAACACCTGCACAACCTGAGAACATGAGAATCAACTTATTACAAGAAGGTTCCAAAGTAGTTCGTTCGCTCCAAGTATTTGGCGTTCAAATGTTGCAATACGGAGATGTCGCATTGGTTTATACATATGAAGACATTTCTAAATATATGAAAATACGTAAGATTGCATCAGAAAGTACCATTAAATCAATGAAAGCTAATACGCCAATTCATATGTATCACTATGGTACGCCATATGGAAAATATAAAAATGATCCAGCTGATACGATGTATCATTCTAAAGGTAAATATTCTATGACTGCACGAAATGTAAATCCTATCGGCTACTATCAAATGATGGCTGAACCCGGTTCATCTGGTGGAGCTGTTTTAAATAGTAAAAATGAAATTATCGGCGTACACGCGTTTAGAGTGGATGCTGGAGATTATAAGAAATATCATTTAAACACAATGGCAGAAATTAGAGGTAAATTACGTAAGGAAATTATAGATAATATCGTGTAATATTAAGAGGTTAGGGAAATTTTTCACAACTCACACTAATCAATAAGTCTTTAGTAGATAATTAATCACTTAAAACAAACTAGATAAATATAAAGAGCGTTCTCAGAAATTTTTTGAGAACGCTCTATTATTTATAAAAATGTATTTTAGTCTCTACTTACTGATTGAGGTTTTTCAACACTATTTTGTTGGTCGTTATTTTGGTTGTTATCAGCATCTTGAGAAGCGTTGTCAGTTTGTTGTTGCTCCGCTTGTGTATCATTATCCTGATTTTCTTCTACCGATTGATTTTGTTCTTGTTCACTATTTTGAGCAGCTTCGGTTTCTGATGTGCCTTCCTTACTTTGACTACTATCATCATTATTCGATTCTTGTTGTGATTGATCTTCGTTATTTTGTTTCTGTTGGTTATTTTCATTTTGCGATTGTTGCGCATTTTGATCATTGTAATTTGGATGGCTTAAATCTTTACCGAATAATTTTCTATTTTGACTATTCGGCCCTTTATATAACGAACTTTCATTAGCATGTTGAACATGTCTTTCTTTCTCTGCTTTAGTTCTTCTATCTATATAACCATTAACATGACCTGTCTGCTTATTAACAGTAGTAGCCGCACTCATTGGAAAGCCTGTGGCATCACGTGCTGTAAAGGTAATGTAGTATTCTTTACTATTAGATTGGTTTGAATCAACTTTGTAATCATCATTTGTGGCTGAATTTTTAAAGTGCTCTTTAGCATTTTGAATCGCTTCATCTTCTGAAATCGTCCCATTATTTGATTGGTTTTCAGAATTTGTCTCGTTATTGTTTCCTTCATTGCCTGGATTTGAAGCATCATTATTTTCGGAACCATTTGCTTGTCTTTGATTAGCTTGATTTGTTTGGTTATCTACCTTGGTATCTTTATTACTCTGCTTGTCTTTAGACTGATTTGAACTATGTTCACTACTTTCTTCATTATTCTTTTTACCTTCACCTTGATTATCGTCTGTACCGATATTGAGTGAACATGCCCCTAGTAAGAACGTACTTAATAATACAGTCCCTAATAATTGCTTTTTCATAATCATCCTTCCATTTATACATCGTACAATATTTTTAAATTATTGTTAATATTACGCTGTTTTATATATTTATTATCTTTTTTATATTTTGAATGATTTGAGGTCCTTCTAACGTAGCAGTCTTGAATTTTTGAAAATTGTTTCACGATAAACTTACTTAATTTTTATTAAACATTAATATTATCTTTATACTAGTGACAATTTTATTATTTTATTTATTAAGATATTAATAATTTTAATGTAAATTTACATATAAAAATTGAATTTACTCTTTTTCGGAATTATAATGAAAGCGGTTGCTACCCTATAACATCAGGAGGAATCGATATGGAAAATATTTTAATCAACGGATATAGTCACTATACATCATCAAATAATATTCAACGAAGTGCAATTGAAGAAAGAGATTTAGGTGATGGTCGTACATCATCAATTTCTGCATCCGTTTCTTATACAGTTACTTGGAGTGCAGCTTAACGCAGTTAATCATCAATAATGTTAAATTAAATGACTAAGATTATAGGGTAGTAACTTTTTAATATAAATAAAGAAATGGCTATGTGAGATATTAATATCTAATTCATAACGCCAAACATTACATAAATCATACCTTACACATTTTAAAAATAAAAAATGTAATTTACATGAAAGGAGCTTAGAACATTTAATGCAAAAAGTTAAAGAAGGTCGTAATATCATCAGTCTTGAAGAAGATGGAACAACTCAATATTTACATAAAGTAATTAAAGGACCTAAAGTTGACGCGCTCAGAAGATACAATAATTGCTTGAAATGGGAAGACATACGCACAGATACTATTCGATTGAAGTCTCCAAAGTTGATTGACCATGATGAAGACAGTTTATCGCTTAAATATCAATGGATTGAACATGCTACATCGTTAGAAGAAGAATTAGAACAACCATCCCCAAATTTTAAACACAAAATCGCAAAAGCTGCAGATATGTTAGTGACATTACATTTATCTGATATCAATGATGTGGATATAGATTCAGAAGACCAGTTACCGCAGCGTGAATCGTTGTTATATACATTAAATAAATATGAATATGCCGGCTGTACGGGCGCAGAACTAGAGTTGTTTAGTTTATTGCAACAAGACTCAGAACTCGTAGAAACGATAATGCAGCAATCTCATGATAATGACGTCTGTATTTGTCATGGTGATATTCGTTTGGATCAGTTTATATTTACAGATGATGATATTTGGATTATAGATTTTGAAGAATTACGTAAAGGGGATCCAAGTAGAGATTTAGCGGGACTAATTGGTTCTATTTATTTTGATTGCTTATTAAAAACTTTTACCGAAACGACTCAAGAAACTTCAGATGCTAAGGAGATAGAAGATCAGTTTATGGAACGAGGTCTTAATTACATTGAACAAATGAGACCTTTAATTCAATTAGCTTATCAAACATATGTATCTAAGAAAATGATTAATAACATACATCTTGCTCGAAATATTGGATGGTTTCTCGTGGAAAGAATCATGAGCAGAGCTAAATTTTCATTTCGTTTAACTGCCATAGATAGAGCGATTCTTGGGATAGGTAGAGAAGTAATAGTGTTTCCAAAAAATCTAATAGAACTATTTGAATAAATTGGAGGACGTACTATGACAGAAAAAGTGAATACGTTAGAAGATTTAGCACAAAAAATAGAATTAGAAACGGATTTAAACAAAGTTAAAATCGATAATGAAACATATGATGACGTCCTTGAAAATCAAAAAAGTAAGTTAAAACAGTGGTTATATTCGATGTTACATACTGGAAATTTGAACAATCAAGTCAAACAATCATCAAAAACATTTAATGATTTAAACGAACAAATTGCCAGTAGCATTAAAGATCCTGGGATTCGAGTAGAGACGAGTACACAAAACTTTAACGGTCAAATCTACCATGTTATTCAAGGGATTCGAATCAAAGAAGAAGTAAATGAAGATAATAGTATTGTTGTGCCTTGTTCTAGACCTAATTTGACGCCTGGATTTTTCATGTTCGTACATACAAATAATGGTTTACATATTAATAAGGTTACACGTCATTATATTTATGCAGACACGCCTCAATATGCTATAGAGTTATGGAGTAAATGTGTAAATGAGTTAGTTGAAAAGAACGTGAGTTTTTCTGCTAAAATTTTATCCTCCTCTGATAGTTATCCAAGAAATGACGCACTCGTGTTTTACAGTAGTGAAGATAAAGACAAAGTTGAAAAAGTATTAATTGAACATGTTAAAAAGGCTCCTATAAAGATTAAAAAAGCCTCTCAACTAGCGAGTCAATTAACATACAACCTCTTTACAGCTGAAGAGCCTATTCAAACTAATGGTATTCAACAGAGCTTTGGTGAACATCGTTGTAGTGCTATAGCCGACGCCATTCAAGACTACTTTATTACAGGTGCTTCCTTCAAATTATTACTAAAGCAAAGATTCATTGCGAATCAGATAGATATTAATGATTTGTCTAAAAATAAAGTGAAGTGAACAGAGATTTATGGTGTGTGCGCTACATTATGAAAATGCTCTATCCAAAAGTTTTAAAAGTGTGTGACTTATACTGATAGGAGTGACTCAGCTTATGAAAGTTTTAGCTTTAATTAATACAAATTTAGTATTAGAAGAAGATGTAACGATGTTACCTGATGTAAGTATTGCAGGAACACCCATTCATTGTGGTTTGATTGAATTAGAACGACCAAGTTTTAACGAAGATGCATCAGAGAACGAACATTTCGTGTTAGTAAAAGTTGATGCGTTTTCTTGCAATTATAGAGATAAAGCCATTATTCTAAAAGCCGCTTTAAAAATGCAAGAAGATGTAAATTCTCAAGCTCCACCATTCGATTATTTTGGTTCTGACTTTGTAGGGAGAATTGTAGCTAAAGGATATTCAGTTGATGAATTTGAAATTGGACAACGTGTGATACCCAACTGTGCGTATCCCGACCCTCCTTTTCCAGGGGTGGCACCTGGAGCAGTCACAAACGAAGCTTCAAAAGGATGGCTCAGATTGCATAAATCAAAGCTTATCAAAATACCAGAACATATGAATAACGCAGTTGCAGCAGGCTTCTCAATAGGTAGCCAAACTTCAACAAGCATGGTAAGGCGTGTAAATCTTAAGCAGAATGAACGTGCACTAGTACTGAGCGGTCGCTCTAATACGTCTATGTTTATTATTAATAACTTAATCAGTAAAGGAATCGATACGACAATATTAACTACATCGGAATGGACGCCTGAAGAACAAGCACTCATTCGGCCAGCTAAATTACATAAAGTAGATAGGAACATGCAGAAGTGGGAAGAAGACTTAGGTGAATTTGACGTCGTATTTGATCCTTATTTTGATTTGCATTTAGAAAAAGCAGTGAATCAAATGAAAGTAGGCGGACGCTATATTACATGCGGTTATAAAAACCAACATCCCGCCTTTTCTGAAAATGAAGATGAAAAAACACCTAACCATCTGAAAAATATTATGTTAAAAGTTATGCTCAATAATCTATCATTAATAGGTAATTGTATCGGAACTTGGGGAGACTTAGAAAAAGGTATTTCAGATTATAATGAAAATGAGTTTATTGTTCCAATCGATAGAAGCTACTCTATAGAGGAAGGTAGTGCATTTGTTGACCGTACCTATAACACACGAGGACGTCTAGGCAAAGCAATCATGTTATATGATTAAAAGTTAAAAAGATGTTAGAAGGTTATTCATACTACTACTTAATTAAAACTTCATAAATATAAAAGCTATATATAAAACGCCACAATCCTCTTCAACAAAGAATGTGGCGTTTACATTATTATTAATATATACAAAGCTTTAATATCACTCCAAATGTTGCATTTGATAACCAATTCTTGGATGGGTGATAATGAGTTTTTTCATACTACTTTCATACGTTGTATCACTGTTATTAAGCTTCTTCCGCAGTGAGGCCATATGTACTCGTAATGATGACATGTCACACTTATTGACGTATCCAAATAGTGCTTTTAATAAAACCTGATATGTTAATACCTTACCAACGTGCTGACTTAAAATTTCTAATAATTGGAATTCATAAGGTGTTAGGTGAATAGCCTGTCCCATCATATAAACAGAATTACCGCTGAAATCAATGATTAACGGGCCGTTCTCAAAGTTATTTTGCATCGTGTCAGGCCGTTTCGAAACGCGAAGTGCAACCCTGATACGTGCTTGTAATTCATCAATATTAAAGGGTTTAGTCATATAATCATTCGCCCCGTAGTCTAACGCTTTTACAATAGTTTCCTCTTCTGTTCGCGCACTGATAACGATAATAGGGGTGTCCACACATTCTCTTAATCGTTTAATTAAAGAAAGCCCATCAATATCTGGCAAACCTAGATCAAGTAATATAATATCTGGATGTTCTGTTCTAATGCGGAAGTCCGCTTCTCTACCTGTTTTCGCTTTAATAACTTTATAGTAACTCATAGTTAATGCTACATCGATTAAATGTAAAATTGCTTCATCATCTTCAACAACTAAAAGTGTAGATTTCATCATCTCACCCTTCCATTTTGATTTGTTCTTTATCTAAATAAAAATAAAATATACTGCCACTTGGTTCATTGGATTGATATTCTAATTTACTGTGATGCTGTTTTAATATAAGTTGGACTAAATACAAACCGAGTCCTAGGCTATCCTTTTTATTATCTTTAAAGTAATCCCCCGAATAATATGGATTGAAAATTAAATCTCGCTCTTCTTTAGGTATACCTTTACCATTATCAATGATTTCAAATAATATCTTTGAGTCTTGTTCATGCACGCGTAAGGTGATAACAGAATGCGATTCAGAGTGCTTTAATGCATTTTCTACCAAATTAAATAAAACTTGTAGCATTAATTTGCTGTCGATATATACCAGTGCGAATGTTCCATTATCTTCAATAGTGACTTTATGATTTTGATGACGACGCACGAGTCCATCTTCAAATTCTTCGAGTAGCTCCTCTACAAGGTATGAGGTGCGCTTAATTTGAATATCTGAACGCTCTAATTTCGTTAGAGAAAGTATATTTGTGACTAACGTATATAAATATTGTGCCTCTTCGTATGAAGCGGTTAACAGTTGCGCGCGTTCATTTTTATCCAAGCCATCATTATGATATTTCACTACATCTAAATTACCGATAATAGATGTTAATGGCGTTCTAATATCATGTGAAATAGATTGTAAGAAATTTGATCTTGTAGCTTCTCTTTCAGCTATTACCATCGACTGTCTCGTTTGCTTGAGTAGGGCGACATTTTCAACGGCAAGGGTCAAATCGTTTAACATTGAATCTAAGATAGAATTGTCGTATGTATCGATGTAATCCTCATCTGTAAACTGAATCGAAATAATACCCTTAACTGGTCTTGTACCAATTGGAATACATAGAAATTTACTACCTGGGAAGGTGTTGGTTAGTCTACCCGCACGTCTTTCATTCTCTATTACCCAACTTAACGTTTCAGCATCCTCAGTCCCATGGTTATGCTCACTCGAGCTAACTCCAAACGACGCGGACTGCATCACTTTCTTAGCTTCGATTTGAAATACAGTAACATCCTGCTTTAATAATTGGTGAATTTGATCACCAGCCACACTCAACAACTTCATAGTCGCATATGATTCCTTAATCGACTGATTAAATTGCAACATAATATCTGTACGATATAACTGACGTTCGGTGAGGGAGTGTTGATATTTTAAATTTTTCAATATGCCACTCGTGAAAATGCTAGCAAATATGCTCGTCACAAAAGTGATGGGATATTCAAAGCGATACATTTCTAGCGTAAACCTCGGCACAGTAAAGAAATAGTTAAAGACGAAGACATTTAATATCGATGCGAAGAAACCAATTAAATATGACTGTGTCCAAATGGAAAGTACGATAATGCCAATAAAAAACATTAAAAGAATAATAGCACTAGACTCATTCTTATCCATCTTATAAATCCACATTCCTAATAGTACGCATACAATTTGGATGGTTAACATTTTAACGATATCGATTGATAACGTGAGTTGGTATGGTTTTTTATCTTTTTTACGGCTACTCCGATCACGATTTTGCTTATCCGAATAAATCTGATGTATCGGGACAATCTCTAATTTAAAGTGATGCGTAGTATGATTAATCTGTTCAATTAATGACTTCTTAAAGTACTCTTTCCAAGGTGGTTGTTCAGACTGACCGAGCACCAATTTAGTCACAAATGATTTATCGCACGAATCAATCAATGTCTTCGCAATATCTTGTGCATATAACACCTTAATCTCAGCACCTAGTGATTTGGCAAGCATCAGATTTTTATGAACATAATGATCTTGCGCACGACTTTCAGAACGTGTTTCAAAGGTGTCGATATAAATAGCAGTAAACTTTGCATGCTCTTTATAAGCTGCGCGTCTTGCTTCACGAATCACACGTTCATTATAAATACTTCCACTTACAGCTACTGCAATATGAGGCGTAACATCAGTATGCTTCGTTTTATACTGTTGCTCTTTTTGACTCATAATATCCGCAACAGTTCTTAGCGTAAGTTCACGTAACTCTGTCAGGTTCTCATATGTGAAAAAATTGGAAAAAGCAGTATCCAAGCGTTCCCTTTTGTATACCTTTCCAGCCTTAAGGCGTTGAATCAACATATTTGGCGAAATATCAACGACTTCATAAGCATCAGCAGACATTATAAATTGATCTGGAACACGTTCTGATACTTGGATACCTGTCATCAGTGCTATTTGTCCACTCAAACTTTCAATATGTTGAATATTAAGTGTCGTCCAAACATCAATGCCATGAGAAAGAATTTCTTCAATATCCATGTAACGCTTTAAATGTCGTGTTTTTGAGATATTCGTATGGGCCAACTCGTCGATAAGCACAACATCTGGATGCGCCTCAACAATTTGATTCACATCGATAAAGTGAAAGAGATGACTCCCAAATTTTCGGCTAGAGGTCTTAATTTCTGGTAGTTGTTTAGCAAGCGCACTTGTCTCAGGACGTTGATGTGGCTCTATATAGCCAATTTTAATATCGACACCTTCTTTATAAAGGTCGATACCGTTCGATAGCATTTCATATGTCTTTCCAACACCAGGGCTATAACCTAAATAAATGGTGAGTTTACCTCTGTGTCTATGTGAACTTTCCATATGCCACCACCTCTTAATTACATATTAATTAAGATTAATCTATTTATCCATTTTTATTTTTATTTAATTTCTTATCTTTATATTTCCTTTATAACTTTGTTCAAATATTAATACTTTAATTACAGTGCTCTTGCTAAGATGTCCATGAAAGTGAGGAGGAAGCACAATGATTACATTTTTAGCCTTCATGATCATCGGAATAATTTTATTTCTATTTTATGCATTACTTTGGAGTGAAAAATTCTAGTAGCGAAAGAAGGAAATATCATGAGTATGATTCTATTTTTAATCACATTTATCGTGCTCTTATACGTAATGAGTCGATACTTATATACAGTGGCTTTAATTGTACCGTCTAAGATGGATGTCTTATTTTCACCTATAGAAAAGGGACTCTACAAATTGATTGGTACGTCACTAGAGCACATGTCAGGTAAAACATATTTAAAGCACTTTTTATGTTTTAACAGTTTAACTGGCGCATTAGCATTTATCTTACTACTGACACAACAATGGCTATGGTTAAATCCCAATCACAATTTAAGTCAATCAGTGTCTCTCGCATTTAATACGGCAGCCTCGTTTTTAACGAATACAAATTTACAACATTATGCGGGCGAAACGGGATTAACGTATTTCACGCAAATGGGTGTCATTACGTGTCTGATGTTCACTTCAGCCGCTTCAGGTTACTCAGTATGCATCGCAATGTTGCGTAGACTAACGGGTATGACAGACGTCATAGGTAACTTCTATCAAGACGTCGTGCGATTTATCATACGTGTCTTAATTCCATTCGCATTCGTGTTAAGCATATTTCTTATTAGTCAAGGTACACCTCAAACGTTACATGGCAATCTAGTTGTTGAAACCATGTCAGGTGTGAAACAAACCATTGCATATGGACCTATGGCTTCATTAGAGTCAATTAAACATCTTGGAACGAATGGTGGAGGGTTCCTAGGTGCCAACTCATCCACGCCATTTGAGAACCCAACCTATTGGTCTAATTTCGCAGAGGCATTAAGTATGATGTTAATTCCTGGATCGCTTGTTTTTTTATTTGGCAGAATGCTGAACGCTAAACAGCACATCCATCCCCATGCGGTAATGGTCTTTATTGCAATGTTTACGATGTTTGTCTTGCTTTTACTTATTTGTCTACATTATGAAACTGCAGGAAGTCCGATTTTACACCACTTAGGAATCGATGGAGGCAATATGGAGGGCAAAGAAACACGTTTCGGTATTGCTCAATCAGCTTTATTTACAACTATTACGACAGCTTTTACGACTGGTACTGTTAACAACATGCATGACAGTCTCACACCTATGGGTGGCATGGCTCCAATGATTCTTATGATGTTAAATGCCGTTTTTGGTGGTGAAGGTGTCGGTCTGATGAATATGTTGATCTATGTCATGTTAACTGTCTTTATTTGCAGTTTAATGATTGGAAAGACGCCTAGTTATTTAGGTATGAAAATCGAATCCAAAGAGATGAAATGGATAGCACTCACATTTTTAGTCCATCCATTATTGATATTAATATTTTCAGCATTGGCATTTATCATTCCTGGCGCGAAAGATGCGATAACAAACCCACAATTCCATGGCGTTTCTCAAGTCATTTATGAATTTACATCTTCATCTGCTAATAATGGTTCAGGTTTTGAAGGTTTAAAAGACAACACTGTATTTTGGAATATTTCGACAGCAATTGTGATGCTCGTCGCACGTTATATCCCCATCGTCTTACAACTGTTGATTGTGTCTAGCTTGGTCAACAAGAAAACATATCAACATACCGATGACTCACAAGATGTACCGATTAATAACCTGTTCTTTAGCACCGTGTTGATTATCTTCATCATTTTACTCAGTGGTTTGACCTTCCTACCAGATTTAATGCTTGGACCAATAGGAGAACAACTACTGTTGCATTCGTGATGAAAGGAGATGATAGAAAATGATGAAAACATCAAAAATATTTGAATCAAGTTTGGTTAGACAAGCACTGAAGGAAAGTGTTGTTAAATTAAACCCTAAATATATGGTGAAGAACCCTATCATGCTTGTTGTAGAAGTGGGCATGCTACTATCATTTTTATTAATTTTTGTACCTCATTTATTTATACAAGAACATGTATCGCGTATGTATGTGTTAAGTATCTTCATCATCTTATTGCTGACACTTATTTTTGCTAACTTTTCAGAAGCGCTAGCAGAAGGGCGAGGGAAAGCGCAAGCGAATGCCTTACGCCAGACACAAATAGAAATGACGGCGCGATTAATTAAAGAAGACGGCAGCTACGAAGTGATAAATGCTAGCAATTTGAAAAAAGGAGACATCGTTCGTGTAGAAACTGGAGAACAAATACCTAATGATGGCCAAGTTATTAAAGGTTTAGCAACTGTCGACGAATCTGCGATTACCGGTGAATCAGCGCCAGTGATTAAAGAGAGTGGCGGAGATTTCAATAATGTTATTGGAGGCACCTCTGTCACTTCTGACTGGTTAGAAATAGAAATCACTTCGGAACCAGGTCAATCATTCTTAGATAAAATGATTCATTTAGTTGAAGGGGCGACAAGAAAGAAAACACCGAATGAAATTGCATTGTTCACGCTCTTAATGACGCTAACTATTATCTTTCTCGTCGTAATTATGACGATGTACCCCTTAGCACAATTTCTTCATTTCAATTTATCAATTGTGATGTTGATTGCCTTAACAGTCTGCTTAATTCCAACAACAATTGGAGGGTTGTTATCTGCTATTGGTATCGCTGGAATGGATCGTGTGACTCAGTTTAATATTTTAGCGAAAAGTGGGCGTTCCGTAGAGACATGTGGTGATGTAAATGTGTTGATTCTAGATAAAACTGGAACGATTACTTATGGTAATCGTATGGCAGATGCATTTATTCCTGTGGCATCAACGAGTTATGAAAGATTAGTGCGAGCAGCATATGAAAGTTCCGTAGAAGATGATACACCTGAAGGAAGTAGTATTGTTAAACTTGCACAAAGCCAAGGCATCACATTACCTCAAGAAAGAGGCGAATATTTCCCATTTACTGCGGAGACTCGTATGAGTGGTGCGAAGTTTGAAGATCATGAAGTGTATAAAGGTGCACCTAATAGCATGATTAAGCGTGTTAAAGAAGCGGGTGGATCTATTCCTAATGATTTAGATGAACGCGTCACTGAAGTCTCTAAAAAAGGCGGCACGCCACTCATTGTTATTGAAAATAATGAAATTTTAGGTGTCATCTACTTAAAAGACGTAATTAAAGACGGTCTTGTTGAACGATTTCAAGAATTACGCGAGATGGGTATCGAAACCGTCATGTGTACAGGTGATAATGCACTTACTGCAGCAACGATTGCGAAAGAAGCGGGTGTAGATCGTTTTATCGCAGAATGTAAACCAGAAGATAAAATTAATGTTATTAGAGAAGAACAAGCTAAAGGTCATATTGTGGCGATGACAGGTGATGGTACAAATGATGCACCTGCTCTAGCAGAAGCTAATGTTGGTTTAGCTATGAACTCTGGTACAACAAGTGCGAAAGAAGAGGCAAATTTAATTGATTTAGATTCTAATCCTACAAAGTTAATGGAAGTCGTATTAATTGGTAAGCAATTATTGATGACACGCGGATCTTTAACAACGTTTAGTATTGCGAATGACATCGCGAAATATTTCGCAATTCTACCAGCTATGTTTATGTCTGCAATGCCAGCAATGAATCGCTTAAATATTATGCATTTACATTCACCTGAATCAGCAGTGTTATCGGCACTCATTTTCAATGCATTAATTATTGTGTTACTCATACCAATTGCGATGAAAGGCGTGCAATTTAAAGGCGCTTCAATGCAAACGATATTAATGAAAAATATGTTGGTCTATGGATTAGGCGGTATGATTGTGCCATTTATAGGTATTAAATTCATCGATGTAATTATTCAATACGTTGTCTAAAGGAGGAGATGTAGAATGGCAACGATACGAAAAAGTGTTGGACTTGTAGTAGTACTATTTGTCCTTTGTGGGTTTATATTTCCGCTAACAGTGACTGCAATAGGTCAAGTCGCATTTCCCTATCAAGCTAATGGAAGTTTAATTAAACAAGATGGTAAAGTAATTGGTTCAGAATTAATTGGTCAACAATGGAACGATTCTAAATACTTCCATGGTCGAATAAGTGCCGTGAATTATAATATGGACAAGAAACTTTTGAAAGCGAACGGTGGACCTTCATCAGGTGGTTCAAATCTAGCAAATTCTAATCCTCAATTTAAACAGCGTGTTGAAGATTCGATTCATAAAGAAGGACATCATCTTACTGCAGATGCTGTGACTGCTTCAGGGTCAGGATTAGATCCAGATATCACCGTTTCAAATGCCAATGCTCAAGCGAAAAGGATTGCGAATGAACGTGGTATCGAGGAAGCAACAATTCAACGCATGATTCAACAATATAAACAATCCTCACCCATGACTGAAGATTACGTGAATGTACTTAAAATGAACATTGCACTTGATAAAATGAAATAACGTTAAAAACTAAAGAAAAAACACTATTCCATCTATTGTTAAACTATATGTTTCTCTAGACATAGATATATTCAAAGTAGATTTAGAAGAACTTTCACTTGAAGATATATTTCTTAAAAGTAGCGAGCATGAAAGTCATCATTAAAACAACTTATCATAAGTGTAAGTGAGAAGAAATTGCTTTAAATCCTCTTTATAAGATCTTCTTAAAATTTATGGGTAAGACTTCGGTTTGTCTGATGTAACACATCGGGAAGTCTAATTATATACCCCTTTTAAGCTAGCATTGGCTTGTTTTTAGCCAATTTGCTAGCTTTTTTTATCTTCAATCGCTCTTCACAATGCACAAATTGTCCTTTCCACCGAACTCATCTAAATGAAATTTATTATCAATTATATTGACAATATTATCCGACTCGTATACTATAATCTTCAAATCGTAACTATTACGATTTATTTTGTACAACTAATTTAAGGTTTTTGATAACTCTACATACAATTATTTTTTTATCAATAACCTTAATAGAGAATTTACAACATAAAGGAGCATCATATGCATCGACAGATAGTTGAATTTTCTAAGTATAATCCATCAGGAAATATGACTATACTTGTTCACTCTAAACATCATCCTGAAGAATATGCATCAATCGCTAATCAATTAATGGAGACGACACATGTGTGTTGTGAACAAGTTGGTTTTATTGAATCTTGTGATTATACCAATGGGGATCAATTTCATTTAGTAATGAGTGGGAATGAATTTTGTGGGAATGCAACGATGTCATACATACATTATTTACAAGAACATCAATTGCTTGAAAGTGAGCAGTTTCAATTAAAAATATCAGGTTGTTCTCAAACCGTGTCATGTACCGTTCATAACCAGCAATATTATGAGGTCGGGATGCCTCAAGTGCAAAGTATTGTACCAAGACAATTAATTATCGCTGGTCAACCATACGATGCGCTCGAATTAATTTATGAAACTTACATACACTATGTTATTCAAACGCAAGAGACTACAATGAACTTCAAATACCAAGTCGAACAATTTGTCAGAGAACAACAATGGCATACTACATTTAAAACTATTGGAATCATGCTATTTGATTCACGACAACACTTTTTAATGCCACTTATTTATATACCTGAAGTGTAAAGCTTAATTTGGGAAAATAGCTGTGGCTCAGGTGCTGCTTCAATTGGTGTTTTCCAACAATATCAAACGAATCAACCATGTAAAGATTTCAAAGTGAAGCAACCAGGGGGAAGTATAGTGGTTTCTTCGACATACAGTAATAAAAAGGGATACATCACATCAATCAAAGGTCAAGTTTCAACTGTCGCAACAGGACTAGCATATATAGAACAGGAGACAAAGACACAATTATGAACCCAAAACACGGTATAAACAAACAGTTACAAGAATATCTAAGGCAATTTGAAACACTATATTACCAAGTATTAGAAGATGAGCATTATATCCAGGCATTGGAAACGCTAGTTGACCATTATAGTCAATTTATTTTAAATCCCATTGCTAAACATCAATTTGAAGACTGGAGCAACAATGAAGCAAAAGCAAGTTTAACTCACCAGCTTCAAGATATAACGTCACAGTGTGTAAAACGTGTTGAAGAAATACGTGCTAAAAGATTACTAGATGGACGATCCTCTACATCTGGTTACTTTGACAATGTAGAACAGTGTATTCATGAAGAATTCGGCCAATTTCATTTTGGTAAAGAAGATAAATTATTACTAATTGGGTCAGGTGCTTATCCTATGACGCTTGTTCAAGTAGCTAAAGAAACAGGTGCTTCTGTAATAGGCATTGATATCGATTCACAAGCAGTTGATTTAGGACAACGAATTGTTCAGGTGCTTGCTCCAAACGAAGATATAGTTATCACCAATCAAACTGTTGAAGAAATAGACGATATGCAGACGATTACGCACATCATTTTCAGCTCTACCATCCCTGTTAAATACGATATTCTAAATCAATTACACGCTATAACAAAAGATAACGTGGTTGTAGCGATGCGTTATGGAGATGGTATTAAATCGCTATTCAATTATCCATCTCAGCAAACAGAGGAAACAAAATGGCGTTGTGTCGAACGGCTCTCACGACCTGAACACATCTTTGATATTGCATTGTACCGCAAAGCTTCTAATAAAGGAGGTGCGATGCATGTCTAATACTTTAATAGTTGGAAGTGGACCTGTGGCCATTCAACTTGCTCAAATATATAGCCAAATGGCGCATCAAACTATTGATATGGTAAGTCGTGTTAAGACTTCAGCCAGCTCCCAACGTGTTTATAATGCGTATCAACGTGACGGTTATTTTAAGGTCACCACTCAAAATGCTGCACATCAACAACTTTCAGGTGAATTTAAAGTGCGACAATTTTATAAAGATATACAGGAAGTGAGTAGTACTTACAATACTCTAATCATGGCGTGCACGGCTGATGCGTATCGCTCAATATTAAATCGACTTGCAAAGGCCACAGTTGAGTGTCTACAACACATTGTTCTAGTATCTCCGACTTTAGGTTCTCATATGGTAATAGAACAACTGTTGTCAGAGTTAAATCTAGATGTAGAAGTAGTGTCCTTTTCAACATATTTAGGAGACACACGAGTAGTTGATACTACTCAACCACATCAGGTGCTCACATCAGGTGTGAAGTCAAAGTTATATGTTGGATCGACTCATACCGATTCAAGATTTATAGATCGTATATGTGTACTATTTCATCATTTGAATATCCAAATCGCTGTAATGGATACACCGTTACATGCTGAAGTACATAACAGCTCGCTCTATGTTCATCCTGCATTATTTATGAATGACTTTTCATTACAAGCAGTTTTCAAAGGGACAACAGTTCCTGTTTACGTCTATAAGTTATTTCCTGAAGGACCTATCACGATGAAACTGATACGAGAAATGCGTCAAATGTGGGTAGAGATGATGAAAATTTTAAACGAATTAAGAGTGCCGTCCGTCAATCTTTTAAAATTTATGGTCAAAGAGAATTATCCGGTCAGACCAGAAACGCTAAGTGAACGAGAAATTAATCAATTTGAAGACTTACCAGCGATACATCAAGAATATTTACTCTATGTTCGTTACACTGCTATTTTAATCGATCCATTTTCTGAACCAGATTCGAATGGACATTACTTTGACTTCTCGGCAGTACCATATAAACGTCTTTATATTGATGAAGAAGGCGTTACACACATTCCGCGAATGCCAAGTGAGGATAGCTATCGAACAGCTATGATTCAAGCTGTAGGGAGGGCGCTTAACGTTAAAACACCAATGATTGATCAATTTTTAGCACGTTATCGTAGCTATTGTGATGGCTACCGTGCAGAACACCCTAAACAATCTCTATCAGCTCAATTTGACTCACATCAGTACGATGAGGACATTGCTTTGGTAAAACAATTTTTAAAAAATAAAACTGAACATAATGCGACACATTAATACTTAAAGAACACACAACAATTATTATCAACATAGAAAGAGGAAACAAAATGAATAGATTAACAAAGATGAGTACGATTTTACTTGCATCAGGGATGTTATTAGCAGGTTGCGGTGGTAGTGAGGGATTAGAAAAGAAAAAAGAACAAAAGACATTATCTTATACAACTGTTAAGGACATCGGAGATATGAATCCTCATGTCTACGGTGGTTCAATGTCAGCAGAAAGTATGATTTATGAACCTCTGGTACGTCATACGAAAGAGGGGATTAAACCATTATTAGCAAAGAAATGGGATATTTCTGAGGATGGTAAAACATACACTTTTCATCTTAGAGAAGATGTAACTTTTCATGATGGTACAAAATTTGATGCTGAGGCAGTAAAGAAAAATATCGATGCTGTACAACAAAATAAAAAGTTACATTCTTGGTTAAAAATTTCCACACTTATCGACAATGTGAAAGTTAAAGATAAATACACAGTGCAGCTTCACTTAAAAGAAGCATATCAACCAGCCTTAGCAGAGCTTGCTATGCCTCGTCCATATGTATTTGTGTCTCCTAAAGACTTTAAAAACGGCACAACAAAAGATGGCGTGAAATCATTTGATGGTACAGGTCCGTTTAAAATGGGTCAACATCACAAAGATGAGTCAGCAGAATTTAATAAAAATAATCAATATTGGGGCGAAAAAGCTAAATTAGATAAAGTCGAAGCGAAAGTTAAACCCGCTGGAGAAACAGCATTCTTATCTATGAAAAAAGGTGAAACTAACTTTGCGTTTACCGATGATAGAGGAACTGACAGCTTAGATAAAGATAGTTTGAATCAACTCAAGGACACAGGACAATACCAAATAAAACGAAGTCAGCCAATGAATACGAAAATGCTTGTGGTGAACTCAGGTAATAAAAATAGCGCCGTTAGTGATAAGACAGTAAGGGAAGCACTAGGATATATGGTAAATCGAGATAAAATATCTAAAGACATTCTAGATGGTCAAGAAAAACCGGCAACTCAGTTATTTGCGAAAAATGTGACGGACATTAACTTCAACATGCCAACACGTCAATTTAATACTAAAAAAGCAGAAGCGCTATTAGATGAAGCTGGTTGGAAATTGTTCAAAAACAAAAACCTTCGTCAAAAGAATGGTAAAGTTTTAACCTTATCAATGTATTACGATAAAGGATCCTCTAATCAAAAGGAGCAAGCGGAATACTTACAAGCAGAATTTAAAAAATTAGGAGTTAAATTAGATATTAACGGAGAAACGTCAGATAAAGTTGCTGAAAGACGTACATCTGGAGATTATGATTTAATGTTCAATCAAACTTGGGGATTATTATATGATCCACAAAGTACGCTTGCAGCACTTAAAACCAAAACAGGATATGAAAGTGCAACCTCTGGCATTAAGAATAAATCAAAATTATATAAAGATATCGATGAGGCATTCAAAATACAGAATTCAAAGGATCGTTCTAAAGCATATCAACACATTTTAAAACAAGTAGATGAAGAAGGTATCTTCATTCCGATATCTTACGGCAGGATGACTGTGGTAGCACCTAAGGACTTAGACAAAGTGTCGTTTACACAATCACAATATGAATTACCATTTAACGAAATGCAATATAAGTAAAGGAGCATCTCGATGGTCAAATTTATAATAAAACGTATTGCACTCATGTTCCCTTTATTGATTGTAGTGAGTTTTATGACATTCATGATGACATACCTGACTAAAGGTGATCCAGCTGTTACGATTTTACATGCTCAAGGCACACCAAACATTACACCTCAGTTAATTGCAGAGACGAGAGAGAAGTATGGATTCAATGAACCCATATTGATTCAATATATGAATTGGCTTATTGAAGCTATACAGTTTAAGTTTGGTTCGAGTTACATTACTAGAGAATCAGTTTCAGAGCGCATTGGGCCTGCCTTCTTCAATACTTTCAAATTAACGTTGATTTCAAGTATTTCAGTTATTATCACATCTATTTTACTAGGGGTTATAAGTGCTCTAACTAAAGGGAAACTGACAGATCGCATTATTCGCTCAATCGCATTTTTCTTAACAGCACTACCATCATATTGGATTGCGTCGATGTTAATTATTTATATATCTGTAAAATTAAATGTATTACCAACTTCAGGTTTAACAGGTCCAGAAAGCTATATTTTACCTGTTCTTGTCGTCACTATTACTTACGCAGGTATTTATTTCAGAAATGTGAGACGTGCAATGATTGAGCAACTGAACGAAGATTACGTGTTGTATTTAAGAGCAAGCGGCGTGCATACGTTGACGTTATTGTCACATGTTTTACGTAATGCTTTACAAGTTGCAGTGTCCATCTTCTGTATGTCAGTGCCAATGATTATGGGCGGTCTTGTTGTTATTGAAAATGTCTTTGCCTGGCCAGGTCTTGGACAATTAAGTATTAAAGCGATTGTCGAACATGACTTCCCAGTTATACAAGCGTATGTATTAATTGTCGCTGTTTTATTTATCATATTTAACACATTGGCAGACATTATCAATGCATACTTAAATCCCAAATTAAGGGAGGCAATATGATGATACTTAAAAGATTATTGCAAGATAAAGGTGCAGTAATAGCAATGACCATTATCTGTGTATATGTGGCATTAGGTTTACTAGCACCTATCGTCACATTTTATGAACCTAATCAAATTGATACGGTGAATAAATTCGCAAGTATAAGTTGGTCACATTGGTTAGGGACTGATCATTTAGGACGAGATGTACTTACACGAATAATTTATGCTATTAGACCGAGTTTATTATATGTTTTCATTGCCTTAATTATTTCCGTTGCGATAGGAGCAATATTAGGATTTATTTCTGGTTATTTCCCAGGTTATATAGATGGCATCATCATGCGGTTATGTGATGTCATGTTAGCTTTTCCAAGTTATGTGGTGACATTAGCATTAATTACATTGTGTGGTATGGGTGTAGAAAATATTATTTTAGCATTCATACTTACGCGGTGGGCATGGTTCTGTCGAGTCATTCGCACAAGCGTCATGCAATATACTGAATCAGATCATGTAAAGTTTGCTAAAACAATTGGTATGAATCATATGACGATCATTTGGAAACATATTTTGCCACTCACGCTAGCGGATATCGCTATTATTTCAAGTAGTTCAATGTGTTCAATGATATTGCAGATGTCGGGGTTTTCATTTTTAGGGTTAGGTGTCAAAGCGCCCACTGCTGAGTGGGGAATGATGTTAAATGAGGCACGTAAAGTGATGTTCACGCACCCTGAAATGATGATCACTACAGGAATCGTGATCGTTATTATCGTAATGGCATTTAACTTCTTATCGGATGCGTTACAAGTTGCAATCGACCCGCGCATTACTTCTAAAGAGAAACAACGTGCTTTAAAGAAAGGTGTGATGTCGTCATGACACTTTTATCGGTTGAACATCTTCAAATCATAGATAGTTGGACGAACATTAAATTGGTAGAAGATGTGCACTTTAGTGTAGCTCATGGTGAAACATTAGGGATGATTGGGGAAAGCGGTAGTGGCAAATCCATTTCATGTAAAGCTTTGACAGGTTTAAACCCTGAACGTCTTCATGTGACAGGTGATATTTATTTTGAAAATCAAAACCTCATGCACTTATCCAAAAGGGATTTACGTCATAAACGAGGAAAGGATATTGCGATGGTGATGCAACAGGGTACACGTGCATTTGACCCTTCCACTCCAGTTGGTAAACAAATGTTTGAAACGATGCGTATACATACAATGTTATCTCAATTGCAGATTAAACAAACACTAGTAGAATATATGACATTTATGAAGCTGAAAGAGCCAGAAAAGATTTTAACGTCATATCCGCATATGTTGTCAGGTGGTATGTTGCAGCGTTTGATGATCATTTTAGCATTAGCGTTAAAACCTAAATTGATTATTGCAGATGAACCAACTACAGCTTTAGACACGATTACGCAATACGATGTGCTCAAAGCATTTCAAGATATTAAACATCACTTTAATTGTGCAATGATTTTTATTTCACATGACTTATCAGTGATTCATCATATTGCAGATCGAGTCATAGTGATGAAAGATGGGCGCGTGATTGAATCAGGAGCTACAGACGCTATACTGAACCAACCTAAGGATGCATATACACAATATTTGATATCCGCTAAAAAGAAAATAAATGAGCATTTTGAACGTGTGATGAGAGGTGAAATACATGCTAAAAGTAACCAATGTTGAGAAGTCATATGGTAAGAAACCTTTATTTCGTTCTGATTCCCAATTAATTATTAAAGGTATCTCATTTGAATGCTCAGTGGGTGAGAGTATTGGTATTATTGGAGAAAGTGGAAGCGGTAAGTCTACCCTCAGTCGGATGATTTTAGGTATTGAAAAACCGGACAAAGTACTAGTTACGCTAAATGAGCAGCCTATATTCCGAAAGAAAGTAAGACGACATCAAATAAGTGCAGTATTTCAAAATTATACGTCTTCGTTGCATCCTTTCCAAAATGTACAAGAAATCATGTTTGAAGTGATGTGTCGTTGTCACCATAAGCGAAAAGATGAGTTAGAAGTAGAAGTGATTCGACTATTAGAAGAAGTAGGGCTATCAGCAGAATACTTAGATAAATATCCGCATATGTTATCTGGTGGAGAAGCTCAACGTGTGGCGATTGCACGTGCTATTAGTATAAATCCTCAATATATTTTATTTGATGAGGCCATTAGTTCATTAGACATGTCTATTCAAACTCAGATTTTAGACTTATTGAGACGATTAAGACGTACACGTCATTTGAGTTATATCTTTATCACACATGATATTCAAGCAGCAACTTATGTGTGTGATCGGTTAATCATTTTTAAGGGCGGTCAAATCGAAGAATGTATAGCGACGCACGATTTACATTTAAGTCGTCATCCTTATACGACAGCATTGATTCATAAACAATTGATATTCTAAGGAGTGAGACAATGAAAGGAGCCATGGCTTGGCCATTTCTAAGATTATACATACTGACATTAATGTTTTTCAGTGCAAATGCAATATTAAATGTATTTATTCCATTACGCGGGCATCATTGGGGTGCTTCTAATTCAGTTATCGGTATTGTGATGGGGGCTTATATGTTAACAGCAATGGTATTCCGTCCATGGGCAGGACAGATTATTGCGCGTGTAGGTCCCATTAAAGTATTGCGGATGATCTTATTAATTAATGCGTGTGCATTAATATTATACGGTTTCACAGAGATAGAAGGATACTTTATAGCAAGAGTGATGCAAGGTGTATGTACAGCATTCTTCTCTATGTCCTTACAACTTGGTATTATCGATGCACTACCGGAAGAGCATCGTTCAGAAGGAGTATCCTTATATTCGTTATTCTCAACAATTCCTAATTTAATAGGACCGTTAATTGCTGTTGGTATATGGAATTATGGACATATGTCTATTTTTGCAATAGTGATGATAGGGATTGGAGCGATGACGACATTCTTCGGTTACCGAGTGACCTTTGTTGAATCAGAGCCCGACACAAGTGATAAGATTGAACCATTACAATTTAACGCTTTTACAGTATTTGCCCATTTCTTTAAAAATAAAGAACTTTTTAATAGTGGGTTAATTATGATGATTGTATCTATTGTCTTTGGGGCAGTAAGTACATTTGTGCCACTGTATACAATACAATACGAATTTGCAAATGCAGGAATATTTTTAACGATTCAAGCCATAGCAGTGGTACTAGCGCGGATGTATTTACGTAAATATATACCATCAGATGGACGCTGGCACCCATTATATATGGTGAGTGTACTGTTGTTACTCGCCATTGCGTCATTGATTGTGGCAATAGGACCTCATGTACATGTAGTTATCTTTTACCTAAGCGCTATATTCATTGGTGTTACACAAGCACTTGTTTATCCAACACTTACATCGTATTTAAGCTTTGTGTTGCCTAAATCTGGACGAAATATGTTACTTGGATTGTTTATTGCCTGTGCAGATTTAGGAGTTTCACTAGGTGGAAGTATAATGGGACCCATATCGGACTTAGTTGGATTAAGTTGGATGTATGTGATTTGTGGAATATTAGTCATGTGCATGATGTTGATGAGTATCATGAAAAGAGGTAATGTCATTTAACTAAGATGAAGTGAAATAATTTGAAATAATATATGAAAAGAACAACAATATATTAAATTTGATACATTCTTTTCTCTAAAGTAATGAGAAGATAAATTAAATCACAATTTACCGAAGAATAATTATCAAGCGCAAATTTGAAATGGGTGGATTTCAGGTTTGCGCTTTTTTAGGTCTATAAATAAAGTCATTATATTAAGTCTACCTATTAAAAAACATCTACCTTGGTTGCGTTAAAATCTCACAACGGGTAGATGTTTCTTATATATTACGATTGACTTTTACCTTTATTTCCATGGCATTGGAATATGTAAGTGTAATAAGTCGAATTTTTAATTAATGAGCCAATAATAGATGCTAAGATCAATCCAGTTACTGCAACTGCAGCAATCGTGATAATTGATTTAATAGGAGTATTGAATCCGAATAATACAATCGTACCAATTGCCATTAACAAACTTATTAGTCCTAGAATATTTGTAATTACCGTGCGTGGAGTGCTAGCCATATGCATAATGTTAATGAGTATGATGAAACACCGAAGTGTGAGTTGAAAATTCATAAATTCTAAATATTAATTTTTATCGTACTAAAGCATGCAGACCTCTGAATTTTGGTAATTAAATTTTCAAAGTTGGACTTTTATGAGTAAAAGTATTTATAATGAAACATACTATCTTAGTCATATTAATTGTTAAACGTGTATGAAAACATTGATTATAACAATTTTCAAAATAAAGGAATGAGGCGTAATGGCTAGAGTATCGAAAAAACAATACATTCTTGAATCCGCGGCCAGTATTATTAATGAGCAAGGTGCAGACTATTTAACTTTAGATGCTGTAGCAAAAAAAGCTGGTGTTAGTAAAGGTGGTTTACTTTATCATTTCAAAAGTAAAGAGGGACTCATTCAAGAGCTTGTGAATTATGCAAATAATCTTTACCAAGAAAAAGTTAATAAATATGTCAATTCTGATTCTGATGAGTCTGGACAATGGTTAAATGCATTTATAGAAGCGACACGTGAACATAGAACGGAAAATGCGCCTATTACATCAGGAATGCTTGCTGCCCAAGGTTCTAATAAACTATTATTATCACCTTTACGTGAGTCTTATCAAGATTGGCAAAATCATATTGAGAGTGATGGTTTAGACGAAGTGGATGCGACAATCATTAGGCTAGCTGTAGATGGTTTATGGTTGTCAGAAATATTTGGTATTAGTGCAATAGATGAAAAAATGAGAGAACAAGTCATTCAAAGATTAAAAGAACAAGTTCAAAAAAATAAAAAAATTTAAAATTTCTATAAGCATAGAGCTGAGTGGTGTTAGACGCATTACTCGGCTCTATTTTTTTATAGAGCTGTTGAAACTAAACCGACTGGTTGGTATAGTAACTACTGTCTTAAAACTAAAAATATAGAGGTGTTAAAGATGAATAAAGTTCTATTAACAGCAGCCATCACAGGTGCTGGCGATACAATTCAAAAAAATGAAAATGTTCCAGTTACACCACAAGAACTCGCTGATTCAGCAATTAAATGTGCCAGAGCAGGAGCTACAGTTGCTCATATTCATGTTAGAGATCCAGAAACTGGAGGCGTAAGCCATAATCCAGAACTTTACGCAGAAACAGTAAGACTTATAAGAGAAGCAGAAGAAGATATTATTATCAATATTACTTCTGGAGGTGGGGGTGACTTTATTCCAAGTCTAGAACATCCAGAAACAGGTGGAGAAGGCACTTGGATTCAAACCCCAGAAGAACGTCATAAACCCGTTGGAGATTTATTACCAGAGATGTGTACATTAGATTGTGGCAGTGTCAATATGGGTGATTCTGTTTATTTAAGCCCCGCATCTTGGTTACGTAAACAAGCTGAAATGGTTAAAAATGCTGGGGTTAAACCTGAACTAGAATGTTTTGATACAGGCCATGTCAGTTTCGCTAAACAAATGATTGAGGAAGGCCTTATCGATGGCGATCCAATGTTTCAATTCTGCTTAGGCATACCTTGGGGCGCTGAAAATGATCCAGAAACAATTGATTATTTAAAATCACGTATCCCTGATAATGCACATTGGTCAGCATTTGGTATTGGGAAAATGCAATTACCGACAGTGAGAGAAGTTGCTCAACGTGGCGGAAACATACGTGTGGGCTTAGAGGATAATATTTACATTTCTAAAGGTGTTAAAGCAACAAACGAAGCACTTGTCGAAGAAGCTAAAAAGATCTTAAAAGAACTAGATATCGAACCATTAACACCAGCAGAAGCTAGAGAAAAATTCAATCTCAGAACTCCTAAAGGAGGCCAATCATGAAAGTAGCAGTTGTAGGAACAGGTGTTATAGGAGGTGGTTGGATTACTCGAATGCTTGCCCACGGACATGAGGTCATCGCTACAGATCCAAGTGAAGGCGCATATGAGAGAATGTTGGCGCAAGTGAAACAGAATTGGCCATATGCTGAACAAATGGGGCTTGCCGACAACGCATCTCTAGAGAATTTGACATTTACCACAGATTTAAAAGAAGCTGTTAAAGAAGTTGAACACATACAAGAAAATGTACCTGAAGTTGAGGAAATTAAAGATACAGTTTTAAGAGAGATTGATTTTTATGCATCACCTTATGCAACAATTGGCTCAAGTACTTCAGGAATTATGCCTTCAGAATTACAGAAAAATTTATCACACCCAGAGCGCTTAGTCGTTGCACATCCATTCCATCCTGTGTATATCTTGCCACTTGTAGAAATTGTACCTGGTAAACAAACTTCAGAGGAAAATACTATAAAAGCTAAACAATTCTATGAAGGTATTGGAATGGACGTGTTACATGTACGCCATGAAATTGAAGGTCACATTGCCGACCGTCTAATGGAAGCATTATGGAGAGAAGCATTACACATTGTTAACGACGGTATAGCAACAACTGAAGAGGTAGATAAAGCTTTCACTCACGCAGCCGGTTTACGTTATGCACAATATGGCCCATTTATGACTTTCCACTTAGCTGGAGGCGAAGGTGGTATGCGTCATATGCTTAAACAGTTTGGTCCGGCGCTCAAAAAGCCATGGACGAAACTTGTTGCACCTGAGTTAACAGAAGATTTATACGACAAGGTAGTTACAGGAAGTGAAGCATCTTCACAAGGTTATACAATGTCAGAATTAGACCAAAAACGTAATGAATTCCTAATAAAAGTCAAAGCGTTGGCAGAACAATATTGGCCTGAAGGTTCAGATATACTTAAAAATTCGAGTCAGGAGGTACGTTAAACGTAATGAAGCAGTATCAATATGACACGAAAGTGATTCAAGAATGGGTGGATCATAATGGACATATGAATGATGCAGAATACAATCGCGTATTAAGTGATGCAACAGATGATTGGTTAGCACATCTAGGTTTAACTCTAGAGACCATTAAAACGTTGCATTATACTGTCTTCACTTTAGAGAATCATTTGACCTTTTTAAAAGAAATGAAACTTGATGAAGATATTAGTGTTAAAGTCCACCTTTACGATTATGACAGTAAACGACTCCATGTATTTATGGAAATGTTGAATTCTGAACAAGCGCTTACATCGACTTATGAAGTGATGTTAATGGGGATAGATACTGAAAACGGAAGACCTTCGCCATTCCCTGATTCAATAGCTCATAATATTGAGGCATATTACAAGAAAGATGAGATGACAACTCGACCTAAACAATTAGGTCATCAAATTGGTATTACAAGAAAATAGCATGCTTAGTGTTAAGCACGACGCACTTGATTAGTGCGGTGAGATTACAAGTTGAACTTGATACATTTAAGGACTTACTGTGCCTTGTTTTTACTTAGTTACCTTTGTATAACATCCACATTAAGTCCTTAATTTTTAAGCAAAATCATTAAAATAAACAGAAAGGAATGGACGTATGTTAAGTATTAAAAACTTATCAAAAGTCTATGCAGGTAAAAAAAGAGCTGTAGACAACATGAATATCGATATTGAAGAAGGAGATTTCGTTGCGTTTATAGGTACAAGCGGTAGTGGTAAGACAACGGCATTAAGAATGATTAACCGCATGATTGAATCAACAGAAGGTGAAATTACTATCAATGGCAAGAACATTCGTCAGATGAACGCAGTGGAATTACGTCGCAGTATTGGTTATGTCATTCAACAAATTGGACTCATGCCACATATGACTGTCAAAGACAATATTGTATTGGTACCCAAATTATTAAAATGGTCGCAAGAGAAAAAAGATCAAAAAGCGAAAGAACTAATTCGTTTAGTAGACTTACCTGAAGATTACTTAAATCGCTATCCTTCAGAATTATCAGGCGGACAACAACAACGTATCGGTGTAGTTAGAGCACTTGCTGCCGAACAGGATATCATTTTGATGGATGAGCCTTTCGGAGCACTTGATCCTATTACAAGAGATACATTACAAGATTTAGTAAAGAAACTTCAGAAACAGTTAGGTAAAACCTTTATAATTGTCACACATGATATGGATGAAGCGATTAAGCTTGCTGACAAAATTTGTATTATGTCTGAAGGTAAAGTCATTCAATATGATACACCTGATAACATCTTACGTCAGCCAGCGAATGATTTCGTCCGTGATTTCATAGGACAGAACCGTCTTATTCAAGATAGACCCAATATTCGTACAGTCGAAGATGCCATGATTAAACCAATTACTGTTCATGTGGATCGTTCTTTAGATGAGGCAGTTAATATCATGAGACAACGTCGTGTTGATACGATATTTGTTGTAGGTAATGATGAGCATCTATTGGGTTACTTAGATATTGAAGATATTAATCAAGGTCTACGTAAGAAAAATGAATTAATAGACACAATGCAAAGAGATATTTATAGCGTTCGAATTGATAGTAAGTTGCAAGATTCTGTTCGTACAATTTTAAAACGAAATGTAAGAAATGTTCCTGTAGTTAGTGATGACAATAAGACACTTGTAGGTTTAGTAACAAGAGCGAATCTTGTTGATATTGTCTATGACAGCATTTGGGGAGAAGACGGTAACGTGAGTTCCCAGGAGAATGATGGAATCATTGAACCTCATACATCAGGGGTTGATGAACGATGATTAAATACTTAACCGACAATGCAAGTGCACTATTTGAGAAAACGCTAGAGCATCTTTATATTTCAGTATTTGCTTTGTTAATAGCAATTATTATAGCTATTCCTTTAGGTATTTTACTGTCTAAAACTGATAAACTCTCGAAAATTTCGTTAACAATTGCTGGTATATTACAAACGATTCCAACTTTAGCAATCTTGGCACTTATGATTCCTTTATTTGGTGTCGGTAAAACACCAGCAATTATAGCTTTATTTCTATATGTTTTACTACCGATATTAAATAATACGATTATTGGCGTTCAAAATATCGATAGTAATGTTAAAGAAGCGGGACGTAGTATGGGGATGACAGGTATTCAACTAATGAAAGATGTTCAATTACCACTTGCATTACCAATGATATTGAGTGGTATTCGTTTATCTTCAGTATATGTAATTAGTTGGGCAACACTTGCAAGTTATGTTGGTGCTGGAGGACTAGGTGACTTTATTTTTAATGGTTTAAACTTATTTGAACCAGCGATGATTATAACTGCAACAATTCTCGTTACATTATTGGCACTTATCGTAGACTTCTGTTTATCAATGATTGAGAAATGGTTGGTCCCTAAAGGTTTAAGAATTACCGGATAATTAGAGAAGGAGGACACTATGAACAAGTATAAAAAGTATATAGTAGTTTTAGTATTATGTTTAACCGTGTTATCTGGATGTAATTTACCCGGTTTGAAAAATAGTAATTCAGATGACGACGTTAAAATTACAAGTTTAGGTACTAGTGAATCACAAATTATTTCACATATGATGAGATTACTTATTGAACATGACACACATGGTAAAATCAAACCTACTTTAATTAATAATTTAGGATCTAGCGTCATACAACATAATGCAGTGGCAAGTGGTCAATCAAATATGTCAGGTACTCGTTATACCGGTACAGATTTAACAGGTGCACTTAATGAAAAGCCAATTAAAGATCCTAAAAAAGCAATGAAAGCTACACAAAAAGGCTTTGAAGAGAAATATCATCAAAAGTTCTTTAATTCATATGGGTTTGCTAATTCGTATTCTCTTATAGTGACAAAAGAGACAGCTAAAAAATACCATTTAAACACGGTCTCAGATTTGAAAAAACATGCCAAAGATCTACGTGTAGGTATGGACAGCTCTTGGAAAGATAGAAAAGGAGATGGCTACCCTGCATTCAAGAAGGAGTATGGCTTCGACTTTGGTACAGTAAGACCAATGCAAATTGGTTTAGTTTATGATGCATTGAATTCAGGAAAATTGGACGTTGCGGTGGGGTACTCAACAGATGGACGTATCGCAGCTTATGACTTAAAGGTATTAAAAGACGACAAAAAATTCTTCCCTCCATACGATGCAAGTCCACTCGCAACTGATCAACTATTGAAAGAACACCCAGAACTAAAACCGATATTAAAGAAAATGGAAGGCAAAATTTCAACTAAACAAATGCAAAAATTAAACTATCAAGCTGATGGTAAAGGTGAAGAGCCCGCTACAGTAGCTGAAAAATTCTTAAAGAAACATAATTATTTTGAAGATGATAATTCTAAGAAGAAAGGTGGTCAAAATAATGAAAGGTAATTTACTTCAACAGTTGGGACATTATTATCAAACGAACTTTGGCTACCTTTGGGAATTATTTGTTAATCACTTACTTATGTCAGTTTATGGTGTGATATTTGCTTCAATTGTTGGTATACCACTTGGAATACTTATTGCGCGTTTCGGTAAATTATCAACGCCAATAATGACACTTGCTAATATTATTCAAACGGTACCAGTAATCGCGATGTTAGCCATCTTAATGTTAAGTATGGGACTCGGTATGAATACAGTTATATTTACTGTGTTTTTATACGCACTTTTACCTATTATCAAGAATACTTATACCGGCATAAATGGTGTAGACGCGAACATTAAAGATGCTGGTAAAGGAATGGGAATGACACGTAATCAGGTACTTCGAATGATAGAATTGCCATTATCATTGTCTGTAATCATAGGTGGTATACGCATTGCACTTGTGGTTGCTATTGGTGTAGTGGCTATTGGTTCATTTATTGGTGCGCCTACATTAGGTGATATAGTTATTCGTGGTACAAACGCAACTGATGGTACATTATATATTCTTGCTGGTGCAATTCCGATTGTAATTATTGTCGTACTTATTGATGTAATTTTACGTTTGCTTGAGAAGAAGTTGGACCCTGCAAATTAATATTTCGGGAGGAACAAGATTATGGCACTTTTACAACTTAATTATTTATCTAAAACGATTGGAGCACACCATTCTCTAAATGTGATACTTCCAGAAGATGAGAGCTTTTTTGATACAAATCGAGAAGCCAAACCTTTAAAATCTATGCTAGTGCTACATGGACTATCAAGCGACGCCAACTCTTATATTAGATATACAAGTATTGAGCGATATGCAAATGATCATCAACTTGCAATTATCATGCCTAATGCAGATCATAGTTTCTATACTAATATGGTTTATGGCCATAGTTATTACGACTATATTTTGGAAGTGCATGACTATGTCCATCAAATTCTACCATTATCTAAGAAGAGAGAAGATAATTTTATAGCTGGTCATTCAATGGGAGGCTACGGTACGTCTAAATATGCTTTAACACAAAGCCAACGATTCTCTAAAGCAGCAATGTTATCTGCTGCATTCAATGTTTCATTACTTAGAGAGTATGAGTATTATGACTTTTGTCCAGAAGCCATTGTTGGTGAAAATGAGGACATCAAAGGTACACCTTTCGATCCTTATTACTTAGTTGATAAAGCTGTTACTAATAATGTAGACTTACCTGAATTATTAATCATGTGTGGCACTGAAGATGCATTATATCAAGATAACTTAGACTTTATTAGATATTTAAATGAAAAGGGTGTGAACTACCACTTTGAGAAAAGTTCAGGTGATCATGATTATGCCTATTGGGATAAGGCAATTAAACAAGTCATCGAGACCTTTACACGTGGATAGTACGTTTAGTGTGAAAAGTTAGATTGTAATCTTTAATGAAGAAAGTTCTAAGACATTTCAAAGTGAAGTGATCTTAGAGCTTTTATTATGAGAGTAATTATTCAATATTGAAGTGACCTGAAATGTTTAGTTTAGTATTTTAAATAGTTTACTTATATATCTATGTAATTTGCATAATAAAATAAAAAACATCTACCTTGGTTGCGTTAAAATCTCACAACGGGTAGATGTTTCTTATATATTACGATTGACTTTTACCTTTATTTCCATGGCATTGGAATATGTAAGTGTAATAAGTCGAATTTTTAATTAATGAGCCAATAATAGATGCTAAGATCAATCCAGTTACTGCAACTGCAGCAATCGTGATAATTGATTTAATTGGACTATTGAATCCGAATAGTACAATTGCACCTGCCATAGGTGTTGCCATACCAGTGACACCTATTTTTAATCCGCTGAATGCGATGATACAAGCGTTCACCATACCGATAATTGCATTCGTTCCGTATAAGACGGGAGCGTATTTTACGACTAAATCAATTTGTGTCAATGGTTCGATAAATACTGCAAATCGATTTGGTTTGTCGCCAATTTTTAGGATATTAAATAACGTAAAGTTAACAAATGATGCGCCAGTACATACAATTGCGCCAATTGCCATTGGTAAACCTGTTAGTCCTAAAATACTTGCAAGTACCATTGAACTTAATGGTGTCATACTTGTAACTGGGATGATGAGTCCTAAGATAATAGCTAAGGCATATGGACTGCTATCACCAACTGAGTTTACAGCTTTCGCAATTTGATTTAATACTGCAGTTACGCTAGGATTAATCAATGATGCTAAACCGTATACGAGCGCTGGAGCTATAAATATAACGACGATTAAGTCTAAGCCTTCTGGAACTTTCTTTTCAATAAATTTAATCACAAATGCTGTGAGGTATGCTGCGATAAATGCAGGTAGTAAGCTAAAGTCCTTTAATACTAACCCTACGATAACTGAGAATACAGGTGAAACACCTAAATTAATACATGCAAGGATACCCACTGCAATCCCGCCAAGACTTCCTGCAAGGTCACCAATCTCCTGTAGGAATTTAATATGGAAAATGCCTCCAATAGCGTAACTTAAGAAAGCCTGTGGTAGAAATGTTGCACAAGCAGCCCCTGACAGTGCTTGTAGACCTTCCTTACCATAAGGTGCAAACTTTAAGAACAATGTCATAATGATTAAAACTACGACTAATGTTCCTACTCCTAATAATATATTCATTTTTCTGACCCCTTTAGTATAAATCTAAATATGTTTCCCAAAACATTTCATAATTGTAACACAGTTAATAGAATTAAAATTAAATTACATTTAAGTATTAATACGAATTTAATATTTTTGAAAATTCGAAAGTGCAACAATAATGTAAAATTAGTTGTGCAGCATTTTAGAAAAATAAAAATTAACAGTATCTCAGGGAGAAAGATGTCATACTTTTTTCTGAAAATTGGCATTAATTTATAGAGAATTTCATGTATAATGGCTAATAACATAGACATAGGAGATATACATATTATGATGAAAAACAAACTCACGATTAAAGAAAATATTTTTATTGGATCGATGTTATTTGGCTTATTCTTTGGTGCCGGTAACTTAATCTTCCCAATTCATTTAGGGCAGACTGCCGGCGCTCATGTGTTTACTGCTAATTTAGGATTTTTAATCACAGCGATAGGATTACCATTTCTAGGTATTATTGCCATTGGTGTGTCTAAAACGAACGGGATTTTCGAAATTTCCTCAAGAGTAAGTAAAATATATGCGTATTTATTTACGATTGGTTTATATCTTGTGATTGGGCCATTTTTCGCATTACCAAGGTTAGCGACAACGTCATATGAAATTGCATTCTCGCCTTTTATTTCTCCAGTCCAAGCTAAATTTGTGCTACCAATATTTAGTATTTTATTCTTCTTGGTTGCATGGTTCTTTGCTAGAAAGCCTTCAAAAATTTTAGATTATATAGGTAAATTCTTAAATCCTGTATTTTTAGTTTTACTTGGTATTGTAGTGTTACTTGCGTTTATTCATCCTATGGGAGGCGTGAGTCATGCGCCAGTGAGTGCGCAGTATAAAGAAGGTGCTCTACTTAAAGGATTTATTGATGGTTACAATACTTTAGACGCTTTAGCATCTCTAGCATTCGGTATTATTATCGTTACAACAATTAAGAAACTAGGAGTCACTCATCCTAACACAATAGCTAAAGAGACATTTAAGTCAGGTACGATTAGTATCGTAGGTATGGGACTTATTTATAGCTTGCTAGCCATTATGGGTACGATGAGTTTAGGTAATTTTAAAGTTAGTGAAAATGGAGGCATCGCACTCGCACAAATCGCTCAACATTATCTAGGTGACTACGGTATCATAGTGCTTTCACTTATTATTGTTGTGGCATGTTTGAAAACAGCTATTGGTTTAATTACAGCATTTTCAGAAACATTTACTGAGCTCTTTCCTAAACAGAAATACATTATGTTCGCGACAGTAGTCAGTGTATTAGCATGTATATTTGCGAATGTTGGTTTAACCAAGATTATTATGTATTCAACACCAGTACTGATGTTTATCTATCCACTCGCAATTACATTAATTCTGCTGACTTTAGCAAGTCCATTATTCAATCATTCTAAAATTGTGTATCGATTTACAACATTCTTTACAATGATTGCTGCATTTATCGATGGCGTAAAAGCGAGTCCTGAATTCTTCGTGAAGACAAGTTTCGCTCGTTTTATTATTTCTTTAGGTGAAAAGTATTTACCATTCTTTACGATAGGAATGGGTTGGATTATTCCAGCATTGATTGGGTTCATTATCGGATTGATAGTGTTTAAAGTTCGAGGAAGTAAGCAACCACAATCATAATAAAGTTAATTAAATTGAAAAGCTATGTTCATCACACGAATGAAAGATGAACATAGCATTTTTTCTACCATAATACAATATGGTGCTATTATGGAACTTCATTTTCCGAAATGAAATCTTTCTAAGAATAAATTAATACTTGTGCGATGAGTAGACCTCCACCGAAGACAAGCACGAAAGCGACCACAGGCCAGACGAACTTCAACCAATGGGAGTAGCGCATGTTAAGCATCTGCAAGGTTGCCATGACGAGCCCTGTTGGTGCAAGGAATAACATCGCATATTGTCCAAATTGATAAGTGGTAACAATAACGAATCTAGGTATGCCAACTGTATCGGCAAGTGGTGCGAATATTGGCATAGATAGTACGGCTAAACCAGATGATGACGGTACGATAAAACCTAGGAAGAAGAAAATGACTAATAGTACGATAATAAATAATGGGCCACTCATATGTTGCACGATGGAAGATGAGAAGTGCAAAATCGTGTCTGAGATTAACCCTTTATTTAACACTAAGTTGATACCGCGTGCTAGACCGATGATGAGTGACACTCCGACAAGACTTGATGCGCCATTAACAAATGCATCTACAGTACCTTTCTCTCCTAGACCATATCTGCCCATGCCTGCAATAAACATAATAATAATAGTAAATATTAGGAATGCAGATGCCATAACTGGGAACCACCAGCCTTGAGTCATAACGCCCCATACCATGATAGGGAAGGGTATAACGAACAAGGTGAGGATGATTTTCTTACGTAATGTAAATTCTGATGAACTGTTTTGATCCATCACTGACCATTGTTTCTCAAATTCAGCTTTGTCTTCATATGCGTATGACGCTTTAGGTTCTTGCTTAATTTTTTTGCAATACCAATAGAGATAACAAACAACGAATATCGTTCCGACGACACATGCACCTATTCTCCAGTACAACCCGTCTGTAAATGTGGTTCCTGCTGCGTTAGACGCGATGACTACTGAGAAAGGATTAATCGTTGAAAATGTACTACCAATAGAACTTGCTAAAAAGATGGCTCCCACAGACACGATGGAGTCATATCCTAGTGCGATGAAAATGGGAACGAGTACAGGATAAAAGGCGACAGCTTCTTCCTCGATGCCACAAAGCGTACCTCCAAGAACCATTAAAATAGCGACGAAAGCAATTAACATGAATTCATGACCTTTGGTCTTTTGAGTTAAAGCAAGTAAACCGGATTCGAACGAACCACTTGCCTGGACTACGCCGATAAGTCCACCTAATACAAGTATGAATACCATAATATCTACAGCTTCTATGGTACCTTTAACCATACTACTCGTTATTTGATCGAGCCCTGCAGGATGTTGTTTTAAACGCTCGTACGTATTTGGAATTGAAACAGGTTTATTAATCGCGCCAGATTTAAATTGTTCAATTTTAATTTTTACGCCCATCTTATCAAGCTCTTTTTGAGTTCCTGGGACTTTTTTAACATGATGATGTGGATTGACGATTTTTAATTCCTGTGAAGCGGGTTCGTACGATAATTTTGAATAGGCTCCTGCAGGAATAAGCCATGTTGCTATTACAGCAACAACAGTTAATAAGAATAGAATCATAAATGCCCCGGGCATCCGCAACTTGAATCGCTTTTTCTTTTTATCTGGTTTGATAGCATCTTCCAATTGAGTCATCTCCTTTATAATCTAATAACCGAGAATCATGAAGATTATGTTTATTTATCAAGAATAATTGATTAAACTTTCATTAAATAAGTGCACCCTGTTTCATTTGGGGAGTGGAGGGATGCAGGGTGCACCATTTTGTCAGTATTCATCATGAAAATTGCATATATAATAGTTAAATGATGTTAGTTTCTAGTACAACTTAAGATATTATTTTTTGATAAGTGTACCAATTTTACCTTCAAGTGCGTTGTCTAATTGATCTAGTGAAGTAATTAAAACGCTACCTTTAGGATTATTCTTAATAAATGAAATGGCCGATTCTATTTTGGGAAGCATGCTACCTTTAGCAAATTGATCCTCTTTAATATAAGCTTCCAATTCTTCAGGTGTTACCGTTTTGAGGGCTTTTTGATTGTCAGTGTTATAGTTAACGTAAACATAGTCAATAGCTGTCAAAATAATTAATTGATCACAGTTAATATCTGCGCCAAGGAGAGCACTTGTTTTGTCCTTGTCTATGACCGCATCAACGCCTTTAAAGCTATCGTGTTGTTCACGAATGACTGGTACGCCACCGCCTCCTGCTGCAATAACAAGTGTGCCATTCTCGATTAAAGTTTTGATACTTTCTAATTCAACAATGGACTTAGGTTGAGGTGAAGGGACCACACGTCTGTAGCCACGACCGGCGTCTTCAATGAAGCTATAATGTTTTTCTTTTTCAATACGTTCAGCAGTCTCTTTATCATAAAAGAGACCAATGGGTTTTGTAGGATGACTAAAGGCTTTATCATCTGGATCAACTTCAACTTGCGTCACTAGTGTAACCACTTGTTTGTCTATGCCCAACACATGTAATTCATTTTGCAAACTTTCTTGGAGTTGATAGCCTATATACGCTTGACTCATTGCACCACATTCTGCGAAAGGGAAGGCAGGACCTTGATCATGTTCAGCCGCGTAGTTTAATCCTAAATTGATGCTACCGACTTGAGGACCATTACCATGACTAATAACAATTTCATGCCCTTTAGTTATGAGTCCGACGAGTGATTTAGCAGTGTTTTTTACTAATTCGAGTTGTTCTTTTGGCGATTGACCTAACGCATTACCGCCTAATGCTACAACAATTTTTGCCACTTGAATAACCTCCTGTCTGTCTTAGAATTCACCTAAAGTAGCAACCATAACTGCTTTTATTGTGTGCATTCTATTTTCAGCTTCTTGGAATACTACAGACGCTTTACTTTCAAATACCTCATCTGTAACTTCCATTTCACTTATGCCGTATTGTTCATAAATCTGTTTGCCGATTTTAGTGTCAGTATTGTGGAATGAAGGTAGACAATGTTCAAAAATCACATTTGGATTGCCTGTTTTATCCATTAATTCTTTGTTTACACGGTATGGTTCTAATAATTTAAGACGCTCTTGCCATACCTCGTCCGGTTCACCCATAGATACCCATACATCTGTATAGATAACGTCAGAGTCTTTAACCCCTTTATCGATATCATCTGTAATAAGGATGTTGCCTCCATTCTCATCGGCGATACGTTTGCAACGGTTAAGTAATTCATCAGTAGGATTTAATTCTTGCGGACAAACAAGGTGGGAATTCATGCCCATGATAGCAGCGCCTTGCATTAATGCGTTTGCAACATTATTACGGCCATCACCGACATAAGTGAAGTTGATTTCGGAGTAGTCTTTCTTCAATACTTCTTTAGCAGTTAAGAAATCTGCAAGGACTTGCGTTGGGTGGTCTTCATCAGTTAAGCCATTCCATACTGGCACTCCTGAAAATTCAGCCAACGTTTCAACTGTACGTTGTGAGAAGCCTCGGTACTCAATACCATCGTACATGCCTCCTAGAACTCTTGCGGTATCTTTAGCAGTTTCTTTTTTACCCATTTGAGAGCCTGTAGGGCCTAAATACGTAACATTAGCTCCTTGATCATGAGCTGCGACTTCAAATGAACAACGTGTTCTTGTAGAGTCTTTTTCAAAAAGAAGAGCAATATTTTTATTTTTAAGCATAGGTTTTTCATTACCTATGTATTTGGCATGTTTCAAATCTTCAGCAAGATTTAATAGAAACTCCACCTCTTTCTGTGAAAAATCTAATAAAGTAAGAAAACTTCTGTTGCGTAAATTTTGCATTCTTTACAACTCCTTAAATTTGATTTCAAGGTCATTGTAAGCGTTAACTAATTAATATCAATAAAATTAAAAAGTTGTCATTTTTTATTAATAAATAATTGAAAAGTTTTTTAAAATTTTATGTAATTTATGAAAAATTTGAATAAAAGGAGTATGTTTGTGGTATATCTGTTTTTAGATTGACGAATTTTTAAAGAATATCATAATTATTTAAATATGATTTTCTTAATTTTAAAAAGTAAAAAAATCGTAGATAATAACATGAATTGTTAGCTTTTAAGTCATTAAAATTTAAGATAGACGTCAGTCTATTTAATAAGATTGTGACGCAAAATATTAATAAACTTTTAAAAACGTTTGGCACGTTTGGTTTTCTAGAAAAAGGGCATATGACACTATTGATAGAAAAAATACTTTAGAAAGATTCGGGCATATTAAATTTGAGGGGGAATTTCTCATGAAGATTTATAGGTTAGATTATCAACATCATAAAGATATTGTAGATGACAATGTGTTAACTGTATTTGTAGCGGCTAAAAATAAGAGTGAAGTAGAGGCATTTGCTAAAAAGTTAAGTTATTCTATTGAAACAATTACTAAATTAACGCATAAAGAATTTGAGGAACAAAAAGCTGAAATCGAGCATTATAAACTTGAACATGCTGATCAATATTTAGATTAAATTGTTTATGGGGGAGAAACGTTATGGCTAATAAGCAATTCGAAACATTAACGGAAATCGCAAATGGTTTATATGTAACACCTACATCAGAATTGCCATTTGATAAACGTTTCCGTTTTAAATCATTTTTACTTCAACGTTCAGAAGGTAATGTAATGATTTATCATTCTGGTAGAATTGATGAGGCTGCAAAGGATATACAAGAATTAGGTGGCGTTGATAAAGTATTAATGAATCATCAACATGAATCGTTAGGTGGAGAGACAAATTTTGATGCACCTTACTATATTCACGAAGATGATAAACAGGACGTTACCGATACCCTTCAAGTTACTGGTACATTTAAAGAACGGCAACATTTACATGAAGATTTAGAGGTGATACCTGTCCCTGGACACACACCTGGAACGACATTATATTTGTGGGATAATGGCGAGCATCGCTATTTATTCACTGGTGACTTCTTATGCTACGAAGGTGATGAATGGCGAACTGTAATACTTCCTTCAAGTGACAGAGAGGCTTCGATTAAGAGTCTTGAATTGATTCGGGATCTGGACTTTGACGCACTTGTACCATGGGTGTCAATTGAAGGTGATTCACCTGTGTTCTTTGTTGAAGATGACGAGGATAAAAAACAACGTGTACAAAAAATTATCGACCGTGTAAGTGACGGGGAAAATACTTAAAACATGATAGTAAATTGAAAGGTATATCTGGCTGAATGTTGGATGTACCTTTTTAAAATTAAAAATTTATAATGTTTCATTTCACTGCGATAGAGATATACAAATGTTGAGGTGAAGCAACTTGCAAAATTCTAAACATCAAAATCATAAAGTAAACTGGGGATTAATCAGTGCAGCCTATGCATTTCTTATTGTGATGATGGGGACGACATTACCTACACCACTCTATCCAATTTATAGTAAAGTATATGATTTATCACCATTAATGATTACAATCATTTACGCTGTCTATGCTGCTGGTGTGATTGGAGGATTACTCGTATTTGGTCAATTGTCAGACCGCATAGGACGCCGTTATGTACTTATTCCAGGAGTGATTTTATCTGCAATCAGTGCGCTAGTGTTCTTATTTGCTACCAATGTAGGTTTATTACTTGCTGGACGAGTGATTTCCGGACTGTCAGCGGGACTTTTTACAAGTACAGCAACGACAACGATTGTTAATTTAGCTGCTGATGATAAAAAGGGCAGAGCCTCTACAATTGCAAGTAGCGTGAATATGCTTGGTTTAGGCTTTGGTCCATTGCTATGTGGCATACTCGCACAATATCTTCCATATGCGATGCGTTTAATCTTTATCGTTGATTTTATTCTTATCATTCCGGCATTTATTGGAATATGGTTTATGCCAGAGCCTGTTAAGAATAAACAAAAATTTAAAATTGAAGTTCAAAAGTTGAGTGTACCGTCAGACATTCGCTCTACATTTATTTATGCTGTTATTCCTGTATTCGTAGGATTTTCAATGCTTGGTTTATTTACTGCGATTTCACCAAACTTTTTAGGAGACATATTGAACATTACAAATAAAGCAGTCATAGGTGTCATGGTATTCTTGATATTCTGTGCATCTACGCTAGGCCAATTATTGTTTAAAAGTAAATCTGATTATCACATATTGATGTTAGGTAGTGGCACATTAATTGTAGGCGTAATATTAGTAGGTTTATCTATTCAATTTGAATCATTCTTAATTTTATTTATTGGAGCTATCATTTCTGGATTTGGACAAGCATTCAGTTTCCGAGCTGGATTGTCCACAGTGAATGCCGTAGCACCTGAAGACAAACAAGCCGAAATTACATCCACTTTCTTTACCATTGCCTATATAGCTATTTCAATACCAGTTGTAGGTGTAGGGTTATTAGAACTAGGATTAGGCATCAAACTTGCAGGTATTGTGTTTAGTATCATAATCGTGATACTTGCGATACTTTCTTTAATTCTTCTACTAGCTAATAAGAAAAAATCAAATTCTTAAAGTAATTAGAATGGAAATCTCTATTTATTTAAGTAGAGATTTCCATTTTTATTTTTGACATTAAAGTATGGTTTAATGATAAGTTTCAAGTATCAAATTGGTAGGGGGGACTAAAAATGAAAATTAGTGAAGTTTCATCTATGTTGAAAATACCAAAGTCCATGATTAGATACTATGAAGAAAAAGAAATAATTAATATTCCTAGAGATGAAAATAATTATAGATATTTTGATGAGGAAACTATATCGTACTTGAAACTAATTATTGATTTAAAGCGATTGAATTTACAATTAAAAGATATAGCATATGTAATAAATCTTTTTAAAAAACCTGTTTCTAAGGACTGTAATAACAAAACGCTGAATTACCTAGATGATCTTATAAAACAAATCAAAATAGATATTAATCGTCAAAACACAATTTTAAATCGATTGGAATCAGTTAAAGATTTATCAAAAGATATGAATTATGAAAAAAATAAGAGTTTGATTTTAAATAAACTTTCAGGGGTGGAAGAAATTGATTAGTCTAATATATGGTGGAAATCAAAAAGGTGTTGGCTTTGATATCTATAATAAGTTAAAAGAGGAGCTTTGTAATAAAAAATTAGAAATTTTCAATTTACAGGAGATGGTTGGCGACATTCCTATTTTATCCGAAGGCTATAATTCAGAAATAAGCGAAGCTCAGTTTCGAAATACTGAAATAATAGATAATAGTAATATGTTGATTTTTATTTACCCTATCTATTGGTTGAATGTGCCTATGCTATTGAAAGGTTTTATTGATAGTACCTTTTGGCCTAATAAAGCATTTAGTTTTAATAATAAACAATACTTTAAAAGAGGATTATGGAAAGATAAAGATGCAATAGTTATATATACTATTGGAGGTTCAGAGTGGTTTCATAAGTTTAAAGGACATCTAGGTTATAAAGTTATTAAATATCCATTAAATCTCGTTGGAATTTACAATATTAAAAGATTTTATATAGATAATTTAAATAAATCGAATGCTCAAAGTATAAGTAATAAAGTTGAAAAAATCGTAAATCAAGTAACGAAGTTAGTTGATTAAAATTATTTTTCTTAGTAATAAATTGGGTGGTGTAGTTATGAATATTCAAGGTATTAATCATATATGTTTTTCAGTTAGTAATTTAGTTGAATCAATTAAATTTTATAGAGATGTTTTAAAAGGGGAATTATTAGTTAGTGGCAAAACTACTGCGTATTTTGATATTGGTGGTCTATGGGTTGCTTTAAATGAAGAGGTTAATGTACCTAGAACAGAAATTAAATATTCTTATACACATATTGCATTTTCAATTAATGAAAATGAGTTTGAAGAATGGTACAAATGGCTTCAAAAACATAATGTAAATATATTAGAAGGACGAAAGAGAAGTCATCAAGATAAAAAGTCAATTTACTTTACTGATCCAGATGGTCACAAATTAGAATTACACACTGGTACTTTAAACGATAGATTAGATTATTATAAAAAAGAAAAAACACATATGACTTTTTATTACTAGTCTCTAAAATACTATTTAACTTCATAATAAAAGGTTGAAAACATCGAGAGTTAAATAAAATTTAAATCGAATAAACAAATTGATTTTTAATATATGGGAAATTAGACGGTTCATAAAATGTAAATATATGCTAGATAGCTATGCCTATACACGTACGTATTGGCATGGCTTTTTTTATTTTAGTAAGCAAGGTTTCATTCATCAAAGTATTAATGTAAACTTATAAATATATAAAGTTTACATTAATAAGGGCATCACTTGCTGAACTTTAATTTTCAAAAATGAGGGGTTAATTATCATGAATTTAAACTTAGCTGAACGTGTTCTTTATCACGAAGGATTATCACAAGATGAATGTTTGAAGATATATGAAGATCCAAATATCGATACGTTTGAACTCTTGAATGAAGCGTACATCGTAAGAAAACATTACTATGGTAAAAAAGTGAAATTAAATATGATTCTTAATGCGAAAAGTGGAATTTGTTCTGAAGATTGTGGTTACTGCGGTCAATCGGTAAAGATGAAGGAAAAACAACGCTATGCATTGGTAGATCAAGATCAAATTAAAGCGGGAGCACAGGTTGCTACAGACAATCAAATTGGCACATATTGTATTGTCATGAGTGGACGAGGACCCACGAATCGAGAAGTAGATCATATTTGTGAAACGGTTGAAGATATTAAGAAAGTGCACCCACAATTAAAAATTTGTGCATGTCTAGGACTTACAAAAGAAGAACAAGCTGAAAAACTTAAAGGAGCGGGCGTAGATAGATATAACCATAATTTAAATACAAGTGAGCGATATCACGATGAAGTGGTGACTACGCATACATATGAAGATCGAGTGAATACAGTTGAAATGATGAAAGCTAATAACATTTCTCCATGTTCTGGTGTTATTTGTGGCATGGGTGAAACGAATGAGGATGTAATCAATATGGCATTTGCATTGAAAGAAATTGATGCAGACAGCATTCCGATTAATTTCTTACATCCGATTAAGGGAACAAAATTTGGAGGTCTAGACTTATTGTCGCCAATGAAATGTTTAAGAATCATAGCAATGTTCCGTTTAATCAATCCCACGAAAGAAATTAGAATTGCTGGTGGACGAGAAGTTAATCTGCGCTCACTACAAGCAATAGCCTTAAAAGCAGCTAATTCTATTTTTGTTGGAGACTACCTTATTACGGGTGGTCAACCTAACGAAGAGGATTACCACATGATTAAAGATTTAGGGTTTGAAATAGATAGTTAAAGCAGATATTTAGAATTGTATTATAGCTATAGACGGAGTGCATAAACGCTGTCTATGGCTTTTTTAAACAGTGGTTAGTAAATTTATTGAGGTGTAATATACGTTATTAGGGATATTGAACATGTGGGAGGGAGAACGATGGAGGATTATATACTATCTTTAAATCTATTAGATAATCGTTTAAATAAATTAGTTCATATTCATAATGATTTACATGATGAAGTAGACCAAACTTTAGATGAAAAAGAACCAAATAATATAACATACATTAAAAACGCGACTTTGATTTTAATAAAGCTTTATTTATATAAACTCTCTAAAAACAAAGCACGTTATGGTAAAGCAACATCTAAAAACAGCTTAATACATATGTTAAAGGATGAAGAAGCTTATTATGCATTTTATGAGTTTAATAGTGATTTAGAAATTGAAGAGCTTGCACTTACACCAAATTTAGAAAAAAAGTATGAAGAAGATGCATTGAGTTTGTTAAATATTAGAGGCAAACTAACACCTTTTATGAATGTAAGTGAAGATGTTTGGGAATTTGAGAAATTTAACGAAGATATAACTCTAGTTATAAGAAACATTATAAAAAATAATGATGGCATCCTGACAGAAATTCTAGAAGATAACTATAGAAAAGAAAAATTAGACGAGGTTATTAAACTTACATTTATAGACACATACCAAACAAGAAATATGAATAATAAAGCTAGCAATGTAGCTGAAAAATTAATATCTGATTCATAAAAATTTTGAAGAAGGCGAGTTTTTATATTTATAAAGACACGTTTCTAGATAAATTTTTAAGATGTTGGGACAAAGCTGTTAATAACTGCACTTCGAATTAATGTATTTTACATACAAATGTTTTACGTGAAACATGTTTAACTTTTATGAGGCGTAATGAGCGTTAATTATAAGTGATAGTTTTGGCAACTTTAGACCATTTAAATTTGTATTTGTAGCTATACTTGATAAAGCTAAATATAAAGAGGAGGCGACAAGAGAATTCAAAAATTATCTAAAAAAGCAATGAATAAATATCTAAATTACGTTATTATGAAAAATGATAATACATAAAATATAATAGTTTTAAATATTGGAGGATACTTAAGTTTATGGAATATTTACATAAATTTTTACCGATAATCATTTATGTTCTTATTATGGCAATTCATTATGCTTTATCTAGAACAGGTATAAAACTTTTAGGATTTGTAGTACCTGTGATTGTTACGGCTGGATTAATCTATACTTATAAGACCGGAGATTTACAATTAAATTTAGTTGGAACGATTATAATGATAGTTATTTCACTACTAATTTTATCTGTAGAATGGGAAGATGCTCAAAAACGTAATTAAGAGAAATAAATTTTGTGGTTTTTGATAAAAATAAGTTAGCTTTACATAAATAATTTTATTATAATAAAAAATAATTATACAAAATAAAAGTAACCCACCACACCATGACTAAACACCGAGAGGATTTACATTTTATGAAGAAAATAATAATACTCATCACAGTATTTTCACTATTTTTAGGCGCATGTAACACCGACAATTCTACAGAACATAAAAATGATAAAGCAGAAAATCCGACTAAAAAAGATAAAGACAACAAAACATCCCACAAAGAAGCTTCATCAAAAAATACTAATACTGATATCAAAGCTAAAGATAAAGTGGAGAATTTATCAGAAAAGATGAAATTAGCACTTATCTTTTGCGCTGATGATAAAGGGAAATACACATTAACTAAAAATAATATTTTGATAGGTTCTTTTAGAAATGATAAAGATGAATATCGAAAGATAGGACAATTTGTATTAGTTAACTATCCAAAATTCACCAACGCGCCTAAAGGTATGAAGTTTTATTCAATATACCCTAGTAATCATGAAGCCCAAGCAATAGTTGGTATTAGTGACAAAAAGATTATCCTAAGTGGATCTCAAATTCGTATCAAAGATTATCAACAGTTATTAGAGCATGGCAAAGAGTATAGTACCCAAAAGGTCTATGACAAAGTTAAAAATAATAGGGCGCTTCCAGAACTTGCGAATAAGATGCACGTGAGCAATCAATTACCTATCTCAAACGATGAATGGAAATACAATGGATTATCACCAAGAGAATTGTATGAACGTGGTGGAGTCATGGCTCATGGAAGTAGCCAAGTATATAAATTTATTTCTGAACTTGAAGGCGGTTCATTAGATAATGATAAATATCTATGGGATGTTGTTCATTGGCTAAAAGATGGAAACTGGAAAGTTAATTGTCGTAATAAAGATGGTGAAATTGTAGCTACTTATACAACTGTTAATGGCAAAGTAGCTAAGTTTGATGAAAATGGTAAAAGAATTAAATAATACAAGCTAAACTGGTTCTCAATATTAATAGAGAACCATTTTTTATATGTTGACCAAATAACAGTTAGGTATTTTAACTCAACTTTTAAGAATAATGATTCACTGTCGTATTTATTTTTGTTACATTATTCAATGGATATTTTTAGCATTCAACATTAAAAAGTTTGTTCACTTCATACACCATGCTCACTTCATAAGCTTCTTAGCAACGATGTTAACTCAATTTACAAATCTAAAAGCTATCAAGAAAATACTTTTTTTAAAATCAAATTAAACTGAAAATCAAATTATAAACTTAAATAGTTTGCTAGGCTAACCAAAAGTGATACAGTTTTTAATGGACTTATTTTTGAAAGGGGTAAGATGTCATGGCGAGTAATGAAATGACAACCGCCAAACGTAACACCATTGTGTTAGTGATGCTTATTAGCGCATTTGTGGCAATGTTAAACCAAACGATCTTAAATACTGCATTGCCCGCAATTATAAAAGGATTGAACATTACAGAAACAACTGCACAATGGTTGATCACAGGCTTTATGCTAGTGAACGGAATCATGATACCACTCACAGCATTTTTAATGGATAAATATACGACACGTAAACTTTATATCTTTTCTATGGCAGCGTTCCTCATTGGTTCAATTATAGCTGCTTTATCTCCAGGATTTGAAATCCTAATGGTTGCTCGTATTATACAAGCAATCGGTGCTGGAATATTACTTCCACTAATGCAATTTACAGTGTTTACACTATTCCCTGTAGAAAAACGCGGATTCGCAATGGGTCTCACAGGTATAGTGGCGCAAACAGCACCAGCGATTGGGCCAACACTTACAGGATTACTTATCGATTTCTTTAGTTGGAGAATGCCATTCTACATCGTTGCAGCAATCGCACTTATCGCATTCGCAATTGGGTTCTTCTTTGTTGAGAATAACGGTCAAACTAAAGAAACAGTACTCGATAAAATATCAGTCGTTTATTCAACATTTGGTTTCGGCTTAATTCTATTCGCATTTAGTAGTGTAAGTACATTTGGAATCGCATCGATCCCAGTCATCACTACATTTATTCTAGGTTTAATCGTGATTGCAATTTTTACATTCCGTCAATTAAAAATCGACCATCCATTATTAAACTTAAGCGTATTTAAAAGCAAAGTATTTACATTATCTGCTATAGCTTCAATGCTTGTCTTTATAGGTATTGTTGGACCTGCTCTACTTATTCCTATGTACGTTCAAACAGGATTAGGTCTCTCAGCATTACTTTCAGGTTTAGTGATACTACCAGGTGCAGTGTTCAATGCATTTATTTCAGTTTATACTGGTAAGATTTTTGATAAATATGGCATCAAGGTACTTGTTATTCCTGGATTTACAGTATTAATCATAATGACGATATTACATGCATTCTTAACTACAGAAACGCCATTCTGGTATGTTGTAGTGATTTACGCAATACGTATGATTTCTGTAGGTTTACTTATTATGCCACTTAATACAGTAGGTCTTAATGCGCTTAAACCAGAAGAAATTTCACACGGCACAGCAATTATGAACTCTCTACGTATCATTGCAGGTGCGATGGGAACTGCTATCAGTATTACAATATTATCAATTGTAGCTAAGAATTATACGGCTACGCATCATACGATGTCTAAAGTGAAATTAGCACGAGAATCAACAGTTCAAGGTGTCGATGCAGCATTTATCTTCACCACAGTATTAATTGTGATTGGCTTTATACTTGCGTTATTTATTAAAGAGAATCGCAACGCCAAAGATACAGATTCTTCCTCTGAAAAATAAAACTCACAATTAAATAGCACAAAGAAAGATGGTCATTTCCTAGGTAATAGGAAATGACCATCTTTCTTTTTATATATGTAATTAAGCATCTTTTTGTCGTGCGCGTTCTTCTCTATGTCTTTGACGTCTTTGTTCTTCTTTCGAAAGGTGATTTGGGTATTTCTCAGGGTGTTTATAACCATCGATTGCACCTAAAAACATGCCTTTAACAAAACTTGTAATCCCTTTACCAATACCGAAAACAAATCGAATCATACCATAAATCGCAAAAATCCATAGCAATATATAGCCCATATTGAAACTCCTTTTTTATTTTACAATAACATAAAAAGACAATTTCGATGAAATTTATAAAAAACTTTGCTGGTAAATTTTTTAATACATAAAATATCGTAGCTACTAGTCTAAAAAAATTTAGGGGTAAGACTGCGCACCGTATGCATTAATTCCATTCTTATCGTGCTTTTTTAAAAATATCCTCAAGTGATATTCACGTTTTTTATAAAAAGTTAAAATGCAGTTGCCTATTGTATAAAATGTTACATCACACTATGATGTTGTTAATAGTTTTAAATAAAAAAAGAGATAGAAAAAAATTACATGTCGATATTTAATTAATTTAATGTAATATAAATATAACTAATACATTATTTGATATTTTAATAAAGTGAAGGGAGTTATACATATGATTAAAGATCAAGTAGCTATTATTACTGGCTCAGCGAGTGGTATTGGTTTAGAAATTGCTAAATCCTTTATTGAACAAGGCGCCAAAGTTGTCTTCTCAGACATTAATGAAGAAGGCCTTAATAACGTCTTCCACCAATTTCAGCGACAAGGCTATGACTGTCGGGCTATCAAAGCGGACGTCTCTAATGAGGAAGATGTGAAGCATCTTATCGCTGAGACGAGACATCAATATGGTCGTATAGATATTGTTATTAATAATGCTGGTTTACAGAATGTAGCTAATATAGAAGACTTTCCAACTGAAAAGTTTAAACAGATGATAGATATCATGCTTGTTGGTGCCTTTTTAATGACAAAGCATGTTCTTCCTATTATGAAGGCGCAACACTATGGCAGAATCTTAAATATGTCATCTATTAATGGTGTCATCGGTTTCGCAGGAAAATCAGCTTATAATAGCGCTAAACATGGAATTATTGGTTTAACAAAAGTAACAGCTTTAGAAACAGCTGAGGACGGTATCACAGTGAATGCGATTTGTCCTGGATATATCGACACACCACTTGTTAGAGGACAGATGGAAGACTTAGCACAAATGCGAAATGTAGACGTAGCGCAAGTGATGGATGAAGTGTTGTTCCCATTAATTCCTCAAAAACGATTAATCGATATTCAAGAAATTGCCGATTATGCCATATTTTTAGCAAGTAAATCGACGAAAAGTGTGACAGGACAAGCTATTATTATAGATGGTGGTTATACAGTCCAGTAATAGTGTGACCTCTTAATTAAAAATAAAATACTGTTAAGCTAAGAAAAGTATCTACAATTTAATACTTATCAAGCTTAAGGGGGAGAAAAGATAGAATGAGAAAAATGAGCATCACCTTAAAAGTAAGATTAATATGTAGTTTCTTTGAAAATTTAATTGTTATGGCATTTTTGCCTTTTATAGCTTTATACCTAACGGATATGGTCAATCAGGCCTTTTCAGGTATATTTCTTTTTATTTTAGTTTTAATCAATTTTCCAATTTCGATGATTTCGGGGCATATTATTGAGCGTTATCCTAAAAAACGCACAATGCTTATATATCAAATTATTGAGTGTATAAGTTTGCTTGCAATGGCATTTTCAGTCTCTAATCAGACATTGCTTATCATCATATTTTGCATAGCTTATACGGTTTTTAGTATTTCGTCTGGTATGATTGCACCGCTTATAGAAACGATGATCATGGACGCGATTACGCCAGAAGTTGAACATTACATATATAAAGTAAGTTATTGGCTTACTAACGTAGCCGTTGCTTGTGGTGCATTTTTAGGAGGAGCCATGTATCACGCGAATAAATCGGCGTTGTTTTTGATCGCTTTTGTGATTTTCGTACTTGTATTCGTGGCTTTATATATTTGGATTCCTAATGATAACGCCAAACCGTTGAATAAAGAGGGACAAACTTTTAATAATGTATTAAGTTTGAAAGGCTTTTTACGTAATTATCAGCTTGTGCTAAAAGATAAATTATTTATGTATTTAATTATCGGCTCAAGTATTCTTTTAATGGGTGAATTATCCACGTCATCTTATGTTTCAATTAGACTTAAAAAGGAATTCGAAACTTTATCAATGTTTCATGTCTCAATTGATGGAGTTAAAATGTATTCAATTTTAATTATGACTAATACGCTAGTTGTAATAGCTTTAACGTATTTTGTATCTAAATATATCTTGAAAATGAATAATCAAAAAGCGTTATTTGTAGGTCTCATCATGTATGTAGTAGGTTATTCAGGCATTACCTATTTAAATGATTTTACTTTACTTATGATAGTTATGGTTATAGCCACGTTAGGTGAGATGATTTACTCTCCGATTACTGAAGAACATAGATATAAGATGATTCCTGCACAGAAGAGAGGCACATATTCTGCAATACGTGCATTAAGTTTTAACTTTGCGCAATTAATTGCAAGACTGGGTATTATTTTAGGCGTATTGATGAACGCCCTAGGTATGACGATTTATATGGCACTGATTCTTACTTTAGGAAGTATATTGCTCTATCGTGCGGTGTACCAATTTAATTTAAAGGCTAATAATGAAAATCATTAATTGTGAATTTTATAACCTACTAAATTGCTCGTGATTAAAAATAAAATATATTTATTAAGATTTTGTAAAAAATTCACTTTAGTAATTGTTTTCAAACCTTTGAATGTACTAATATATAGCTTATCTAGAGAATATATGTAAGTTATTTGTTAGTGAGTATTATAAAGTATGAGTACGAAAGAAGGACTTGAATGACTATTGAAACATTGCATTTTCAACACTATTTTTATCAAAAATATTTACAATCAACTTCAACTACAAAGAGGGTGACGTACTGGGTTCGATTAGATCAAGATATCGAGCGTCATCGATTGATGTATGCACTGCTAGATGTAGTACAACATCAGCCACAGTTGAGGGCGACATTCAAGCATTGTAACGACCAATTGCGCATCAATGTGCGAGAATTTTTCCCATTTATACAGATTAAAGAAGTGAATCAATGTTCTAAAAAAGTTGATATCACGACTTACCTCAACCAAGAGTTGAATTCCTACTATTTCAATCAATTACCTCTATTTAATTTTACAATTTATCAATTTTTAGATGAAACGTTCTTACTTTTAGATTTCCATTCCATGATTTTCAATGATAGCCAGTTAGATGATTTCTTTAAACAACTAAATATCGCGTATAGCTATGGTCTATTTCATGAACATACTGTATCGGATTTTTATCACATGATTAAAGAAATGAATGTAGCGACTGATGCTTCAAATGAGGACAATCAACAACATTTAAATCACTTTGAAATGGCTCATGCCGATCAAGATTGTGAATCATACATGCCTATAAAACGAAATTCAGAACAACCACAAGTTGAACATACAAGTGTAGATCTTGAATCATTTGATATGACTCGTCTAGTTACAAGCACTTATTTAGCGAATTACTTTTTGAGTCAGTCCAATCAAGTGACGTTGGGAATTCATTTTCCAATGGAATATGACAAAACTGACGATATGATGTTACTTAACATACTTGTAGCACCACTGAGTTTAAATATAGACACTACGCTTTCTGCAGACGTAATTATGAATGAATGGGAATTAGCGATAGATGATATGAAAGCCAACGGGACAGGTTTCTTAAGTGAACCTAATGCAAGTGATATGGAATTCGAAACAATCATACATGCAACGCAATTTAACGAGTACTTTGAGTTAAATCACACCGAACATAAAGTTCATCGATTGCATAGTGATAGTTCTTTATTAGCTGACATAGAAATATATCCACGTCCTCACCAAGGCTTTGATATTGTATACAATACAAATGCCTATGATGAGCTAACGATTCAAACATTAGTTAGTTTAATTAGAAGTATTAATATGCAATTAACACATAATCCTTCAAAGATAATTAAAGATATAGAATTATGTAATGAAAATGATTTTGAAATCTATCAAAACATCAACCATTCAACAAGTTCATCACTTTATCAAACGGTAATGGAACGTTTTGAATATCAAGTAGAACAGTATCCAAATCAAATAGCATTGCAATATGAACAACAATCCATGACATATGCGGAATTGAACTACCATGTGAATCGTTTGGCACAATATTTGCGACACACTTATCATGTACAACCCAATGATATTATCGCGCTCTTGGCAGAACGAAGTATCGAAATGGTTATAGGTATGTTAGGTATTTTAAAGGCAGGCGCTGGATACTTACCGATTGATCCAGATTATCCTGAAGATAGAACAACCTTTATTATTGAAGATGCACAGCCTAAAGCAATCGTGACATATCAAGCGACAATACAGTCTGACGTTCCTCAAATTGAACTAGACACATTTGATTGGAATGGCGACGAAGCGGAAACTGACAACCCAAGTCATATCAATACTGATGAGGATACTGCATACATCATTTATACTTCAGGTACAACAGGTAAGCCTAAAGGGACAGTGGTTCCTCATAGAGGGATTGATCGTTTAGTTCATGAACCTAATTATGTTGAATTAAATGATCAAACGGTTATTTTATTATCGGGAACTGTAGCGTTTGATGCTGCCACATTTGAAATTTATGGTGCGCTATTAAACGGTGGATGTTTAGTATTAACGTCGAAAGATACTTTACTTAACCCTGTTCAATTAGGTCAAACAATTGTGAATCAACAAGTCAACACGATGTGGTAAACGTCATCCCTTTTCAATCAAATTGCAAGTGAACGTATCGAGGCGCTAGAACCCTTAACGTATCTATTAATTGGTGGTGAGGTGCTAAATGCGAAATGGGTGAATCTATTAAACTCACGTCAACGCCATCCTCAAATCATTAACGGTTATGGTCCAACAGAGAATACGACATTCACGACGACTTATGCGATACCTGATGAGATGCCAAATCGAATTCCTATTGGTCAACCAATCAATGGAACAACGGTTTACGTGATGCAAGGTGAGCACTTATGTGGTGTAGGTGTGCCTGGGGAATTATGCATAGGAGGCGCTGGTCTGGCGAAGGGATATTTAAATCAACCAGAGCTCACTGCTGAAAGGTTTATCACCTCTCCCTTTGAAAATGAGCGCCTATACCGCAGTGGGGATTTAGTACGTCTTCAAGAAGACGGTCATATTGATTATCTCAGTCGTATCGATAAGCAAGTTAAAATTCGTGGCTTTAGAATTGAACTATCAGAAATTGAAAAAGCAATTGAAGCGATTAGAGATATTAATAAAGCAGTCGTTATTGTGCGTGAAGAGGAGCAAGACAAGCAAATTGTGGCATATTATGAAGCGCAACAATCTCAATCGACGAGTCACTTGAAAGAAGTGTTAAGTGAAACATTGCCACAATATATGATTCCAGTTCATTTCATGAAAATAGATAAAATACCTATCACTATCAATGGTAAATTAGACAAGCGAGCTTTACCGGATATTGATAGAGTTGATTTATCAAACTATGTGGCGCCACGTAACGAAGGTGAACGTATTATATGTCAAATCTTTGAAGATATCTTACATGTCGACCAAGTAGGTATTAAAGATAATTTCTTTGAACTTGGTGGGCACTCATTGCGTGCAACGTTAGTTGTGAATCGTATCGAATCCCAACTTAAGAAACGTTTAAAAGTCGGAGATATTATGAAATTACCGACTGTTGAACAATTAAGTCAACACATTATGGAAATGCAAAATGAAGACTATGAAGTCATACCTAAAGCGCAAAGAGCTGAGCAATACGAATTAAGTGCTGTTCAAAAAAGTATGTACTTATTGTGGAGTGTCAATCCTGAAGACACTGTTTATAATATTCCGTTCTTATGGCGATTGTCTTCTGAATTAAACGTAGAGCAATTGAAGCGAGCGTTGAACCAACTTATTGCTCGTCACGAAATTTTAAGGACTCAATATATAGTGGATGGCAATGAAGTGAAACAAAGAGTAGCAGACAATGTTGCTGCTGATTTTAAAGAAGTGACGACACGACTTACAGATGAACAACAAATTATTCAGGCCTTTATGCAACCGTTTAATTTAGAGCAACCTAGTCAAATGCGTGTAAGATATATCCATGGTCCACATGAGGATTATCTGTTTATGGATACGCATCACAGTATCAATGACGGTATGAGTAATACGATTTTATTAGCAGATTTAAATGCTTTATATCAAGAAAAATCACTTCCTAATCTATCACTGCAATATAAAGATTATAGTGAATGGATGGCTCATCGAGATTTATCTATTCAACGTCGCTATTGGTTACAACAATTTGAAGATGGTGTTCCTGTATTAAATATGCCGACAGATTATCCAAGACCTAGTATTAAGACGACACATGGTCAAATGTTGACGTTCCATTTTGATAAGAACTTAAAATCACAGTTGCAAAATTATGTGGAGAAACATCAAATGACTGATTTCATGTTCTTTGCAAGTGCAATAATGGTATTGCTTCATAAATATACACGCCAAGATGACATTGTCATAGGGAGCGTTATAAGTGCCCGCACTCATCGTGACACTGAAAATATGCTTGGTATGTTTGCGAATACACTACTTTACCGTGGCCATCCAACGAACGATAAAACATGGGAACAATTGATGTCTGAAGTGAAAGAAACAAGTCTCGGTGCGTATGAACATCAAGAGTATCCATTTGAAAGTCTTGTTAACGATTTGATGGATGAACGAGATGCTTCGCGTAATCCATTATTCGACGTAATGCTTGTATTACAAAACAACGAAACAAACCATGCTAACTTTGGACATAGTCAACTGACGCACATTCCACCTCAAACGACAACAGCTAAATTTGACTTGTCGTTTATCATTGAGGAAGATCGAGACGACTATGTGGTTAATATTGAATATAATACAGATTTATATGCGGAAGAGACGATTCATAATCTTGCTTACCAGCTTGAAAATATCATCCAACATGTGACATCTACTCAAGCTTTAAAAATTCAAGATATTCAAGAACCTCCGGATATGCTGGAATGGGTTGAAACAAATGTTAATCATCATACCCTATATTTCCCGGAAAATAATTCCCTACAGCAATTATTCAATCATGTAGTTAATGAGAAGAAAGATGAGATTGCACTGAAAATGAACGGGCAATCAATGACGTATGATGAATTAAATCATTATGCAAATCGTATAGCCAATGAGCTTATGAAAAATGGAGTGACATATGGAGAGCGAGTTGCATTATTAATAGATAGAAGCTTTGAAATGATTGCGAGTATGATTGCATCATGGAAGATAGGTGCGTCGTATGTTCCAATTGATATCACGCATCCTGATAAACGTATTGAGTTAATGATTGAAGATGCTCAAGTGTCAGCCATTTTAACTTATGGTAAGGAGTTTGATTCTAACCTATTAACGATTGCATTAGAGTCTATTGATAAAGAATCGCCCGTTGAAAAGTCATTTTCAGAATATGAGGGTAGTCTAGAAGATGAACTTTATAGCATTTACACATCTGGAACAACTGGCATGCCAAAAGGTGTGGCGGTAAGACAACGTAATGTTTTAAACTTGGTAAATGCTTGGACAGAGAGACTTGAATTATCGGAAGATGAAACGTTTATTCAATATGCGAATTACGTCTTCGATGCATCTGCGATGGATATCTATTGCAGTCTGTTAAATGGTTATACACTTGTGATTGCAAACAATGAAGAACGTACTGATACAGAGCAGCTACAACGACTGATTGAAAGAGAACGTATTACGGTTGCATCTATACCACTTCAAGTTTGTAACGTCATGGAAGATTTCTATATACCTAAGTTAATTACTGGTGGTGCAACAAGTACTCCAACGTTTGTGCGTCATATTTCAGAGCATTGCGATACGTACTTTAATGCGTATGGACCTTCTGAATCCACAGTGATTGCTTCAAACTGGTCATACACTAAAGGTGAGCCTATTCCATCAACAATACCTATAGGACAACCTTTAGCTAACATTCAAGTATACATTTTATCGGGTATGCAATTGTGTGGTGTAGGTGTTTCAGGAGAATTGTGTATCGCAGGTGAAAGTTTAACGGCTGGTTATTTAAATAGACCTGAACTTACTGCTGAATCTTTCATAGATAATCCATTTGGTGAAGGCAAATTATATCGCAGTGGTGACCTTGCAAGATATACACATGATGGTCAAATTGAATTTATGGGGCGAATAGATAATCAAGTTAAAGTCAATGGTTACCGTATCGAACTTGGAGAAATCGAAAACATTATCAATTTAGTAGAGGGCGTTTCTGATAGCGTAGTTATCGTTGATCAACAAGGAGAACATGAAGTTCTACATGCCTATTATGTAGGCGATAAAGACATTAAGTCAGACATCGTAAGACAGTTAAATCAATACTTACCTAAGTACATGATTCCAAAAACTGTCACAGCAATTGATGTTATTCCGTTAACACGTAATGATAAAGTAGATGAATCAAAATTACCTCGTCCACAAATTCAAAGAAATGGATATGTAGAACCTAGAAATGATATGGAACGCCAATTCGCTTCAATATTTGCTGACGTGTTAGAGCTTCCGACGATAGGCATAGACGATGACTTCTTCGAAATAGGTGGTACGTCACTAGATGCGATGGTTGCGGTATCTAAGCTTAAATCTCATGATATAAATCTCACTATGCAAGATATATATCAATATAAATCAATAAGACATTTGGCAGAAGTCTTTGAAGGCGGAAAAGAGCTAGTGGAAGTTGAACTTCCAGATCACTTGTCTCAACTTCAAGCATTAGTCAAACGTCGTTACCAATTGAATGTAAGTAATGAGACTCAAAACTCACTTGGAAGAGTTCTCCTTACTGGAGGTACTGGTTTCTTAGGTGCATATCTAATTAATGAGTTACAAGACCAAGCTACTAAAGTGACATGCTTAGTAAGAGGTCAAGTTATCAAAGATGCACGTGCTAAAGTTGAAGCGAATTTACTTAGCTACTTCGAGGCAGATAAAGTTGAAGAACTCATGGATAAGGTAGAGGTAGTTCTAGGAGACTTAGCAAACTTAGATGCATTTAACGTTGAAGATACAATTGATACAATCATTCATGCTGGGGCGCGTACAGATCATTTCGGAGATGATGAAAACTTTATTCACGTAAACGTACAGAGTACCGAAGCTTTATTAGCTCTAGCACAGCAACATCAAGCGAAATTTATATACATTTCGACAATTAGTGTTGGAGCAGTCTTTGATGTCCACACCGAGGATAAGGCTTTTTCTGAAAAAGATGTTTATAAACAACAATTATTTACATCACCTTATACAAAAAGTAAATTCTATAGTGAAATCAAAGTTTTAGAAGCGGTTAATGATGGTTTAGATGCTCAAATTATGAGACTAGGGAATTTAACAAGTGCTTATTCTGGCGCGTTAAACATGACAAATCTTACGACAAACCGTTTTTCAATTATGATGCATGAATTATTAAAAATATCATCTATTGGAGAATATTTCGGTAAAACATCTGTAGACTTATCATTTATTGATATTACCGCACGTCATGTTGTGAAGATTGCTGCATCCCAAGCGCAATCAATTATTTATCATATTTATTCTCCTCATACGAGAACTATGCAAAGCGTATTAGAGAATGCAAAACAAACTCAGATGAATATCATTAGTGACGAGGAATTTGAACAAATGTTGCTTAATAATGGTATGCATGAGGTTATCGGTTTAAGTAGCGGAGATACAACCCAAGTTCCCGCACAAATCGAATCTGAGATGACCCAACATGTTATAGCACAGTTAGGTGACGGATGGCCTCATGTCACTTCTCAATGGTTACGTGCTTGGAGAGATTTACTCATTGAAAAATTTAAAGAATCTGAGGAACATGAATGACACTATTTTTAACGAAAATAAATGATGACATAACAAATATTGAACATCGTTTATTTCAATCATATCGACAATTAAAGAAACCTGAACGTTCAAAATATCGTTTTAAAAAAGATCGTGTCATGCATCAAATAGGAGATATGTTGATTCAGTACTGTATCGAGCAATGTTATGGTCTGAACATAAATCAGTGGAAGTATCATGTTACAAAGAATGGTAAGATTGAGATTCAAAGTAGGAAACATATTAATGTGAATCTTTCATACAGTTTTCCGTATATTGTATGCGCTATTGATCAACATCCAGTAGGCGTCGATATTGAAGAAATTAAAGATTTGAATTATTTAAACTTGGCTACACAATTTTCCGTAAATGAATTTAACCAAGTACGACAATTAAAAGATTTTTATACAATTTGGACGAAAAAAGAAAGTTATACGAAATTGATAGGAGAAGGGTTACTCAAAGGCTTAGATGTTTATGACGTAACACAGCCCTTATACTATCAAGATGACAAGGTGTTCTTTCAAGAATATATATGCCAAGATAGAATGATTCATTTGTGTTCAAATCATAGTCGTAAACATGAGATAGTTAAAAAATCACTAGATTGTTTCCTTTAATCACTAGTAATTGAAAAGAAAAGTCATCCATACTTCTTTATTCCACTTAATACTTATACATTAACGTGCAACTGTACGTCTAAATTATAAATCATAGAATTTTATCAAAGACACTTTCTATTTGAGGTAATAGGAAGTGTCTTTTTGTATGTCTTTAACAAGATGTAAAAGTAACTTCATGCTAGCTTAATGTTCGTATTTTATGATAAGGGTGCCTTTAGGTGTTTGTAAGGTATTTTTAATAGAAAGGAGTATGAAGATGATAAAAGCATGGTTGAGTAAAATATTTGAGTTAATTCCACGCGCTATCGTAAATATTTTCGTTTAAAGCAAGCTTCTAAACTAAAAAATTAAAACTGAGGTGCTAAAAAATGAAAAACAGAAAGAACTCTTACAGTATTCGCAAATTAAGTGTTGGTGCGTCTTCAATCATTGTCGCATCGATGTTATTTATTGGGGGCGGCGCTGCACACGCGGCAGAACAGGATGTACAAGGGAATTCTGAAAGTCATACAGCACAATCACACGGGGCAGATAATGAAAATTTAAGTGAGCCACAAACGAATGATCAAAAAGATAGCCAAACAGTAGAAACTAAGAATGATACTTCATCAGCTATACATAAAGATGAAACACAAAACCAAGCGCAAACAAACACTGCGAATCATCCATCAAACAATGATAATCAATCTAATGAAGACCTAACGACAGATCAATCTACTTCGGAACAGACAGATAAAGATCAATCAAAAGAACAACCAGTTGATAATCAAACTACAGAAGATAAACAATCAAAACAAGATATTAATCAATCAAACTTACAAAAGCAATCACCTGAAAATAATGATGGACAAGAAAGTAAAACTCAACAAGATACAGTCAATAAGCAGGAAAGTGCAGCTGTAACGACACCTGCAAAAGAAAATCAAGATAATAAGCAGCAAAATTTAGATGAAACTGCTAATAAAACAACACAAGAGTCAAGTTCAGAAGTAGCAAAGGTTCGTAATAATGAGGAAACTGCAAAATCTGAAGATACTCAATCAGATAATGAAAAAGAGCAAACAACCTCTGAGGACGTGAAAGATCAAGCATCTTCATATGAAAATACATTAGAGTCTTCTCAAAATAATAAAGCTGATGCAACAACACCTAATAACGACAAAGATAAAACAAATAAAACTCAACCAGAGCAACGTAATCATAAAGTATCAACTTCAACTCAAAATAAAGAATTAAATCGTGAAACAACACAGCAATCTAAAGATAATGAACAACAAAGCGATGTTGCAGAAAAAGAAGCTCCAGTAGAAGCTTTAAATAATGATCAACAGTCAAATTCATCTCAAAAAGATGCAAAAGATAAACAACTTAAAGTAAATGATTTAAAGAATGATAAAGCGACAGACCATTCTTCACCTAGTGACAAAGATGATCAATCTAAAAAAGGATTAAATACGTTAACACGCAATGCGATTGCTACACCTAAAAAGAAATCAGCACAACAATCTGAAACAAAAGTTAAAAAGCAAGGCGATAAATCCTTCCCACAAATTCAATATAAAAACCATGATCCAATCATACTTGTTCATGGCTTCAACGGATATACTGCAGATAATGGTCCAGTACTAGGTCATAACTACTGGGGCGGTAAACGAATTAAACTTACACAAGAGTTAAGAGCTAAAGGTTACAACGTTAGTGAAGCGAGCGTGAGTGCATTCGGCAGTAACTATGATAGAGCCGTGGAATTATATTACTATATTAAAGGCGGTACAGTTGATTACGGTGCTGCACATGCTGCTAAATACGGTCATGATCGTTATGGTAAAACATATGCTGGGGCGTATCGCGATTGGAAGCCTGGTCAAAAAATTCATTTAATTGGTCATAGTATGGGTGGACAAACTGTTCGTTTACTAGAAGAAATGCTTCGAAAAGGTAATCCTGAAGAAGTTAAATATCAAAAGAAACACGGTGGCGACATTTCTCCTTTATATAAAGGTGGCCAAGATAACATGGTTTCTTCAATCACGACATTAGCAGCACCACACAATGGTACTCATGCAGCTGATATCGGCAACGAACCATTTATTCGCCAACTTGCATATGATTACGCTAAATTCCAAGGTAGTAAACATTCAAAAGTTGACGTAGGTTTAAAACAATGGGGTCTTGCTCAAAGAGACGATGAAACGAATGCTGAATATCTAAAACGTGTTAAGAATACTAGTAAGATATGGAAAACGAAAGATAATGCATTCTATGATTTAAGTCGTGAAGGTACAAGTAAGTTAAATCACCATACGTCACTCAATCCAAATATTGTATATAAAACATACAGTGGGGAATCAACAAGACCAGCATTGAATGGTAGACAAAAAGCTGATATTAATATGGGTATGTCCTATATCGTTACAGGCAATGTGATTGGTAAAGTTCCTGAGAAAGAATGGAGAGTGAATGATGGCTTAGTTTCAGTTGTTTCAGCACAACATCCATTTAACCAAGCATACACACCTGCAACGAAAGATATTAAAAAAGGTGTATGGCAAGTAATGCCTGTAAAACATGAATGGGATCACGGTGATTTCGTTGGATCAGATGGTACAGAAGCACGTATTTCAGTAGATGATTTAAGAGCATTCTGGGACAGCATTGCTGAAGAAATTGTTCAAAATGAAAAAGTAACAGATAAATAACGTTTCAATATATGCACGTCGTTGATATAGAGGACCTTTATCTTCGGAGTGTTTTTTTATGTAAGAAGCTATATGAAGATCGCAATCAAACAACACGATATATTGTGTCTAATTATATTTAATATCTAAAAGACTAAATAAACTAGTCGTAATTAAATTTTAATAAATTATAAATTGAAACGCTTTCATTTTAGGCGTATAATTGCTTTAGTTTTTAAAAAAGGGATGATTTACATGAAAGTGAATAAGTATTTAATATTCATATTGGGAGCATTGGGAGGTTTATTATACGGTTATGACAACGGTGTAATCTCTGGTGCATTACTTTTTATACATAAAGATATACCTCTAAACAGTACGACAGAAGGGATTGTCGTATCATCCATGTTAATTGGTGCTATTATCGGGGCAGGAAGTAGTGGTCCATTAGCCGATAAACTAGGACGTCGTCGTCTTGTAATGTTAATTGCTGTCGTCTTCATTATTGGTGCATTAACACTTGCATTCTCTACAAATCTTGCACTTCTAATTGTGGGACGATTGATTATTGGTTTAGCAGTCGGTGGTTCTATGTCTACAGTACCAGTGTATCTAACTGAAATGGCCCCTACAGAATATCGTGGCTCACTCGGTTCATTAAACCAATTAATGATTACTATTGGTATTTTAGCAGCATATCTTGTGAACTATGCATTCGCTAATATTGAAGGTTGGCGTTGGATGCTTGGTTTAGCAGTTGTACCATCAGTGATTCTACTTATTGGAATTTACTTTATGCCTGAAAGTCCAAGATGGTTACTTGAAAATAGAAGCGAAGAAGCGGCTCGTAAAGTTATGAAGATTACTTATGACGATAGCGAAATTGAAAAAGAGCTTAAAGAAATGAAAGAAATCTCAGCTATTGCTGAATCATCATGGTCAGTAATAAAATCGCCTTGGTTAGGTAGAACACTTATTGTAGGTTGTATCTTTGCGATATTCCAACAATTTATCGGTATTAATGCGGTTATCTTCTATTCTTCATCTATCTTCGCTAAGGCTGGTTTAGGTGAAGCGGCATCTATTTTAGGTTCAGTTGGTATAGGTATAATTAATGTTCTTGTTACAATTGCAGCATTATTTGTAGTTGATAAAATTGACCGTAAGAAATTATTAGTCATTGGTAATATTGGGATGATTGCATCACTTATCATCATGGCAGTATTGATTTGGACAATAGGTATAGCATCGTCAGCGTGGATTATTATCTTATGTTTATCTCTATTTATCGTTTTCTTCGGTATTTCATGGGGACCTGTGTTATGGGTCATGTTACCAGAGCTTTTCCCTATGCGCGCTCGTGGTGCAGCAACTGGTATCTCAGCATTAGTGCTTAATATTGGTACATTAATTGTGTCATTACTATTCCCAATTTTAAGTGATGCGTTAAGTACCGAATGGGTCTTCTTAATCTTCGCTGTAATTGGTATACTTGCAATGCTATTTGTTATTAAATTCTTACCTGAAACACGTGGACGTAGTCTTGAAGAAATTGAACATGATTTACGCGAACGTACAGGCGCTAAAACACATTAAAACATCTAAATTACACTCCGTTTTCAATTTATGATTGAGAACTTGGAGTGTTTTTTTAATTTTAAGTATGCGCGCATAGTTTAATTATTATTAATGAAAAGAACGTTTAATAGTTTTCATGTTCAGGGTAAAAAATGAAAGTTGGAAATATATTGAATGGAGGTGTCTATCTTGAAAAGTGCTCAAGCGCTAGAACGCACTTTAAAGTCATTAGATGGGCAAAAATATGGTGCCTATAAACGTACGAAAGGTGTGTATGAATTCGATCAATTTAGACTTGCTATAGACCATGTACAAGTCGATCCGTTTGCACCACCTTCTAAAATGAGATGTATCGTAGCTAGGGATGAGGCAGGCATACCTGATCAATTATTAGATGACAAATATAAACGTATTGCTGTGAGTGATTTCTTAACGCGAGCAGTGCACAATAAGGTGAGAGAGCTAACAAAAAAGGATAAAAAATCTGGGAAGATACAAATCGATCGCTGTGGACAAGAGATGTTAGAGCGCACCTCTGTGGTGATTAATGATACTGACATTGAAGCGCGTATCGAAGTGGGATTACCTGCAGCAGGTCGTAAAATTCTTGGTAAAGCAGCTGCACATACAATTATCGATACCTTACCAGAAATTGTTGATCAAGCATTACACTATCAACATCTTGACCATTCTAAACTTCAAGATCAAGTCAATCTCATTAAAGATCAGATGTATATTCGAGAAGAATTAGACAAACGCAACCTTGTTTCGTTTGTTGCTAACGGCGCAATCTTACCTCGACAAAGTGGAGTATCTGACCGTCCTATGCACCACGCTATTCAGTTTCAAAGTCCAGAAAAATTTGAGATTCAATTAGACTTGCCTAGTGGAAAATCTATTAAAGGTATGGGCATACCTAAAGGAATTACTTTAATCGTAGGTGGCGGTTATCATGGTAAATCCACATTACTCGAAGCACTTGAGCGTGGTGTATATAATCACATTGACGGAGATGGTAGAGAGTATGTCATCACACAACATGATGCGATGAAGATTCGTGCTGAAGATGGCAGAAGTATTGAGAAAGTCAATATTCAACCATTTATCGATCACTTGCCAGGTAAGAAAGATACTACGGAATTCTCAACAGAAAATGCAAGTGGCAGTACGTCTCAAGCAGCAAATGTGATGGAGGCTTTAGAAGCTCAGACATCGCTTTTACTTATCGATGAAGATACATCTGCGACGAATTTTATGATTCGAGACGGACGTATGCAAAAGTTGATTGCTCCTGAGAAAGAACCGATTACACCATTTTCAAATAAAGTTAAACCATTATACGAGGATTACGATGTCTCAACAATTCTTATTGTTGGTGGCTCAGGAGATTACTTTGATGTGGCTGACCAAGTATTAATGATGGATGAATATCATTTGAAAGATGTGACAGTTGAGGCAAAAGACATCGCACAATCTACAGGATATGAAAGACTTGATATGTCCAACAGTGAATTTGGTAGCATTCCGTCTAGAGTCCCTCTTAAATCTAGCTTCAATAAGAAAGGCAAAGATGGTCGTTTTAAAGCTAAAGGGCTTCATGCAGTTACTTATGGTAAAGAACCTATCCAAATCTCTGGTTTAGAGCAACTTGTCGATGATAGCCAGACTAATAGTTTAGCAGTGATGTTAGATTATCTTAACAACGAATTACTCAATGATAATGATACATTGATTGAAGCAACAGATCGTTTATATCAACGTATTGAAGCAGAAGGTTTAGAAGTTATTTCACATCATCAAGGTCACCCAGGTAATTTAGCCTTACCACGTAAACAAGAGTTGATAGGTACAATTAATAGATATAGAGGATTACACATTCGTAGCGATAAAACTGAATAGAGATAATGATTAAGCGTATTGTTAAATCTCACTTTGTTGAGTAAATTAACAATACGCTTTTTATGGTCCATTATGTATGCTATTTATCGCTCGGTTTTTCGCATCGTTGATTTCACTATTATCTTAAATTAGAAATAAAATTGCGAGTAAAAATTCGAGGAGTATAAAACCTAAAAAAAGGTTACCCATATCCTAAATGAGTAACCTTGATTTCAAAATATTATAAGTTATGTTTATCGATACCTTCAGCAGCTCTAATACCACTAAAGATACAACCACCTAAGAAGGTACCTTCAAGTGCACGATAACCGTGAAGACCACCGCCACCAAAGCCAGATGCTTCACCAGCAGCATATAATCCTTGTATAGGTTCACGTTGTTGGTTGATAGCACGTCCATCTAAATCGGTTTGAATACCACCTAGTGTTTTACGACTAATAATGTTAAGTTTTACTGCAATTAATTTACCACTTTGATTACTTAGGAAAGGTTTAGGTTTTGCAGTTCGTACAATTTTATCTCCTAAAAACTGTCGTGCATTATGAATAAATGCTACTTGAGGGTCTTTACTAAATGAATTGGTAATTTGCAAATCACGTGATTTAATTTCAGCTTTAATATCTTCGTATTTTAAAAGATCATCATCTACGAGTTCATTCATTTTCTTAACGAGCGTGCCTAAATCATCGGCAACCACAAAGTCTTCACCTTTTTCCATAAATGCATTCACTGGTGAAGTCGCTTGTTTGCTTAATCGCTCTTTAATTAACAACTGAATGTCTTTGTTAGTTAAATCTGGATTTTGTTCTGAACCTGATAACACAAACTCTTTTTTAATGATATCTTCAGTCAAAATAAACCATGAATAGTCATATCCTGTTTTCATAATAGTTTCCAACGTGTGTAAAGTATCAAAACCAGGATAATCTGGTGCAGACATACGATGTCCTTCAGCATCAAACCACATTGATGAAGGACCAGGAATGATACGAATCCCATGTTGAGTCCAAATTGGACTATGGTTTTTAACGCCTTCTGTATAATGCCACATACGATCTTTATTAACGATGTTGACGCCTGCATTTTCAGAAATACCAATCAAACGTCCATCAGTAGAGTCTGGCACACCTTGAATCATATGTTCAGGGGCTTGGCCTAGACGTTTAGGCCAATACTTCTTAATTAATTCGATATTTGCCCCAATACCGCCTGATGTAATAACAAGATGTTCGACATCATATGAAAATGTATCAATCACTTGTCGAGAGGAAGGGGTGCCACGTTCAACATCACTATCTTCGAGAATATTCCCAGAGATATGGCGTACTTGATTATCTTCAATGTCGATAGATGTGACTTGATGTCTAGGTAAGAAAGTGACGCGACCTTCTTGCTCTTGTTGAAGGACATAATTACTAAATGGTTCTACAAGTCCAGGGCCTGTTCCCCATGTAATATGGAAACGAGGAACTGAATTACCGTGACCCGATGCTGAAGCGCCACCACGTTCAGCCCAACCTAGAATTGGAGTTAATTTAACGCCCATACGATTTAAGTAGTCTTCCTTTTCATATGTTGCGAATTTAACATAAGCTTTTGCCCATTGTTCAGCCCAATAGTCCTCTCCATCAAGACGGTCAAACTGTGCTGAGCCTAACCAGTCATTGAGTGCTAATTCATAAGAATCTTTGACACCATAACGACGTTGCACTTTTGAATTGACTAAGAATAAGCCTCCGAATGACCAGTATGCTTGGCCACCAATAGCTTGTCTAGGTTCTTGGTCGATTAAAGTCACATGGTATCCCTTCTTAAGAAGTTCCGTTGCAGCTACGAGACCACTTAAACCGGCACCGATGATATGTACAGTTTTAGTCATGAATATACTCCTTTATAAATTTTCAATTTTTATATGTAATATGCACAAGTTAACACATATTTTATCATTAAGTTCCCTTGACGTATAACCTTTATATGAAAATGAACACCACTATTGTGAACTTCATTTTCAAATGAATAAAATAATCCATGTTTATTTCTACAAAAGAAGCAACAATGTATAATAAGAATTAACCAACTAAAGACATCAATGGAGGTGCAAGAATGACACAAATCAACGGAATAGACGAGTGGGTTGAAGTTACAGAATATTTTCGATACATCGAGGACATGATTGAGCGTAATTTCAAACAAAACTATGGTGTTAGTTTAAGAGAGTTCTATGTACTTCATGAATTATATAAAGCGAAAGACAAAAAGTATAAAATTAATGATTTAATAAAAGAAGTGAAATTGAGTCAGAGTGCGATGTCGCGTCTCATAGATCGACTGCGATCTCCGAAGAAAGCATTAATATGTAAGGATATAAGTGATGAAGATCAACGTGCGACGTATATTTATCTTACAGGCAAAGGCAATTCTATTGTTCAACAACTCATGAAAGATTATAGAAAGTTAATTAGCAAAGTCGATATCGAAAGTATTGAACGACAAATACAAAGAGCTAAACGTGCTAATTTATCTTAAGTCATAATAGCGTTAATTATTAAACAAAAGGTGCGACTGTAAATGACATTTAAGTCTGTTCAATTGATGGAAGATTTAGTGAGAAATTTAAATATAAACTTTGAAATATATGCTAATGAAAAATGGAATAAAGAATATGAAGCACTTGATTTGAGTATTAATCATATAAAATGTAAAAGCAGATTAGCTAAGAAAACGAATAAAAAACAGGGATATTTCGTAACATTATGGACTAAAGATTCGATGTCAGTTAATCAACCATTTGAGTATGCTAATTTTCCTGAGAAATTAATAGTAAATGTGATTGATAAGGACAAACTTGGCCAATTTATCTTTCCAAAAGATGAATTATTAAAACGAGAGATATTAAGTAATCATTTTAAGAAAGGTAAAATGGCCTTTAGAGTTTATCCTAGTTGGGTTACACACTTAAATTCTACTGCCCTAAAAACGCAAGCATGGCAGAGTAAATATTTTATAGACTTAACGGAAAACATTGATAAACAGACTATATTAAGGTTATATGGGGAGATATGAATTTAAAATGACTGCTTTTTATCTATTAATATATTTGTTAGTTGGACTAATAAACCAATACCACAAATAAAAATAGATAGATAAACTAGCATGTTTATATTGTGAGTGATAAATAATAATGAACCACATAAAGCTGATCCAATACTACTTCCCAAGTAATTAACTGAGCTATTTAATGCTACTGCAGTCTCACCATAACTTTTATAATTTTTAATAAGTATATGTTGTTGAGGAGCCTGTGTAGCCCAACCCATAGCGCCCCAAAGTAAAAAAGGGAGGCAGCTCGCGATAGGTGTGTGGATTGAGATAGGTAGAAGTATGAAGCTAAATAAAAGAAGTATCATTATACTTAGCACAATTAGGTTAGTAAACTTAAACATATCTATAATAAACCCGATACTAAAGCTTCCTATCAAGCCTCCAATACCCCACAACATCAAATAAGTAGTAAGAGAATAGATACTTTGATAATGTTCAACAATTTTACTTAAATAGGTATATAAACCTAAACTAGCGATTGCTGCACACACTGTAACTGTCATTATTCGAATAATATGAGGATGTATAAATAGCTTAAATCTTTCTTTGATACTTGGTGGAGTTGGGGCAAATATTGCTCTAAAGTGAATAGCTATAAGTACACACGTTAGGGTACTTATTAAGACAATAAATAATAAAGTGACTCTCCAAGAGCTTAAATTTGATATTTGGATACCTAAAGGTACCCCGATGACAGTACCTATACTCATGCCTCCAACCACAGTCGCAAGAGCTTTCCCTCTATTTTTATTCTCTACTAATTGACTGCCTGTACTAACTGCCATTGGAGAAAAGATGCCTGCACCTAATCCAGCAATTGCTCTTGCCAAGAGATAAATAGGTAAATTAACTGCCAAAGATGTCATGATGTTCGCAAAAATAAAGATGATTAGAGCGAATATAAGTGTTTGCTTAACATTAATTTTAGCTAAAAAGATAGAAAATAATGGCGCAGAAATTGCAAATACAAGTGTAAATATTGTTACACCTTGTCCGATTGCAGTACTTGATTGATTTAAACTTCTACTCATTTCAGGGATTAAGCCTGCGACGATATAAGTATCCATACCTAATGAAAACATTCCCAAGGCTAATATTAGTATTTTCTTCATAATAACCTCCTGTGCAAAACTAAATAGTTTTTAATAATGTAAATTAAGGTTAGTATTTAAATATAAAACTTGGAATAATAAAAGAGTTTCATGGTGTATTAACTAAAAGTTTCAAGGGGATTAATATGGAGACAGATTATATTAGAGATATATTGGAAGTGGCTAAATATAATAGCTTTAACAAAGCATCAGAGGTAATGAATATCAGCACGCCTGCAATACGAAAAAGAGTTACTTCAGTCGAAAATGAATTAAATCAACAAATATTCATAAGAAACAGAAAAGGTGTGTTCTTAACTAAAGAAGGTCAATCAATACTAGAGAAACTAAATAAAATTTATGAAGAAGTTGAAAAAGTAAAAATTAGTAACTTACAGATAAACAAAAGAGACATAAAAGTAGGATTACTTCCGAGTATTAACCCACATAATATTAAAAAAATTGAAGAAACTGAGGATTTGAATTTTCAATATATAATTAATGATAATACAGCTAGCTTGATAGAATCATTAAAAATTAAAGAAATAGATGTAGCTATTGGCGATATCGGTAACATGTCGATAAAGAACTTTTATGCTCAAAAGTTTTATGAAGAAGATTACTTCATAGTCTATTCTGAAAGACGAGAAAAGTTGAATAATTCTTTGTTAAATCTTGGTAATGAAAGAATTTACATTCAAACACTACCATGTGACACACTGCATTTTTTAAACAAAGTTTTAAAAATTAAAGAAGATCTATTAGTTTACAACGATTATTTTGAGACAATTTTAGCCAATGTCTCTGCAAATAAAGGTATAACTCTTTTACCAGAATCATACTTGGATAAGGTAAGTGATAACCTTAATTATATAAAGCTTGAAGAATACGTACGTGAAATAGGTCTCATATCATCTAGTGAATCGTTAAACGCGTATGTAAATGAGATATTAAGCAATTAGTTTATACAAAGATTTCAGCGTAAAAGCAAACATTATACAAAAGTTTTAATGAAAATTATATCTATGATAAATGCCTTATTCGGTAAAGTGTAATCTTTCTTTCGCTCAAATTATTCCTTATACTAGATGTGTAATTATGAAAAGGGGTGGAGGATATGGATGTTAGATTTCCTATAGGAGAATTAGAGTTACCGAACAAAGTAACTTTAGTTGATGTGAAACAATGGATGAGTGAAGTAGAAACATATATTGATCAACTAAAAAATGTTGTTGATGACCTATCAGATGAGCAACTAACTAAAAAATATCGAGAAGGTAGTTGGACAGTCAGACAACTTGTACATCATATTGCAGACTCTCAAATGCAATTATTTAGCCGCTTAAAGTTAGCTTTAACTGAGGAACACCCATCAGCACCTGAGTTTGACCAAAATCAGTGGGTGGATTTAGCAGACTCAAGTTTACCTATCGAAATTTCTATACAATTACTAGATGCCCTAAATCAACGTGTTGTTGCTATTGGTGAAAACGTATCAAACTCGGACCTTGAAAGGAAAGTTAATTTAGAGGGAACAGATGACTTAACCGTAGCATTCTTATTGGCTAAATTATCATGGCATGAGCGTCATCATCTAGAACACATTAAAATTGCACTTTCAAATTAAGACAGAGGGTTGTCTAATAATATAACGAGAGTCAAAAGGATGGGACAATATTGTCTTATCCTTATTACAATGATGTATTAATATTACTCTTGTTTAGACGCACTTTGAACAAACCTTTCATCTATGAAAGAAACTAACTGCAAAATGTAAGATTAGGTAAATGCACGAAATTTTTCAGCCTCCTATCATAAAGATAAGGAGGTTATGTTATGGATAAGAAGCGTATAGTTGAGTTAGATATTATTCGAGGCATAGCGATTTCAGTCGTTCTTTTTGCAAATGTTTCAGAAGTATTGCCCATTTTCGAAGATGAAAAGAAACCTCATTTTACAAGTCTAGATTATATGATTAAACAATTTTTCTCACTATTTATAGATGGACGTTTTATTATGTTGTTTACTTTATTATTTGGTATCGGAATGGGCATATTTATGAATAATGCGCGTAAAAAATCACTTTCACCGTTAAAGCTGATGTTTAGACGTTTACTCTTTCTATTTGTTGTAGGTATCTTTGGTATGATTTTATCATTACCATACGCAGAATATGCAATATGTGGCGCTGTCATCATGTGGTTATTCTTGTTACCTCAAGCACGCTATAATTTATGGATTTCAATTCTTACACTATTAAGCATCAATATCATGACATTTGTAGATACGAATTCCAACTTATATTTAATTGATGCAATGGCAGTGATGCTATTTGGGATGTACATGTCACAAAGTGGTATGATTTATAGATTTAAGCACCATCGTAAGTTTTTCTTAAATACATTCCTTATTTGCTTAGCAGCTATTATTGTTTTAATCGGAATAAAGTATATTGGTTCTAATTTATCATGGATGAATATAGAAGACTTAGTCACACCATTCCAAACGCTCATTTACTTCATAATACTATTATTCATTACTGATAAAGAGAGTGTTCAACGTCTTTTAGTACCTTTTGAAAAGTTAGGTAAAACAGCGTTTACGAATTTTATGGCTCAAATGTTATTACTATATTTCTTTATAAGATTTGTGTTCCCATATAATCATCCAACACCAATTCAATCAATCTGTATTGCGCTACCTATCCTCATAATAAGTATGTTAGTGACACATTGGTGGCTTAAACGTTATCGTCAAGGCCCTCTTGAAGCGTTGTGGCGTAAATGGACCTATAAAAATGTACCTAAGAAAGTAAAAAGTCGCTAAAAAAACTAATTCATACAGTCCCTATGAAGAATAGTGTTTCATAAACCTTTCAATGTGTAATAGGTTAATTAATAAGAGAATTAAGGGGGAATAAAAATGACTGAAGAAAAAGGTTGCGTGAAGTGTGGTCATACGGAAATAGAAGAAGGAACACTATCTGCTACAGGATCAGGTTTATCGAAAATGTTTGATGTTCAGCACAATAACTTTAAAACAATCACATGTACGAATTGTGGTTATACCGAGTTTTACAAAGAAAGTGCTAACCGTGCAAGTGACTTCATAGACTTATTCTTTGGGGGATAATCATTTTTTTGAATCCAAATCTCATGCGTTATTAATTAAAATTCATTTTTTACCAAATATCTTTAAACAGATTTGTATCATTCATAGTAAAGAATTAGTAAACTAAATAAGCATACTATAAAATGAGCTGAAATAACGCTCATTTTTTATTTTACATAAAGTGAGGGGGCTTCTAATGACATCTGAGTATAAAAAGGGAATATTTTTTGCGTTAGGTGCTTACGTTTTATGGGGGATACTCCCTATTTATTGGGAACTTATAGATCATATTGGTGCATTTGAAATTCTTGCTTTTAGAATTATTTTCTCAATGATATTTATGATTCTTCTGCTTGTAGTAGGGCGCAAACAACGAGAGGCGTTCCTTAGAGATGTGAATCAATTATTTACACATCCTGTACAACTTGTAGCAATTATTGTAGCGGGATATGTAATCACGATAAATTGGGGAACTTTTATTTGGGCAGTAACAAATGGGCATGTACTTCAATCAAGTTTAGGTTATTATATTAATCCACTTGTCAGTATCGTGCTAGCGCTCATTTTCTTAAAAGAGAGATTTAACAAATTTGAATGGTTAGCCATCATCTTTGCATTAATCGGTGTACTCTATATGACTATTAAAATAGGGGAATTTCCATTCGTATCTATCATGCTCGCCTTATCATTTGGTTTGTATGGACTCCTTAAAAAGATTGTACATATCGATGCGATTAGCAGTATAGCGATAGAATGTATTGTCACTGCGCCAGCGGGAATAATTTATGTTATCTACTTATGGCAACAACATCACATGACGTTTGGATTTAATATGTCGTCATTTTGGCTTGTCTTCTCAGGGGCAGTAACAGCAATCCCACTAATATTGTTCTCAGCAGGAGCGAAACGTATACCATTATCACTTACAGGTTTTATTCAGTATGTAGGACCAACAATTATGTTTATTCTCGGCATTTTCGTCTTTAAAGAAAAGTTTGATGTCCATCAATTAATTACATTTATATTTATATGGATTGGAATTATTCTATATAGTATTTCGCAATATATGAATATTAAGAGAAATCCAATTGCGAAATAAACGCTTCGTTAAAAAGTATATTAAATAAGAAAAGAATCGCTCATTTGAGCGATTCTTTTTTATCATGTTCAAAAATTACATCATTCCAATTAATTTCATCCATAATGAACCTAATCCAATCCAAATAATAAAGTAAACGATACCGAGTACAAGGTTCATAAGCCACCAACGTTTCTGTGATACATAGCCAGAAGCATAAAGAATTGGTGCTGGACCACTACTATAGTGCGTAGTTGAGGCTAGTAAATTACCGAAGAAACCTAACATCAATGCACTGAATAACGGTGGCGCACCAGCTGCTACTGCAACGCCAAGTAACGCGGCATACATGGCACTGACATGTGCAGTTGCACTCGCAAATAAATAGTGTGAGTAGAAGAAAAATAGAATGAGTAAAACTAACACGATTGGCCAACTAAAGCCACCTAAACTATGTGCGATGAGTTTACTTAACCAAGGAATAAATCCTAATTTATTTAATTGATCTGCCATTAATACGAGTACCGAGAACCAAACAAGTGTATTCCAGGCACCTGTTTCATTTAATATATCTTTCCAATTTAATACGCCTGTAAGTAAGAGAAGAGATAACGCGATAAAGGCTGTTAACGTCGCATCAATATTGATAAAGCTACCAGTTATCCAAAGTATTAACGCTACGATAAAAATCCCAATCATAAATTTCTCAGCTAATGAAATTTTGCCCATTTCTTCTAATTGATCAGTAGCCCACTTTTTAGCGTTAGGTGTTTCTTTAACAGTTGGAGGGTACATTTTATAAATAATGAATGGGACAACTATTAGTGAAATAAGACCAGGAACGATAGCTGCAACAAACCAATTCATCCAGGTAATATGAACATGAGCGGTCTTCTCAGCTAAACTTTGAGCGATAGGGTTACCTGCCATTGCAGTTAAGAACATAGCTGCCGTAATAAGGTTACCTTGGAACTCTGTAAATATTAAAAATGCACCCATCTTTCTCTCAGTGCCGTCTTTAGGTGTTGAACCAAATGATTCTGAGAGAGATTTAATGATAGGGAACATTATTCCACCTGCACGAGCAGTGTTACTAGGTGTTGCTGGTGCTAAAATTAAATCTACACCTACAAGGGAATAAGCAAGACCTAGCGTCTTCTTACCAAATAATTTTACGAATTGAAGCGCAATACGTCGGCCGAGTCCTGTTTTAACAAACCCTCTTGAAATGAAAAAGGCCATAGCGATAAGCCAGATACTACTATTACCAAAACCTTCAACAGCTGATTTTGTATCCATGATGCCAACGAGTACCATAATCGTAAAGCCAATGATAGATACAGCACCGATTGTCATAGGTTGCGTGATACATGCGATAATTGTAGCCACAAAAATTGCAAACATATACCAAGCTTGGTCATTTAAAGCATCAGGTTTAAAAGGGGTGAGTGCCCAAATAATCAATCCTACAACAATTGGAAGTATGAATTTACGATATTTAACCGTATTCTCCATCGTCACTTTCCTTCTTTCTATCTCAAATTAAACTTTTTACATTTCAATCATAGTCTTCTGTAAATGAGATGTACAGACCTAAAAGAATATTAATGAGAAAGATTATCAATAAAATCACTATACTTGTGAAAATCAAAAAATCCGATAGCTTAATTATTTAGCTATCGGATGAATACCATTATTGTTCAGCTTTTAAAACACGAGTCATTTCTTCAATTTTACCTGCATGTAATGGGATGTGTAATGCATTAAGCACTAAAAGTTCTTCTAACTGTTTTACAACCTGCGATAGGCTGGTCAATTTCTTTTTTGAGCTCTTTATCAGTTAAATGTGTAGCTCTTTCAGGTAACGTTTTAATGTCATTTAAAATGCTTTCGATTGAAGGAACTTCATCATATCCCCAATCTGATGGCTTAGTTCCAGTTCCGAACAATTTACTATATTTATCAACATCAATAACTTCTTGATTACCCATTGCGAGTGCTTCTTCAAACACAGTTAGTACGTGACCATATTGCCAATGTAGTGTATTTGGGAAGACACTGTCATCTTTATCTAATACTTTCATAACATCCCATTTATCATAAACATCTCTAATATAACTTACACCAAAGTCTATAACGTCATAAACAGTTTTAGTCATTTTATACACCCTTTCAAGTGATTTCTAAAAAAATTGCTTGCAACATGTGTCTACCCGCTTTTAAAAATGACTACGCATATAATAACGAAGCTATTTGAATTCATATGTAGACTTTGTTTATTATAAAAGTAAACAAAAGGAATATAGGTGAAATGATGTATAAATACTTTAAGAGAAATCGTTTCTCAACGAAAAGTTCTGATATTAAAGATGATTCTGGAAAAATAGTCGGTACCATTCAGAAAAAATTTAATAATATTTTTCAACGGTTGGTTAGTTTTTTTACATTAGGTTTTAAATTTAATCGATTCGTAATTTATGATCATAATGGTGATGTAAAAGCGAGTGTCAAAGTAAAAACGATAATGGCGCAAAAGTGTTTTGATGTTACATATGTTTCAAATAACGGGGAATCACAAGTTTTATTTGATAAGCAAAGTAATGGTCGTGGAGAAACTTATGGAATATTGAAATTTGATGGTAGAATCCTCAATATTCATTCAGACGTGAATAAATATACAGTGATAAAAGATTCTAAACAAGATAAAGAAATCGCAAGTTGGAAACAAAATGGTGACTATGCATATGTTGAGGGGAAAAGTGAGTTATATGAAAAGAATCATTTATTATTTATATTAATTTTGCATTCTTTCGCGAATGTTCATGTATCGCACAGTATTCTGAATCCATTTAATCCAGATACTACTGGCTCCCCAATTATATAGGATGGGTGAAAATTAGTACCATGAGTAGTTTGATTTTGGTGGGGGCTTAGCCTATTCAGGCTTGGTTGTAGAGTGGAACGTACCTACCGCTTAAAGATAATCTAAAATGTAAATAGCGATGAAGGCCATCATAAAAATAGGCATTCATCGCTTATTTTAATATCATAAATACAATTAGTGCGTCTCACCCATAGCAACTTTAATATCTTCTTCTCGTGATATCGCCTTGATAGCAGAGGTTAATCCTTTCGTGATTGTATCGATAGACATTGATGGTTTCTCAGGTTTATCAGTAACTTGTTCTGGAATGTAAGGTACATGAATAAAACCAAACAGTAAGTCTGGATAAGACATATCTGCTAAATAACCTAGTTGATATAATATATGATTACATACAAACGTACCCGCAGTATTTGATAATCTGGCAGGTACTCCTGCTCTTTTAATAGCTTCTACCATTTTTTTAACAGGTAAATTTGAGAAATAAGCCGGCGCGCCGTCTTCTTTTATTACTTTATCAATAGGTTGGTTGCCTTTATTATCTGGAATACGAGCATCATCAATGTTTATCCCTACGCGCTCAGGTGTAATTTCGAAACGACCTCCAGCTTGACCAATTGCTAGAACAACGTCATAAGTGTCTTCTTTTAACGCTTTACAGATTACGTTTTTAGATTCATGAAAGACGGTGGGAATTTCTAATTTAGTGATGACATGTTCGCCGATGTGCGTATCAAGACGATGTACGGCTTCTAAAGCAGGATTTGTGGATTCGTCATCAAATGCATCAAACGCAGTTACTAATATTTTCAAACTCAACGCCTCACTCTCAAATTCAATCATTTAGTTCCATTTTAAAATGATTTTTCACATAAAAACAACTCCGCTACACCTATGTAAGGATAGCGAAGTTGGCATATAAACACTTCAATGATGACTTAAGCGTGGGCATGCTCAGGAACGTCTTTAAAGTTCTCTAGGCGACGATTCCATTCTTCATTACTGATATCATGTTTTGCAACATAACGATTACGTTCATGTTTCGCACAGTCGTATGAGCATGCGCCTAAGTATTTTTCTTCATTTTCTTCAGATACAAGGATTTGTTTATTACATTCTGGGTTAGCACAGTTGATGTAACGTTCACATGGTGTACCATCGAAATGCTCTTTACCAATAACTGTTTTCTCAACTTGGTTAACATCTACACTTATACGTTCATCGAAAACGTACATTTTACCATCCCAGTATTCACCCTTAGTTTCAGGGTCTTTACCGTAAGTCGCAATGCCGCCATGTAGTTGGCCTACATTTTCGAAGCCTTCTTTAACTAACCAGCCAGAGAATTTCTCACAACGGATACCACCAGTACAATATGTCACGATATTTTTACCATCTAATTGATCTTTATTGTTGCGAATCCAATCTGGTAAATCACGGAAACGTGTAATATCAGGACGAATTGCACCACGGAAGTGTCCTAAGTCGAATTCGTAGTCGTTACGTGCATCTAAAATAACAGTATCTTTATCTTCTAAAGCTTCTTTAAATTCTTTAGGTGAATAATATTTACCTGTAGTTACGCGTGGATCTACATCATCTTCTAAACCTAAAGCAACGATTTCTGTTCTAGGTCGAACGTGCATTTTCTTGAATGCATGACCTTCAGCTTCATCAATTTTGAATGTTAAATCAGCGAAACGTTCATCCGCATGCATATGTTCGATATATTTATCTGTGTCTTCTTTTGTACCAGATAAAGTACCATTAATGCCTTCTGTAGAAACTAAGATTCTACCTTTTAAATTATTTTCTTTACAGAATTCTAAGTGCTCTGACGCAAATGTTTCTGGGTCATCAATTGTTACGTATTTATAGTATAAAAGTACTCTATAATCCATTCTTACATTCTCCTCTTTTATTTCTTCTCTATATATGGGGCGATGATTTATAAATATTATTTTGTAGACAAACTAACATGACATAAACAAACTGTTAGAAAATCCTTCTCAATCGAGAAGTCGAAATGCATAAAACGTTGATGAGTGGTAAAAGGGCTTGTCTAAAGTCTGATATTAATACTGTTTACATTTTTTCCATTATAATATTGTACCAAAATGATAAATAGTTTCAATATGCTAGCTTATAAATCATTGTTAAAGTTGATATTTTTTGAAAATGCAATCAAATATCGCGACATTTTTTAAGAAAATAAAATATAAAAATAACCGTTATAATACCGCTCTAATGACAATTAAGTTGAGTTCTTATAAAATGGTATCAAAGTTTAAATGAGAGAAAGAGGGGATTAGACGATGGCTATTCAAGATTTACCAACTTTAAAATATACAGGGAAATCGGCAAGTGTTGCACCAATAGTGTCTGAAAATGAGTTGCAAACAGTGACTGCAGAACCTTGGGTTAAAATTTCGGATAGAGGATTACAATTAGAAGGCTTAAATTTCAATCGCGAAGGCAATTTATTCTTATTAGATGTCTTTGAAGGTAATATTTTTAAAGTGAATACATCTACCAAAGAAGTGACTCGACCATTCGTGTCTGAAAAAGCGAATCCAGCAGCTATTAAAGTTCATAAAGATGGACGTTTATTTATATGTTATTTAGGCGACTTTAAGACGACAGGTGGTATTTTCTCAACTACTGAAGAAGGCGAACAATTTGAAGAAATTGTTTCTGAATTAAGCACAGAATACTGTATTGACGATATGGTATTTGATAGTAAGGGTGGTTTCTACTTCACTGATTTCAGAGGATACTCAACAAATCCTCTAGGCGGTGTTTATTATGTATCACCAGACTTCAAGACAATTACACCAGTGATACAGAATATCTCAGTTGCAAACGGTGTCGCATTAAGTACTGATGAACGCGTATTGTGGGTGACTGAAACAACTACAAATCGTCTTCATCGTATTGAATTAGAAGAAGATGGTGTGACTATTGCACCATTTGGCGCAACGATTCCATATTACTTCACAGGTCATGAAGGGCCAGATTCATGTTGTATCGATAGTGATGATAACCTTTATGTGGCAATGTATGGTCAAGGTCGTGTCTTAGTCTTTAATAAAAAGGGTTACCCAATTGGTCAGATCCTAATGCCAGGCCGTGATGAAGGTAAAATGCTACGTTCAACGCATCCACAATTTATTCCAGGTACAAATCAATTGTTAATTTGTACAAATGATATTGAGAATAACTCTGAAGGCGGTTCAATGATTTATACGGTCAATGGATTTGCAAAAGGTCATCAAAGTTATCAGTTTCAATAGATGCAAATTTTTAAGAACAAGTTAATGATTAAAGATATAAATAAGAAGTCGGGTGATAGCCTTTCAATAAACAACCCCTCACTATAAGCGATGATAGTGAGGGGTTTAACTCATTTATAATTGTGTTTTACTATTTAAGAGATAAAATGATGGATATGTTCATTTTGTTAATCTTCTAAACTGAATTCAGCTGATGCTTCAAATTTTACTTCTTTACCTAACATTACGCCACCAGTTTCTAATGCTTGGTTGAAGCTCATGCCATATTTTTCACGGTCAATTGTACCTGTAACAATAAATCCTGTTACTTGTGAACCGTTCATTGGATTTTTACTAATACCATTAAATTCAACATCGAAAGTTTCTTCGTGTGTTTCACCTTTAATAGTTAAATCGCCCGTTACTTTGTTCTCTGAAATTTCTTTTGTTTCAAATGTCCATTTGTCGTTTTCATCTGTTGCGAAGAAGTCACCAGATTTCAAGTGATTATCTCTATCTTCATTTTGCGTGTCGACTGAGCTTGGAATGATAGTTGCAGTTGCTTTAAGTGAACTTAAGTCGTTAATATCTCCATCTAATTGAATATCATATTGGGAGAAAGTACCTTTCACTTTAGATACCATTAAATGTTTGATTTGGAATTGAATATCACTATGTGCTTGATCAAATGTGAATTGAGTCATGATTACATTACCCCTTTTTCATAAGTTTTTAAGTATAATAATTATACCTGATATAATTATTATAACATCGTTTGCTCAAGTTGCAATCAATAAGTTCTCAATATACTCATTTTTGAAAAATAACTTCTATTAAACATTTACCCATTTTGAGTCATTGTTAGCTGTTATTTTTATAAAAAGAGATGTGTAAAACTTTATTATCTAGGGAATATTCGTTGTGATAAACAATTTCTAAAGAGGTGAAGAAATATGAAAGATATCTCAAGAGGTATCAATCATATTGGTTTAACTGTACCGGATATAGAGGAAGCCACTGAATTCTTCAAAAAGGGTTTAGACGGAAAGATTGCCTATGATAGTCAAAGAAAAGATGAGAAACCACGTGGTGGTAAAGATGTAGAAAAAATATTGGGCATGAGTAAAGGTGCTCAAATCGTACATAAACGGATGATGGTATTTGGGAATGGTCCAAATATTGAGATGTTTGAATTCCAAAATGCAAAGCAACGAAAACCTGAAGCACTTCAAGATATTGGTTATACACATTTATCGTTTTATGTAGATGACTTTGAAGTGGCTGTAGCCAAAGTAAGATCAGCCGGTGGAGAACTTATTTCTGAGCCTCATAGTAATACGAGATATGAAGACACCGAAGGGAATCAAACAGTATATGTTAAAACACCATGGGGAAGTCTCATTGAATTACAAACCGTTCCAAATGGATTTTATTATCCTCCAGATAATGAAGCGGAACTCTTTACGCCAAGTGAATAATATGTATTAATTTTAACTTTTTATTATGTGAAACTGAGATAGTTCATCTGTCTCAGTTTATTTTTATAAAAAATAATTTTATAGATAGTAAAAGAATGAGTGTGTATAACTAGTGATTATCAAACTATACATAAAAACCCCCTTCAAAGTGGCTCTCTTTGAAGGGGGTAGGGGAAATAAGGTTAATTTAGTTTCAACTTTTTGTTACTTCTAACTTTTACAATATTTATTAAGGGTTTTGGGGTCAGGGGAGAGCCCCAAGTAAGGACTTTAATATTTTATATTTTACAGGGAAAGGGTTAATTATTTAGATTCATAATAATTTAATTCTAAATCTTTTGATGTTTGTTTACGAGTTTCTCTCATTAATTGAACATCATTTATAAGTGATTGACCATATGAAGGAATCATATTTTGTAATTTAGGTTTCCATTCATTTTCGTAGTCAGCGAAGTTTCGTTCTAGAACTTCTAACGCTACAGAAACTGAAGTTGATGCTCCTGGTGATTCTCCTAATAATGCAATAACTGAGTGATCTTCAGAGTTCACAACTTCTGTACCGAATTGAATGAATCCTTTACCGTGCTCAGGCGTATCTTTGATAACTTGAACACGTTTACCTGCAGTGTATAATTGCCAATCTTCGTCACGAGCTTCAGGGTAGAACGTGCGTAAGTGGTTCATACAACCTTCTTTTGTCATCAATACTTGGTCGATTGAATACTTGATTAAAGGTAAATTTTTAACTGCAGATGCAAGTAGTGTTGTAATGTTGTATGGTTTTACAGATTTAAATAAATCTAAGTTAGAACCATTTTTTAAGAATTTAGGACCGATATTCGCAAACGGACCAAATAATAATGTTCTTTCACCATCAATATAACGCGTATCAAGATGAGGTACAGTCATTGGTGGTGTGCCTGGTGGTTCTTTACCATATACTTTAACGTCGTGTTCATTAATGACTTCAGGGTTAGTACAAATTAAGAACTGACCGCTAATAGGGAATCCACCAAGGTGTTTGCTTTCAGGGATACCAGTTTTTTGTAATAGTGGAATAGCGCCACCAC
>NZ_KV832220.1:0-30664 GCF_001837405.1 Staphylococcus sp. HMSC067F07 | reverse complement strand
TTTGTAATAGTGGAATAGCGCCACCACCAGCACCTATAAAGACGTAATCCGCGAATACAGTTTCCTCTGAACCATTGTTACGGTTTCTTACTTTCACTTCCCAGATGCCGTCTTGACGTCGGTTGAAATCAATGACTTCATGATTATATTGAACATCGGCATTAGGATGTTGCTCAATATTTTTAGCCATTTTACGTGTTAACTCACCATAGTTAACATCGGTACCTTCGTCAATTTTGCTAGCTGCCATGATTTCATTGCCAGTACGACCTTTCATCATCAATGGCATCCATTTTCTCATTTCTTCGATATCTTCCGTATATTCGATGTTGTCAAACATAGGGAAGTTACGCATCGCTTCGTAACGGTCTTTTAAGAATTCAACGTTATTCTTACCTCTTACGAAACTAATGTGAGGAAGTGGATTAATAAATTCTCTAGGGTTATCAATGTTGCCACTTTTCACAAGGTGTCCCCAGAATTGCTTAGAAATCTCAAATTGTTCATTGATTTCTTTCGCTTTTTCTATATCAATTGAACCATCCGGTTGTTGAACTGTATAGTTCAGTTCGCATAACGCAGCATGTCCAGTACCGGCATTGTTTCTTTCGTTAGAACTTTCAATACCTGGACGATCTAAACGTTCATAGAGTTTGATGTTCCAATTAGGTTCTAATTCTTTAATCATAGAACCGAATGTCGTACTTAAGACACCAGCGCCAATAATAACTATGTTTTTTGACTCATTGTTAGCCATTTTTTGCTCACCTTTCTTAAAACAGAACTCGTGCAAAAATAATTAAATTATTGCGCTGAGTCTTATTATAATTGCTAACAATCTATAACAAAAATACATATTTTCAATAATACCTATTCCATTTTGTAATAATTTAGACATAATATGCTCATTGATTAGACACAAATTAGGAGTAGAACTTGAATTTAATCATATGTCCTACTCCTAATAAATGAGAAGATGGCTACCATAAGTTGGAGCCCCGTCAGCAAGAAGGGCTAGAATTGAAAGAAGCTTGATATAAGCACATTTTCAGTACAACCATCTACAGCATATATATTAAAAAATAAGACTGCGACAATCATTTATGCACAGCCTCAAATTTTATTCATTAATGCATGAGAGAGTATGATTAATAACTCTTCTATTGGTTTACTACTTTCATCTAAAATATGGAAGCTCACTTGTCCTTCATTTTTAGCCCAATGAGATAGTTTTTCATTCTCATAATTCGTAATAGTACATGTTTCTGGGCTCGTCTTTTTAATAAAATAATCTTCATTATCATAAGTGAATTTAACCGGTTTGTTCACCAATGTGAACTCTTTCATCTCAATATGAGTACCTCTGTAATTACAATGAATCTCTCTAAAGTTTCTAAAATTTGGAATACATTTAGAAGTAAATATTACATTTTTCTCTAAATCCCTAACGACATAAGAGGTATATATTCCTGCTTGAGGAATAATAATGTCTAATCCTTTAATAAAGGGGTTAGGGTACGATTTACGTATGTATAAATAGGGATTCCCATCGTCATACATCGTTTTCCATCTCGTATCAAAGTAATTGCTGAGTGTATAAGTAATCATCCTTCATCAACCTTCGATTTGTAAATTTTCATTATAAATATATTCCCTATTTTTAGGAAAATAAAAACTAAAATCATAAATTTTTTTAAATTAAATAGATCTAAATAAAATAAAACACTATACGAGATAGTTTAACGAGCGTGGCTATGTCGTCGCATAGAGTTTTAATGTGTAAATGAGTTAGCTAAAAATTTCTCATTAAGTCATACATTTGTAGGTGAGGGTGTGAGGCTTAGGTTTGTCTGAGGTAAGACATCCTGCATGCTAGCTCAACGTTGAATTTATGACTAGTTTTAAATAAAAGGTAGAAAAAAGGGTATATGCTAAAAAGTCAGTAATAAACAAATTGAGGTGGTGAGTATATGTTAGAAACCGATAGACTTTACTTATTAAAACCAGATATTGAGCATCTTGATGCGCTTTTCCAACTACATACGAATAATGAATCAACAAAATACACTCCTAAAGGTATACACGAGAACAAAGATATTACTAAAGGATTTATAAAAGGTTGGAGAAGACATTGGGAAGAAAATGACTTTGGATACTTTATGTTAATAGCCAAAGATACTGGAGAATTAGTAGGGATGAGTGGTTTTGAATACCGCACCATTAATTATCAATTATTCTTAAACTTGTATTATAGACTTTTTCCAAAATATACAGGTGAAGGATTAGCTACTGAAGCAATCGAAATGATATCACGATGGATGAAACAATTTGATGCAGTAACACCAAAACTTATACGAACGAATCAAGTCAATGAATCTTCTATTAAGCTTGCCGAACGTTTAGGATATGAATTAAATGATACGTGGAATAATATTATAAATGATGGGGATCGTTGTTATTTTAAGCAACAGTTAAATGTTCCTTTGTAAATATTTACGTTATTGAGTGAGATAATTTTTATCTCGCTCTTTTTTTATGCGTATTCAAATCATTGTTTAGTCAGCCTGATACATAGATATATGTTTAAACTCATTATTCGTTTGAACTCTTAAAGTGAATATAAAGCGATAGTTTTTTATATTAACATTAAATCAAAATAAAATTAAGATATATTTAATAATATTGTACACCCCATTAATGTTATATTGATTATTGTATGATGATATTAATTTGAGGGATGAGATAATGAGAAAGACTTTATATTTATTTTTTGTTTCTATTGTGTTGATGGTATTCATTTTAGAAGGATGCTCAAAACAGAAAGATTCTCACACTGAAGATAGTGAAAATGAAAATATGTATGCAAGTCATCAATCAAAAATGACTAAAGATTGGCAAACATACGATGGTGAAATATACCATATCTTTTATCATCCACTTATTACTGACGCTAAAGTGGCATTTTCGGGGAGCCCACAAGAAGCCAAAGGTAATAACGACTGGATGATTACAGCTAACGAATTTAAAAAATCTCTAGAAGAGTTACATAAAAGAAATTATATTTTAATTGATCCACACGATGCTTATGATTTAAAAGCAAAAACGATAAATAAGAAGAAGTTAAAATTACCTAAAGGTAAAAAACCATTAATACTATCTATCGACGACATGAACTATTATGAGTACATGCGTGGAAAAGGGTATGCCGACAGATTAGTTTTAGATAAAAACAAACATGTTGTATCAGAAACGAAGCAAAAGAATGGCAAAGTAACACATTCTAAAGACGATGATATCGTTCCAATATTAAATGACTTTGTTAAAAAACACCCTGATTTCTCTTTAAATGGACAAAAAGGTGTAGTTGCATTAACAGGATATAATGGCGTTTTAGGATATCGTACAAATGAAACAGATAGTAAGCATTATAAGGACCGTAAAGCTAAAGCAACAGAAGTAGCTGATGCTATGAAAAGAGATGGTTGGACATTTGCCAGTCATTCATATGGACATATTAATTTTGAACAATCATCTTATGAAGGAATTGTTAAAGATACAAAACGTTGGGAGAAAGAAGTGACACCAATTATAGGTAAAACTGATTTATTTATTTTCCCCCATGGTGCACAAGATAGAGATACGCCAGCATATAACTATCTGATTAAAGAAGGTCACTTTAAATATTTGGCTGGAGTAGGACCTAATAACTTTACCGATGTTGAACCAGATAATGTATATCAAGATAGAGTTGCAGTAGATGGTCTGAACTTATACGATTTTAAAGATAAATTAAAGCCTTTTATGAATCCTGAGAAGGTTTATGATAAACAAGATCGCAGTTACTTTAAAGGGAATAAAGATTATCAACAAGAATAAATATTCGTTAATAAGATGAAGTTATGCGAATTATTTACTTTCATAATTTCATTCAGATAATTACTCATAACAAGTAAACAGGCTAAGACATTAACGTTATGTCCTAGCCTGTTTTACATATGCGCGTGTATTCGGTATTTTTGAAAAGTTGAGTAAAACTTGATATAAGTATATGTAAAGTACATAAACTAACAAGAATATTAGAAAAATGAAATCAGGTGATACGATGTTTCGAAGAATACTATATATAACAGGCACGATAGGATTAACATCATTACTTTTAACTTCTCAAAGTTATGCAGTAGAAAAGCCCACACCTCTAGTCAATAAAGAAGAAAATGCTAATATTTCAACTCAATATGAACCTCAATCACTCACGCTCACTACAAAACAAGGTCAAATTTTATACAATTACAACGAAAATAAAAAAGTAGATCCTGCCTCTTTAACTAAAATGATGACAATGTATTTAACATTGGATGCAGTTAAATCAGGAAAAATACATATGAAAGATAAAATAAAAATCACATCTAAACAAGCGCAATTATCTCAAAAGTCTAACCTTTCTTCGGTACCGTTAAAAGCAGGACAAACATATACTGTTAAAGATATATTGAGCCAAACAGCTTTAGCTTCAAGTAATGCTGCTGCTTTAATTCTAAGCGAAAAGGTATCAGGTTCGACTTCTACTTTTACAGATAAAATGAATCAGCAGGCTAAAACATTTCACATGAAAGACACACACTTTACAAGTCCAGCTGGAGCAGATACTGAGTTGTTAGGATCTAGCGCACCTCAAAAGTATAAGAAACAAGGGAAGACTTCCAGTACGTCTAAAGATATGAATATCATGATGTATCACATGATCAAAGAGCACCCTGAAATACTTAAAACCACACAAAATAAATCAGATACACAAAAAGGACAATCATTTGAATCTACGAATTTATCTTTGAAAGGTCAGCCGAAATATTATAAAGGGACTGACGGACTCAAGACTGGTACGAGTGATTCCGGATATAGTTTAGCTTTAACCAATAAGCAACATGGTTTGAGATTAAATGAGACGATTTTAGATGTTACACCATATCCTAGTGAAACAGCTAAATTAAATCGTAATGAAATTGCGAATGATATGATGAAATATTATCGGAAGCAATATGAATATAAAAAGGTGTTATCTAAAGGTGAACATCAAATTGATGGCAAAAAATACACAGTAAAAAAAGACTTATATGACGTCGTACCTAAACATAAAAAATGGTATATTGCGATTAATGATAAAGGGAATGCTTACGTTCACTATCAACGACATTTTCTAGATGGCGCTTCTTATCCATCGGTAAAAGCTGAAAAGAAAAGTAGTGGCTTATTTGGATGGTTATCGCATTGAATAATGCGATAACTTTTTTATTGATCTACAAAAGCGCTATATTTTATTTATTACTTATGATTGCCAAAAGTGTGGTGCATTGACTATAAGACACTCGATGAACGTTCAACATGATTACGCATAGTGTCCGCACTATAATGAAAATAGCAATACGTGTCTTTAATGCCTTTTAAACTTAATAAAAGGATAGCAAGTTAAAGAAACGTATTGAAAGAGGGCATGAACCTCGGGTTGTTCCTAAAACAAATTCACCCAAAACTAGACGTAAAAAAGCCATACAAGGAAGACCTTGGATGGCTAGACATTAATGATTGAAACCTCTATTATAGTTTCTTCTGAAGATTCATAATCATTCTTGATAAATAGATGAGGGATTGCAAAACTATCTTTATATAGATGTGTTTTCAATCCCTCTCTTTTATGAATATAGTTTAGAACTTCTTTATATTTGTTTCTCTGATACCATTGATTATTTTAACTACCTCTATAGTTAACTCATCAACAGATCGTTCTTGACCTTCTTTAAGCCAAGCATAAATGATACGTAATATACCACCTGCTATAAATTCTTTATAAACTTCTAAATCAATAGTGAAACGTATACCGTGCCTTATGTCGAAATTAACTTGTCTCTCTACACCTTTATAAAGTTGCGTATAGACGATACGTGTCACTTCATCATAATACGATATAGTAAAGATACTTTGAATCGTTTCTCGATTTTCAATTAAAAAATAAAGCGTATCTCTAACGATATTTTCAAAATATGATTTAGGCTGTTTGACTAATAAACTCTCTGAATGAGATTCATGCAAACTATTGGAAAAGTTGGCTAAGACTTGGTTTAATAAATCGTATTTATCACTATAGTGACGATAAAAAGTAGAGCGTCGTACCATAGCACGATCACACAAATCTTGAACTGTAATCTGACTAAAATTTTTAGTTTTAAGTAATTCTAAAAATGAATCCATTAGAGCACGTTGTGTCTTCTTAACACGTAAATCATTGCTATTCATTATTGTTCACCTCATTAATCGGACACTTCAAAATCTGTGTGACTTAAGCGACATTTTTTGTATTTTGGCTACTCAATAAAATTGAAGCCGATGTATAATTATTGTTAGTTAAAGTCTCTGACTTATTAATTAACTAAAGTATAGTTATAGTTTACTACTATTATATGTGATAACAAAATATATAATTTAGTTATACAAATATTTATTCGTAATTAGAGAAGGGTTGTTAAAATATAAGAAGGAGATTTTAAATGATCAAGTCAGTATTCACTTGGCTTTTATGGGAAAGCATTTAATCGAGAGGGAATCATGACGAACATAATTATTCATCATGATTTCCTCTTAATTTTCACCTTTAGTATGATAGTTATGCACGCCATCAAGTAGGGTCACCATTTCTTTAGTTAACTCATTGATCGAACGTTCTTGACCATCTTGAATCCAAGCATACATTGTTCTCAATATTCCCCCGGTTATAAATTCAGCAAGTATTTCTATATCGACATCGAACTCAACGCCGTGCTGTATTTCAAACTGTATTTGTGCTTTCATCCCTTCATATAATTGTTTGAATATAATATCGGTCACTTCATCATAAAGCGCTAATGTTAATACATTTTGAACAATAGACTTATGATTATATAGATATTGTAATGATTCGTGAATGACCTTTTCGAAATGAGCTCTAGGATTCTCAGGGTTTAATGTTGAGAAATGCTTCTCTCTTACTCTGAAAATTAATTTTCGTATTAATAACTTAAGCAAATCGTATTTATCATCAAAACGTCGGTAAAACGTTGAACGTCTTACGAGAGCTTTATCGCACAAATCTTGCACTGTTATTTGATTGAACTCTTTTGTTCTTAAAGTTTCAAATAAAGCATCTAATAGAGCTTTTTCTGTTTTTTCTACACGCAAATCTTTACTCTTCATTATACACCTCTAAAAAGAGACATTTTTGATTAAATGTCACATAAGTATCAGATAGCTTAATTTGGATATACATTGTTTGAATTTAAGTTGGTATAATAACTTTTGTAATAATAATTTAATTAACATGTTCAAAGCAATGGTATTACTATGTAAGCCATACTAACTCATTTAATTGGGCTTTGTGGGTTAGTATGTTTTGTGTGGTAATTAGAGTATACTTTTTTATTTTTCTCAAAATCACTTAAACAGCTTAATTGCTGTATCCCTAAATTTTTGTGTATTAATGTAGTCAAGTATCTCTAGTTATTGCGTGTGTAAAGCAAAATGCTGATCGTTATCGATTGGTATTTTGCTTTTTTTGTGGATTTTTAAAAAATGTATCGGTGAAAGTTTTAATATTTATAAGTATTTAATAAATATATGTATAACTACTTTTAGAATAATATATCCAGTAGATTCAAACAAGGCGAATCGTCCCTTTGACCACATATTTCACAGGTTTTTTTAAAATTAATATTTTACTCAAGTGCAGAAGGAATACATCATTATAAAAATGTTCACTTGATGAACGACAATATATTAAACAATAGTAAATTTGAAAAATTTAGATATAGAATAAAATTTTAGCTCGACGTTGATTAGATGATAAATCATCGCCGAGCTTTTTCAGTTAAAGGATATATCTTTTTAAGTGTTTAGCGGTTACTGAATTTTTAATATTTAAAAGTCCCGCAGGCTGACCACTATACAATAGTTGTCCACCTTTATCTCCAGCATAAGGGCCTATATCGATAAACCAGTCAGCTTGTGTCATCATCGTTAAATTATGTTCGATAAGAATAACCGTGTTATGATCGTCAATTAAATGATTGAAGCAATCAATCAGTACAGGTAAATCATCTTCATGAAGCCCCGTCGTTGGTTCATCAAAAATAAAAATATAATCGTGTACATCTTCAGTTAAATAGCGACTTAGTTTAACGCGTTGAATTTCACCGCCTGACAATGTATCTAAAGATTGTCCTAATGTCATATATTGAAGTCCTGTGTTAGCCAACGCTTGAAGCGGACGAGTGATACTGTCTTGACCTTCAAATTGAGAGATGGCTTCACTTACAGTAAGGGCAAGTATATCTGCGATAGAATATCCCTCTACCTTCGCCTGTAATACTTCAGGGCGATATCTTGTGCCACCACACATCTCACACACTTGAGAAAAGTCTGGCATAAATGCGAGTTCGGTCTTAAGTACGCCTTTACCATTACATTCAGGGCAAGCGCCCTCAGAATTATAGCTAAACATACTTTTCTTCATACCAGTATGTTGACTAAAGAAACTTCTTACCTCATCGAAGATATCTAAGTATGTGAGTAAATTAGAGCGATTCGATGCGTGAGGCGGTTTCTGATCGATGAAGATAGCACGTTGCTCTTGTTCAAAGGCTGCTGAGATAAGGGAACTCTTACCTGAGCCAGCCACACCAGTAACTACGGTCATCGCATGTTTTGGTAATTGAGTTGAAATATGATTTAAATTGTTACGTGAAATATTCTCAATATTAAACATGTCATGAGTTGCTCTAGGATGGTCTTTAAGTTGATGTGTTCTGTTTAAAGCTTGACCTGTGCTCGTCTGAGATGTGAGAAGGTCTTGATAACTTCCTTCAAACATAATCTCTCCACCATCTTTGCCTGCATTCGGACCTATATCAATAATGTGGTCAGCCGTTTGAATAACATCAGGGTCGTGTTCAACAACGATCACCGTATTACCTTTTTGTTTAAGTGATTCAATCATGTCATTAATTCTCTGAATATCTTCTGGGTGAAGTCCTACACTCGGTTCATCGATGATGTAAACTAAATCACTTAATGGACTATTTAAATGGCGAATAAGTTTTATCCGTTGAGATTCGCCACCGGAAAGCGTTGTCGTTTCACGAGATAACGTTAGGTAATTCAAACCTATATAGCTTAATGCTTGTAGTTGTTGTTTTAAAGGTTCGATAATCACTTTTGCTGTGTTTGAATCTATTTTTTCTAGAAAATGAACAGCCTCATCAATGGGTAAATCTGTAAATTCAGCAATGTTTAAGCCATTGATTTTACAACTCAACACTTTATCATTAAGCCTTTTACCATGACATGAAGGGCAATCATGCTTAGTAACGACTCGATCAATATCAGCTTTGAAGCGTTTCTTCTCAAAGTTATCATTTAGTAAGAAAGAGCGTCTGAAACGATGAATTAGACCTTCAAATTTAGCTGTTCTAGGCCAATTTGATGGCGGATTCTTCAACTTTGTAGGTTCTGTATATAAAAAAGTATCCAATTCTTCTTTTGTATAATCTTTTAACTTTTTATCATTATCAAATAGACCTGTATAAAGATATCTTTTACCTCGCCAACTATCGGGTCTAAACGACGGGAATTTAATGGCATCTTCATTGAGCGATTTATCAAAATCAAGTAACTCATTTAAATCAATGTCTTCAACATAACCTAATCCTGAACATGTTTCACACATACCTTTCGGATTATTAAATGAGAAAATATCAGAATAACCAACAAAAGGTTCTCCTATTCTTGACCATAACAATCTCACAGAAGCATAAATATCAGAAATAGTTCCTACCGTCGAACGTGAATTACCACCTAGGCGTTTCTGATTAATAATCATTGCAACGGGAAGGTGATTGATTTGATCGACGTCTGGTTTTTCATATTGTGTGAGTTGATGTTGAACATAACTTGAGTATGTTTCATTTAATAGACGTTCAGATTCAGCAGCAATGGTATTAAATACTAGTGAAGACTTACCTGAGCCTGACCGCCCTGTAAATACAATTAATTGATGTTTCGGTATATTAACATCGATATTTTTTAAATTATTTTGTCTAGCGCCTATGATTTCAATTTGTGACATGGAATTCACCTCATTACTTAATACATACCCCAGGTACACTAAAATATTACTACTGTTCAAGTCTATCAATCGTGATATTAAGATTAAAATATTTCTTTAGAAAATACTTATAATTGTCGGACGATACCTCACATTTTTCTTTAGAACTTTGTGAAGTTAACGTAAGACTTTGATGTGTCATCGTCGCACGTCCAAATGACTGTGGTTGTGTGATTAATAGCTGCTTAACAAAGATAGAGTTTGGATTACTCTCGTTATAAATGATTTTATCGCTGAAATCTTGAATTGATTGACGCTCTAAGTAGGCGTGATATAGAGTAGTCCATTTATTATTTTTCAATTTTTGAACATGATAGCAGTCTTCTTTGTCAAAAATTGCGCGAAATTCTCCATTGATATCAGAAATACTCACTGGTTGAGACGGATGTGAAATCGGGATTGCATGTAGAGGTAAGTCACCAAACCCAACGTCTGTCACATAATAAGTATCATTTAAAATTGTGTATAAAGACATATGTGAGCCTTCTAAAGCAACACCGCCATCTGGAGTATGAACTGTTCCAGAAGCTCGATGGACATCAAAACCTTTTTTCTCTAAGTACGTTCCGAACAAGTGGTTCATTTCATAACAGAACCCACCGCGATGTTGGTTTATAACTTTGTCCAATAAATCATTAATATTAACAGAGATAGGAACTTGATTTTGAACGTTAATATTTTCAAACGGAACAGTCATCATATAACGTTCCATATAATAATCTAGCGAGGCTTTATCAATATTGTTATAACGAGAAGAATCAATATTTAAATAGCTTTCAAACTGCGATAGTTCCATATTTCATCCTCCTACAATTTTTATTTTCACACTCATCTCTATTTTAAAAAAGACACCCATTAATATGTAAGTTTATAGGTTTAATCGGCTTTATAATGCTTGATTTAATTGTGTATAATTATTGACAAAACTGCAATTATCTCGTAATATTTGTTTTAAATTAAATCGAAAAGAATAGTGTTTTGATTCTTATATACTTTTTATATAAAGAGTGTGTGAGAAAAATTTTTCATAATAATTGAAAACGCTTTCTGAACGATGGAAAGGATGGTCATTATGGAAGCTATTAAAGCGATATTTAGCAAGATCTTTGAATTATTACCACGCGCAATCGTAAATCTATTTATTTAGAAATACGCTATTGTGGAGTTCATTTTTCAAAAATAAACAAATAGAGAGGTGCTTACTATGAAAACAAGACAAAACAAGTATAGTATTCGTAAATTTAGTGTGGGGGCATCATCCATCTTAATCGCAGCTTTATTATTTATGGGTGGAGGCTCAGCACAAGCGGCCGAACAAAATCAGGAACAGGGAAATCCTGAGAAGGCAACAGCACAATCTATTGGGGATGAAAATGAAGATTCAAATGGGCAACAGGCGACAGAGGATGACGCGTCTCAATCAGCTAAAGAAACTACGTCTGAACAGCCAAATGTTGAAAAAGATAATAGCGAAAATGCTAATGATAATCAAACAAGCTTACATAATGAAAATAATCAAAACACTGAACAACAAGATTCAGAAACTGAAGACAAAATTCAGCACAAAATACAGAACAAACGAAGTCTACTGAAGAACAAGGTAAAGAGGAACAAACTTCTGCACAAGATGCAACTCAAAATTCAACTAAGTCATCAGATGAACAAGTGGAATCTAGTGAGGATTCACAAGTAGATAATAGTAAAGAGGACGCAAAGCAAGAGGATGCTAACCAAGCGGACTCAAAATCTGAACAAACAGAAGAACAAACGGATGTTCAAACACAACCAACAGAAAAATCTGATGAAGATAAATCAACTCAATCTAAACCAGAAGTGAATCAAAATCAAGAAAGTGAAAAAGATTCATCTGAGACTCAAGATAATCTAAAACAAGACAATCCAAAAACTGAAGATAAAACAGAAGAAGTATCAGATTCACAAAAAGATTCACAAAAAGTCACTCAAAATAACCAACAAAAAGACGACTTATCTTCAGATAAAGAGACAACTCAATCAGACAGAGCAGTAAAAATTCAAGCTAAAGATGAAACTGAAGCTTCTCAAACTGATAAAGATCAAACTCAAACTCAAACTGCGACTGCAACTGCAACAAAACCAAAAGCATCACAACAAGATAAAGAAAATGATGCAGAAGAACAGCAAAAAGTGTCAGCGCAAGACGAAGCAACTTCAGAAGAGACTCCAGCTGAAACAGATAACCACAAAACGCAAGCATTGAGTGTAAGTGACAAAGCAAATCCTAAATCTGAGAAAGATGAATCATCTAACAATGATAAAGATTCTAAAGATGGATTAGGTACGCTTAAGAGTAATGCTGTAGCTACTACAAATAAAAAATCTAAGCAACAAACAACGAAACAACAGAAAGATCAAACAAATAAAGCGGCTAAACAAAGCCAATATAAAAATCATGATCCAATCATCTTAGTTCACGGTTTCAATGGTTTCACTGATGATATCAATCCTTCAGTGCTTGCACATTATTGGGGCGGCGATAAAATGAATATCCGTCAAGATTTAGAAGAGAATGGTTATAAATCTTATGAAGCAAGTATTAGTGCATTTGGTAGTAACTACGATCGCGCAGTTGAACTATATTACTATATTAAAGGTGGCCGTGTAGATTATGGTGCCGCACATGCTGCGAAATATGGTCATAAACGTTACGGTAAAACATATGAAGGTGTATACAAAGATTGGAAACCAGGCCAAAAAGTTCATCTTGTCGGACATAGTATGGGTGGTCAAACAATCCGTCAATTAGAAGAGTTACTAAGAAACGGAAATCCTGAAGAAGTTAAATATCAAAAAGAACATGGTGGCGAAATTTCTCCATTATATAAAGGTAATAATGACAATATGGTTTCTTCAATCACAACTTTAGGTACACCACATAATGGTACGCACGCATCAGATGAATTGGGTAATGAAGCGCTAGTACGTCAAGTTGTGTATGATTTAGGAAGAGCATTCGGTAATAAAAACTCTCGCGTAGACTTTGGATTATCACAATGGGGTCTTAAACAAAAACCAAACGAATCACGTATTGATTATGTGAAGAGAGTTCAAAAATCTAAATTATGGAAATCTAAAGATAATGGTTTCAATGATTTAACTCGTGATGGTGCGACTGACCTTAACCGTAAAACATCATTAAATCCTAATATTGTTTATAAAACATATACAGGTGAATCTACGCATAAAGGTCTATTTGGTAGACAAAAAGCAGATTTAAATCTTTTCTTCCCATTCACGGTAACTGCCAATGTTATTGGTAAAGCTAAAGAGAAAGAATGGAGAGAAAATGACGGTTTAGTATCAGTTATTTCTTCTCAACATCCATTCAATCAAAAATATGTTGAAGCTACAGACCAAAATCAAAAAGGTGTATGGCAAGTGACACCAACTAAACATGACTGGGATCATGTGGACTTTGTTGGACAAGATAGCTCAGATACAGTACGCTCAAGAGAGGAACTACAACAATTCTGGCATGGACTTGCAGATGATTTAGTTCAAAGTGAAAAACTGACATCAACTAAAAAAGCATAACGATGAAACATGAATTTTAAAAATTATTTAAAAAGGAGTGAATCCAATGACAGGTGATGTATTTCAATTAATCGGCTCATTTTTCAAAGTCTTAAAAACATTATTCTCATAATGAGATAACAGCTTTACATAAAGCCTCCCACAGAGATCCAGTTATTATATCTCTGTGGGAGGCTTTTTCAACATTAGTGTGATTTCCAACTAGGTTGATAGTTATTAAATTGTAGCTTATACGGTTGTTTGCTAATAACAAATCTAAAAATATAAAATTCTCTTAACATCATGCCAACACCAATACATATTCCGATAATCATTAACAAGGAAACCGCTAAGAAGACGACCGTGTTATCTTCAAAGATATTGGTATAAGCAAATAGTGAATCTAAGATAATTGGATGTAATAAATAGATGAAAAACGAAAATGCGCTTATCATTTGAACCGTGTTTAATAGCATCGTTTTAAAATGCGCACAAATGCCAATAAGCACAAAGAACATAATACTATTGTATAACGTAAGTGAATAAGTGAAGCTTGTTACATTCCAATAATCATCACCTGAAAGTGCTATAAATAATACATATGAACCTAAAGCTAACATAATCATGATAACGAGATATTTTTCTAAGAATGATAGGACACGTTGATAGTTATATCCTATGAAACCACCTAAAAAGAAATAAAAAATCCATCCTAATATCATCGTATTTTCACTTAAAGGATAGTAATGTTTTACAAATGTATGGAAAGCATCACTATGATTAAAGTAGTATAAAAATGTTTGTTGTACTACAAATGCTAATACTAATAATATCTTACTGTTAAACAGTTTATAATTAATTTTATAAATTAAGTAAGATAATATGAAGAATTGCATGATGATAATGATGAAATAACCGTACCATTGCCCTAATATTACATTTTCAAAAAATTGCTTTTTGAAAGAAGAAGCAGTCAATAATGATTCACTATAACTATAGAATAATCCCACTAATAAATATGGAATAAAGATATATTTGAACCGAGAAATCAAATATTGTACGCTTACAGATTTATAATTTAATGTTGTTAGCAACTGTGATAATACAATAAAACTTGGAGTTCCAAAGATAACTATATTCCGAATATAATATTGTAGAACAAGAGAACTCCCTGACAAATGTTCATGTTCTAGTGTGATTTGAGTTAATAAGTGTGTCACTATAATAATGATGCAAATAAAAGTACGTAAATATACTAATTCAAGTCTATTTTTATTCATGGAAACCGTCCCATTTCTTAATTAAAGTTTCGAATGCGTCGTTACTTACTAAAATACGTGGAATTTTATAATTATTATCATGAGGAGTGACTGCTTGCTCCTTCAATGTAAATCCGTATTTCATACCTGCATCTTTAGAAGCTTGAATTTTACTATTATTGATTAGACCGTAGGGGTAAGCAATGGCATGTTGTGTTTTACCAAACTTCGATTTTAGTTCATCTTCACTTACTTCAATGTCTTTAATAGCAGACACATTAGACGCCTCTAGAAATTTAGATTTATTTCCTTTCTTAAGAGAATGTAAATCATTCGTGTGTGTTTCAAAGTCCCAAAGTCCTGAACGATACATTTTTGATAATTGAGGCTGCGTGATCATATCCAAATTATGAAAATTCTTCTCTCCAACGTGTCCTGTAATCACGAAGCCAGTTGCAGGAATTTTATATTTTTTTAGTACTGGATAAGCATTTTGATAAATTGTCTTATCCATATCATCGAAATTTATCCATACGCTACGTTTTGGAAACTTCCCTTTCTGTTTATACTTCAAAAACTCTTTCAAAGTAAGAAACTTTGCATCATGTTTCTTAAGCCACTTGATTTGTGATTCAAATTCTTTATCTGTCACACTATAATTTTTAATTTCCTTACTACTAGAGAAAATCGTAATAAAGTCATTTAACGGGTCATTTTTTCTCACTCTGTGATAGTTTAACGCTAAAGCGCTATTCTTCTTATACTTTAACTTCTTGTGGTCTTCATCGGCTTGTGCATAATGATGAAAGCTAGGTGTTACATTCGTCATTACTAACATCACTACTAAGCTAATGAAGATGAATTTGAAAGGTTTCATACTTCACGACCTTTCTTAATTTTTTGGAAAATCAAACTAAATGTGAAGAATAGGAAAATGATAATTGAAAATAATCCCATTAATTCAAAGATCTTATAAATTTCAATATTCTCCACGTTAAGAGCGATACGTATTGTTATCACACTTTCCACTTGAGAATTGATTAGCGTTCCGATATATACAATCATAACGACTACGCAATAAATCCAAAATGCACAAGATATCGCAATGAATAAGCTCTCCCTAACTATATTCAACGACGATTTTACCGTTGGATATTTCCTCTGTCTGGGCTTGACCATGTAGCATAGCCACCTTTCTTTCTTTTTAATGCTTTAGGAAATGCGAAAATGACAACGGCGGCATTGATAATCCAATAGATTGTCGGATACCAACTCACAAATATTAAACCAGCGATATTTTTCTTTTCGTAGCGACTGTCTATAAACAAAGCAACTGTAAATTGAATAATATTGATAAAGGTCATCGTAAATGATGATAGGAAAAATATTGAAAAACTATACTTCAAATATGTGTAATCTAAGAAGTTTGCTGTCATTAATAGAAATGCTAAGTACAGCAAAATCATATAAACCCAAATAATTGAAACTATTTGTTCAAACATGAGGATATAGAGCGATAATTTTTTAGATTTCATTGTTGCCCAAAAATCTCTTAATAGAACTTCATGTCCACCTTGAGCCCATCGCAAACGTTGTTTCCATAGCCCCCCAACCGTTTCAGGTACTAACATCCAACACATGGCACGTGGTTCATAATTAATACGAAAATCTGCAAGATGCAGTTTCCACGAAACAGCAATATCCTCAGTAATCATATCAGTATCCCAATAACCAACTTCTTTAAGTGCACTTTTTTTAAATAATGTAAACACTCCAGAAATAGTATTAATGGCACCAGCAAGTGATTGACTACGTTTGATACATCCAATTAAGCTTGCGTATTCTATCGTCTGAATTTTCCCCAATATAGAACTTTTATTACGTATACGTGGATTACCTGTAACAGCACCTAGTTTAGGATCTTGTTTAAAGTTATCCATCATATAATATGGCGCATCTTGATTAACGATTGTGTCTGCATCCAAACACATGACGTAATCATATGAAGAATGTTTGACGCCTTCGTTTAAAGCGTTAGCTTTTCCTCTATTTACCTGTAAATCAACAAATTTAAAGTCGTGATGTTGCTTCATCTCATAAATAATTTCAGCGGTATTATCTGAACTACCATCATTTATGATGATGATTTCTTTTTTTGGATAGTTGAGAGCCAACACATTTGAGAGTGTATCTCTAACAGTTTCGCTCTCGTTGTAACAGGCCAGCAAGAAAGAGATACCTTCAATCTGGTCCTTGTTTTTAGAGATTACTTTCTTCTTACTAAAAGGAAATTCTTTAGTGAAAAAGTAATAAAACGCCCCAACAATCCAGTAAATGGACATAAAAATGGGGTAAAAAAGTAAAAAGTTAAAAAATTGCAACTTATCTACCTACCTTTCGTTAGTTAGGCTGTATCGCATATACTAATCGAAAGTGTTTCAATTTGCAATAGAATGTTGTTATACTTGAACAGTAATATTTGTAATTTTAACTTAATTTTCCTGTAATATAACGAATTTAAATTAAATAAGGGGGAGATTTTAGAATTGAAGAATAAGATTATTGATAATGCAATAACCTTATTTTCTGAAAAGGGGTATTACGGTACTACACTTGATGATATCGCTAAAAGTGTAAACATCAAGAAAGCGAGTTTATACTATCATTATGACAACAAAGAAGAAATTTACCGTAAAAGCGTAGAAAACTGTTTTAATTACTTTAAAACTTTCATTCTTGAGAGCAACAACGATTCTAACTACTCTATAGATGGGCTTTACCAGTTTTTATTTGAATTTATATTTGATATTGATGAAAGGTATATCAGGTTATACGTCCAATTATCCAGTGCACCAGAAGAGTTATCTTCAGAGATCCATAATCATCTCTTAGGAGTTAATGAAGTGCTAGATAGTGAAATTATAAAATATTATGATTCCTCCAATATATCTATGGGTAAAGAAGATTTTCAAAATTTGATACTCCTTTTTTTAGAGAGTTGGTATCTGAGAGCGTCCTTTTCACAAAGATTCGGGGTTACTGAAGAAAATAAGAATTGCTATAAAGACCAAGTATATTCTTTATTAAATGTGTTTATAAAAAAATAATTTTGGTAACTAGTATGTAATAAATCTCTTATTTTTATAAGGAATTGCATTGCATATTTTTTTGAAACCAAAAAATAGTTGACAATATATATATAAATTGAGACTCTAAAGTTATAGCTAATAAAATTCGAATTTTATACAATTACTTGGAGATTTGAATAATTCAAATTTAATAAGAGTTGTTCATAAGTGTGATTTTAGTATTTCAAAATTTGATCGTGAACCTAGTTATAGTTAAGTTAAAATTATAGAGGCTTAATTAAGATTGTTAAATTCATATATAATCGAAAACAGCCTATAAACATGAGTCATAGACATTTAGTTAATAAAATTTATAATATATTTGAGCATCTACAATCGTCATTGTGGGTGCTCTTTTTTTTTAATTTTTAAAAATAAAAGTTAATTAAGCAATTTAATTACAAGTCAATGATGTAAAAATATGGTAAAAATTATGTAACATAAATGAAATAATTAAAAATCTGTGATAACGTAGAATATGTAAAATTCAAAATTTCTGAAAGGGGTTACAGTTTAATGAAGAAAGTCACTTTATTAAGTAGTGCAGTATTAGCAGGTACGATTGCTTTATCAGGCGTAACAGGAGTAGCAAATGCGAGCGACTATCATCATGGCAACTTCGCTACTTATAAGGAAAAAGTTGAATCACTAAAAAAATTAAAAAAAGATGGAGCTATTAGTAATAAAGAATATAAAGGTAAAATGGAAGCTTTAAAAGAGTTTGATAAACAAGGACGTACGAATATGGGATCTAGACCATATGGTGGTATGCCTCCTAAAGGTATGACTAGTGAGCAATACAGTGAATTAGAATATAATGTTGGTAATGCTAATGAGATGCCTAACTCAGTATTTAACAAGAGAATCGATCGTGAAACACAAAAAATTGCAGATAAATACAAAACAACGATTTATGCACCTCAAAAGACGTTCAAACCTCATACTCAACAAACTAAACAAGGGGACCGTCCATACGGTGGTGTAGCACCTAAAGGAATGACAAGCGCTCAATATGCAGAATTAGAGAAAAAAGTAGGAAATGCATCACAAATGTCTAAAAAAGCATTTGCGAAAAAAGTAGACCAAGAAACACAAAAAATTGCAGATAAATACAAAACAACGATTTATGCACCTCAAAAGACGTTCAAACCACATAAATAAATAATCACAAAAGTAAACAATGTGATTTAATTAAGTAAGCCATAGTGTGTAACATTTAGATAAGGACCATGAAGATAATTTTCAAAATTATGTTTCTGACCCAATTCTAAAAACATGCTATGGCTTTTTATATAATAGAAAACTAATCTTAAAATATATACCATATAATAGAAGAAACACGTTCAATTTGGTTTTGCAAAATCAAATTGCAAACAAAAAAGGGCAGGTTCTTGTAATAAGAACTTGCCCTTTAATAAAGTAGCGGAGGGAGAAGGATTTGAACCAACGCGAGCTAAAAGCTCCTACCAATCACGAATGATTGGCCTCTTAAGCCAGACTTGAGTATCCCTCCAAAATCAGAACATTAACTATTATAAAACGCTCATATTCTTTTGTAAAGAGAAAATGTTATTTTCTTTAAATTTATGTAAATACCAATTTCATACACTCATTAATTCCATTGTTTAAATACCTTAACTAGACCAATAATTAAATAGTAAATAAGATCTATAATAATATCCACGAACCACCAAAACCATTCAAATTTTCGTTTTTTCTTTTTCTCTGTGGGTGTTGAACTCATTATTCTCCTCCTATTTTAATACTGAAATAAACATAACAGTTACAGTGTGATTTTTCAAAAGTCGTCGTTAATATTTATTTCAATAGGGAAGATAAATATATAATTGGAATGTGCTGTCACAAAATCGACAAAAATTATGAATATGCATTTCAATTTATCTATATTAAAAAGTATTTTAATTAATCATTTTACAATTGGCTTAATACCACGTTATCTAAAATTGTCTTAATTTTATTATAATGAAAACAAAATGAAAGCTTATGATACTTGAGTTTAAACTCAAAAATTAATTTCTAAATACCTCTTCACAAGTACCATAATTTTTTATAGTATATCACTCATGTTGATTTTTTGAGAAAAAATAATAAGGGAGGAAGCAAAAATGAGAGAAAACAAAATGATGTTCTTCATATTCATGTTAGGAACTTTCACAGTAGGTATGGCAGAATATGTAGTGACCGGTTTGTTAACGCAAATTGCTGACGACATGAAAGTCTCTATTTCAAGCGCTGGCTTACTAATAAGTGTCTATGCAATTAGTGTAGCTGTGATTGGTCCATTCATGAGAATATTCACTTTAAAAGTGCATGGACATCGATTATTGCCTATTCTAGTGGCTATATTCATTGTCAGTAATTTAGTGGGTATGTTAGCTCCTAATTTTAATATACTGCTATTATCTAGATTGATGTCAGCAGCAATGCACGCGCCATTCTTTGGTGTATGTATGAGTGTAGCGGCTGCGGTTGCTCCTCCCGCTAAGAAACCACAAGCAATTGCCTTAGTTCAAGCTGGGTTAACTATCGCGGTAATGATTGGTGTGCCGTTTGGTTCATTTCTTGGTGGATTCGCAAATTGGAGAACAGTATTTGGTGTAATGATCCTATTAGCTATCATTACAATGTTAGGTATGATTAAATTTGTTCCAAAAGTATCATTAAGTGCAGAAGCCAATATTGCTAAAGAATTAAAAGTATTTAAAAATCCACATATCCTTATAGTTATTTCTATCATTGTATTTGGATATAGTGGCGTATTTACAACTTATACTTTTATGGAACCAATGATTAGAGATTTCTCACCTTATAAAGTGGTAGGCCTTACAGTGTGTCTATTTATGTTTGGTCTTGGTGGCGTTATCGGTAATTTAGTTACTGGAAGTATTCCAGAACATAAATTAACTAAAAATCTCTATCTTACGTTTTTATTATTATTCATCACAATTATTTTATTTGTTACTGTTGTGCATAACGCAGTTTTAGCGTTAATTGTATGTTTCATGTTTGGTTTTGGAACTTTTGGTACGACACCATTACTCAATAGTAAAATTATATTAAGTGCTCATGAAGCGCCACTACTTGCAAGTACATTGGCTGCATCAGTATTCAATGTAGCGAATTTCTTAGGCGCAATCATTGGTTCGATTCTATTATCTATAGGTTTACCATATATTCAAATTACATTTATTTCAGGTGGTATCATTATTCTAGGTATCATTCTTAACTTTCTTAATAATATTTATGAAAAGAAACACATTACATTCAATGATTAATTAAAAAATGCCTGTTCGCTATCCTTAGCGAGCAGGCATAATTGATTTAATATAAATAAACTCACATCATAAATCACTCTTTACTTATGATCTCTCCAAAATTTCGTATAATCTTTTTTCTCTTCCATATTTAGTTTAATCATGTCACCGATTAAATCATAATCAATCTCGTGGTTCCATTTGATTCTAAATAAATTTTCAGTTTGTGTGTAACCAGCGTTAGTTACACGTTGCTTAAATTGTTTCAAACAAGCTGCTTCAGGCATAATTGAGAAATGTTGTTTGGCTTTGCTGAAGGCAATTATAAACGTTTCGTTGTACGTGTACATTGGTTGATTCCATTTCACTACTGGTGTTAAATCTGAATATTGTGTTTCAATCCATTCAAATAAGTGTCTCAATTTTTCACGATGCGCTTCATTCTCGATGTCATTTATAAAAAGGTTAAATTCTGACATAACTTGCACCTCTCATTTTACGACTTTGAAATTTACAACTTTAGGTATATGACTTAAGTCGTTAGTTGATAAGTAATTGATTAATAGTTGTGCGCCTTCAATTTGGATGTCTTTAATGATTGGTTTATTTTCATACATATTATAATTACCACCACCAACAGCACGATAATTATTGACGCAAATAGTGTAGCTTTTATGTTCATCTAAAGGCTTCCCATTCACAAATAAATCACTCACTCGTTCTCCTAGAGCACGACCTACATGAATCGTATAATCTATTCCCGCAAAGATATCATAATTAAAATGTTGAGGTTTTGGCTCAAGGAAGTCTGCGCTCACACTTATTTCCTCATCACGTAAATCGAAATAAGCAGCTGACCGTTCAATAGCTAATTTAATATCACGACCTGTAAGTTCGATTACTTTAAATGTGTTAGGAAATGGATAGTTGTTGATGATATCACGCATAGTCACATCTTTATCGAAGCCTTTAGCAGAATCGAAAAGGGCAGTACAGGTAATATCAGCGCCACTACTTTCAAGTAAAATGTAGTTTAGTAAATTAATAAACGGATGAGGCTTAACTCTAGCATCAAAAGCATTCTCAACTCGCATTGAAGTAGGTAAAGTTGCAACTTTCTTATCTAGCCAATCTTCTAAATGAACTCTTAAATTTTGATCTTGTTGATTTATTTCAAAACTTGAACAATCCTCGACATCTAATAAGTGACAATTCTCTATTTGAACGTCATTGTCATGTTCAATATTTAAGACGATTTTTCCAACTTTAGTCCCTCTTGTACCAGGCTGTATGACGGCAGTTTGATTGTAAATGGTAGCAATATCACGATGTTGATGACCAGTAATTAATACATCAATGTCATCACTGAATAAACGCAAAATTTCAGAAGCTTCATTTTCTCCAGTCAGAGCTTCCGTAGGCTCACCAGTTTCTAAATCACGTTCAAACCCACCATGATAACTTACGACTACTACATCACTTTGTTTTCGCAATTCAGGTAATTGGGAAGAAAGAGTTTCAACAGCACTTTGAAATGTCAAAGTTTCAATGTATTCAGGCTGTTCCCAATGTGGAATAAACTGCGTTGTTAAGCCAATTACACCTATAGTTAACCCCTGACTTTTTATGTAAGTGATACCTTGCCCTGTAAACGGTTCTCCATTTTCTAAAATATTCGCACATAGCATAGGATAATCAAGCTGATGTATGGTTTGTTTAAGATACTTTAGACCGTAATTAAACTCATGATTTCCAATTGTACCGAAATTAAAATTTAAACGATTATAAATATCGGTTAATGGACGACTAGTAGCTAATTCAGAAACTAAATAGTTACACAAAGGGGAACCTTGTAAAAAATCGCCGTTATCTATTTTTATACTGCCGTCATAGTGAGAGCAGTCTTGTTCAATGATATGATTAGCTTTTAATAATCCCATGGGTAATTCAACATCACGATGTGAGAAGTCAGTTGGAAAGATAAATCCATGCACATCACTTACAACATAAAATGCTAATTGAGTCATCCACCTAGAACCTCCTTTGATAAAGAAAAGGTTGGGACTTTAAAAGTTTAAGCTTTGGGAAACTAATTTATGATGTCCCAAAGCGGGATTTTAGCAGTAAAACTTATGGTTCTGCTTCAATCCTAAAACTTTCGTCCCGACCTCTTTTTAAATATTATATCTATAGTGTTAATGAATGTCTGTAGTTGTAACTACTTTTTTACCTTGTTTGAGTCGAATATGAGCACCATTAATATCTTCAGAAACTTTAGCAGTAAGTGTTAATGTTGCTTCTCCATTACTATCCGTTTTAACAGTTTGATCTTTACTATAGCCTGGTTGACTAAATTGGGACCCATCTGATGAGAAGCTACCGATTTGTTTACCTCCATCTTTATAAATACCAACTGTTAAATTATTAATTGTACTATTTGCATCATAACCTTTAAGTTTTACTGTTACTTTAAATGGATGGTTGGGCTGAATACTTTGAGGTAGGTTGAATTCAGCGTTACCAGTTTGGTCATGATGTGAGTTGCTATTGTCATTAGAGCTACTTTCATCATTATTATCAGAACCACTTTGCGAACTACCGTAACTACCAGGTTTAAAAGTTGAACGGTCATACCATTTATAGCCTTTTTCTGGCTGTGACCAAGGTTCATGTTGAGGTTCAGTGGAATTTTCAGGTTTTTCAAAGTTTAATAATGGGGTTTTATTATCAATTTTGACACCTGTATCCTTCATTGATTCATGGCTATCTGATTTTCCTAACCAAGTTGTGAGATTTTTTAAAAGTGTTCCATTATCCTGTTCTTTAAAGCCATCATATGTTTTTTTCGATTTGCCATTATCTTCACGTTGATATTTAGGAGAACTGTCTTCTACAAGTGAAGTATCTCCAATAAATGCAGCTTTACCTTTACCAACTTTTGAAATAGCTATGTAAGGTCCTTCTTTAGTACCGCCACCACTATAAATACCTTGGTCTACGGCGTGAGACCATTTTTGTTTATTAGATAAGTTTTCAGGCATATATACGATACCTTTAGCTTTATCAGGATCAGTAATAGCTAGAGTTGAACCAGAATGCATAGATACTGATTTCACATCTTTAGTAATTCCAAAGCTCTCTTTACTAGATACAATATTCTGAGTATTTAAATCGCCTAATGCATTGTATCTAAAGCGAACGCCGAATTGATTAGAAAGCCAATCTGAGCTTTTCACACCTTGCATTGCTTTAGAGTTTTTCTCTCCACTATTCATATCTTTTGTCATATCTTGGTAAGCACCACGACGATATCCATTCATAGATTCGGATGAATCGATTCTATTTAAATTTCTATCTGCATTGTAGTGGTCTGAAATAAATATGACACTACCCCCACGTTTTACAAAGTTAACAATAGCTTGTTGTTCTTTCTCTTTAAATGGATTATTAGCTTCCGGAATTACTAAAATATGAGCATTTTTAAGTGTTTCATTACTAATATTTGCTTCTCCATCTAATTCTTTAACGTTATATCCTTTGTTCTTCATAGAATCTGCATAATCTGAAAATGCACCGTCAGTTACCCAGTCAGCGGCACCAGCTGTTTGTGCATGAGAGTTATCGAAAAGCACGGTTTGGTCAGATTGTCCCGAACTTGAAGATGTAGATTGTGTCGTTGCATGAGCTGATTGAATCGTAGTTACAGAAATGGCAGTAGCTAAAACAGTTGAACTTAACACTTTAAATAATTTCATCTCTTTATTTACTCCTCATTAAAAATGTATACCTTTCAAAATTATAGTATAAAAATTGGAGGGTAAGTAGAGACTTAACGATATTTTTACAAAGCCTTAGTAATTAATATAAAGTTTTTATAAATTTAATTAAAATTAAATACTCATTACTTATTAGATGTGCTAATCTATAAATATGGTTTCTAAAATATACATATTACACTAACTTATATTGTGAAGGGGACAGTTATGAGAATGAAGAATTTGAAGTTTTTAGTTGTACTTGTATTATCGGTAGTTATCTTTGCGGCAGCGTGTGGGAACTCTAGTTCATTAGATAACAATAAGAAAAGTTCAGATAGTGGATCAGATTCTGGTTCAAGTTCGGGAGATTATAAACCTAAAGAATTAACTGTACAGTTCGTACCATCTCAAAATGCAGATAAACTCGAAGCGAAAGCCAAGCCTTTAGAAAAGTTATTATCTGATAAATTAGGTATTCCTGTAAAAGTATCAGTATCAACGAATTACAACACAATTGTTGAGGCAATGAAGTCTAAAAAAGTAGACGTTGGTTTCTTACCACCAACTGCTTATACTTTAGCTCATGATCAAAAAGCAGCAGACTTATTACTTCAAGCACAACGTTACGGTGTTAATAAAGACGGTTCATCTAATAAAAAATTAGTGGATGATTACAAATCTGAAATCTTAGTTAAGAAAAACTCAGGAATTAAAAGCTTAAAAGATTTAAAAGGCAAGAAAATCGCACTACAAGATGTAACTTCTACAGCTGGGTACACATTCCCATTAGCTACACTTAAAAAAGAAACAGGTATCAATGCTACAAAAGATATGAAGATTGTAAATGTTAAAGGTCACGATCAAGCTGTTATTTCTTTATTAAATGGTGACGTTGATGCAGCTGCAGTATTCCAAGATGCACGTACTATAGTTAAAAAAGACCAACCAAATGTCTTTAAAGATACTAAGATTTTAAAACTAACTGAATCTATTCCTAACGATACAATTTCAGTACGTCCGGATATGGATAAAAAATTCCAAGAGAAACTTAAAAAAGCATTTAAAGACATCGCTAAATCTAAAAAAGGTCACAAAATCATTAGTGAAGTATATTCACACGAAGGATACACAGATACAAAGGATTCTAACTTCGATATCGTAAGAAAATATGAAAAAGAAGTTCAAGACATGAAGTAATCAACCATACGATAAATTGAATAGAGTCAAAAAATAGAAAAGCTAGGAGACTGAATGAAAGATGATGATATCAACTATTCAGCTTCTTAGCTTTTCTTTATAAAAGAAGGGTGTTTGTTATGAGTCAAATTGAATTCAAGGATGTTAATAAAGTATATCCTAACGGGCACGTGGGGTTAAAAAATATTAATTTAAACATTGAAAAGGGTGATTTTGCAGTTATTGTTGGTTTATCAGGTGCAGGGAAATCGACTTTGCTACGATCTGTCAATCGCCTACATGATATTTCTTCAGGTGATATTACAATTGATGGACAATCCATTACGAAAGCGCGTGGCAAACAGTTATTAGAAATGAGACGTAACATTGGAATGATTTTCCAACATTTCAATCTCGTAAAACGTTCAACCGTACTAAGAAACGTACTAAGTGGCAGAGTGGGATATCATCCAACTTGGAAGATGGTACTCGGTTTATTCCCTAAAGAAGATAAAATCAAAGCAATTAACGCCTTAGAGCGAGTGAACATTTTAGATAAGTACGATCAACGCTCAGATCAACTCTCAGGTGGACAGCAACAACGTATATCAATCGCGCGAGCATTGTGCCAAGAATCAGCAATCATTCTTGCGGATGAGCCTGTTGCATCGTTAGACCCCTTAACAACAAAACAAGTTATGGATGATTTAAAGAAAATTAATGAAGAATTAGGAATTACAATCTTAATCAATTTACACTTTGTAGATTTAGCAAAGGAATATGGATCTAGAATCATAGGTCTTAGAGCTGGAGAACTTGTCTATGATGGACCAGCAAGTGAAGCGGATGATGATGTTTTCAATCATATTTATGGTCGATCAATTAATGAAGATGAAAAGTTAGGGGTGGAGTAAAATGGCAACACCTACATCATCAACGAGTAAATATGATCAATATTTAAATAAAAAGATGTCAATTAAAACAAGCTTTACAATTATTCTTATAGCGGCTCTCATCATATGGAGCTTTATTTATACAGGTTTTAGTATTGGAGATTTAATGATAGGTATTCCACAAATTGGTGCATTCTTTGGACAGATGGTACCACCAGATTGGAGTTACTTAGATCAAATTACGAAACCAATGTTAGATACAATTCGTATGGCAATTGTAGGCACATTCTTAGGGAGTATTGTATCAATACCTGTAGCTCTTTTATGTGCAAGCAACATCGTTCAAACTAAATGGATTGCTATTCCAGCACGATTTATTCTCAATATTGTACGTACAATTCCAGACTTACTTTTAGCAGCAGTGTTTGTTGCGGTATTTGGTATTGGTCAAATTCCTGGTGTTTTAGCATTATTCATATTAACTATCTGTATCATCGGAAAGTTACTATATGAATCATTAGAAACAATTGAACCAGGACCTATGGAAGCTATGACGGCTGTAGGAGCAAATAAAGTTAAATGGATTGTCTTTGGTGTTGTTCCTCAAGCAATTTCTTCATTCATGTCATATGTTTTATTCGCTTTTGAAATTAATATTCGTGCATCGGCAGTTTTAGGACTTGTAGGTGCAGGGGGTATTGGATTATTTTACGATCAAACTCTAGGTTTATTCCAATACAAGAAAACGGCAATGATTATTTTATTTACTCTCCTCATCGTTGTCATTATTGATTTTGTAAGTTCGAAAGTGAGGGAAAAATTAGCATGAATGAACAAAAATACAAACTCAATTCAAAGAGATATCGTGAGAGAATTATAAAAAATTGGATTATTGCAGTTATTGTAGCAGCGATTATTATTTGGGCATTTGCAGGTATGCCAGCTTTAGAATTAAAAAGTAAATCGATTGAAATATTGAAGTCCATATTCAAAGGCTTATTTCATCCAGATCTAGGCTACATATATATTCCTGCCGGTGAAGACTTACTTAGAGGACTATTAGAAACATTTGCAATTGCAGTAATAGGGACATTCATTGCCTCTATTATATGTATTCCATTTGCTTTCTTAGGTGCAAGAAATATGGTGAAGTTAAGACCAGTAACTGGCATAAGTAAATTTATCTTAAGTATTATTCGTGTATTTCCAGAAATTGTAATGGCACTTATCTTTATCAAAGCCGTAGGACCAGGTTCATTCTCTGGAGTACTTGCATTAGGTATTCACTCCGTTGGAATGTTAGGAAAACTTTTTGTTGAAGATATTGAAAGTTTAGATTTTAGTGCTGTTGAATCATTAAAAGCTAGTGGTGCTAATAAAACTAAAACATTAATATTTGCAGTGATACCACAAATATTACCTTCATTTATATCATTAATTCTTTATCGATTTGAACTAAATCTACGTTCTGCCTCTATTCTAGGTCTAATAGGTGCAGGAGGTATTGGTACGCCGTTAATCTTTGCACTCCAAACACGTTCATGGGATCGTGTGGGGATCATCTTAATAGGATTGGTGATTATGGTTGCGATTGTCGACCTAATTTCCGGTGCTATCCGTAAGCGTATTGTTTAGTCATTTTATCTGAAAATAAGTATGCCTACCGTATAAAAAGTTATGAATCATAAAGATTTATAATAAGACGTCAGGTATACTTATTTTTTTAAAGAAAAAGAGTTTTACGAGCGTAAGCACATGAGTTGAGTGAGAATGACACGCATGTTAATATGCATGTGCATATAAAATTCGAGGAAGGAGCTTTTAATGATGAGTGTACTAGTAATTGGTTCAAATGGTGCAGTGGGCAGAAAAGTTATTTCGCAATTAAAAGACACTGAACATTCCTCTGTAGCACTTGTACGTAAAGAGGAACAAGTAAGTGATTTAAAAGAACTAGGTGCAGATAAAGTCGTTGTCCAAGATTTAGAGGAAGATTTTTCAAGTGCTTTTGAAGGCGTAGATAGTGTCATATTTACAGCAGGTTCAGGTGGTAGTACTGGTGCAGATAAAACTTTATTAGTAGATTTGTGGGGAGCTAAAAAAGCTGTGGACTACGCTACTAAACATCAAGTGAAGAAATTTGTTCATTTAAGTGCTACTGATAGTGTTGAACCTGATAAAGAAACTGATGTAATGAAACCATATGCTGTAGCTAAACATTTCTCAGATCTATATATTGAAAATTCAAATTTAAATTATACCATTGTCCACCCTGGTCCACTTCAAAATGAAGAAGGTACAGGTAAAATTGATGCTGAATTAGATATTGCAAGAGATCCTAATAGCTATACAATTCCTCGCGAAGACGTAGCAACTGTATTAATCGAAGCTCTTGATGCGTCAGCAGTTGAAGGTAAAGATATCTTCATTCAAACAGGTCAAACTGATATTAAGGATGCAATCAACAATATAAAATAAGTGATATATACTACCCGTTCAAAGTTCATAAAACATTTTGAACGGGTTTTTAATTTAAGGTTATTAGACTTATGTTGAATCATGGTAGTGGTTATTAAGTATTCGTGTCCTAACAACTCATGATATAATTATAGAAAGCTATTTAATAAAAATAGAATTATAAAATTATTGAATATATAAAGTTTAACCTATCTTTAAATGTGAAAGTAGGTTTGAGATCAACGATAGATAAAAGATTGTAATATTTATAGCGTATAAGTTATAGACTTAAGTTCCCAATTTACATTTTCCAAGAGCATCATAATAGAATTTACAACTAGAAGGTTTGGAGTACATTTAAATGAAACGTTTTTTAAAAATACATAAACATACTCTAAGAGAAAATACATTGATAAGTCTTATTTTTATAATGAGTTTATATAATAAATGGTTGCTACTTTTAGCGATTATTTTATCGGTTCTCTTGTTAAAAAGAGGAATACTTGGAGTGATCCAACTTATTTACCTCTATACTACAAGAAATTTAATGATTTCATTTTTCGATACGAGTGATAGCGCGTATGATCTTACATATGCGATTTACATTCTCATTTATGTTATAGGAATATTTTTCTTAATTAGACATATCAAACGTTGGGTGAGAAGCTATCTGATATTTACCTTTGCTCTAGCTTCAATCACTTTGATGCTAATTTATATCATAATGTCTTTGATTACATCTAATGATCCTCTTTATTCAATAACTAAACTCATTAATTACTTTATTCCATTAATCATTATTGTTACTTTAGTTTATCTTATCAAAGAAGTAGATGAACTTATTAAATGGCTAGCGAATCAAGTTGTAACATTCATTCTTTTTACATTAATACCTTTAGTGATGTCATTAATAAAAGTTCTTTCTCAAGAACAATCATTTAAAGGGTGGTTCTGTTGCAAAGTTGAATTTATAGTATAAT
>NZ_KV832219.1:0-10162 GCF_001837405.1 Staphylococcus sp. HMSC067F07 | reverse complement strand
ATTATACTATAAATTCAACTTTGCAACAGAACCATATTTTACCCTATTTATACGTAATGAATCACATTTTACATTTGACGTATTTCATGATAGGATAATAGTGAAATAACGACAGTGAACATGATTAAGACCCCAGCAGTTGCAGCTGCTAGGGTCTTTCTTTGTGCCATCATTTACTTTTTGTGCTTATTCATAAGATGTACAACATACATCATTACGAAATTGCTCAACACATTTGCAACAAATGTGCCAAAAACAACAGTGAACATGAAATCACCTCCTAACATGTTAAAAACATATTGTTAGAGGCTCAATGACACAACTATTAATTTTATCACATCTATAATATAACAAAATAACAAAGATGTTTTATCTATGTCGTTATAAATTTTATTTATTTTAGATACTTTTTATATTCCTTATAACTATAAGGATCTTTCAACTTCTTATCATTCACATAAACCGTTGGTGCCTCTTTCACACCTTTATCTTTATAGCGTCGCACATCTTTTTTAGCATCTTTCCATGATTGGCTATTTTTCGTTCTATAATCTTTTTTGATTTTATTTGTTTTACTCTTACTTAAATTCAATTTGTCTATTTGCTTATCAATTAACTTTCTAGTAATCCATTTGTTCTCATGGTTAGGTTGTTTTGAAAACATAAGTTTTTGGAATTTTAAAGACTTTTTAGGCGCTATATTTTCAACAGCATGAGCGGCACGAGAACCTGTTACTGAGTCTTTACCTAAAAAAGCCATGTTCACGAATTGATAGTCAGCTTTCCCTTTATCAATATAATCTTTTTCTAGTTTAGGCATGATGTGATCATCTACTTGCTTACAATAAGGACATTTGAAATCACCATACTCCACAATTTTATTTTTAGGTTTATGATGATTACTATTTGAACATCCTGCTAAAAATAATAATATTAGAAAGCAAAATAACATTCGTTTCATAAAATAGTTACATCCTTTTTTTGACATATTATATTTAAATTTAATTAATAAAGTCAATATTTCAACGAATATGAATAAAATACAGACACTTATGAACTACAATAACTTTTAAAACTATATAAATGGTAATTTATAGATAGATACAAAACAAATACATATTAGGAGAGATGACATATGGAAAAAGCATATAACGTAAAATCAAAAGTAGTTAAAGGCTTTGCTGCATTTGCTATCATAACTGGTATGACTGTTAGCACTGGTTTAGCGGACAATCATTCACAAGCTGCTGAAAATAACCAAACACAAAAAGCATCATCTAAAAGTGCTGGTGAAATAGTAAAAATTGATGACAATATGGGTAGAATTGATTTAAATAAAAATATTACATACAATGTAGATGAAAATGGTATAGCTACATTAAAAGATAAAAATACAAATAAAACAGAACAATTACCATCAACAGCTAAAGACAAAAACGGTAAAAATGTAAACATAGTTTATTTTGAAGAAAAAGGTAAATTAGGTATGCAGGTAGTTCCTAATCAACAAGACCGTAAAAAGAAAAAAGGGTCTGTTGCTAAATGTGTTATCGGAACAGCAGGCGGTGCTGTAGGAGGAGCAACAGCAGGAGGTCTTACAGGTGCTGGTGTGGGTACAGTTACATTACCAGTTGTAGGTACAGTAAGTGGTGGCGTTGTAGGTACAGTCGGTGGAGGTATCGGCGGTGCTTCAGGTGGCTACGTAGCAGGTTGCTAATTAAGGTGTGATAATTATGGAGAATAAAATGTACAGATGGCCTATACTCTTTATAGTAATAATCAATTATGTATTAATGCTAACACTCTTTTTATGGGTATCGAATATAGGGCGTTTAAATACATTATTGCTAACAATACCATTTCTTTTAATGACAATAGTATACGTTATTAATTTTGTGAATTATCATAAGGACAAGTGAATTATCAAAATAGAGAACACAAAAAGGAGCTAACCTTAAAGGTTAGCTCCTTTCTTTTAACCTAAAAAACGTAAGTCTAGGACTAACGCCTAGACTGATTTTTAGGTTTTTAAGGTTCTTCAAATTCCAATTCTTCTACATATACAAATTGATAATGTTTTGGTCTTTTCTAAAAAATTACTTCTTAATTTTTTGATATCTTCATTGCTATACATAATCGTGATACGCCTCCATTCGATCTTCTTCAAACTCTTGTAATTCACCTTTTGCTTGTTGCATGTCTACTAAGTCCATAAAATCACCAAGTTCTTTTTCTGAATTAGATCTAAAGTGTTCAATATCTTTTTCTAAATCAACAACTCTCTCTTTCTCTTTGTAATTCAATAATCCATAAAGTATTTTATTAAACTCTTTAGGCTCATACTCATCTAAATAATTCTGTATATAATATTCTTTTTCTTCTTCTGTTACATATTCAGCAAAGTTAGCATTCATATTTTATTCCTCCGATTCATTCTGTAATTTTTGTAATATTTTGATTACTAATGTAATATCAACATCATATTTTTCAGATATTCGTTGTATTTCTTTATAATCCTTTATAAATGCTCCTATTTCACCATTATCATCAAGTTCAACATTTAAATTATCTTTATTAGGTCGTAATTCGTTTACTATATTTTCGTAAATTACTTCTTGATCAATTATTATAAAATACAAGTTCATTTCCGATTCTACTTCGCATTCACAATCAGCTAACCTAAAGAATATTTTTTCAAGAATATGTTTTGAATGTTCAGGTAAATAACCACCCTTCTTTTCTAATGTAGGTACTATTTGTTCAGTACTATTTTTTATTCTTGTGTATTCTCTTGGTTCTAATTCAAATAAGTTATTTAATATACGTAACAATAGATCTAAATTTTGCTCATTCATTTTATCTTGGATCATTCTTTGAATTATTTTATTATCTTTTATCATTGTAAGATCACTCCGATTCACGTTTGATTTCATTTTTTATACGTTGAACAGTTTTCATACCTAGACCATACTTTTTAGCTGTGCCCCTGATTGTTCCTCCATTCTTTAATACCTCTACTACTTTTTCATAAATAACTCGACCTTGAGGGTTATCACTATCTTTTGAATACTTTACTTTCTTACCTTTATAACGTCCTTCTTTTTTAGCTCTTTCAATACCTACACGCTGACGCTCAAGCATGTATAAACGTTCTGTTTCGGCTTGAAATGTTAGAACGGACAACATTACATTAAGCAATAACTTACCCATGCCATATTTATCATTGGCTGGTATATCGGGTAAATCTTTGGAATGAAGTATAATACCATCATTTAGCAACTCACGTACCATTTCTTCAACGACATTTGCCTTACGTCCTAGACGATCTAATTTGAAAACATATAGATCATCACCTTGTCTGATTTTGGCATTTAATAAACTTTTAAAACCATCACGCTCGTAAGGACTTGTTGTACCACTTATCTCATCTACAAATATATTCTTGCGATCAACTCCTTGCTCAATTAACCAATTGATTTGATTTTCCAGATGCTGTTCCTCAGTTGAGACTCTTGCATATCCAAATTTCATTTTTTTAAGTACTCCTCAAATTTCATTTTAGAACGCCACAAACATTATAGGTGTAATACCCTAATGACAACATAAGTGTATCATCATATCAGTATGTCACTTTATTCGATATATGAGAATGATTTTACCTAATAAATGAGAAAAGCAACGCACTATATTAAAATGCGTTGCTTTTTCTATTATCGAATACCTATAACTAAACTATCTCTAGCTGTTTCTACAACTTCTGTACTTATTTTATCTAAACCATTTATATCCATAATTTAATTTCTTTTTGGAGGCCACACAAAATATGAAATACAAATAATTAAGTCTATAATAATAACAATTGTCCAAATATGAATAACACCATCCATAGCTTCTGTACGACTTTTATCATTAATTAAATAAACAATTAAATGTAAAATCCCAGTACCTATAATGTAAGACAGTAAATGTTTCAACCAACTTTTAGCATAGTTTTTAGAGTAAGCTAAACCGTCAAGTTTATAAGGTTTGGAACCTTGCTTCATCACATAATATCTAAATCTATCATCTGCCCAATTTATCATGCTTTTGCCAAAGACAAGAGAAATTGAAATATAAACTGCTGCTATAGCATGTGGCATTTCAGCTGTTGCACCATTCATAAGGTCTACAACCGTTGTTATAAGGAGTATTAAATCTATAATAGGCGTAAGTGCAAGGAAGAATAAACCTAATGTTTGTTGATTTAATATATATCTTGTTACTAAACCAAGTAATATTACAAACCAAAAGGCTATTTCACAAAAAATTATAAGCCATATTATAAAATTCACGGGCTGTCCTCCTTTATTTCGTTAATCTAACTATTTCTTCATCAACAATGATTTGAATATCATCGTTTGAAACACCGTTTGGATTAAGCAATTTATGTAAAGCTAAACCGTCAATTAATGCATGTAATTTCATCGAATTAAGATGAATATTCACATTGTTCTTCAGCAAATGATCGTTTTTTAATAATGTCAAAATACTATTACATAATTGATCTAACCCATCATCAAGTGTACTTTGACCATACTCATGTATGTCATTGCGAAACGCCATCCAAACTTCCATATCAGCTAGTCTCTCTTTATCCAATGGTAGTACTGTTAATAAACTCGCTTTTGCTTTATCTATTGTAGTAAGGTTTTCAGATTTAAATATTGCTTCAATTCTCCTCCTTACTTTTAATTCTACTGTAGACATTACAGCATTTAATAACTCTGAATGATTCGGAAAATAATATCTAATCTGTCCAGGTGTCATATCAGCTAATTTCGCAATTTGTCTTACAGTAGATCCCTTAACTCCTTTTTCTACAATGGAGTCGAAAGCGTATTGAATGATTTGTTTTTTCTTTTCTTTATGATTAATTATTTTTGGCATAGTTATATGTTAACACATTTTAATACAGTTGTGTTAAAAAAAGTGTACAGAAAACAACCATTTTCTGTACACTCTCTTTTTATATCTAGATATATAGCTAGTATACATATTTTAGTGTTCAATAACCCAACAGAAAATCTATGTTCATAAATATGGTTAGAATTAAGTTATGGTACAATGAAAATCTACATAGGAGGTTTGTATTTTGAAAATAGGTTATGCAAGAGTCTCAACTGGTTTGCAAAATTTGAATTTGCAGGAAGATCGATTAAATCAATATGGTTGTGAAAAGATATTTAGCGATCATATAAGTGGATCAAGAAGTAAACGTCCTGGTTTAGATAAAGCTATTGAATTTGCGAGGTCAGGAGATACGATTGTTGTTTGGAGACTAGATAGATTAGGACGTAACATGGAAGATTTAATCACATTAGTTAATGAACTTAATAATCGAGGCGTGAGTTTTCATAGTTTAGAAGAAAATATAACAATGGATAAATCAAGTTCTACAGGACAATTGTTATTTCATTTATTCGCAGCATTTGCAGAGTTTGAACGTAATTTAATTTTAGAACGTTCTTCAGCGGGGCGAATGGCAGCTCGTGCTAGAGGACGCTATGGAGGTCGACCCGAAAAATTAAATAAACAAGATTTGACTTTACTCAAAACACTTTATGATAATGGAACCCCGATTAAAACTATTGCAGAGCAATGGAAAGTTTCACGTACAACAATCTATCGTTATCTCAATAAGTTAAATAACCAAGAAAATAAAGATAAATAAAAAATATTACTGAGTTTTAAGAAAGATAAAAGTTAGACAGGATACACCCTAATCATACAAAATAAGTTGTTGAAATTATCGCAATTAGAACGTATGATTAGGGTGTATATTAATTATGGAGTGAAGATGAATGATTATAGGTTATGCGAGAGTATCATCGATAGATCAAAATTTAGAAAGACAATTGGATAATTTAAAGACGTTTGGTGTGGAGAAAATCTTTACAGAGAAACAGTCGGGAAAGTCAGTGGAAAATAGACCTGTATTTCAAGAAGCACTCAATTTTGTCAGAATGGGAGATCGATTCGTTGTGGAATCTATTGATCGTTTGGGACGTGATTATGATGAAATTATTGAAACTGTGAGTTATTTAAAAGAGAAAGACGTTCAGTTAATGATTACCAGCTTACCTATGATGAATGAAGTGATTGGCAATCCATTACTGGATAAGTTTATGAAAGATTTAATCGTTCAAATTTTAGCAATGGTTTCAGAACAAGAGAGAAATGAAAGTAAACGTCGACAAGCGCAAGGAATTCAAGTTGCGAAGGAAAAAGGCGTATATAAAGGGCGCCCCTTACTTTATTCACCAAATGCCAAAGACCCACAGAAACGTATTATTTATCATCGCGTGGTGGAAATGTTAGAAGAAGGGAAAGCAATTAGTAAGATTGCGAAAGAAGTTAATATCACAAGACAGACAGTTTATAGAATTAAGCATGATAAGGGATCATCTTGATAAATGGGTCGTCAATGCAAATAAGAGGCTCTCACAGAGTCTCAAAACTCATATTATATTATTGAAATGATCTTTTAATAATTATACAAGAAAAAAGAGAGTGCGAATTCGCACTCTCTTTTTGTGTAGTAATACTATTTAAATTTTTTATCAATAATGAACGTAATTTAGAAATAATATTTATTGGTATTTCAAGAATATATATATAATTATTTACTAAGTCCATTTAAAAAAATTTGAGAGAACTTGTTCATAAGTTTAATTCTTTCATTAATATTTTGTTCATGTGTAAAGGTAACAATTCCATTAACAGCGTTTGCTGCTATTTTACTAACAGCATTAACATCATTAATACACCATTCGCCATTTAAATTACCCTCCTTAAAAATTACATGATAAGCATCTATATATTTGTTTTCTAATTTATTCATTTTTTCATTAATGCTATTAGTTTTATAATATTCAGTGCAAAATTCAATTATTGCGTTTTGAAGTGGATAATAGTATTCGGTTGTTAAAGATAGTTCATTATATAAATAAAATTTTTCTCTATTAGTTTTACATTTGATTTGTTCCTTTTTCCACTGTTCTTGCCATTTAGATTCTTCTATATTTAAAATTTCTAAAAATAGATTTTCTTTTGTTTTAAAGTGATAATAAAGATTCCCTTTACTACTTTCTGATAATTTAACAATTTCTCCAGTAGTAGTGGCATTATATCCATTTTTTATAAATAATTCCTTTGCGACACCTAGTATTTTATCTTTCAAGTTCATCACGCCTTTAATAAGTATTAAGTACTATCAATGATAGCACAAAAAATTCAAAGAATAATTGTATAACACAATACAGCCATTTAAATTTCGCAAGATTTTTTGTTGTAATATGTAAAAAAATAGATTATAATCCTTATAGACCGGTCGAACGGTCTATAAGGATTGGAGGGAACTTAAATGATTTCATTTTTTACAAAAACTACTGATATGATGACATCAAAAAAAAGATGGACTGCACTAGTAGTATTAGCTGTTAGTTTGTTTGTTGTTACAATGGATATGACAATATTAATTATGGCTTTACCGGAATTAGTAAGAGAGTTAGAGCCTTCTGGTACCCAACAGTTATGGATAGTTGATATATACTCTCTTGTTTTAGCTGGCTTTATAATTCCATTGAGTGCCTTTGCTGATAAATGGGGAAGAAAAAAAGCATTATTAACTGGATTTGCTTTATTTGGCCTCGTTTCATTAGCTATATTTTTCGCAGAAAGTGCAGAGTTCGTAATAGCTATTCGATTTTTACTTGGTATTGCAGGTGCTTTAATAATGCCAACTACTCTTTCAATGATAAGAGTAATTTTTGAAAACCCTAAAGAAAGGGCCACTGCATTAGCTGTATGGTCAATCGTTTCATCGATAGGTGCTGTTTTTGGACCAATTATCGGAGGAGCTTTACTTGAGCAATTTTCATGGCACTCGGCATTTTTAATTAATGTACCGTTTGTGATAATAGCAGTTGTAGCAGGTTTATTTTTATTACCAGAGTCTAAGTTATCAAAAGAAAAGTCTCACTCGTGGGATATTCCTTCTACAATTTTATCAATTGCAGGCATGATTGGACTGGTATGGAGTATCAAAGAATTTTCAAAAGAAGGACTAGCAGATATTATTCCATGGGTTGTAATAGTATTAGCAATTACCATGATAGTGATATTTGTTAAACGTAATTTATCAAGTTCTGATCCAATGTTAGACGTAAGACTTTTTAAAAAGAGATCATTTTCAGCTGGTACAATTGCTGCATTTATGACAATGTTTGCAATGACATCTGTTTTGTTATTAGCTTCACAATGGTTACAGGTTGTGGAAGAACTTTCTCCTTTTAAAGCTGGCTTATACCTATTACCTATGGCAATAGGAGATATGGTGTTTGCACCAATTGCACCCGGATTAGCGGCGCGATTTGGACCGAAAATAGTGTTACCTTCCGGAATTGGAATTGCAGCCATTGGCATGTTTATTATGTATTTCTTTGGTCATCCATTATCATATTCTACAATGGCTTTAGCATTAATTTTAGTTGGAGCTGGTACGGCTTCACTAGCAGTTGCATCTGCTCTAATAATGTTAGAAACACCTACATCAAAAGCAGGTAATGCAGCTGCTGTTGAAGAGTCTATGTATGACCTTGGAAATGTTTTTGGTGTAGCAGTACTTGGTAGCCTATCTTCTATGCTTTATCGTGTATTTTTAGATATTTCATCTTTTTCATCAAAAGGTATAGTTGGAGATTTAGCTCATGTAGCTGAAGAATCTGTAGTGGGCGCTGTCGAAGTAGCTAAAGCTACGGGGATAAAACAGCTTGCAAACGAGGCTGTAACATCATTTAATGATGCTTTTGTAGCAACTGCTTTAGTAGGTGGGATTATCATGATTATCATTTCAATAGTTGTCTATTTGTTAATTCCCAAATCACTTGATATAACTAAACAAAAATAGTACTAAACATATATTTTTAGATATTGTAGATTAGTTTATTTTTAAAATTAGTAATAGTTAAAAAGTAGAACCATTAATTTTAAATGGTTCTACTTTTTTATTATTAAGTAAAATTATAAAAGACAATTTCTTAAATTAATAATATGATATACCTATATCTAATAATTTATTAGTATTAATAAACCTTGAAAGGATGATTAACTGATGAATAGAGCAGATATTTTTAAAATATTTGATGTAGAACTTAATATAACTATATTTTTAGGAGCACTAGTAGCAACTTTCATCTATTTTATAAGTTACATGAACAATGTAAATGAATTAATTACATTATGCTTAACATTAGCTTTTCCTGCATATTTATTAAAAATTAGCAGATCGTTCGAGGTTATTTTATTAGAGGAAAAAATAAAAAATAGTAAAATCAAAATCTGTGACAAAGATAGAATTGAACGAGAGATACTGGTGAAAAAGAACCTAATAGATGAACTATTGTTTCCTAATAGAGTTATTAAAAAATATACACTGACAATTTTAATTTACAGTATAGGTATTATTATTCTTTTACTACTTTGTAATATGTTAAGTTATGGAATTGGTGAAAATGTCAATTTTATCTGGAGATTACTAGCTTGTTATGTAACGAGTGTCACAGTGATTATAGTTGCCTTGATTATAATGATAATGATATTTGATCTTATAATTGGATTACTATTAAATTTTCAAATATTTTTAAAAAATAAAAAGTATGATGACTTTTTATAATTATTCGATTTATATAATGAAAAATTAAATGATTAAACATAGAAACCTCAAAACAAACCATATTTAATAGAGTTTATGGCGCCTTATACAAATAAAGGCTATGCTGTTAAAGAATTATGTAGCTATCTTCAGATTAATATGGATGATGTTTATACTATTGGCGATAGAAAATTGATTTACCTATGTTTAATACCCTAGATAATTCTTCTGATAATTTAGTTTTTGTTAGAGTTTAACATAACTGATGATTATCAGAAGTTCCATCACTATAAAAGGTGTATCAAGGGTTTATAAACTCTTGATACACCTTTTATAGTCATTTTTAATTACCAAACAGTTTACTCCAAAAACTTTTTTTAGAATGATTTTCGTTTCTGATATCCTCTTTCTGCTCACCATCTATTTTATTACCTTGTTGGTTCTGTTGCAAAGTAAAAAAATATAGCTAAC
>NZ_KV832218.1:12707-38252 GCF_001837405.1 Staphylococcus sp. HMSC067F07 | reverse complement strand
AATCGTATGGATGCGATGAGCCGAATCGAGACCGCAAGGTCTCTTTTTTTATGCGAAAATAAAGAGATTTAAAAGAGTAAAGATCAATTATTTCAAAGAAAGAACGAGCATAAATTTTTCTAGTATTAGTGAAGTATTAGAGAAATTTATGCTTTTTTAATACACTAGTAGTAAATGAGTAAATTTTTGAGGAGCATTAATATGATTATAAGAGCTTTAGAGGAAACGGATTTACCTTTCGTACATCATTTAAATAATGAATATTCAATTATGTCATATTGGTTTGAAGAACCTTATCAATCACTTAGTGAATTGGAGAATCTTTATAAAAAGCATATTTTAGATGAATCTGAGCGACGATTTATCATTGAAGAAGATGAGGTATCTATCGGTGTAGTAGAGTTATTAGAAATCAATTTTATACATCGTACTTGTGAAGTTTTAATTATTATAGATCCTCAATTTGCGAATCGTGGTTATGCTAAAAAAGCTTTCAAAATGGCAATTGATTATGCATTTTTAGTATTAAATATGAATAAAGTATATTTATATGTAGACATTAAAAATGAAAAAGCTGTTCACATTTATAAAAGTAATAATTTCGAGATTGAAGGTACATTAAAGGAACATTTCTATACACGTGGAGAGTATAGAGATTGTTATGTGATGGGATTATTAAAGAGAAATTGGGTTAATCAACATGATGATGATTTATCTCATATTAGGTAGAAGTGTTGCATTGGGAGAATAGAAAAGAGTGGATAAGATGGAAAAACCTATAACAAATAAACTTGAAGAGTTAATTGATAATAAAGTTATTTCAATGCATGTTCCAGGACATAAGAACATGACTATAGGAAATTTAAATCAACTAAAAATTAATATGGATATGACAGAAATTACGGGACTTGATGATATGCATCAACCAGAAGATATCATTTTAGAAAGTATGTCTCATTTTAAAAAACACGATGATTATGATGCATTTTTGCTTATTAATGGGACTACTTCAGGGATACTCTCTGTGATACAGGCATTTTCAGAGAAAAAGGGACGATATCTTATTAGTAGAAATGTTCATAAATCAGTTTTCCATGGGTTAGACTTAGCAAAAGCACAAGCTACTTTTACAGCTATGCATCAAAGTAACCTAACATGTCAATATGTAGAACCAATACTAGAAGATGTGATTGAGGATTATAAGCTAGGTATTTGTACATATCCAAATTATTACGGAGAAACATTTAATATTGGAAATTTCATTAATAAATTACATGATAATGGCATTCCAGTATTAGTAGATGAAGCGCATGGCGCACATTTTGATCTCGAAGGTTTTCCGATTTCGTCTATGAATTATGGTGCGGATTATGTGGTTCAGTCTTATCATAAGACGTTACCAGCTTTAACCATGGGCTCAGTTTTATTTATACATAAAGATGCGCCTTTACGTTCACAAGTAATAGAGTATTTATCTTATTTTCAAACTTCAAGTCCCTCATATTTAGTTATGTCTAGTTTGGAATATGCTCAAGAATTCTATAATGAATTTAAAAGTGAGTTATTCTTTGAAAAGAGAAAACATTTTATAAAAGTATTAAAAAAGAAAGGATTCAACATTGGGGAACCCGACGATGCTGTTAAATTAGTCGTTAGTTATGATGGTTTTGAAGGGTATGATATACAACGTTGGTTCGAAGATCATAATATTTTTGTTGAATTAGTTGATGAGCATCAAATTTTGCTAGTATTACCACTTTGGCATGAAAATGACGTATTTCCGTTTGAATTATTAATTAAAACAATAAATGAAATGGAGATTCCTGAACGAGCTGAACATGCTCCTAAAAAATTGAATTTGATGCTAGCATCGAGTGAGTATAGGGCAGTTCATTTTCCAAAAGTAAAAGAGATAGCAATTCATCAAGCGGAAGGTGAAGTTTTAGCACAGCATATTGTGCCATATCCTCCTGGAATACCAGTAATGTTTAGAGGAGAAGTTATCACGACACATATGATAAAATTATTACAACATTATTCAAACCTCGGAATAAAAGTTGAAGGTTTGAAAGATCAAAATTTTTTAGTTAAGGATGAATAAAATGTCAGCTTTTATAACGTTTGAAGGGCCTGAAGGAGCAGGAAAAACCTCTGTAATATCGAAAGTAAGTCAAAAATTAGCTACAGATATGGATGTTATTACAACTCGTGAACCTGGTGGAGTTCCTACAGGAGAAGAAATACGTAGAGTTGTATTAGAGGGAAATAACATGGATATTCGAACTGAGGCGATGTTGTTTGCAGCCTCAAGACGTGAGCACCTTGTTGAAAAAGTTATCCCGGCATTAAAAAAAGATAAAATTGTACTATGTGATAGATATATTGATAGTTCTTTAGCTTATCAAGGATATGCAAGGGGTATAGGTATTGAAGAAGTGAAAACTTTAAATGAATTTGCAATAAATGGATTGTATCCTGACTTAACTATTTATTTAGATGTAAGTGCTGAAGTAGGACATCAACGTATCCTTAAAAATCAACGTAATCAAAACCGTTTAGATCAGGAAGATAAGGCGTTTCATGAGAAAGTGATTGAAGGTTATCAGAGAGTCATCGATAGCGATCCTGAACGTTTTGTTAAAGTAAATGCGGATCAGGATTTGGAAAATGTTGTTGAGGAAGCTTACCAATCTATCATCAAATATTTAAAAAATATGTGATATAATATTAATAAGAGGTGTTATAAAATGAAGATGATTATAGCGATCGTCCAAGATCAAGATAGTCAAGAACTTTCAGACCAACTCGTAAAAAATAATTTTAGAGCAACTAAATTGGCTACTACAGGCGGATTTTTAAGAGCCGGTAATACTACATTCTTATGTGGTGTTAATGATGAACGTGTTGAAGAACTATTAACGGTTATTGATAACACTTGTGGTAATAGAGAACAACTTGTTTCTCCAATTACTCCAATGGGTGGTAGTGCTGATTCATATATTCCATATCCAGTTGAAGTTGAAGTAGGTGGAGCAACAGTATTTGTTATGCCAATCGAGGCCTTTCACCAATTTTAAATAGAAATAAATGGTCGTTAAATCAAGTGTATGTAAGTTGAAGAGCTGATTAATAGCGACTGTACTGGAATCAATTCAGTTATGAAATAGTAATTATTTTAATTACAATGTTGGGCTGCTTTGAAATGTAGCTTAGGATTGAGGTCATATTCATTCAAAACATGGTTTATCCTTTGAGTTATAGCATTGAAATTCGTTATTATATGTATTAATGTAAAGGATTACTGTTCGCATTGTTAAATTTGATTGAAGTAAGATGTCTACAATCTCAAGCTAATTTTTGAGTAGTCTTTTTTTATATAAGAAATTAAGAAGGAGTCGTCAATCATGGATGAACAACAACAGTTAGCTCATGCATATCATTCAAATAAGTTATCACACGCTTATTTATTTGAGGGTGACGATGCTCAAACTATGAAACATGTAGCTATTAACTTTGCTAAGTTGATTTTGTGTGCAGAGGATAGCCAGTGCGAACTGAAAGTTGATACATTTAATCATCCTGATTTCATGTATGTTTCTTCTGATGAGAACACGATTAAGAAAGAACAAATAGAAAGACTCGTACACTATATGAATCAATTGCCGATTGATGGACGCTATAAAGTGTATATTATCGAAGATTTTGAAAAATTAACTGTTCAAGGTGAAAATAGTATACTAAAATTTTTAGAAGAACCACCAGAGAATACAATCGCGATTTTATTATCGACTAAACCAGAACAAATCTTGGATACGATACATTCTAGGTGTCAACATGTTTATTTTAAGCCAATTGATAGAAAACAGTTTATTGAGCGATTGGTTGAAGCATCACTAACTAAACCTGTTGCTGAAATGATAAGTACATACACAACTCAAGTTGAGACAGCAATAGCATTGAATGAAGAATATGATTTAACTGCTTTAAGAAAGTCAGTTATCCGTTGGTGTGAACTTATTTTATCTAATAAACCAATGGCGATGATTGGTATTATTGATTTGCTTAAACAGGCTAAGAATCGCAAATTACAATTGTTAACATTAGCAGCAGTAAATGGTTTTTTTGAAGACATGATGCATGCAAAAGTAAATATAGATAATCATTTTATATATAGTGATTTGAGTGTGGAAATGAAAAAATACGCGGAAAGTTTAACGTTTAATCAAATGACTCTGATGTATGACCAACTGACTGAAGCTCATAAGAAATTAAACCAAAACGTTAATCCAACACTCGTATTTGAACAAATAGTAATAAGAGGTGTGAGATGAGATGCCAAATGTTGTAGGTGTTCAGTTTCAAAAAGCAGGGAAATTGGAATATTATGCGCCTAACCAACTAAATGTGAACGTTGGCGATTGGGTGGTCGTTGAGTCTAAACGAGGCATTGAAATAGGTATTGTAAAATTCCCGCCGAAAGATGTCGCTAATGAAGATGTTACTTTACCTTTAAAAGAAATTATTCGAGTAGTCAATGAAGAAGATGAAGAACAATATTATAATAATGAGCGCGACGCAAAACAGGCTTTAGAACTTTGTAAGAGAGTGGTAAAGGAACAAAATTTGGATATGCGTTTAGTAAATTGTGAATACACACTAGATAAGTCGAAGGTTATTTTCAATTTTACTGCAGATGATCGTATTGATTTTCGAAAATTAGTTAAGGTATTGGCACAAAATTTAAAAACAAGAATTGAATTACGACAAATTGGCGTAAGAGATGAAGCGAAGTTATTAGGTGGTATTGGGCCATGCGGTCGTTCGCTTTGTTGTTCAACATTTTTAGGTGACTTTGAACCTGTATCTATTAAAATGGCTAAGGATCAAAACCTATCATTAAATCCAACTAAAATTTCAGGAGCATGTGGGCGATTAATGTGTTGTTTGAAATATGAAAATGATTATTACGAAGAAGCAAGAGCACAGTTGCCCGATGTTGGTGAGTTAGTTCAAACTCCTGATGGAAGTGGAAAAGTTATAGGTTTAAATATTTTAGATATTTCAATGCAAGTAAAAATAGAAGGACTTGAACAACCATTAGAGTACAAAATGGAAGAAATTGAAGCGTTTAACTAAGGAGGTTTAGCGACCTTTGAATAGAAATGAATTATTCGAGAGATTAATGCGACTTGAACGAAATGTAGGACAATTAACGAACGATATGACTGAACTCAAAGATTTAGCTGTTGAACTTGTTGAAGAGAATGTGGCGTTGCAAGTTGAAAATGATAATCTAAAAAGATTGATGGAGAAAGACGAGCAGTCAGAATCTAACAATGAAGAAAGAAGTCATTCAAAGCACGTTAAAACGCCTTCTCCAAGTAAAGATAATTTAGCTATGTTATATCGAGAAGGATTTCATATATGTAAAGGCGAATTGTTTGGAAAACACAGACACGGAGAAGATTGCCTACTGTGTTTAAATGTATTAAGTGATTAATGTTTTGAAAGGTCGATATGATTAAATTTAAGGGTGTATTATATGTATGAAAAGAAAATCATGCTATAATGACATCCTTTTTTTAGGAGTAAAAGTATGCTTAAAGAAAATGAGAGATTAGATTGTTTAATTAAAGAGGGGTATGAGATTATTCAAAATGATGATGTGTTTTCTTTTTCAACAGATGCACTGTTATTAGGACATTTGACTGAAGTTAGAAAAAACGATCGAATCATGGACTTATGTTCTGGAAACGGAGTTATACCTTTGCTATTAGCCGCAAAGTGCAATCAAAAGATAGAAGCCATTGAAATCCAAGACCAATTAGTAGAAATGGCTCGTCGCAGTTTTGTACACAATAGCTTAGATGAGAGACTTACAATGTATCTGATGGATTTGAACAATGTATATGACGCCTTCAAACCTTCTCAATATACTTTAGTCACATGTAATCCACCTTATTTTAAAGTGAATCAACTGAATCAACATCAAAAAGAAGCGCATAAAATAGCACGTCATGAGGTAATGTGTGATTTCACTGATTGCGTTAAAGCTGCACGGCATTTGCTTAAGGAAGGTGGACGATTTATCGTCGTACATCGTGCGGATAGGCTTATGGATGTCTTAACTGAAATGAGAAATGGTAAAATTGAACCTAAGAAACTCACTTTTGTATACAGTAAAGCTAATAAATCAGCACAAACGATTGTAGTTGAGGGACGAAAAGGTGGGAAACAAGGGCTAGATATACAGCAACCTTTTTATATTTACAATCAAGATGGTACATATAGTGATGAAATGAAAGGCATATATTATGGATAGACATTTTGTTTATATAGTTAAATGTATGGATGGCAGTTTGTATACTGGTTATGCGAAAGACGTGAATGCGCGTGTTGCAAAACATAATGAAGGTAAAGGTGCTAAATATACTAAAATAAGACGTCCGGTAGAGTTAGTTTATCAAGAAATGTATGGGACAAAATCTGAAGCGTTAAAAAGAGAGTATGAAATTAAAACATTTTCTAGAAAGAAAAAATTAAAAATGATTGAGGAGGGGTAACATGGCAACTTTATTTTTAGTAGGAACGCCTATAGGAAATCTAGCTGATATAACGTTTCGTGCGGTAGACACATTAAAAAATGTAGATATGATTGCATGTGAAGATACTAGAGTGACACGAAAGTTATGTGACCATTACGAGATTGAAACACCTTTAAAATCGTACCATGAACATAACAAAGAACAACAAACAGAGTATTTAATTGAGCAACTCATTTCTGGTTTAAATATAGCTTTAGTTTCAGATGCGGGGTTACCGCTTATAAGTGATCCAGGATATGAGTTAGTTGTTGAAGCACGTAACCAGAATATAAATGTAGAAACAATCCCTGGACCTAATGCAGGTTTAACAGCACTAATGGCAAGTGGTCTTCCTTCTTTTACATATACATTTTTAGGCTTTTTACCTAGAAAAGAGAAAGAAAAATTAGATGTATTGCAAGAGAGAATGTATCAATATAGTACTTTGATTTTATATGAATCTCCACATCGTGTTACTGACACACTTAAAGCAATAGCTAAAGTTGATAATATGAGAAAAATAGCTATAGGCAGAGAACTGACTAAAAGATTTGAGCAACTTATGACTTTACCAGTTGAGCACATGCTAGAAATGATTCAAAGTGGTGACATTCCACTAAAAGGTGAATTTGTGATTCTAATTGAAGGCGCACGTCCTTTAGTCAATCACTCATGGTTTGAGGAATTAAGTATTAAAGAACATGTTGAATATTATATTGAAAGAGATCAATTAAAACCGAAGAAAGCAATTAAGTCAGTAGCGCTAGATCGTGGAATGAAAACTGGAGAAGTATACAATATATATCATGATGTAGAATAAAAATTATTAAGTTCTACATGTATTTAATTAGTGATGAATTCACGTGAAAGCCACCATAAAACACCGATTTTATGGTATTGTAGTAAAGATGATGACAATTCATTTTCAAATGATGAGAGAATGTGAAAGTTGATACATAGTAGTGCGCTACTTCATTGAAAAGAAAAATAAATTTAGATATCATTTATTATGTAATTAATGAGGAGGACCAGTGATGGCTAAAGATACATTTTATATAACTACCCCAATTTATTATCCAAGTGGGAACTTACACATCGGTCATGCATACTCTACTGTCGCAGGCGACGTTATTGCGCGCTATAAAAGAATGCAAGGGTATGATGTTCGTTATTTAACAGGTACAGATGAACATGGCCAAAAAATTCACGAAAAAGCTCAAAAAGCTGGTAAAACTGAATTAGAATATTTAGATGAAATGATTGCCGGAATTAAAAGTTTATGGGATAAACTCGAAATTTCAAATGATGATTTTATTCGTACAACTGAAGAACGTCATAAGCAAGTTGTTGAAAAAGTGTTTGAACGCCTACTTAAACAAGGTGATATTTATTTAGGAGAATACGAAGGTTGGTATTCAGTTCCTGATGAAACTTATTATACAGAATCACAACTTGTTGACCCAGTTTATGAAAATGGGGAAATTGTAGGGGGGAAAAGTCCAGATTCCGGACATGAAGTTGAACTTGTTAAAGAAGAAAGTTATTTCTTTAATATTAATAAATATACAGATCGTTTATTAGAGTTTTATGATGAAAATCCAGATTTCATCCAACCTCCATCTAGAAAAAATGAAATGATTAATAACTTTATCAAACCTGGATTAGAAGATTTAGCTGTATCTCGTACATCATTTGACTGGGGAGTTCGTGTACCATCAAATCCTAAACATGTTGTATACGTTTGGATTGATGCGCTTGTAAACTATATTTCTTCTTTAGGCTATTTATCAGATGATGAAGAACTTTTCAATAAATATTGGCCTGCAGATATCCATTTAATGGCTAAGGAAATCGTACGTTTCCACTCTATTATTTGGCCGATATTATTAATGGCTTTAGACTTACCGCTACCTAAGAAAGTCTTCGCGCATGGTTGGATTTTAATGAAAGACGGTAAAATGAGTAAATCTAAAGGTAATGTTGTTGATCCTAATGTATTAATTGACCGCTATGGTCTAGATGCTACGCGTTATTACTTAATGCGTGAGTTACCGTTTGGTTCAGATGGAGTATTCACTCCAGAAGCTTTCGTTGAACGCACGAATTATGATTTAGCGAATGACCTAGGTAACTTGGTTAATCGTACAATTTCAATGATAAATAAATATTTCCAAGGTGAGTTACCAGCATATCAAGGTCCTAAACATGAACTTGATGAAGATATGGAAGCGATGGCACTTGAAACAGTTAAAAACTTTAATGAAAATATGGAAAGTTTACAATTCTCTGTAGCATTATCAACGGTTTGGAAATTTATTAGCCGTACGAATAAATATATTGATGAAACTCAACCATGGGTATTAGCTAAAGATGAGGATCAACGTGACATGCTTGGTAATGTAATGGCACATCTAGTTGAGAACATTCGTTTTTCAGCTGTTTTACTGCAACCATTCTTAACACATGCACCAAGAGAGGTTTTCAAACAACTTAACATGAATGACCCTAAATTATCGCAATTAGAAAGTCTTGAAAGCTACGGTGCACTTACTGAACCAATATTAGTTACTGAAAAGCCAACACCTATTTTCCCAAGATTAGATACGGAAGCGGAAATAGCTTATATTAAAGAATCTATGCAACCACCTAAATCTGAAGAAAAAGAGGAAGTGCCAAGTAAAGAACAAATTGATATTAAAGACTTTGATAAAGTTGAAATTAAAGCTGCAACAATTACTGATGCTGAAAATGTTAAAAAATCAGATAAATTATTGAAAATTCAAATTGATTTAGACAACGAACAACGTCAAATCGTATCTGGAATAGCAAAATTCTATAAACCTGAAGATATTATTGGTAAAAAAGTTGCTGTAGTTACCAATCTAAAACCTGCTAAATTAATGGGACAAAAATCTGAAGGTATGATTTTATCAGCAGAGAAAGATGGGGTACTGACATTAGTAAGTTTACCAAGTGCAATTCCAAACGGTGCAGTCATTAAATAATATTGTTTAAAGATAGGAGAGATAATGATGTTAATCGATACACATGTACATTTAAATGATGAACAATATGATGAAGATTTAAATGAAGTGATATCTCGCGCGCAAGAAGCAGGCGTAGATAGAATGTTCGTAGTAGGATTTGATACACCTACTATAGAACACACTATGGAACTCATAGATAAATATGAATTTATTTATGGAATTATCGGTTGGCATCCTGTCGATGCTATAGATTGTACAGACGAACGATTAGAGTGGATTGAAAGCCTGTCTAAGCATCCTAAGATTATTGGTATCGGAGAAATGGGCTTAGACTATCATTGGGATAAATCTCCTGCTGATGTTCAAAAAGAAGTATTTAGAAAGCAAATTGCCCTAGCTAAACGTGTGAAATTACCTATAATTATTCACAATCGTGAAGCAACTCAAGACTGTGTTGACATTTTAATGGAGGAACATGCCGAAGAAGTCGGTGGCATCATGCACAGTTTTAGCGCTTCGCCTGAAATTGCGGATGTTGTCATAAACAAGTTGAATTTCTATGTTTCTCTTGGTGGTCCAGTTACTTTCAAAAATGCCAAACAGCCTAAAGAAGTGGCACAACATGTACCTATGGATCGTTTGTTATGTGAAACTGATGCACCATATTTATCTCCACATCCTTATAGAGGTAAACGAAATGAACCAGAACGTGTGACTTTAGTTGCACAACAAATTGCTGATTTACGAGATATGTCCTATGAGGAAGTTTGTCGACAAACGACTGAAAATGCAGAACGTTTATTTAAATTGAACTAATAATAATTATAGTGGGAAAGGTGTCCGACTTTGAAAGGATGAATATCATCACACTTTTAAAAGTATGAGACATCTTTCTCATTTTTTATAAATTTAAGAGTGCCGGTATAGTAATATTAAAGATTCAAGTAGCTCATGTTTTAATAATTAGAATTATTTATATAAAATAAAGTTAAATGTCATAGACTTGGAAGGTATAAATATGAAGATTAATGAATTTATCGTTGTAGAAGGTAGGGATGATACTGAACGTGTTAAAACTGCTGTAGAATGCGATACAATTGAAACGAATGGTAGTGCAATCAATCAGGATACACTAAATGTTATACGTCACGCTCAAGAAACTAGAGGTGTTATTGTACTGACTGACCCTGATTTCCCAGGTGATAAAATTCGACATACAATACGTGATTATGTACCAGGTGTGAAACATGCTTACTTAGATAGAGAAAAAGCTAAAAACAAAAGAGGTAAAATTGGCATTGAGCATGCAAACGTTAAAGATATTCGTGAAGCTTTAATGCATGTGAGCTCTCCATTAGAAGAAGCAGAAGAAACTATTGATAAGAGTGTACTTATTGATTTAGGGCTTATTATTGGTAAGGATGCAAGACGTCGTAGAGAGATATTAGGACAAAAACTACATATTGGTCACTCAAATGGCAAACAATTGCTAAAGAAACTTAACGCATTTGGTTATACAGAACAAGATGTAAGAGAGGCATTACTTGATGATGAAAGAAGGGAGAAATAAATGGAACATAAAGATATAGCTACACCATCTCGTACGCGAGCTTTATTAGACCAATACGGTTTTAACTTTAAAAAAAGTTTGGGCCAAAACTTCTTAGTTGATGTAAATATAATTAATAAAATTATTGATGCGAGTCAAATAGATGATACTACGGGCGTAATTGAAGTTGGTCCTGGTATGGGATCATTGACTGAACAGCTTGCTAAAAATGCTAAAAAAGTGATGTCTTTTGAAATAGACCAAAGATTAATTCCAGTTCTTGAGGATACTCTTGCTCCATATGATAATGTGACAATTATTAATGAAGATATATTAAAAGCAAATATTAGTAAAGCAGTTCATACACACCTAAGTGATTGTGAAAAAATCATGGTTGTGGCAAATTTACCTTATTATATTACTACGCCTATATTATTAAATTTAATGCAACAAGATATACCTATAGATGGCTATGTGGTAATGATGCAAAAAGAAGTTGGTGAACGTCTTAATGCAACTGTAGGTACTAAAGCATATGGTTCACTTTCAATAGTTGCTCAATATTATACAGAGACAAGTAAAGTTCTGACAGTGCCTAAATCGGTGTTTATGCCACCTCCAAATGTTGATTCTATTGTAGTAAAACTGATGCAACGTGAAGAACCTTTAGTACAAGTTGATAATGAAGAAGCGTTTTTTAAATTAGCTAAAGCTGCATTTGCACAACGACGTAAAACAATTAATAATAACTACCAAAACTTTTTTAAAGATGGTAAAAAGCATAAAGCGTCAATATTAAATTGGTTGGAAAGTGCAGAAATTGATCCAAAACGACGTGGTGAAACGCTTACAATACAAGATTTTGCTAATTTATATGAGGAAAAGAAAAAATTCCCAGAATTAGAAAATTAATATGTTGACAAAGGTCATTTACCTTGATAAAATTTAAATTTTATTTGACGAAAACGCTCTGAATATGGTATTATGTAACTTGTAGCGAGGTGGGGCAATATGCCAAAATCAATTTTGGACATCAAAAATTCTATTGATTGTCATTTAGGAAATCGTATTGTACTTAAAGCCAATGGTGGACGCAAAAAGACAATTGAACGCTCAGGTGTTTTAAAAGAAACATATCCTTCAGTATTCATTGTCGAGTTAGATCAAGATAAACACAACTTTGAACGCGTATCTTATACATACACTGATGTGCTTACAGAGAACGTACAAGTTTCATTTGAAGAAGATAATCATCAAGAAGCAGTTGCACACTAATTATAAACACATAAGAGTGATTGATTACTCTAAACTTCACAGTTTTATATTATATTTATTAAGGTGAGTATTGGGCGAAAAGTTCAATACTCTTTTTTTGGTATAAGGTCCTCGTAAAGTTTGAGTCATAGTTACTCAGGACTTTTCAAATACGGCTCATATAAAAATTTATATTTTAAAAAATCAAAAAACGTATATTATTACTTTTTAAAATGTATTTCATTAAGATTTTACGAAAAATTGAAGGTAATCTATCAAATATTTAAGACCTTTATGTTAAAATCATCTTATTAATAATTCGAAGAGAGGGCGGAAAAATGATATATGAAACGGCACCTGCCAAAATAAATTTTACGCTCGATACCCTTTTCAAAAGAGATGATGGTTATCATGAAATAGAAATGATTATGACTACGATTGATTTAAACGATCGATTATCTTTTCAAAAACGCAAAGATAAAAAGATTGTTGTAGATATTGAACATAATTATGTGCCTAATGATCACAAGAACCTTGCATATAGAGCGGCGCAATTGATGGTTGATACGTATAATATTAAAGAGGGCGTTACAATTACTATTGATAAAGATATACCAGTTTCGGCTGGATTAGCTGGTGGTTCTGCGGATGCGGCAGCTACGATGAGAGGTATGAATCGTTTGTTTGAGTTAGGTAAATCATTAGATGAATTATCGGCACTAGGTATACAAATTGGGACGGATATCCCGTTTTGTATTTATAATAAGACTGCAGTATGTACTGGTCGAGGTGAATGTGTGACATTTTTAGATAAACCACCTTCTGCATGGGTAGTTTTGGCTAAACCAGATTTAGGAATATCCTCTCCAGATGTATTTAAAGCACTAAACTTAAACGAAAAGCATGTTGTAAATAACGATATGTGCAAACAGGCTTTAAAAACAAACAATTACTATCAATTATGTGAGAGCTTATCTAACCGTTTAGAGCCTATTTCGATATCAATGCATCCAGAAATAAAAAAGCTGAAAGATAACATGTTACAATGCGGTGCTGATGGTGCATTAATGAGCGGGAGTGGTCCAACGGTATATGGTTTAGCTCAAAAAGAGCGACAGGCTAAAAACATTTATAATTCAGTTAACGGATGTTGCAACGAAGTATATTTAGTAAGATTATTAGGATAGAAGGGTTTGAAAAAATGAGATATAAAAGAAGCGAACGTATTGTGTTTATGACTCAATACCTTATGAATCATCCGAATAAATTAATACCCCTCACTTTTTTCGTTAAAAAATTTAAACAAGCGAAATCTTCTATAAGTGAAGATGTTCAAATCATTAAAAACACTTTTCAAAAAGAACAGTTGGGTACGGTTATTACAACTGCTGGTGCAAGTGGTGGTGTGACTTATAAACCAATGATGAGTAAGACTGAAGCGACTGAGGTTGTTAACGAAGTCATTACGCATTTACAAGAAAAAGAACGATTGTTGCCTGGAGGCTATTTATTCTTATCAGATTTAGTTGGCAACCCTACTTTATTGAATAAAGTAGGCAAGTTGATTGCAAGTATTTATATGGAAGAGCAACTAGATGCTGTCGTGACAATTGCCACTAAAGGTATATCGCTTGCTAATGCAGTAGCAAACGTATTAAATTTACCTGTAGTGGTTATTAGAAAAGACAATAAGGTAACTGAAGGTTCTACTGTTTCCATTAACTATGTTTCTGGATCATCAAGAAAGATAGAAACTATGGTGTTATCAAAACGTACTTTAGCTGAGAATTCCAATGTCCTCGTAGTAGACGATTTTATGAGAGCTGGGGGCTCTATAAATGGAGTTATGAATTTAATGAACGAGTTTAAAGCTCACGTAAAAGGGGTATCAGTACTTGTAGAATCAAAAGAAGTTAAACAAAGATTGATTGAAGATTATACTTCCTTAGTCAGATTATCAGATGTCGATGAATATAATCAGGAATTTAAAGTAGAGCCAGGCAACAGCTTGTCTAAATTTTCTTAGAAAAGGAGCATTTATACAACATGAAAACAGTAAACACAAACAAAGCACCAGAAGCATTAGGACCATATTCACATGCTACAGTAGTTAATGACTTAGTCTTTACATCAGGTCAAATTCCATTAACACTTGATGGAAATATCGTTAGCGATGATGTACAAGAACAAACGAAGCAAGTTTTAGAAAATTTAACTGTAGTACTTCAAGAAGCTGGTTCTGATTTAGATTCAGTTGTGAAAGCAACAATTTTTATTTCTGATATGAATAATTTCCAAAAAATTAATGAAATCTATGGAGATTATTTCGGCAAATACCAACCTGCACGTAGCTGTGTTGAGGTAGCACGTTTACCTAAAGACGTGAAGGTGGAAATTGAATTGATAGGTAAAGTTAAGGAATAATAATTTTCTTTTAAAAAATATTGTCAAGCTTCTAATTAATATAAAGATATACTAGGGGGGCTCACTACATGAAAGTGACAGATGTAAGACTTAGAAAAATACAAACTGATGGCAGAATGAAAGCTCTTGTTTCCATTACACTTGATGAAGCATTTGTAATCCATGACTTACGTGTAATTGAAGGAAACTCAGGTTTATTCGTTGCTATGCCAAGTAAACGTACACCAGATGGTGAATTCCGCGACATTGCGCATCCAATCAACTCTGATATGCGTCAAGAAATTCAAGATGCTGTAATGAAAGTATATGATGAAACTGATGAAGTCATTCCGGATAAAAATGCGACTTCAGACAATGAAGAATCAGACGAAGCTTAATTAAAAAATATAAAATTAAAGTATAAAAAATGGTCAACGTTTCAAATGTCGGAGCGTTGACCATTTTTTATGACAACAACTCATTGTCGCCCGATATTTACATAATTTAAGTTGTTTATAAAAAATTAACGATTAGTTAACAAAAACTTTTAAAAGTTGAAAGTCTATTAGTTGTTAAATTATAATAATTATGAAGTGTAAATTTTAATGGAGGGTTAGCATTCATGCAAAGACATGCGATTATTTTGGCAGCAGGTAAAGGCACAAGAATGAAATCTAAAAAATATAAAGTGCTTCATGAAGTTGCTGGCAAGTCAATGATTGAACATGTTCTCAACAATGTTAAACAATCTGGAGTTAATCAAATTGTAACTATCGTTGGACACGGCGCAGAAAGTGTCAAAGAAACTTTAGGCGATCAATCATTATACAGTTTTCAAGAGGAACAACTTGGAACAGCACATGCTGTAAAGATGGCATATGAACATTTGGAAGATAAAGAGGGGACAACTTTAGTTGTGTGTGGTGATACGCCGTTAATCACATCTAAGACGTTAGAATCACTTATCGACCAACACGAAAGTACAGAAGCACAAGTAACTGTATTATCTGCATCAACTCAACAACCGTACGGATATGGTCGAATTGTAAGAGATTCCAACCATCAATTAGAACGAATTGTTGAAGAAAAAGACGCAAATGAAAACGAACGTGCGATTAAGGAAATTAGTTCTGGTATTTTTGCTTTTGATAATAAAGAGCTATTTGATAAATTAGCACAAGTCAAAAATGATAACGTTCAAGGTGAATATTATTTACCTGATGTTTTATCGCTTATTTTAGACGATGGTGGTAAGGCAGAAGTGTACCATACAGATGATTTTGACGAAATCATGGGTGTCAACGATAGAGTTATGTTAAGTCAGGCTGAAAAAGCTCTACAAAAACGTATTAATCATTACCATATGAGAAATGGCGTAACTATTATTGACCCAGATTCAACATTTATCGGTCCTGATGTAGAAATAGGTGCTGACACAACAATAGAACCAGGTGTACGTATTGGTGGCCGTACGATTATCGGTGAAGACGTATTAGTTGGTCAATATTCTGAAATTAATAATAGTACAATTCGTTCGAATGCTAACATCAAACAATCTGTCATTAACGATTCAGTTGTAGGAGAAAAAACAAAAGTTGGGCCATTTGCTCAGTTAAGACCAGGCTCAAATCTTGGCGCAGATGTAAAAGTTGGCAACTTTGTTGAAGTTAAGAAGTCAGATCTCAAAGATGGCGCAAAAGTTTCACATCTTAGCTATATTGGTGATGCTGAAATTGGTGAAAGAACAAACATTGGCTGTGGTTCTATAACTGTTAATTACGATGGGGTAAATAAATTTAAAACGATTGTAGGTAACGATGCGTTTATTGGTTGTAATACTAACCTCATAGCCCCTGTAACAGTAAATGATCACACCCTTATTGCAGCTGGTTCAACAATTACAGATGATATACCTGAAGATAGCTTAGCCATCGCGCGCGCTAGACAAGTGAATAAAGAAGGCTATTTGAAAAAATAGTTAATTAAAAAAACAACATGTTGTTAGATTAAAGTGGAAATGAATTAGCAATAGAAATTATTTTGATTTAACTTGTAACATAGTAAAAAAGTTCTATTTTCTATATAATAAACAGTGTAAGTAAATAATTGGAGGACTATAAATGTTAAATAATGAATATAAGAATTCATCATTAAAGATCTTTTCGCTCAAAGGTAATGAACCTTTAGCACAAGAAGTAGCAGATCATGTAGGGATTGAACTAGGGAAATGTTCAGTAAAACGTTTTAGTGACGGAGAAATTCAAATTAACATCGAAGAAAGTATCCGTGGTTGTGATGTGTTTATTATTCAACCAACTTCATATCCTGTAAACCTTCATTTAATGGAGTTACTTATTATGATTGACGCATGTAAACGTGCTTCGGCAGCTAATATTAACATCGTAGTTCCTTACTATGGTTATGCACGTCAAGATAGAAAAGCGCGCAGCCGTGAACCGATTACAGCTAAATTAGTTGCAAATCTTATTGAAACAGCAGGTGCCAATCGTATGATTGCTCTTGATTTACATGCACCTCAAATTCAAGGATTCTTCGATATCCCAATCGACCACTTAATGGGTGTACCTATCCTTGCTCAACATTTTGAAAATGACCCTAATATCAATCCAGAAGAATGTGTTGTTGTTTCACCAGACCATGGTGGTGTAACACGCGCACGTAAATTAGCAGACATTTTAAAAACTCCAATTGCAATTATCGATAAACGTCGTCCAAAACCAAATGTAGCAGAAGTCATGAATATTGTTGGTGAGATTGAAGGACGCACAGCAATTATTATTGATGATATTATCGATACTGCTGGAACAATTACATTAGCCGCGCAAGCACTTAAAGATAAAGGTGCTAAAGAAGTTTATGCTTGTTGTACGCACCCTGTATTATCAGGTCCAGCTAAAGAACGTATTGAAAACTCTGCAATTAAAGAATTGATCGTTTCAAATTCTATTCAATTAGAGGACAGCAGAAAACCATCTAATACTAAAGAACTTTCTGTAGCAGGATTAATCGGTAAAGCGATTATCCGTGTTTATGAACGAGAATCTGTAAGTGTATTATTTGACTAAAGGTTACAAATGCGTTTGACGAATTAACTAACAACGTGTATAATACATTCGTTCGTGAATTTACGGACAAATAAACACTTGCAAGCAACTATAGAGTTGATGGGCAAGTGAGGAGCAGATGAGAACAGTCGATAGATTGTTAATACTGCAAAATTTGAAAGGTGGAAATTTGAATGGCTTCATTAAAGTCAATCATCCGTCAAGGTAAACAAACTCGTTCTGACCTTAAACAATTAAGAAACTCAGGTAAAGTACCTGCAGTTGTATACGGTTACGGTACTAAAAATACTTCAGTTAAAGTTGATGAAGTTGAATTCATCAAAGTAATCCGTGAAGTAGGACGTAATGGTGTTATTGATTTAGGCGTAGGTTCTAAAACAATTAAAGTAATGGTTTCAGATTATCAATTTGACCCATTAAAAAACCAAATTACTCATATCGACTTCTTAGCAATCAACATGAGTGAAGAACGTACTGTAGAAGTACCAGTTCACTTAGTTGGTGAAGCTGTAGGCGCTAAAGAAGGTGGCGTAGTTGAACAACCATTATTCGACTTAGAAGTTTCAGCTACTCCAGAAAATATCCCTGAATCAATCGAAGTGGATATCTCTGAATTACAAATCAACGACAGCTTCTCTGTTGCTGATGTTAAGATTACTGGTGACTTCACTATCGAAAATGACCCAGAGGATTCAATCGTAACAGTCGTTCCTCCAACAGACGAACCTTCTGAAGAAGAAGTGGAAGCTATGGAAGGTGAATCAGCTACTGAAGAACCTGAAGTTGTTGGTGACGACAAAGAATCTGAAGAAGAAAACAAAGAAGAAGAGTAATTTCTTTTTGCTTTCTAACTGTCATTCATATGATGGCTTTAGATGATTAATGACATACAAGCACTGTGCTTATACTAATAAGCATGGTGCTTTTTGTGTTATTATAGGGAATGATTAATTATTTGAAGTGATATGAAAATATGGACGGATGATATGACGATAACGTGTATGATTTCGTCCCTTCATTTTCAATAAAAAAACCGGTCCAAATTGATACGGCTGATAGATAAATTAAGAATAATGACGGAGGTAACATAAGATGAAGTGTATTGTCGGTCTCGGCAACATAGGTAAACGTTTCGAACTTACAAGACATAATATTGGTTTTGAAGTTATCGATTATATATTAGAACGTAATCAATTTACACTCGATAAACAAAAGTTTAAAGGTGCTTACACGATTGAGCGTTTAAATGGGGACAAAGTATTATTTATAGAACCAATGACAATGATGAATCTTTCAGGCGAAGCGGTAGCACCGTTAATGAATTATTATAATGTTGAACCTGAAGATTTAATCGTTTTGTATGATGATTTAGATTTAGAGCAGGGACAAGTGCGTCTGCGTCAAAAGGGGAGCGCGGGTGGACACAATGGAATGAAATCTATAATTAAAATGCTTGGTACTGATCAATTTAAACGTATTCGAATTGGAGTAGGGAGACCAACGAATGGTATGTCAGTTCCTGACTACGTATTACAACGCTTTTCTAAAGAAGAAATGGTAACTATGGACAAAGTGATTGAACATGCTGCTAGAGCTGTCGAAGCTTTCATAGAATCATCAAGATTTGATCATGTAATGAATGAATATAATGGTGAAGTCAATTGAAATCAATAATTACTGATTATATTAGTGAAGATAAGCGTTTTCAGGAATTAGACGACGTTTTTGGACAGGAGAATATATTAGTTACAGGTCTCTCCCCTTCTGCTAAAGCAACGATTATTGCTGAGAAATATTTAAAAGATCAGAAACAATTACTACTTGTAACTAACAATTTGTATCAAGCAGATAAAATTGAAACAGATTTATTACAATATGTTGATGGCTCAGAAGTTTATAAATATCCCGTTCAAGATATTATGACTGAAGAGTTTTCTACACAAAGTCCTCAGTTGATGAGTGAACGCGTACGAACATTGACGGCGTTAGCCCAAGGCCAACGAGGGTTATTTATCGTGCCTTTAAATGGCTTTAAGAAATGGCTAACTCCAGTCGATATGTGGAAAAATCATCAAATGACATTAAAAGTAGGCGAAGACATTGATGTCGAGGCGTTTCTTAACAAACTAGTTAATATGGGATATCGTCGAGAAAGTGTAGTATCTCATATTGGTGAATTCTCACTACGTGGGGGCATTATCGATATATATCCATTGATAGGATCGCCGGTAAGAATAGAGTTATTTGATACAGAAGTCGACTCCATTAGAGATTTCGATGTTGAAACACAACGTTCTAATGAGAACTTAGATGAGGTAGATATTACTACTGCAAGCGACTATATCATCACTGATGAGGTTATTCAGCATCTACAAACACATTTGAAAGAAGCTTATGAACACACACGTCCTAAAATTGAAAAATCTGTACGCAATGATTTAAAAGAGACGTATGAAAGTTTTAAATTATTTGAGTCTACTTTCTTTGATCATCAATTATTACGTCGCTTAGTCGCATTTATGTATGAACAACCCTCTACTATTATAGATTACTTTAGAGATGATGCGGTTATCGCTGTAGATGAATTTAATCGTGTCAAAGAGACGGAAGAAACGTTAACTACTGAAGTTGACGATTTTATTAGTAATTTAATTGAGAGTGGAAATGGATTCATCGGTCAAAGTTTCATGAAATATGATGGGTTTGAAACTTTACTTGAGAAGAAACCAGTTGCATACTTCACGTTATTTACATCTTCAATGCAAGTACCATTGCAACATATCATTAAATTCTCATGTAAACCTGTTCAACAATTTTACGGTCAATACGATATCATGCGCTCTGAATTTCAAAGATATGTTCATAATGACTATACCATCATGGTGCTTGTGGAGACCGAAACTAAAGTAGAGCGTATTCAGTCTATGTTGAATGAAATGCACATCCCTACTGTTTCTCATATCCATGAAAAGGTAGATAGCGGACAAGCTATCGTAACGGAAGGTAGTTTGTCAGAAGGCTTTGAACTACCATACATGCAATTAGTGGTCATTACGGAGAGAGAACTTTTCAAGACTAAGCAAAAGAAACAGCGAAAACGCACCAAAACGATATCCAACGCTGAAAAGATCAAGTCTTATCAAGACTTGAATGTTGGCGACTACATTGTTCACGTGCATCATGGTGTGGGTCGTTACTTAGGTGTTGAAACACTTGAAGTAGGCGATACGCATCGAGATTATATTAAATTACAATACAAAGGAACAGATCAATTATTCGTACCAGTGGATCAAATGGATCAAGTTCAGAAGTATGTTGCTTCAGAGGATAAATCGCCAAGACTGAATAAATTAGGCGGTACAGAATGGAAAAAAACGAAAGCTAAAGTTCAACAAAGCGTTGAAGATATTGCTGATGAACTGATTGATCTGTATAAAGAGCGAGAGATGTCTGTGGGTTACCAATACGGGGAAGACACCGCAGAACAATCAGCCTTTGAGCATGATTTCCCTTATGAATTAACGCCAGACCAAGGTAAATCAATCGAAGAAATAAAAGGTGATATGGAACGTGAAAGACCTATGGATCGCTTATTATGTGGCGACGTAGGTTATGGTAAGACTGAAGTAGCTGTACGTGCTGCATTTAAAGCGGTTATGGAAGGGAAGCAAGTCGCATTCCTAGTACCAACCACAATTTTGGCGCAACAGCACTATGAAACGTTAATTGAACGTATGCAAGATTATCCTGTAGAAATTCAACTTGTCAGTCGTTTCCGTACGACGAAAGAGGTTCGTGAAACTAAAGAAGGCTTAAAATCTGGCTACGTTGATATTGTAGTAGGAACACACAAACTACTTGGTAAAGATATTCAATATAAGGATTTAGGCTTACTCATAGTCGATGAAGAACAACGCTTTGGTGTGCGCCATAAAGAGCGTATTAAAACACTTAAGAAGAACGTTGACGTGCTTACATTAACTGCAACCCCAATTCCAAGAACGTTGCATATGAGTATGTTAGGTGTTCGTGATTTATCCGTAATTGAAACACCACCTGAGAATCGTTTCCCAGTGCAAACCTATGTATTAGAGCAGAATACGAATTTTATTAAAGAAGCATTAGAACGTGAGTTATCTCGTGACGGCCAAGTATTCTATCTTTATAACAAAGTTCAATCAATTTATGAAAAACGTGAACAGCTTCAAATGTTAATGCCAGAAGCTAATATTGCTGTTGCACATGGACAAATGACAGAACGTGATTTAGAGGAAACAATGCTTAGCTTTATTAACCATGAATACGATATCCTCGTGACCACAACGATTATAGAAACAGGCGTAGATGTACCTAACGCGAATACATTGATTATCGAAGAAGCGGACCGGTTTGGTCTTAGTCAGCTGTATCAATTAAGAGGTCGTGTAGGACGTTCGAGTCGTATAGGTTATGCTTATTTCTTACATCCGGCGAATAAAGTTCTAAATGAAACTGCTGAAGAACGTTTACAAGCAATTAAAGAATTTACTGAATTAGGTTCAGGATTTAAAATTGCTATGCGAGATCTTAATATTCGTGGCGCGGGTAACTTACTTGGTAAACAACAACACGGCTTTATTGATTCTGTCGGTTTCGACCTATATTCACAAATGCTTGAAGAAGCCGTTAATGAGAAACGTGGTATTAAAGAAGAGACGCCAGATGCACCAGAAGTGGAAGTTGAACTTAACCTTGATGCGTACTTACCGGCTGAATATATTCAAAATGAACAAGCTAAAATTGAAATATATAAAAAGCTGCGTAAGGTTGAGACAGAAGATCAATTATTTGATGTGAAAGATGAATTAATCGATAGATTTAATGATTATCCTGTCGAAGTAGAACGTCTCTTAGACATCGTTGAAATCAAAGTACACGCTTTACATGCTGGTATTACTTTAATTAAAGATAAAGGTAAAACAGTTGAAATTTCACTCTCTAATAAAGCTACCGAAAATATTAATGGTGAAGAATTGTTTAAACAGACGCAACCTCTAGGTAGAGCGATGAAAGTAGGCGTACAAGAAAATGCGATGCGCGTTACTTTAACTAAATCTAAGCAATGGCTAGATAGTTTGAAATTCTTAGTTAAATGTATTGAAGAAAGTATGGCGATTGAAGATGAAGCATAAGCCTAAGCCTAAAACGGCATTCAATGGTGTTGTGATACTGACGCTAGCGCTTGTCATTGTTAAAATCTTAAGCGCTATTTATCGCGTACCTTACCAAAATGTTTTGGGCGATCAGGGTCTGTATGCTTATCAACAAATTTATCCTATTGTCGCTTTAGGAATGATTCTATCTATGAACGCAATACCTAGTGCGGTCACTCAAGTATTAGGTGTGCATAGTCCAATTGCATCATACTCGAAGGTCATGTTGAGATTACAGTATGTTGGCTTGGCCATATTTACAATCATATTCATTGGTGCGTATCCTTTAGCGCTATGGATGGGCGATTCAAGACTGACACCTATGTTAAGAATGGCAAGTTTTAGTTTTATATTTATTGGCATACTAGGTGTCTTACGCGGTTTTTATCAGACAAAACAAGCTATGAATATTCCAGCTATTTCCCAGGTAATAGAACAATTGATTCGAGTAAGTTTAATCATCGTAGCGATTGTTTTATTTTCTTTACACAGTTGGTCTATTTATCAGGCTGGTACACTCGCGATTTTAGCATCTTCTATTGGATTTTTAGGTTCCATGCTATATCTAGTGCTGACGCGTCCATTTTCCTTAAAATTAAAGCACAATACCGCTCATGTTGATTGGCGTCAGCTCTTCATGTCGATACTCATCTATGCATTAAGCCAATTAATTGTCATTTTATGGCAGGTGGTTGATAGCTTCACTGTTATACACACGCTTCAAGTGAGTGGTCTGTCATTCGATACAGCTATCCGATATAAAGGTATTTATGATAGAGGGGCATCCTTTATTCAAATGGGGTTAATTGTTACCACAACATTTAGTTTCGTACTTATACCTTTATTGACTGAAGCTATTCATCAACGCAATCAAGTTCTGATGAACCGATATGCGAATGCTTCAATTAAAATTACGGTATTGATAAGTTCTGCAGCAGGAATTGGCTTAATTAATCTCTTGCCACTCATGAATCGTGTCTTTTTTAAGAACGATAGTCTAACGGGAACACTCAGTATTTACATGATTACAGTCGTTTGTGTTTCACTTATTATGATGAATATAGCATTATTACAAGTATTGAATCGCATTAGACCTATTTTAGTGGGTATCGTACTTGGAATACTCTCAAAAGCTATTTTGAATATTATGTGTATCAGTCAGCTAAGTATCTTTGGTGCGAGTTTAAGTACCGTACTTTCATTAATTTTATTTGTAACTGTGCTACAAGTGGCAGTACTGAAACACTATCATTTTAGACATATGTCGTTATTTATCATTAAACTCATAGGCGGTTTAGTGGTGATGAGTATAAGTGTGCAAATCATCATGCTCACCATTCCTGCCCATGGACGTGTAATGGGACTTATTGAATTAGTTATGAGTGCCTTCATTGGTGTTGGTGTTTTACTCATATATGTTGTAATGTTTAATGTATTAAGCTATAAAGAACTCAAATATTTACCTTTTGGAGATAAACTCTATCATTTTAAGAAAGGACGACGTTCATGACTCACACGATTACAGTTGTAGGTTTAGGTAATTATAATATCGATGATTTGCCACTAGGGGTATATCGTTTTCTGGAAAATAAAACCAAAATTTATGCGAGAACGCTAGATCATCCTGTCATAGAAGAGCTTAAAGAAACGCTTCAATTCGAAAGTTTCGATCATATATATGAAAAGAACTCGAGTTTTGAAGAGGTCTATCAAACGATAGTGAATGAATTAATTCAACACGCACAAACTGAAGATATCGTGTATGCTGTGCCAGGACATCCTCGTGTAGCTGAAACGACTACTGCCCAACTATTAGAATATAGTCAATCACATAATGATATTCAGGTGGAAATTTTAGGTGGTAAAAGCTTTATTGACGACATTTTTGAAGCGGTTGATTTAGATCCTAATGATGGATTTACGCTATTAGATGGTACTGCGATTCAAGAATCAATGCTTAATGTACGCACACATACATTGATTACTCAAGTCTACAGTGCAATGGTGGCTGCTGACTTAAAGTTAGTTTTAATGGAACGTTACCCAGATGATTTTGAAGTGAAAATTGTTACTGGTGCACATAGTGGAGGTTCACATGTAATTGAATGTCCACTTTATGAAATTGATCACCATGAAAATGAATTTAATAATCTTACTAGTATCTTTGTGCCAAAAGTAGAAGATGAGAAAGCACTATATCAAGACTTTGATTATGCCGTACAAACTATAGATGTTCTTGTAGATGACGAGAAAGGTTGTCCCTGGGATAAAGTTCAAACTCATGAAACGCTTAAACGATATTTATTAGAGGAAACATTTGAGTTGTTTGAAGCTATTGACAATGAAGATGATTGGCATATGATAGAAGAGCTTGGCGACATCTTATTGCAAGTATTACTGCATACAAGCATTGGTAAAAAAGATGGCTATATGGATATTAAAGAAGTGATTGAAAGCCTCAATGCTAAAATGATACGTCGACACCCACAT
>NZ_KV832218.1:0-12607 GCF_001837405.1 Staphylococcus sp. HMSC067F07 | reverse complement strand
AAAATGATACGTCGACACCCACATATATTTGGAGAGGCACAAGCTGACTCTATGGACGACTTAAAAGATATTTGGTCAGCAGCGAAAGATAAAGAAGGAAAGAAACCTCGCGTCAAATTCGAGAAAGTATTTGCAGACCATTTCTTGAAGTTGTATGATGAAACCAAAAATAAACACTTTGACGAAGATGCTCTCAGAAACTTTTTACAACAAGGGGAGAATAATCAATCATGAGATTAGATAAATATTTAAAGGTATCACGACTCGTTAAACGTCGTACGTTAGCTAAAGAAATTAGTGATCAAGGTCGTGTTACTGTTAACGGAAACGTAGCGAAGGCGGGGACGGACGTTAAAGAAAACGATGAACTCGTCATACGCTTCGGACAAAAACTAGTAACTGTTAAAGTTACAGGTTTAAATGAACATGCTACAAAAGAAAATGCAAAAGGCATGTATGAGTTGATAAAAGAAGAACGCATTGATGAAGCGTGAGATGTATAGGGAGGTGACAAGCAATGAGCAAAAAAGTGGAGAATATAGGTAATCAGTATACATCGCAAGAAAATAAGAAAAAGCAACGTCAAAAAATGAAGATGCGTGTTGTTCGAAGAAGAATTACCGTTTTTGGCGGTATACTTTTGGCAATTATACTGATTTTATTAGTATTGCTTGTCATTCAAAGACATAGTAACGATCAAGATGCGGTGGAACGAAAACACAAAGAAGCACAATTTCAAAAGCAACAAGATGAGGAAATTGCATTAAAAGAAAAATTAAACAACCTTAACGATAAAGATTACATCGAAAAAGTTGCTAGAGATGATTATTATTTAAGTAATAAAGGCGAAGTTATTTTTAGATTACCAGGTGATAATAAATCCTCTAAATCTAAATCATCCGACGATGACGATAATTAGAGCAATAAAATAATCTGATTATAGCATTGTTAAATTACGCGAACAGGAATATAATAAGGATAAAATCGAATCTAACCAGGAGGATTTATTTAGAATATGTCAATCGAAGTAGGAAACAAACTTAAAGGTAAAGTTACAGGTATCAAGAAATTTGGTGCATTTGTAGAATTACCTGAAGGAAAAAGTGGTTTAGTTCATATCAGTGAAGTGGCTGATAATTATGTTGAGAATGTCGAAGACCACTTATCAGTTGGTGACGAAGTTGAAGTAAAAGTATTATCAATTGCTGATGACGGTAAAATTAGTCTATCGATTAAAAAAGCTAAAGATCGTCCTCGTAAACCTCACCACAATAATAAATCTAATCATGGGAGACCAGCTCAAAAAACTGAAGACTTTGAGAAGAAATTAAGTAACTTCTTAAAAGACAGTGAAGATAAATTAACTTCTATTAAACGTCAAACAGAGTCTCGTCGTGGCGGTAAAGGCTCAAGACGTTAAGATATAAATAGATTGAACAACCATCAATGTTACATCTTCTGTGAGATGTCGAATTAAGAACAATGTGCGATGGCAATGATATAGAAAATAATCGATGGTTAAACATGTAGCACTCTTACGGGGTGGGATGATGAATTCAAATATAACACTTTTGAATTCTCTCCTACTCCTATTTTATTTTTTAGATAAGAGAGGTGAGACGATGAAGTTAAATACGCAAGGATGGAACAACGATGCACATATCATTGTCGCAGTTTCAACTGGCATTGATAGCATGACCTTATTACATAGTTTATTAAACCAGTACCGTGATACCTATAAAACATTGACCTGTGTACATGTTAATCATGGATTACGAGCGCAATCAGTTGAAGAAGAAATATTTTTAAACGAGTATTGTCAAAAAAATCAAATTAAATTATATGTTAAACATCTCGACTTATCTAAAATAGTTGATAAAGGAAATAGTATTCAAAATGAAGCGCGTCGATTGCGGTATCAGTGGTTTGGAGAAGTCATTCGTGATTTAAATGCAGATGTATTACTTACAGCGCATCATCTTGATGACCAACTTGAAACGATTCTTTATAGGGTGCTGAGTGGTCGTTCAACTAGAAGCTCATTAGGAATGTCTGATATCTCGAACTATGAAGATTACCTTGTGTGTCGTCCTTTGCTGAACATTTACAAAAAAGACATCATCAATTACCAAGAAAAGTATCAGGTTCCATATTTTGAAGATAGTTCTAATCAAGATACGAAATATGTTAGAAATGATATACGACAACGGATTATCCCAAGTATTGATAACAATCCGTTTCTTGATTCCCATCACTTGTTAAAGTTAAAGGAATGGCACGACAATGAACTACAATTGTTAAAAGAACATGCGCGTTACTTTGTCGCTCACTTTGTTTCTAAAAATGATAGCGTCGCGGGGTATACATTTTCAAGGGAAGCATTTAACCGACTTAATCCTAATGTTAAAACAACTGTGATGGATCAATTATTAGAGGATATAGTGACCCATTCAACTATTTCACAAAAAACGTATGACGAGTGGTTCCAACAAATCCAAAATGAAAAATCTCAATTTCATATCGATATTACAGATAAATGGATAATTCAAATTGCATATGATACATTAATAATAATGGCTAAATTAGAAGACAATATATATATAAAGCAAAATATTATGATAGACCGGCCAGGACTATATCAATTTAACGACTATGATATATGTATTAAGGAACACTTACCTCAGACGTCTTACCCTCTTAAAGTTCGTGCGAGACGTAATGGAGATATGTTCAAATTAAACGGGAGAAAAGGACATAAAAAAGTGAGTCGTTTATTCATAGATCAAAAAATTCCTGCAATTGAACGGGAACAAATGCCAATAGTACTAACCTATTTAAATGAAATAGTAGCAATAGGCGAATTATATGTTCATGAGCAGTTTAAAGATTTAATTACGATTAAAAAATGATGGAGATGAATGATAATGCATAATGATTTAAAGAATGTTTTGTTAACTGAAGAAGACATTCAAAACATTTGTAAAGAATTAGGAGCGAAAATTACTGAGGACTATAAAGACCGTCCTCTAGTGTGTGTAGGTATTCTTAAAGGTTCAGTTATGTTTATGGCAGACCTTATCAAACGAATTGATACACACTTATCAATCGACTTTATGGATGTTTCAAGCTACCATGGTGGTACAGAATCAACAGGAGAAGTTCAAATTTTAAAGGATTTAGGTTCCTCTATAGAAAATAAAGATGTACTCATTATTGAAGATATTTTAGAAACAGGAACAACTTTAAAATCAATTACTGAATTGCTACAATCTCGTAAAGTAAGTTCTTTAGAAATTGTGACTTTATTGGATAAACCTAATCGACGTAAAGCTGACATTGAAGCAAAATATGTTGGTAAGAAAATTCCTGATGAATTTGTTGTAGGTTATGGTTTAGATTATGGGGAATTATATAGAAATCTACCATACATTGGTACTTTAAAACCTGAGGTTTACTCTAAATAGATTTCATTTAAATATATGACTTATTTATGAAGCGTATGTTACAACTATCCGTACGAGTTAATGTAGTGAAGACTCGATTTATATGTGATAAGCTTTTTTATCAAATTAACTAACGATAAACATGACGATAAATGAATGATTTAGATAGCATAATTAAAGAAATATATAGTTGAAATTGACTAAAATTGAACAATCAATACGAAAGTTGAAATACTAGCCTGTGTAAGAAGTATTGTGTTACAATTTTTGTTAGTTTTATTATTGGAAGTAGGAGGAAATGACGCATGCAGAAAGCTTTTCGCAATGTGCTAGTTATCGCAATTATAGGCGTTATTATATTTGGTCTATTTTCGTTCTTAAATGGTAACGGAAAAACACCAAAACAGCTTACATACACTCAATTTGTTAATAAGTTGGATAAAGGCGACTTAAAATCATTAGAAATCCAACCTGAACAAAATGTCTATATGGTAAGTGGTAAAACTAAAAATGATGAAGACTATTCATCAACAATTTTATATAACAATGAAAAAGACTTACAAAAGATCACTGATACAGCTAAGAAACAAGATGGTCTAAAATTTAAAGTTAAAGAAGAAGAAAAACAAAGTGTCTTTGTTAGTATTTTATCAACACTGATTCCAGTATTAATCATTGCATTATTATTTATTTTCTTCCTTAGTCAAGCCCAAGGTGGTGGCGGCGGAGGTCGTATGATGAACTTTGGTAAATCCAAAGCAAAAATGTACGATAGTAACAAACGTCGCGTTCGTTTCTCAGATGTTGCAGGTGCTGACGAAGAGAAACAAGAATTAATCGAAATTGTAGATTTCTTAAAAGATAATAAGAAATTTAAGCAAATGGGATCTCGAATTCCTAAAGGTGTTTTACTTGTAGGACCTCCAGGTACCGGTAAAACTTTATTAGCACGTGCAGTTGCAGGGGAAGCTGGCGCACCATTCTTCTCTATTAGTGGTTCTGACTTCGTAGAGATGTTTGTCGGTGTCGGTGCAAGCCGTGTTCGTGATTTATTCGAAAATGCTAAGAAAAATGCACCATGTATTATTTTCATTGACGAAATTGATGCAGTAGGACGTCAACGTGGTGCTGGTGTTGGTGGTGGTCATGACGAACGTGAACAAACACTTAACCAATTATTAGTTGAAATGGATGGTTTCGGTGAAAATGAAGGTATTATCATGATTGCTGCAACTAACCGTCCAGATATCTTGGACCCAGCGTTATTACGTCCAGGTCGTTTCGACAGACAAATTCAAGTTGGCCGTCCAGATGTTAAAGGCCGTGAAGCCATTCTTCATGTACACTCTAAAAATAAACCACTTGATGAAACAGTAGACTTAAAAGCCATTTCACAAAGAACGCCAGGTTTTTCAGGTGCGGATTTAGAAAACTTACTTAACGAGGCTTCATTAATTGCTGCACGTGAAGGTAAAAATAAAATCGATATGCGTGATATAGAAGAGGCAACTGACCGAGTTATAGCCGGTCCAGCTAAGAAATCTCGAGTTATTTCTGAAAAAGAACGTAATATCGTTGCGCATCACGAAGCAGGACATACTATTATTGGTATGGTTCTTGATGAAGCTGAGGTCGTGCACAAAGTAACTATTGTCCCTCGTGGACAAGCTGGTGGTTACGCGATGATGTTACCTAAACAAGATCGTTTCTTAATGACTGAGCCAGAGTTACTTGATAAAATTTGTGGTTTACTTGGTGGACGTGTTTCTGAAGATATTAACTTCGGTGAAGTATCAACAGGTGCTTCTAATGACTTTGAACGTGCAACTCAAATTGCAAGATCAATGGTTACTGAATATGGTATGAGTAAGAAACTTGGACCGTTACAATTCTCTAGTAGCGGTGGTGGCCAAGTATTCCTTGGTAAAGATATGCAAGGAGAGCCTAACTATTCTGGACAAATTGCTTACGAAATTGATAAAGAAGTCCAACGTATTGTTAAAGAACAATATGAACGTTGTAAACAAATCTTGTTAGAACATCAAGAACAACTTAAACTTATCGCTAAGACATTGCTTACTGAAGAAACGTTAGTTGCAGAACAAATACGTGCATTGTTCTATGACGGTGAATTACCTGAAGTAGATTATGATGCAGCTAAAGTTGTTAAAGATGAAGACACAGATTATAGTGACGGAAAATATGGTAAATCTTACGATGATATTCGTAAAGAACAGCTAGATGAAGGCGACGAGAAAGAAAAAGAAGATCGTAAAGAAAATCGTGATATCGAGCACGAAAGACGTCGACAACATAATGAAGACCACGATTATAAAGGTCAAGAGTCTGATCAAGACTCTGATTCTGATGTAACTGGTCATGAGCAGTCACCAAACATCGATAAACCATATGATCCAAATAATCCAGATAATAGACATTAATTAAGTTAAATGAAGTCTCTTTCTACTCGTTCTTTGAAGAAGTAGGAAGAGACTTTTTAATTTGATACGTAGTTTATTGTAGAAATATATTAATATCAGTTTATGAGTTTATTATTTCAATAAGTTGCGAATGTCTGCTTTTCATATTATTTAATGTGTATTGAATTGATGTGCATTTTCAAAATTGAGCAACACATTTCATATTACTAACCAACATATGTATAATAGCTACTCAGTAACGAATTAAAATGATTAAAATGAATGAGAATAGATTAAAAAATTAAAAGGAGAATGACTGATGACACATGATTATATCGTAAGAGGATTGGCTTATGACGGTGAAATTAGAGCTTATGCTGCAACTACAACTGAATCTGTGCAAGAAGCCCAAACAAGACACTATACATGGCCAACTGCTTCAGCAGCAATGGGACGTACGATGACTGCTACGGTAATGATGGGAGCAATGTTAAAAGGAGACCAAAAATTAACTGTAACGGTTGATGGTCAAGGACCAATTGGAAGAATCATAGCTGATGCCGATGCAAAAGGTAATGTACGTGCATATGTAGACCATCCACAGACGCACTTCCCTTTAAACGGACAAGGTAAATTAGATGTTAGACGTGCAGTAGGTACTAATGGTTCAATCCAGGTAGTTAAAGATGTAGGTATGAAAGATTATTTCTCTGGGGCGAGTCCAATTGTTTCTGGTGAACTAGGAGATGACTTTACGTACTACTATGCAACAAGTGAACAAACACCATCTTCAGTAGGTTTAGGTGTATTAGTGAACCCTGATAACTCAATTAAAGCTGCAGGTGGATTTATTATACAAGTTATGCCTGGTGCTAAAGATGAAACTGTTACAAAATTAGAAAATGCTATTAATGAAATGGAACCTGTATCTAAATTAATCGAACAAGGTTTAACTCCGGAAGGTATTCTTAATGAGATTTTAGGAGAAGATAACGTTCAAATTTTAGATACGACAACAGCACAATTTGAATGTAACTGTAGTCATGAGAAATTCTTAAACGCTATTAAAGGTCTAGGTGAAGCAGAAGTACAAAGTATGATTGATGAGGATCACGGAGCTGAAGCTGTGTGTCATTTCTGTGGAAATAAATATCAATATACTGAAAGTGAATTAGAAGATTTGTTAACAGCGATGAAATAATTCTGTATTGAATAAGTATGATTAAGTATTAAAATTATATAAAATTAGGCGAGGAGATAGTTAAACTGTAAAGATTGTTCGTGAATGTGTCGTTTTTAAACATATATTAAGGTGGCGCGTATTGTACGATTTGGTGCAACTGTCTCCTAACGTTTAATTTGATTTCTTCAGGGAAAAATTCTAATGTATATGTTGAATATAGTTTTTTATTGAGAACAAGACAATTTTGTTTCTCTTTTTAGAAAATTCTGATAGAATATATCTATATCCGATGGGAAAACTAAGTTTTAATATTTATATAACAAAAAGGAGTGTTCTTAATGGCACAAAAACCCGTAGATAACGTTACACAAATTATTGGTAACACACCTGTAGTTAAATTAAGAAACGTAGTTGATGAAGATGCGGCAGATATTTATGTAAAATTAGAATATCAAAACCCGGGCGGTTCAGTAAAAGACCGTATTGCACTAGCAATGATTGAAAAAGCTGAACGTGAGGGCAAAATTCAACCTGGCGATACTATTGTAGAACCAACAAGTGGTAACACTGGAATTGGTTTAGCTTTCGTATGTGCAGCTAAAGGTTACAATGCTGTTTTCACAATGCCTGAAACAATGAGCCAAGAACGTCGTAACTTATTAAAAGCTTATGGTGCAGAACTTGTATTAACACCAGGGTCTGAAGCGATGAAAGGTGCTATTAAAAAAGCTAAAGAGCTTAAAGAAGAACACGGTTATTTCGAACCACAACAATTCGAAAACCTTGCAAACCCTGAAATTCATGAACTTACAACTGGTCCTGAACTTGTAGATCAATTCGAAGGTAAACAAATTGATGCATTCTTAGCAGGTGTAGGTACTGGTGGTACTTTATCTGGTGTTGGTAAAGTCTTAAGAAAAGAATACCCTAATGTTGAAATCGTTGCGATTGAACCAGAAGCTTCACCAGTATTAAGTGGTGGAGAACCAGGTCCACATAAATTACAAGGTTTAGGTGCTGGTTTCGTACCTGACACATTAAATACAGATATTTACGATAGCATTATTAAAGTTGGAAATGATACTGCGATGGATATGGCACGTCGTGTTGCTAAAGAAGAAGGTATCTTAGCAGGTATTTCTTCAGGAGCTGCAATATACGCAGCAATCCAAAAAGCAAAAGAACTAGGTAAAGGTAAAACAGTTGTAACAGTCTTACCAAGTAATGGTGAGCGTTACCTATCTACGCCTTTATACTCATTTGATGACTAAGATTTAATATTTGAATATATAGTAAACTTTGCAAACGAAGATGTTGGTAAAGGTACTTTAAAGTCGAGATGTACAAAACTTTGGCTTTTAAGTCTCCTTTGATCCACATCTTCGTTTTTTATATTGTTAATTTTGTTGTTCTATAACACTGTTTTATTTTTCTAAATAAAAAATGTGCTCAAAATGTATGATAATGAATGATATGATTAATAGTAAATTGTGTAAGTAGTTTGATTTGAATTTTCAAGAATAATAAGTTTTTATACATAACTTTGAAAAGAATTTCAATATAGAAAAGGTGAAACACATGACTAAAACAAAAATTATGGGCATACTTAACGTCACGCCTGATTCTTTCTCAGATGGAGGTAAATTTAATTCAGTAGACAAAGCTACTAAACGAGTAAAAGAAATGATTGATGAGGGTGTTGATATCATTGATATTGGTGGCGTGTCGACACGACCTGGTTATGAAGAAGTATCTTTGGAAGAAGAAATGGAAAGAGTTATTCCAGTTGTTAAAGCACTAGTACAATATGATATACAACTTTCAATTGATACATTTCGAAGCGAGGTTGCTGAAGCATGTCTCAAACTAGGTGCTACAATGATTAATGATCAATGGGCAGGTTTGTATGATCCCAAAATTTTTAAAGTTGTAGCTGAATATGGTGCTGAAATCGTTTTAATGCATAATGGGGACGGTCGAAGAGAAGACCCCGTCGTAGATGAAATGCTTACGTCACTTCTTGCTCAAGCTAATAAAGCTGAAATGGCAGGTATCCCACAAGAAAAAATTTGGTTGGATCCAGGAATTGGTTTTGCTAAAACACGCGATGAAGAAAATGAAGTGATGGCTCGTTTAGATGAACTGGTAGCAACTGAATATCCCATTTTATTGGCAACAAGCCGTAAAAGGTTTATTAAAGAAATGATTGGAACAGATACAACGCCATTAGAGAGAGATGAGGCCACAGGAGCAACAACTGCCTATGGTATAATGAAAGGTGTTAAAGCTGTTCGAGTTCATAACGTTCAGTTGAATGCGCGGTTAGCTCATAGTATGGATTTTTTAAAGGAGAATGAACATGAACGACATAATCTTTCTTAACGGTATGCGTTTTTATGGATATCATGGGGTGTTACCATCAGAAAATGAAATTGGTCAAATATTTATAGTAGATGTTACGTTGAAGGTCGACTTAAAAGATGCTGGTCAATCAGATGATGTTGCAGATACTGTAAATTATGGCGAAGTGTTTGAAGAAGTTAAATCAATTGTTGAAGGTAAGCCATCTAGATTGATTGAACATCTAGCTGAACGCATTGCAAAACGTATAAATTCACACTATAATCGTGTAATGGAAACGAAAGTTAAAATCACTAAAGAAAGTCCACCCATTCCCGGACATTATGATGGTGTAGGAATTGAAATAGTGAGGGAGAATTGCTAAATGGTTAAAGCGTTTTTAGGTTTAGGGAGTAATATTGGAGAACGTGAAACGCAACTTAAAGAAGCTATAAGGATTTTAAATCGTTTTGATAATATTAAAGTGACTCAAATCTCTGATATTTATGAAACTGAACCAGTGGGATACACTAATCAACCGAACTTTTTAAATTTATGTGTTGAAATAGATACAACATTAGATCCTCAATCTTTACTATCATGTTGCTTAAAAACAGAACAACAACTCCATCGAGTAAGAGTTAAACGTTGGGGGCCAAGAACTTTAGATGTAGATATATTATTATATGAAGATCAAATTATCGAAGAAGATAATTTATCGGTACCACATCCGAGGATGAATGAACGTTCGTTTGTGCTTATTCCTTTAAATGATATTGCTTCGAATCAAATAGAACCTCGTACCCATCTAACTATTGGCAATTTAGTAACCGCAGACGATACTGTTAAAAAGTATAATAAGTGAGTAGCAATAAAAACAAATATTTAATTTTTAGAGAAGTTGAAATAAAAGCATAAATTGCTTTATTACATTTACAACGTCTTGTAGAATTAAAAAGTGAGAAGATTGGCGTTGTGGAAATGATAAACCAAGATTGATGATATCTTATTGGTTTTAAAGATAAAGTTCATATAGCTTTAGATGAATCTAAAACCGAATAAGTATTTTATATGACTAACAAAATTTCTATCAAGAACGCATGGAACAATCCATAATTTAAACAATAAGCTTAAAGGAGAGAAAGTTATGTCAGAAGAAATGAATGACCAAATGCAGGTCCGTCGTCAAAAACTACAAGAATTAATAGATTTAGGAATAGATCCGTTCGGTCATCGTTTTGATCGTAGTGCTACTTCTAACGAGTTAAAAGAGCAATGGGATCAATTTTCAAAAGAAGAATTACATGAAAAAGAGGACGAAAGTCACGTTGCAATTGCAGGTCGTTTAATGACAAAACGCGGTAAAGGTAAAGCAGGATTTGCACATATCCAAGATTTAGAAGGTCAAATTCAAATTTACGTAAGAAAAGACCAAGTTGGAGAAGAACAATTTGATATTTGGAAAATTGCTGACTTAGGTGACATTGTTGGAATCGAAGGTGTTATGTTTAAAACTAATACTGGTGAAATCTCAGTTAAGGCTAAGTCATTTACATTATTATCTAAATCATTACGTCCTTTACCAGATAAGTTCCATGGACTACAAGATATTGAACAAAGATATCGTCAACGTTATTTAGATTTAATAACAAACGAAGATAGTACACGTACATTTATAAATCGCAGTAAAATTATTCAAGAAATGCGTAATTATTTAAATAAACAAGGTTTCTTAGAAGTAGAAACACCTATGATGCATCAAATTGCTGGAGGTGCGGCTGCACGTCCATTTGTTACCCACCATAACGCATTAGATGCTACGTTATATATGCGTATAGCTATTGAATTACACCTAAAACGCTTAATCGTCGGTGGTCTTGAAAAAGTATACGAAATTGGCCGTGTATTCCGTAATGAAGGCGTATCTACACGTCATAATCCAGAATTCACAATGATAGAATTATATGAAGCCTACGCTGATTATCATGATATTATGGATTTAACTGAGAGCATGGTTAGACATATTGCTCAAGAGGTCTTTGGTTCAGCTAAAGTTTCTTATAATGATGAAGAAATAGATTTAGAGTCTTCTTGGAGAAGACTTCACATTGTTGATGCAGTTAAAGAAGCCACTGGCGTGAATTTCTATGATGTTAAAACTGATGAGGAAGCAGTAAGCTTAGCTAAAGAACATGGTATTGAGATTACTGAAAATATGAAATATGGTCATATTTTAAATGAATTCTTTGAACAAAAAGTTGAGGAAACGTTAATTCAACCTACATTCATTTATGGCCATCCAATTGAAATCTCTCCATTAGCTAAAAAGAATCCAGAAGATCCTAGGTTTACTGATCGATTTGAACTATTTATAGTGGGAAGAGAACATGCGAATGCTTTCACTGAATTAAATGACCCAATCGATCAACGTGAACGTTTCGAAGCACAACTTGTCGAGAAAGAACAAGGTAACGATGAAGCGCATGAGATGGATGAAGATTATATTGAGGCGTTAGAATATGGTATGCCTCCTACAGGTGGATTAGGTATCGGTATCGATCGTTTGGTAATGTTACTAACAGATTCACCTTCTATCAGAGATGTACTATTATTCCCTTATATGAGACAGAAATAATTTTCTAGTCTAGTGCTAGTTGCATCAATCATCTATATGGTGGTTGATGCTTTTTTTGTATTTAAAATGCTTTATTATTGAGGGTGAAAAGTCTATCAATTTGATAAATCTATAATGTGTGTAAGGCGTGCTATATAAAAAATTTCCATTACTAAGAAATATAATTATCATTTTTTAGGGGAAAGTGGTGATTTTTCACAATAAAATATACAAATGGATTTTAAAAATGCAAATATTATCATAGATTTAGCCTTTAGCTTATGGTAGAATATTACGAGTGAAATAAGTTAGGTGCATTTAAGAAATATAGATTAAAAACGATTGAAAAAAGTTCTATAAAAGTGTTGACTTGTTTATTTAAATGAAGTAACATATAAAAGTCGTCAAAAACGAGGACGCATGTTATGAAATTGTAAACGAAATTTTAACAAAGTGTAAAATTGACCGTTGCAAAGTCATTTACAAGTGTGTATCATATATAAAGTAAGTTAATTTTGTCTGGTGACAATGGCAAGGAGGTCACACCTGTTCCCATGCCGAACACAGAAGTTAAGCTCCTTAGCGCCGATGGTAGTCGGGCTTACGT
>NZ_KV832217.1:0-819 GCF_001837405.1 Staphylococcus sp. HMSC067F07 | reverse complement strand
TTCTACTTAGCTTATTAATAAGCTAAGTAGAAATAACAATAATATTACAGAATATGTATCTATTCCATAAAAGAAGGGAGTCAATTATGAATACAAAAGAGTCAAAAACAGTTGTTGTTATTGGCGCTGGTGTTTTAAGCACAACTTTTAGTTCTATGCTTAAAGAGTTAGAACCAAGTTGGAATATAAAACTATATGAACGTTTAGATCGTCCTGGTATCGAAAGTTCAAATGAGCGTCATAATGCTGGAACTGGTCATGCTGCTTTATGTGAATTGAACTATACAGTGAAACAACCTGATGGATCAATTGATATAGAAAAAGCAAAAGAAATTAATGAACAGTTTGAGATTTCAAAACAATTTTGGGGTCATTTAGTTAAAAATAATAGTATTTCTAACCCTAAAGAATTTATTCAACCATTACCTCACATTAGTTTTGTTAGAGGTAAAAATAACGTTCAATTCTTAAAGGATCGTTATCATGCTATGAAGGATTTTCCAATGTTCGACAATATTGAATATACAGAAGATATTGAAGAGATGAGAAAATGGGTTCCATTAATGATGGAGGGTCATAGCTCAAGTGATATTATGGCTGCTAGTAAGATTAACGAAGGTACAGACGTTAACTTTGGAGAGCTTACTCGTAAAATGGCTAAAAACATTGAACAACATCCTAATGCCAATGTCCAATATAATCATGAAGTAATAGACTTTAACCATCGAAAAGATGGTAAATGGGAAGTTAAAGTGCGTCAACGTAACAGCGGTGATGTTCAAACTGAACTTGCTGATTATGTATTTATTGGTGCTGGTG
>NZ_KV832216.1:0-8062 GCF_001837405.1 Staphylococcus sp. HMSC067F07 | reverse complement strand
TTCTACTTAGCTTATTAATAAGCTAAGTAGAAATGTCCAGATGCATACAAATACTAATAATCCTATACTAAAACGCATTGTCATTTTCATTAATTGTGATTCATTTCCTACTTCATTAACTGCAGCAGTAGCTATAGCTATAGATTGAGGTGATACAATTTTAGCCGTAACACCACCAGCAACGTTAGCTGCCACAAGTAAGGACCCTTTAGCACCAATTTGTCCAGCAACAGAGGCTTGTATTGGAGCAAACAATGCATTGTTATTTACAACTGATCCAGTCATAAATACACCTATCCAACCTAAAACTGGTGATAATAGTGGAAATATAGATCCAGCTTTAGCAATACCTTGGCCCATAGCACTACTTAATCCGCCATAAGTCGTTACTTTAGATACAGCTAGGATAAAACATATTGTTAATACAGAAATCCATAGTTCTTTCACTGTTAATCCTAATAGTTTCCCAGCAATTTTAAAATTCATGTTATTTGCAATAATAATTGTCAAAATGGCTGTAATTAATATGGCTGTACCGGTTTGTGCAATAAAATTAAAAGTGAGTACGTTTGGTGTGTGGGTTACATCATTCATCGTACCAGGTACATTAAATTTAACTACAAACGCGTTTAATAACCCATTCTTTTCAAATAATCCTTTAAAGAATGACGAACTCCATATAAGTACAATAACAGTCAAAATGATAAAAGGGCTCCATGCATAAACAATTTTTTGGAATGAATGTTTAGTTACATGTTTAGGTTCTTCATCTTTTTGTAATCTAAATATATTTTGGGGTTGAAACTTACTAGAGAATAATGCAAGTGCAACCATAGCTGCTAATCCAGGTATTATATCTGCAAGTTCAGGACCTGCAAATGATGTCATAATGACTTGTAAAAGCGTATAAGTTACAGAAACAACTAAAATCGATGGTAACGTCTCTTTAATACCTTTGAGCCCATCAATCATAAATATTAATAAGAAAGGCACAAAGAAGCTAATAAATCCTAACGTTAAATTACCAATGAGTGCTACCTCTGTAGCAGAAACATCACCTGATAAATTTAACGTATCAACAATAGCTACTGGAATTCCTACTGCACCGTAAGCCCCAGCGGCGGCATTACCCACTAAACAATACATAGCTGCTTCTAAAGGTTTAAATCCAAGTTGCGTAAGTAATACAGCGCATATAGCAATTGGTACACCAAATCCGGCTGCACCTTCTAAAAACGCATTAAATACAAAACCAATCAATAATAATTGAATCCGTTGATCTTGTGAAATACTCGCTATACTATCTTTGACAATATCAAATTGACCACTTTCGGTAGAAATTTTATACAACCATACGGCCATAATAACTATAAAACCGATAGGAATAATTCCTTGATAGAAGCCTTCAAATGTAGCTCCTCCAGCAATTCTTAATGGTAATTTAAAAACTAATAATGCTACTAATATTGTTATAATCAAAGTTGTTAATGCAGCATAAACACCCTTCATTTTAAATACTGTTAAACACAGTAAGAAAAGAATGATTGGTATAGCAGCAACAATTGAAGATAACAACAAATTATGAAATGGATCAAATGAATGCACTAACATAACATTTTATACTCCTCTTTTAATTTTTAAGATACTATTCTGCTTCTCTAATTTCCTCCGCAATGTCTTTATAATCAATGTCTGTATTGGTAAAGGTTTCATCATTGATTGGGAAATGTTGTTCGAATGTTTCGAAGTTCTGAATTTCAACTCTAACATCTTCAACTTCAAAGTCCAGTACATGTCCACCAAAGTTACGTTCATCATTAGCAAAGTGTATATGGAATCCAGAAGACCCAATGCCATGGAATAGTTCTGGTGTGAAGAAACCAACAACAGTACCTTTAACATAAGTTTCAGTTTGTTCAGGTTGTCTACGTGCAGAATCAATTAATCGTGTATATGGTGGCTCTTGTCCAGGCATCATACGCACATGCATATTTTTGAACTTTCCAGAAATTTTAACTGCTGAAAATAAATTTTCACTCAACATGTTTTTTTTAATTTCTTCAAAAACGTCTTCAGATGATTTATCTTTAGTTTGGTATGTTGTATCTGCCGTAAATTTTGTTACTGTTGCATAAGGTGTTAATTCATCACCTTTTAATTCAACAAATTCTTTATATTCATTAGCGTGATAAGCTTTTCCATCTACAAATATCACTTCTCCATTAGAACCAGTTAAAGTCGCGATACCTAAATCTCCGTGTTCTAATATTTCGCTAATTGATGCAGTTCCTTTTAATAATCCTGCCATCAATGTCCCTAAAGTACCATGTTGATATAAGACGTTAGTCATAAAAATTCCCACTCCTTAATTACTATTTGAATATTAATTAAATGCATCAGGCAACATATTAGTTGAAAGTTTTACATTATCTTTATAATTTACAGGTATATCAATTACTACAGGACCTTCAATTTCATACCCTTTTTTAATTGCATCTTCTAATTCTTTTTGATTTGTAACACGCAATCCTTTTGCTCCAAATGACTCCGCATATTTTACAAAATCGACTGAACCAAAATCGACACCTGCTGAACGTTCATATTTCATTTCTTCTTGGAATTCCACCATATTATACTTACCATCATTCCAAATTAATTGAATGATATTTAAATTTTTACGAACTGCTGTTTCTAAGTCTTGTGATGAGAATAAGAAACCTCCATCACCAGCCACTGAGACAACTTGTGTATTTGGTCGTACGAGTGCTGCTGAAATCGCCCATGGCAATGCAACGCCTAATGTTTGCATACCATTACTAAATAGTAAATGTCTTGGGTTATAACTTCTGAATTTACGAGCTAACCAAATATAATGACTACCTACGTCTACTGTAACTGTAGTGTCATCGGTTAACACATTTTGCATGGAATCAATGATTTCAACTGGATGTAATACACCATCTTCATGTGTCGCTTTAATACCTGTTTGTTCAGTAATGTATGCTCTCAGCTCTTCTAGTTCATCTAAATGCTGTTGATTAATGAAAGGATCAGTTACTTTGTCAGAAATCATTTCAATTGTTCCAGCAATATTACCTATTAACTCTTTAATTGGTTGCATATGATTTGTAATTTCAGCTTGAACTTCATCAATGTTGATCACTTTTGTATCTAATTCTTTATTCCAATTACTTGCTTCGTATTCAATTGGATCATAACCTATTGTGACAACTAAATCGCTTTTACGTAGTAATTCATCACCCACTTGGTTACGGAACAATCCGACACGGCCAAAGAAATGACTTTCTAATTCACGACTAATGACACCTGCGCCTTGGAATGTTTCTACAACTGGTAAATTAGTTTTTCTAACTAATTTACGAATAGCATTTGTTTCATCAGAACTTGAGCTTCTCATACCCACAAGTAATACTGGGAATGATGCATCTTTTATTAAATCTATCACATCATCAATACCTTGTTCACTAGGAACACCTAGATCAGGTCTTTGAGTACGCGCTATTGCTTTTGATTCAACTGGTGATGAAACCACATCTTGGGGAATACTAACAAAACTCGCTCCATTTTTGCCTGATGTTGCTGTTCTCATTGCGTTAGTCAACACTTCTGATAAGGACTCAGGATCTTGCACTTCTTCACTATATTTAGTTGATGATTTTAATAAAGCTGCATTATCAATACTTTGGTGTGTCAAACGCAATAAATCGTTACGTTTCACTTGTCCTCCTAAAGCTAATACGGGATCTCCTTCAGATGTTGCTGTTAATAGTCCGGTCGTTAAGTTACTGACACCTGGACCACTCGTTACAAGTGCGACACCTGGTTTACCAGTTAGTCGTCCTATACCTTGGGCCATCATTGCTGCGTTTTGCTCGTGACGCGTAACAATAAGTTCAGGTCCATCGTCTTCAAGTGCGTTAAATAAATAGTCAATTTTTGCACCTGGAATACCAAATATATATTCCACACCATTATTTTTTAGAGTATCAATAACTATGTTAGCTGCATTATAATTTTTATTAGTCATTTACATTCATTTCCTTTCAAGTTTTACATTACATGTCTATATCTACTAGTTTTATACATATTCAATGAAATACATGTAATTTGTTTGTGTCTACATTATAACCCCATTTCAAACATGAATAAAAATACTTATTGACGATACTAAACATTCTTTTATTTCATATTTTCATTACTATTAATAAATTATAAGGGCTCATTATACTGATACGATAATCTTTTTGATATCAGAAAGCTATGAAAATATGTCTAATTTAAAGTTATCAATGCAACACTTAAAAATATTCAAAAATAAAGTCATGTAAATGAATCATCAATCTGACTTTTAAAATAAGAAAAACTTCTTAATGTATACGTCGTAAAAAAGCTGTCTAAATACAAAGACGACTTTTAAAACTTCATTATGTTTGAAAGGTATTAGATAAAGGAAATATTATTAAAAAGCAAAGAATGATAAAAAATTATTAGGTCACATTAGATTTATCTATACTATTTAATTATAAATTGATTGTTTTTGCATTTATTTGTATTTATATTACATTATTTTTCACTTTGCAACAGAACCTTTTAGATAATGAATTATAACCAAGTGGTCCTACTTTATATTCTTCTATTATTTGAAGTTTAAAGTCTAAATTGTATTTTTTATTCATAAATAAACACCCCTAAAGTTGAATTTTTTGGGTTCAACTTTAGGGGTGCAGTACACATTGACTGGGTTTTTTATATTTAGATTACAACAACATTAGTTGCTTGTTCGCCACGTTGACCGTCAACAATGTCGAAATCTACGTTTTGACCATCTTCTAAAGATTTATAACCTTCACCAGCAATGCCAGAGAAGTGAACGAAAACATCGTTGCCATTTTCTCTTTCGATAAAACCAAAACCTTTTTCTGAATTAAACCATTTTACTGTACCGTTATTCATATAGAATACCTCCGAGTGCTTTTGCACATAATATTTGTAACAACTTCATTTATAAAAAAGAGGATATTCTAAAAAAAATACACTACAATTAAATTCACGAGCTTTATTACGTTAGATTAAGTATACGCTTATTTCTTTGTTAAGTACAGCTTTAATTTTAATAGCACGCATTTATGCCGAGAAAATTTATTGATCAATGAGAAGAACCCTTAACTAAACTTGAAGACGAATGTCGGCATAGCGTGAGCTATTAAGCCGACCATTCGACAAGTTTTGGGTTTGTTAAGGGTTCAGAGGCTCGTTGTCAATAAAGCAATTGGAATAAAGCATCTATGATTATTTGAAAACATAAGTTATAATACATTCAAAAATATTTTTGAATGAGGTGTAATTATGATTCAGACTATTGTAACTGCTGCTATTCTTTATATTGCGACAGCAGTAGATTTATTAGTGATTTTATTAATATTTTTTGCTAGAGCAAAGACTAGGAAAGAATATCGAGATATTTATATTGGTCAATATGTAGGATCTGTGGCATTGATTGTCGTAAGTTTATTCTTTGCCTTTGTCTTAAATTATGTTCCTGAAAAATGGATATTAGGATTATTAGGGTTAATACCGATTTATTTAGGAATTAAAGTAGCTATTTATGATGATTGTGAAGGAGAAAAGAGAGCTAAAAAAGAATTGAATGAAAAAGGATTGTCTAAATTAGTTGGTACGGTTGCAATTGTTACGATAGCAAGTTGTGGTGCTGATAATATTGGTTTATTTGTTCCGTATTTTGTGACATTAAGTGTTACTAATTTATTAATTACTCTGTTTGTCTTTTTAATTTTAATTTTCTTCTTGGTATTTACTGCACAAAAATTAGCTAATATTCCAGGAGTTGGAGAAATTGTTGAGAAATTTAGTCGTTGGATTATGGCTGTTATTTATATAGCTTTAGGTTTATTTATTATTATTGAAAATGACACTATTCAAACAATTTTAGGATTTATATTTTAATTTAGGTGTGATTTTATATGAGTTATGAAAATGCTTGTGATGTGATCTGTGTACATGAAGATAAAGTTAACAATGCTTTAAGTTTTTTAGAAGATGATAAATCTAAGAAATTACTTAAAATTTTAGAAAAAATTTGTGATGAGAAAAAATTGAAAATCATATTATCTTTGATTAAAGAAGATGAGTTGTGTGTTTGTGATATTTCTTTGATATTGAAAATGAGTATTGCTTCAACTTCACATCATTTAAGACTTTTATATAAAAATGAGGTGCTTGATTTTTATAAAGATGGAAAGATGGCATATTATTTTATTAAAGACGATGAAATAAGAGAGTTTTTCTCTAAAAATCAGAAGGGTTTTTGAAACGAGTTTCTTCTTGTCTTGATACTATATAGAAATAACTCGATTTTTGAATTAAGGCTTTAAGCCTTGTCAATAAAGGTCTCAATCGAATTTTTATAAAAGAGAGCTTATTTGCTCTCTTTTTTGTTTTATTATTAAAATACTATAATAGATTATTATCATTCGTTTTGGAACGCTGTGAGAAGCTTTCATTTGCTTTGAAACAAAGTTTATTAAACCAAATCATTATCGTGTTTAATTCTGTAAATCGTCTGCCTTGTTATATTCACTTCTTTCGCAATCTTACTGATAGCTGTGCCTTCCTTCAACATTTCTACAACTCTATGATAAATAATACGTTTTTGAGGATCTTTTGCATTAGATGAATAAAGTAACGGACGCCCTTTATATACACCTTTTTCTTTCGCAACTTGAATACCTTGTGCTTGTCTACGTTTACTTTCATTTCGTTCTTGTTCTGAAACCATTGCTAATATTTGGATGATTAAGTCTTTCATAAACTTATCTAATAAAGGATTGCCAATGACTTCATTCATCATAGGTAAACTAGTAATCATCAATTGGACTTCTTTATCTTTTAAATAATTAACTGTGTTAATCACCTCATCATAATTACGACCTAAACGATCAATTGATTCTACTACAAACCGATCCCCCATTCTCACAAAGTTAAGTGCTTCTTGAAATACGGGTCTATTTTCTACTGACTTTCCCGATTGTTTCTCTGTAAATATTTTCTCTACGCCAAATGTTTTCAAATTATCTAGCTGTCTCTCTAAATTCTGATCTATCGAAGATACTCTTGCATAACCTATAATCATTCATTTTCACTCCATAATTAATATATACCCTAATCATACGTTTAAGTTACTATAAATTCAATAACTTTACTTGTATGATTAGGGTGTACCCAAAATATTCATTTTTTAAAATTTTTGATTATACAATAATTTCTCAATTGCAGCAAATGCGGCAGTAAATGTAAAAATAACGATATATTGAGACAAATTTTTTGAATGTACCATTCCATTAATTGCTGTTAATAATAGTGTTATTATAGTTAAGATCTCTACATTAAAGTTTAAAAGCCTCATATTGTAACTTAAAGTGTTTTTCATAAAAACAGCATGTAGCTTTATTTTCAACCAACATACTCCTATTATACTGAGAATTTCAACGATGAGCATAAACACTATTAATATATAGTATTTATTATAAGTTATATTACTCATTGATTCTCCTTCAATAATGAAAGCAATTGTTACTGGCACACATAATATAAAACTAAAAATCGTTAATATTAAACATAGATAAAATACTATTGATCCAAAAAGATTAAAAAATAGTATTTTCCATTCTAACTGATTAAATCCCTGTTTATATATAGAAACATTCTTTAGTTCTTTACATATATATAACACACTTAAATATGTAATTATTATAGAGATTACGCTGAAAGTAATACTGATAAGTATAGCTTCTAACATTTTCTCCTCCACATTATATAATTTTGCATTCCTCTACTAACCAGTGTTATAATATGATTAACAAGAATTCTAGCATGAATACACCAATCCCCTCACTATTGCCGTAGTGAGGGGATTTTTTTAGGTGTGACTATAGTCGCCTATTTATCGTTGCGATTACGTAGCCAATGCGTAAATAACGCAACAATACAACCACTGATGACTGTGGTCGTGATGTGAACAAGA
>NZ_KV832215.1:0-2968 GCF_001837405.1 Staphylococcus sp. HMSC067F07 | reverse complement strand
ACCACTGATGACTGTGGTCGTGATGTGAACAAGAATTTCTAGCATGAATAACACCTCCTCTCTGCGTCTAAATTTGACGCCTGAGAGATAGGCGACTATAGTATTATACCATCTGTAAATATACAAGCATATCTACTTCCGATAAGTCGTCTTATGTTATATAACTTTGTTTTTTTAGTACCTAGACAAGAAGAAACGCATTTCAAAATCATCCACCAAAAACTTGTCGAATGGTCGGTTTAATAGCTCACGCTATACCGACATTCGTCTACAAGTTTAGTTAAGGGTTCTTCTCAACGATCAATAAATTTTCTCGTCATAAATGCGTGTCCTATTATTTATTTTATTCACTTTAAATAAAAAAACGTGAAGTAAGCGAACTTGCAACTTACCTCACGTTTTATACCTAAAATGTCTTATTCACTAATAATTTGACATTTATTCACATAGCCATTGTAAATATAAAATCTGACATCTTTATTACCAATTTTGTACATATATTCTTCACCCCATGCTGAAGCAGGAGAGTAAGAATTTGGTTGACCATAATTTTGAATTAAAGTATTTTTATTAATAGATTTTCCATCGAGAGAGAAGAAAACACCATTAGCTTTATTCTCAGATACACCATAAAGTGTTTGATCGTATAAATTTATTCGATTGTCACCGGTTGTATTCTTTGCTATTTGATAGCCGTTGATAGTAAAATTATCGTATTTCAATGACTCTTTGAAATTTTTGTCTAATATAAATCCACTTTGATACGCAGTATAACCATCATAATTATAATAAGGTTCAATAGACTCTTGTGCCTGTGCTTCCGTTGCATTAAATAGTTCGGGCGTTACAGAGAAACCCAAAACAATACCGCTAGCTAGAATAATTTTAGAAAATTTCTTCATAAAAACCCTCCTAATTATTTATAATACATCTATTATTATTACATATATATTACAAAAAAACATCAAAATTACAAAAAAATTACAAAAAATCATCTGAAGTTATTACTTTATCAACTTCGAAATTTAAACCACCAATCATTTTTTGTTTATTCAATTTTTCAATATAAAAGATACTATTGATATTATACTCTTGACAATTATAGATACATTTAATATTCGGTCATAACATACATGGTTATACAATTCTTTAAATAAATCATTTTTATCATTCATTTTGAAAAATGGTGGTTTTTGTTTTTACTTTATTATTTACGTTAGCTTTTACTTCAATGAATTTCTTTAACTCAGCAAACGCCGAAGAAAATAACACTACTAATTATCAGGAATTACAAAAAGATGGAACTTTAGATAAGTCTGTTACTCAAGAGCAGTGGAATCAATTCTTACAAAATTTAAGTCAAGCAAAACAGCAAATAGAAAATAAAAGCGATGTATCTACTAGATCTAAATTTCATTTAAAAGCTGGAGATGTTTTAATTTCTAATGCTACCAGTTCTTGGGGTTTAACTGGACATGCTGCAATTGCAATTAGCATCAAAAAAATATTACATATTTATGGTAAAGGTCATCATCCAGCTACACATTCTTTATCTTGGTTTAAGAAAAGATATGCTAAGAAAGGTAAATGGATGAAAATTTATCGTTCAAAAAAACATGGAGCAGGTTCTAAAGCAGCTAGATGGGCTAGAAAACATTATGTAGGTAAAAAATACAGATATGGTATTAATACTCATCTATCTAAAAGAAATCCTACGTATTGTTCAAAAATTGTTTATCAAGCATATAGATATGGAATAGGTAGAAAAGCAATGTCTTCACCAACACCAATAGTTTCACCATATACATTACCTAATTTTTCTTCTAATTCTTATAAGTTAAAAAGAGTGAAAACTTATTAAGATTTTTAAACTTTCTATGCTAATAAGCCTCTTACAAATTTGTATGTGCTAAACTGTTTGTGTCAGATGACATTAGATAGCATCTCCTCGTGTTGATTATTTTGATTGGCTAACCAATATTAATTCTAGCAAGAAGAGATGCATTTTTTTGTGACAACGGTAGAACCTGTTCTGAACCATACGCTATGCGTATGGTATTCTTTATACAAACAAAAAACAGGGTACTACTTTAAAGTAATACCCTGTTTTAAAATTAAATTTTAATTTATTAAACAAATTTAAGTACTTGGTCAACGATTTTAGCAATTGTATTAGCAATGCCAAAGCCCATGTCTACCCAGTCTTGTTTGACATGTAAACCTGAATTTACTGCATTATGTAATGATTCAACAATACCTGACATAAATGTACACTCCTTTATACAAATTAAAATGATGTAACCATATAAGTTTATATCATTTCTAGAATGATTTGTAAACTTAATTTACACTATTTTAATATATCACATCATTAACAATGACAAAAAATACCGGACTCTATATTAAATAGAATCTGGTATTTTTGATTTGTCCATCCATTTTTTTAATATAAAAAGATGTTATTAATATCATGCTCTTGGAGATTATATATAAATTTAGTATTCAATATTTGGTATTTTATTTACATGTTTTTGATAACGTTTAAGTACACTATAACCAATAGTACAAATAGCTATTGCTACAAATAATTTTTTCAAATTTGTCATTCCTTTACTCTATTTGTTTTCATAATAATTTAATTCTAAATCTTTAGATGTTTGTTTTCGAATAGTTCTCATTAATCCAATATCATTAACTAATGATTGGCCATAAGATGGTATCATTTTTTTGATTTTTGGTGTCCATTTTGATTCATATTCTGAGAAGTTTTTTTCAAGTACTTCTAAAGCTACAGAAACTGAAGTTGAAGCCCCAGGCGATTCTCCTAGTAAAGCAATAATTGAGTGATCTTTAGAATTAACTACTTCCGTTCCAAATTGAATATAACCTTTTCCATGTTCAGGTGTATCTTTGATGACTTGTACACGTTTACCAGCAGTATATAACTGCCAATCTTCATCACGTGCTT
>NZ_KV832214.1:0-2088 GCF_001837405.1 Staphylococcus sp. HMSC067F07 | reverse complement strand
TATACTACATTTGTTCATCACCATCAAGTAATATGTCAAATAAATTGTAATATCACGCCCATCACAATCGTTCAACTAAACCTGTTACGAGCTCACGCTCGTTGAACTCAAACAAGCACTGGTACTAAAGACCAGTGCTTTTTCTACGTTTAATTATTAAATATCATCGTGCATTAAAAGTTTATACAATGACTTTACATTGTTAAAAGCCATTTGATTAGTTTCGTACGAAGGTTCTCTAATATCACAAAAAGTGTACAAAGATTTCAAAATATCATTAACATAAGAATCTTCTTCAATCTCGTAGTGATTTAATGCAACTAATAGATCACTTACCGCACTACGTAAATGTGAATAAATATAAAATACACTATAATCATCATCACGATGATTATATAAGTGATCATATAAATCAGATATAACCTCAAAAATACGCGACAACTCAGTTTCAGCCATAATATCACCCTATTCCATTATACCGTTATACAATATGAATAACAAAATGCATAAAATTTTGTATATAACGTATAGTTTGAATTTTCTAAATATTCTAACGTGATGTAAAATTAATCTTAAATAGTATTATTTATACTAAAATTAAGAGGTTTGTGCCCATTTTGATTTTTGTGCCCATTTTGAATGGCACAGGTTTGACACCTAGAGCTCCAATGTATTTGGGTGTTTCTGTGCCTATTTTGGAAAACAAAAATGGCACAGATGACCCCTTGGGAGAGTAAGGTTGAAACCCGCTGTGCCCAAAAAGTAAGGTTTTTTGAAAATCCTTCATTTTTATACCATAAAAATATACAACTAAATTCATAAATATACACATTTATAAATAAGATACAACATCTGTACTCTGACACTGGTACCAGTTCTCTATATAATATTTGAATTTTATGGTAAAAAAGTGGGAAAAATGGCACAAGTCAACGGAGAGTAAGGTTCCAGCGTCTTCAGTGGCGAGTAGTTTATTGAAAGAAATAAAGCGTGAGACTTAGAGCCTCAAGGGTTGTGCCATTTTTCCCAAAGGTTTTGGGTTTTTGGCACAATAAAAAGACCTCGGCTCAATTGCCGAAGTCTTTCAATAGTTTATTTGCCCATGATATATAGTAATCACGGTCGATGTTGCTCAATTCTGTTTTTCTCAGTTGGTTTACCTCATTAACAATATTATATTGTTGTTGTGGTACCACTGTATTAACTTTAACGTAACCTTTTTTAGATTCTTTTGTACTTGTTAGACCGGTAACACCTGACTTGGTAGCTATGATTCGATTAACTTTCTGATATAACTTGCCTGATTCATCACGCATTGTGTGTTTCCCTGTCACTTTAGCCAGTTGTACAAAGTCCCATTTGTTTTGATTGTCGTTAATGTATTGTTCAATTGATGTATTATACAATAAATGATTTGTTACAGCGTCTGAGACAACTTTTGGAAATACTTGAGTATTTTTATAATCAAAGTTCTTTAAATTGCCTCGGCGTTTTACGTTACCATCTTCAGTTTGAAGTACAGCATAGTTTGTTGTAGCAAGTGCTACACGCTTATATTTATCTTCTTCAAGATCTAAATTAAATAATCGTTTTACTTCATCAATCACTGGTTTTGCATCGAATTGACCTATGCAATAGATACCATCAGTATTAACTGAAATGACTTTAGCACCTTGTTTAGTTGCAAGTTCAACCATTTTTAATAATACAGCTTGACCAATAAGCCTTAAAGATAACATTTTATTTGGTATATATAATGCACTGAATTTAGCGTCCATACGCCCACTCACTGTGTTCAATACCAATTTCAACGCTTTTTCACGCTTTGGATTCAACTTATTATGTTTGAGTGTTAGACGTTCTTCTCTAATTGCGTTGTACTTTTGTGTCGCAGTACCTAGTGCGTTTGAATTAATAATTAGACTTGGGTACATACTAGCAATATCAAGTTCTGTAACATCTTTGTATATGCCTTTAATACACCCATGTGCGCCACCTTTTGAAATTGTGATGTGAATACCATGTTTGTTGATTGTATAGCCTTTAAATTTATTAGGTTCGATTTTAGAACCATTTTCACGTGTTTGT
>NZ_KV832213.1:0-773 GCF_001837405.1 Staphylococcus sp. HMSC067F07 | reverse complement strand
AAAAAATATAGCTAACCACTAATTTATCATGTCAGTGTTCGCTTAACTTGCTAGCATGATGCTAATTTCGTGGCATGGCGAAAATCCGTAGATCTGAAGAGACCTGCGGTTCTTTTTATATAGAGCGTAAATACATTCAATACCTTTTAAAGTATTCTTTGCCGTATTGATACTTTGATATCTTGTCTTTCTTACTTTAATATGACGGTGATCTTGCTCAATGAGGTTATTCAGATATTTCGATGTACAATGACAGTCAGGTTTAAGTTTAAAAGCTTTAATTACTTTAGCCATTGCTACCTTCGTTGAAGGTGCCTGATCTGTAATTACCTTTTGAGGTTTACCAAATTGTTTAATGAGACGTTTGATAAACGCATATGCTGAATGATTATCTCGTTGCTTACGCAACCAAATATCTAATGTATGTCCCTCTGCATCAATGGCACGATATAAATAGCTCCATTTTCCTTTTATTTTGATGTACGTCTCATCAATACGCCATTTGTAATAAGCTTTTTTATGCTTTTTCTTCCAAATTTGATATAAAATTGGGGCATATTCTTGAACCCAACGGTAGACCGTTGAATGATGAACGTTTACACCACGTTCACTTAATATTTCAGATATATCACGATAACTCAATGCATATCTTAGATAGTAGCCAACGGCTACAGTGATAACATCCTTGTTAAATTGTTTATATCTGAAATAGTTCATACAGAAGACTCCTTTTTGTTAAAATTATACTATAAATTCAACTTTGCAACAGAACC
>NZ_KV832212.1:0-165945 GCF_001837405.1 Staphylococcus sp. HMSC067F07 | reverse complement strand
TTTTGCTCGCTTTTCGGTTCTGCTCAAAACCTAAGCGCTCACTTCCGCACCTTAATTTTTATTTACTGATGCGTCATAGATTGAATCTACTGCGTCGCCTAACGCTTTATCGAATTCTTCTTGAGCTTGGCTAGCGCGTAAGTCGCTTGCTAATGCACGTGAGAAGCTTGCGATTAATTCATCGTTGTCTTTTAATAATTTGTTAGCTTCGTCTCTGCTATAACCGCCAGATAATACAACGACACGTACAACGTTAGGATGGTCAGCTAATTCTTTGTATAAGTTAGCTTCAGTAGGAATAGTTAATTTTAACATTACTAATTGATCATCATTTAATGCGTCTAAGCCTTTTTTGATTTCAGCTTTTAATACTTTTTCAATTTCAGCTTTGTCTTTTGCATTAATGTTTACTTCTGGTTCGATGATTGGTACTAACCCTTTAGCAATGATTTTTTTAGCAAATTCGAATTGTTGTTCAACAACGTCTTTGATACCTTGTTCATTTAATTCTAAGATATTAGAACGCATTTTAGTACCAAAGATATGACGTTCATTTGCACGGTCTAATGTTTCGTCTAAGTCATTGATAGGTTTCATTAATTGAACACCATTTTGTTGTTCAGCTAAACCTTTATCGACTTTTAAGAAAGGTACAATACCTTTGTCAGCTAAGTAATCACCAGTATATTTACCTTCTACTTCACGATCCATTGTTTGTTCGAATAGAATTGCACCTAAGATTTTATCAGGTGAAAATGATGGTGAAGTTACTACGCGAGTACGCATATCATGTACAAGTTGGAACATCTCATCTTCATTGCTATATTGGTCTTCATTAATGCCATATTCTTTAAGCGCTTTAGGAGTACTACCGCCACTTTGGTCTAATGCTGCGATAAATCCTTTGCCATTAGTCATTTTTTCTAATTGTTCTTTATTCATACTTTCCACTCCTTAACTTAACTTTCATTTATAGTATGATAAAAAATATTTTTTATCTCAAGCTTTTCAACTCGAAAAATGTGTAAAAGTATTCTGAATATTGTATTAAGTCATAAATTTGACGTAAATTAGAATTATATTGCTGACAATGTAAAAGTATAAGGCTTATTTCTTATCAAGTTGAAGTGAAAATTTCATAGGGTACATAAGGTCTTCATATAGCTCAAATGTTTTTAAGAATATTCCTTACATCGCTCTGAAACTTTAAGAAACCTATACCATGAATATAAAAAACTCAGTGCAAAAGTTTTGTGTACTTTTCACACTGAGTATTGATATATGCAACCTAAATCAGTTTAGAATAGCATTTTGTCACTACCGAACGTATCACCAAGCGCTTGTTGAGCAAGCACGTTGAGGTAATTCCATGGACGATCGTAGTCAGGTTGGAAGAAGAAATCTTGTACGGCTAATTGTTCTAGTGTATATCCTGCTGATATCGCCATAGAAATTGTATTGATAGAAGCTGTAACATCTTCTGTAGACATGACTTGTCCACCTAAAATTTGATGACTATCTTCATCGTAAATGATTTTCATGTGAATTGTAGTTTCGTCTTGCATGAATTTTGGATGGATCAGTTCTTCAACATATTTTTGACCTAAATTGCCATCATAACTATCAGCTTCTGTACCGTGTACACCAGTTTGTCCAAATTTATAATCAAATAATTGCAATCCAGATGTTCCGGATACTCTTGGCATAGTCATATTTTTACCAGTCATATTTTTTGCTGCTACGACACCTTGACGACGAGAGTTTGTCGCTAAAGCAATGTAACGATCTTCTTCAACTGGAGCGAATGGTACAAGTGTTGCGTCGCCACCGGCATATACATCTTTAGCAGAAGTTTGTTGTTGATGGTCAATATTGATAATACCTTTTTCGCCTAATTCAATTTTGCCATCTAACCATTCAGTTGCAGGTGTAACACCGACTGCGAATAAAACAGTATCTGCTTCATATTCATTTTTATCGGTTACAACTTTTGTTACGTTTCCATTGTCATCACCAGTTAATGATTGAACGGTTTCACCGCCTTTGAAGTAAAGACCATGTTTTTCTGAATTTTGTTGTAAAATGTCAGTGAATTCTTGATCTAAATACGTATTTAAAATTCTATCTGCAATGTCAACTATCGTTGTTTCAATACCTGCTTTAGCGAAGGCTTCGGCAGCTTCGATACCAATATAGCCACCACCTACGACAACCGCTTTTTTAGCTTGAGGCATGCGTTGCTTAATTTGATCTGCCCATTCACGACCACGCATAAATAGTACGTTATTATACTGATCAATGCCGTCAATTGGAGGAGTAACTGGTTTACCGCCAGGACTTAAGAACAATTTGTCATACGTTACTTCATTAGATTGTCCATTTTGTTCTACAGTTATCATTTTTTTATCTGTATTTAAGTCAGTAACAGTACTGTTTACATGGATGTTAACTCCTTGTTCTTTATAAGAAGCTTTAGAAGCATAGTGTAATGAATCTAATGACGGTGAAACATCTTCTAAATAGCTTTGAATACCACAAGATAAGAATGAAGGTTTATCTCCACTTTCAAATACATGAATTTCAGCATTTGAATCTTCTTTTAAAAGTGTTTCAATCACTTCATAACCAGCATGTGATGTACCAACGACTACATATTTCATGATTAAATTCCTCCTTAAGACTTTGTTAATCTATAGTAAAATGCGTAAGCATTATTAGAATTAATGTTTACATTATTATTATTTCCGTTTTAATTATCGATTATTCAATTTATCATTGCTATAATGTTGGATTTCAAAAAATCGTCAAAAAAGGGCCATACCATAGTGATGAAACACTATCATATGACCCTCTATCAATAAAATTTAAATTTATTAGATTATGAAGTTTTTTCTCTACGTTTGCGTCCGCCAATTAATAATCCGCCTGCTAGAAGTGACGTACCAGCGATTAAATCCATCCCTACATGTGTGTCATTATGACCTGTTTCAGGAAGTGAAGATTTAGAATGCTTTGGTAAATCAGAAGATTTTACGTCTCCTACATAGAATGAATTAAGTTCTCTAGTAGAATCAACGGCTACTTCTTTTTTGGCCACGTGTTTAGGTTCTTTATAAGGTTTTGTTGTGATATCTTGGCCAGTATAACAATCTTCGCTATTCAAAGTGCTATAATTACCAAAGTTTCCACTTTTATATTGAACCTCACCATCTTTATAAACTTTATAAGTACCCACACCTGCACCAGATTTATTATTAATACCGATTTCGTAGTAGTCCCCTTTATCTTTTACGGCATTGAAATTCTGTAAGTTGGGATTGCCACCGCTGTTTTTCATAGCTTGTTGTGCTACGTCTTTTGCATTATTTGCAGTTACTTCATCCGCTTTTGCTTCAGAAACATTTGCAGTCGTAAATAATACTGCCCCAGTTATTACAGTTGTTGCAATAAGAGAAACCTTGTTCACAATGATAACCCCATTTCGAATTTGAGAATTTAGAATTTGAAATAATGTTTTCTACGCTTTTAGTGTACCACCTGAATAAAATAATCATACCGGTTTAAAAGAAACATTATTGAAACTTTAAGATAAGTTAAAGAAGTTAATATATCCTCACGATTTGTTCATATTTACTTATCAATTTATTCATAAAATGTCTTCGATAGAGTGCAATCAACATGTGATATGTAATTTTAAAATAACTATACACTTTAGTTTACATACACTATATAATTAATTTATATAGTAGTTTATATGTATTAAGCATCAAGCTATTCATTTTCAGAAAAAAGGGGATTAATAGGTATGAAAAAAATGGTGAGTGCATGTCTAGTGACATCTTTATTATTAGCAAGTTGTAGTACGGGGCAAAGTAATGACAATAAAGGAAGTTCAAATCTTTCAGACGATAAATCTCAGTCATCTAAAAGTAATAAAAATTCTAAAAATAATAATTCAAATCATGCATCAAGTCAAAGTTCTAATGACAAGAGTCAAGAGGACGCTAATCAGGAGAATACGCATTCAAATACTTATTATGCGAAAGTATGGTTAACGGCATTAGAAAGCTATAGGGGAAACAGTGATATAAAATTTGACGATTTAGATATTAAACATGGGGATGTTTCAGGTAAATTAATTGATCCTTATTTACCTGATGTTTCTGTAAAATTTCCAGAAGGAACTGAAATTTTGACTGCAAGCGTTCATGCTGCTGGGTCAGTCTATTATAAAAATAATGGAGACGGTACGATAACGATTTATCCCGTGCCATCACAATTTAACGGTCCGATTTACGGTGATGAATATGGCAAGAAAGAATCACAACGTGTACTAGACAAAGCTTCAACTGTAAAATTATATGACGCAAGTGATAGTGAAATTAATAAAATAAGTGCATTAATGTCATCAGAACCTGCAAGTTATGGAGATCCAATCGATACTCAATCAAGTTCAGATTCAGATGATGATAATAGTTCAGATAGTACTACAGTGACACGAAGTAATGTAATCGATTTGGTGGAAGATTATGAAGGACACAAATTAGATACTGACACATATACTTACAAAGAGCCTGAAGAAGACAGTGATGGCAATTGGGGATTCTCATTTACAGATAAAGATGGGGAACTCGCAGGCTCTTACATTATAGATCAAGATGGCATTGTTACTAAGTATGATAAACATGGTGATGAGGAATAATAAATAGTAAGAAAGGTCCAGAACAAATAGCTTCTGGGCCTTTTAATTATAAGTGTTTCTTAGCAATCGTAGGTATACTGATAGCCATGAGAATCATGAATAAGATATGAGCTTCCATCCACAATGCATATGCATTCCAACTGAATTTAAACAATGAACGTTGGGCAATCGCAATTAAAAATGGGTACATGACTATAAAAATAATCGTTAAAGGAACAAATGCTAAGTAATATAGGGGCTTGGAGTAATGATAAATAATTAAAAAAACGATATAGATTACGATACCTATACTTAAATGAATCAACCCTTCAACAATTGTAGGCACTTTCTTCGGGTCAATTAAGAAATCAATATTAAGTAATAGCTGGGTTAAATGCGTCTTTTGAAATAGAACGTCCATCACAATAGTAGTGATTAATAATATAGCGCTGATGACAATTGCACTTAATAAATGATAACCATATCTAAGCCACATAAATTTATCCTCCATAATAATTTTACTTTTTATTATTCCCATAATTAAACAATTTAGACATTTCTATTTGAGTGGTTGAATTCATTTTTAAATTAATAAACCCAAACAATATTTTAATAATTCAGAAAATATTTACAAATCAGAAAATTATTAGTATATTGAGTACTATCATATTACTGGGAATTCATTTTAAGACTGATAAAAAGTGACTCAAAAGCGTTATGAGAAGGAATAATACAGTATAAGAAATGGATGATAAAGCCTAGGGAAGGTGAATTTATCATGAGTAAAGCAAAAAATTTAATTAATGAAGATGAAAAGTATTTCGCTAAGTCAGGACGTATTAAATATTATCCTTTAGCTATTGATTATGGCTATGGTGCGACGCTAGTAGATGTAGATGGAAAGGAATATATAGATTTATTATCAAGTGCAAGTTCGCAAAATGTGGGGCATGCACCTAAGAAAGTCACAGATGCTATTAAAAAACAAGCAGAAAAATTTGTTCATTATACGCCAGCATATATGTATCATGAACCACTTGTACGTTTATCAAAGAAGATTTGTGAAATAGCTCCTGGAGATTTTGAAAAAAGAGTAACGTTTGGTTTAACTGGATCTGATGCTAATGACGGTATTATTAAGTTTGCTCGTGCCTATACCGGACGTCCCTATATGATTAGTTTCACAAACGCATACCACGGTTCAACGTTTGGCGCTTTATCGATGTCAGCTATTAGCTTAAATATGCGAAAACACTATGGACCATTACTTAATGGTTTTTATCATATTCCATTTCCAGACAAATATAGAGGGATGTTTGAACAATCAACATCTAATACAGTGGAAGAATATCTTGCGCCTCTCAAAGAAATGTTTGCGAAATACGTTCCAGCAGAAGAGGTCGCATGCATTGTAGTAGAGACAATACAAGGTGATGGAGGCTTACTTGAACCTGTATCAGGTTATTTTGAAGCCCTACAAGATTTATGTCACCAGCATGGTATTTTAATTGCAGTTGACGATATTCAACAAGGATTAGGACGTACAGGTAGATGGAGTTCTGTGGATCATTTTAACTTTACTCCTGATTTAATTACTTTTGGAAAGTCTCTAGCTGGAGGTTTACCAATGTCAGCTTTGGTAGGTCGTAAAGAAATTATGGAAAGCCTTGAAGCGCCAGCGCATTTATTTACTACAGGTGCCAACCCTGTTAGTTGTGAAGCGGCATTAGCTACATTAGAAATGATAGAAGAGGAAGATTTATTAACCGCTGCCACTGAAAAGGGGAACTACGTACGCCAGCGAATGAATCAATGGATGACACAGTTTGAGAGTGTAGGAGATGTACGAGGTGTTGGATTATCAATAGGTATAGATATTGTGTCTGATAAGGAAATTAAGACACGAGATTCAGAAGCAGCATTGAAAATTTGTAATTATTGCTTTGAGCATGGAGTTGTAATCATTGCAGTCGCAGGAAATGTATTGAGATTTCAACCACCACTAGTAATTACTTATGAACAACTTGATACAGCACTCGATACCATTGAGAATGCACTTAAAGCATTGGAAAAAGGTAACTTAGATCAGTATGAAATTACCGGTCAAGGATGGTAATGAATCAAAAAGATTCTCATTTTATTAAAACTAAATGAGGATCTTTTTTTTATAAAAAAAGGCACAAGTGCTGTAAAAACAACACTTGTGCCACTTAGTATTTATTATTTCGGTGCGTGATATTCTTCTTCATCATTTTTCTTAGAGTGTTTCAGTCCATAAAGTAAGTAAATAACAATACCTACAACGAACCATATTAAAGTATATAATTTAGCTTCAAAGCTTAGTCCCCAGAATACAAGTAATACGAGTACAAATGTAATAGCTGGTAATACTGGATATAATGGTAATTTGAAATCTGGTTTTGGTAAATCCTTACCTTCACGTTTTCTTAAGCGATACATTGCCAGTGATACAAACATAAATGCTACGAGTGTACCTGCAGAAATTAATTGTGCTAAAAAGTTGAATGGGAACATTGAACCTATTACCACACCAATAATTGTTAAAATAAGTAAAGCTCTGTTTGGTAAGTGCTTATGATTTAATTGACTTAACCATGAAGGTAGTAATCCGTCGCGACCAAATGAATACAATAATCGTGATCCGGCTAACATCATACCGATTAAAGCAGTGAACATACCGATAACTGAAATCGCTTGAACCACTGCCGCTATAATTCCATGGCCACTTTTACGTAGAGCCCAACCTACTGGTTCAGCATTGTCTGCATATTGTGAGTAATGGAACATACCAACTAAGACTAATGCCACGGCTACAAATAGTACAATGGCTACTGCAAGAGAACCTAAAATCCCTCTAGGCATTGTTTTTTGAGGGTTAATAGCTTCTGCAGAGTTTGCAGCAATTGAATCAAATCCAATATATGCTAAGAAAATCATTGATACACCAGCATATATACCTTGCCATCCACCAAAATCACCTGATTTTGTAACTTTATGCTCAGGCACAAATGGTACGAAGTTACTAAAGTTGATTGCTGTTAAACCAACAATGACAAATAAGATAATTGCCAAAACTTTAAGTATAACTAGGATATTTTCCATGCGAGCGGCTTCAGTCACACCACGAGAAAGTAATAACGCAGTTAATATAATTACGACAGCAGCGATGATGTCTATTACACCGCCTTTATTGCCGAAAGTATTCGACAACGCGTTAGGTAATGTGATACCAATCGGGGCGATAAGACCTCTTAAGTTAGCTGAAAATCCGGAAGCAACAAAGGCTACCGCAATAAAGTACTCAGCAAGTAATGCCCATCCAGCAACCCATCCGAAGAATTCTCCAAATAATACATTAATCCATGAATATGCTGATCCTGCGAAAGGCATAGTCGATGCCATTTCAGCATATGTAAAAGCTACAAGACCAGCCACTATAGCTGCTAATAGGAACGATAAAGCTACTGCTGGACCGGCGTGCTCTGCAGCAACAACTCCTGGTAGAGTGAAAATGGATGTAGAAACAATTGTACCGACACCTAACGCAAGAAAGTCACGAACACGTAATGTGCGTTTAAGGTGTCCATCTTTATTTTGATAAATTGTTGGATTCTCTTTACGAGTAATCCGGTTAAAAAAACTAGACATAATAAACCTCCACTTACTAATAAGACATCTATTTCGAGCAGTCATGGTGTTTATAGAGATTGTTATAGTCCTTATATAAACATCACGAGTGACCAGCTATTTCTAATAATTTATATCATAGCATAGAATTTTCTTATTTTGTCTAAAAATTCTGAAAAATTAAAGCTTTTCTATCTCTCTTTTGATGAATAAATCAAATGTAAGCATTTCACGAAATGATAAACTTGATTATATCAGATATACAAAAAATAAAAATAGAATTTTTAACGAAATTTTTACCAATATTTTACAATTTACATTTATGGGTTATAAAACGGATAAATTAACATTCTATAGTGGCAAGGTGTAAAATATGATTGAAAAAATAGAAAAGAGGTGGTAGCTATTTCATTAGACAAATATCTCACACAAAATATTTATCAATTTAAAGAGATGGCTATTGCATTGACATTTGTTGGTGGATATATAGATGCTTATACCTTTTTAGAACGTGGAGGCACTTTAGCAGCGGGTCAAACTGGTAACCTCATCTTTCTAGCTTCTGAAGTCTCTCATCATAACCTTGATGGTGGATTGTTAAAGATTATTTCAGTTATCTCATTTATGATAGGTGTCATGTTTGTTTCATTAATACATGCGAAAATAGCTACAAGATATTGGCGTCTTATCGCTTTACTACCAATCACAATGAGTAGCATCACAGTGGGTTTTATACCTGCATCAATACCGAACATCTATATTATTCCACCTTTAGCATTTAGTATGGCCATGCTTACTACTGCGTTTGGTAAAATAGAAGGTGAAGGATATGCTAACACATTTTCAACAGGTAATTTAAAAAAAGCTGTGATTGCGCTAAGTGAATTTATTATAAATAAAGACAAAGTACAATTGAGTAAATCATTGCTTTACATTAGAATAGTAATAAGTTTTGTTGTGGGGGCTATTATATCTGCGTTACTTCAAAAATATATGGGAATCTATACAATTTTAATAGCTGCATTCATTTTAATTAGCGTTTTAATATTTTATAGCTTTCTGATTTATCGCAGAGAACGTAATATTCAGTAATATTAATTTGCATAAGGATGAGTAAAGAAATGGAAATTAAACAGATAAAATATTTCGTAGAAGTCGTTCGCCAAGGGGGAATGACACAAGCGTCAGAACATTTATATATTGCTCAATCAACGATTAGTAAAGCTATAAAAAATATCGAGAATGAATATGATATTACTTTATTCGATCGTTCTCAGAAACAAATTAAATTGACAGATATTGGCCAAACATTTTATGACAATAGTCTAGAATTTTTGGCTCTATTTGAGAAACTATCATTAGAAATGAACGATGTAGTCAATGTTCAAAAGGGCCATATTAAGATAGGACTTTCACCCATGATGAATGTTCAAATGTTTACAAATGCGCTTAATCAATTTCACAAGTTATACCCTAATGTGACATACGAAGTCATTGAAGGTGGAGGGAAAATAGTAGAGAACTTAACTGCTAATGACGATGTAGATATAGGTATAACAACGTTGCCTGTGGACCATTCATTATTCCATTCTGTTTCCTTATACAATGAAGAGTTATTACTAGTAGTCAGTAACGATCATCATCTCTCGGATATGGAAAAGGTAGACCTAGCAGAATTAAAAAATGAAGAATTTGTATTGTTCCACGATGATTATTATCTTAAAGATCAAATTATAGAAAACTGTAAACGTATAGGTTTCTATCCTAAGACAGTCGCTAACATCTCACAAATTAGCTTTATTGCTAACATGATTCAACAAGGTATAGGTATTAGTATTGTACCTGAAAGTTTAGTACGTTTAATGGGAGATAATGTAACGTCCATTCAATTAGAAAATGTAGAACTCTCATGGCATTTAGGTGCCATATGGAGAAAAGATGCTTATTTAAATTATGTAACACGCCAGTGGATAGACTTTATTTCAACACTCCAACCAGTTAAATAAATTTTAAACGCGACTTCTAATTAATTTGTTAGAGGTCGTTTTAGTTTATAAGAGAATATAAAATTAAAGAAAAATGTTTCCATAACGCGTATATTATTTACCACGATTTACGATTAAAAGATCTCATAGCTATTGATATATTATATTTTTCTATATATAAACCATTCCTTTTAAGAATACTTATAATCGTTATTATGTATTTTATTAATACATGTTTTCGTACTATAATTAATTATGTAATAAAGTTAGTCACTAAATAAAACATTTTGAACAAATTGTAACAATTTCGTCACTGAAATAGTGATTTTATAACTAAGGACAATTAAAATTCTAGTTATTTTAATGAAAATATTATAAAAATAAAACTAAGCACATTAATTGTGTCACTTTATTGCGAAGGAGTCGTTAAAATGAAAAAATTTAGTAAAAAAGTTGTATTAATTGGTGATGGATCAGTAGGTTCTAGCTATGCATTTGCTATGGTTACTCAAGGGATTGCAGATGAATTTGTCATCATTGACATTGCGAAAGATAAAGTAGAAGCAGACGTGAAAGATTTAAATCACGGCGCACTCTACAGTGCATCACCAGTCGTAGTAAAAGCTGGGGAATACAGCGATTGTATAGATGCAGACTTAGTTGTCATTACAGCAGGTGCACCACAAAAACCAGGAGAAACACGCTTACAACTTGTAGAGAAAAACACTAAAATTATGAAAAGTATTGTATCAAGTGTAATGGATAGTGGTTTCGATGGTTTCTTCCTAATCGCAGCTAACCCTGTTGATATTTTAACTCGCTATGTTAAAGAAGTCACAGGCTTACCAGTTGAACGCGTTATTGGTTCAGGTACTGTTCTTGATAGTGCGAGATTTAGATATTTAATTAGCCAAGAGCTAAATGTTGTGCCATCAAGTGTACATGCAAGCATTATCGGTGAACATGGTGACTCTGAACTTGCAGTTTGGTCTCAAGCAAATGTTGCAGGTATCTCAGTATTTGATACTTTAAAAGAACAAACAGGCAGTGAAGCTAAAGCTGAAGAAATATATGTGAACACTAGAGGTGCTGCTTACGATATCATCCAAGCTAAAGGTTCTACTTATTATGGTATAGCTTTAGCGCTTTTACGAATTTCTAAAGCATTATTAAATAACGAAAATAGTGTTTTAACTGTATCAAGTCAACTTAATGGGGAATATGGACATAAAGAAGTTTACTTAGGTGTCCCAACATTAATTAACCAAAATGGTGCAGTTAAAATATATGAAACACCTTTAAGCGATAAAGAGAAACAATTATTTAAGCAATCAGTTCAAACACTTGAAGAAACATACGACTCAATTAAACATTTAGTATAACGCATGCTTAAAATTCAAAAGAAATAAAGAAATTAAATTTTTGAAAGGATATGAAATGAATGGCTGACAAACAATATTCAGCAGCAGATATGGTAATTGACACTTTAAAAAATAATGGAATTGAATATGTATTTGGTATTCCGGGAGCAAAAATTGACTACTTATTCAATGCATTAGAAGATGATGGTCCAGAATTAATTGTTACACGTCATGAGCAAAATGCTGCAATGATGGCACAAGGAATCGGACGCTTAACTGGTAAACCAGGCGTTGCACTTGTAACGAGTGGTCCAGGAGTTAGTAATTTAACAACTGGATTACTTACTGCTACATCTGAAGGTGATCCAGTATTAGCAATCGGTGGTCAAGTTAAACGCAATGACTTATTACGTTTAACACATCAAAGTATTGATAACGCAGCACTATTAAAATCATCTACAAAATATAGTGCTGAAGTACAAGACCCAGAATCTTTATCAGAAGTGATGACTAATGCCATGCGTACAGCAACGTCAGGTAAAAATGGTGCAAGTTTTATTAGTATTCCACAAGACGTTATCTCTTCACCAGTTGAAGCTAAAGCAATTTCACTTTGTCAACAACCTCAACTTGGTGTACCAGCTGAAAAAGATGTTCAAGCAGTCATTGATGCTATCAAAAATGCAAAATTCCCAGTTTTATTAGCTGGTATGAGAAGTTCAAGCCAAGCTGAAACAGAAGCTATTCGTCAGTTAGTTGAAAAAACAAGTCTCCCTGTCGTTGAAACATTCCAAGGTGCAGGTGTGATTAGTCGTGAATTAGAAAATCACTTCTTCGGTCGTGTAGGTCTCTTTAGAAACCAAGTTGGTGATGAATTATTAAGAAAAAGTGATTTAGTAGTCACAATTGGTTATGATCCAATCGAATATGAAGCAAGTAACTGGAATAAAGAATTAGACACTAAAATTATTAATATCGATGAAGTTCAAGCAGAAATCACAAACTACATGCAACCAGTCAAAGAATTAATTGGTAATATCGCTGGTACAATTGAACTTATTTCAGAACATGTTGATGAACCATTTATTAATCAAGATCATTTAGATGAACTTGAAAAATTAAGAGTAGAGATTATTGAGGCTACTGGTATTAAAGCGACGCATAAAGATGATGTGATGCACCCAGTTGAAATCATTGAATCTATGCAAAAAGTTTTAACTGATGATACTACAGTAACTGTAGATGTTGGAAGTCACTACATTTGGATGGCACGTAAATTTAGAAGTTATAATCCAAGACATTTATTATTTAGTAACGGTATGCAAACACTTGGAGTGGCACTTCCTTGGGCAATTTCAGCTGCACTTGTCCGTCCTAACACACAAGTTGTCTCTGTAGCTGGTGATGGTGGTTTCCTATTCTCAGCTCAAGATTTAGAAACAGCTGTACGTAAAAACTTAAACATTATTCAATTGATTTGGAATGATGGGCGCTATAATATGGTTGAATTCCAAGAAGAAATGAAATATCAACGTTCTTCAGGTGTAGACTTTGGTGCCGTTGATTTTGTTAAATATGCAGAATCTTTTGGAGCAAAAGGTTTACGTGTATCTAACCAAGAAGAGTTAGAAGCAGCTATAAAAGAAGGTTATGAAACAGATGGTCCTGTATTAATCGATATCCCAGTTAACTACGAAGATAATGTTAAATTATCTACAAACATGTTACCGAATGCTTTAAATTAATTTGAAAGCGTATGTGTTTGTTAAATCATTTTCCAGGATATAAAAAAGAACGCATTCTAGAGAGATAGGTCATCTTTAGTTTGCGTTTCTTAAAGTAATAAGAAATGAATATTAATAGGAGTGAAAAGTAATATGACTAATGTATTGTACCAACACGGAACGCTAGGAACTTTGATGGCAGGTTTATTAGAAGGAACTGCTTCAGTTAATGAGTTACTAGAACATGGGGATTTAGGTATTGGGACACTTACAGGTTCAAATGGTGAGGTCATTTTTATAGATGGTAAAGCTTACCATGCAAATGAACATAAAGAATTTATTGAATTAACTGGCGATGAAATGACACCATATGCTACAGTCACTCAGTTTAAGGCAGACAAAAATTTCAGTATTTCAGATAAAAATCAAGACGATGTTTTTGATGAAGTTAAAAAAGAGATGACAAGCGAAAATATGTTTTCTGCTGTGAAAATTTCAGGTACATTTAAAAAAATGCATGTACGTATGATGCCTGGTCAAGAACCACCTTATACACGTCTTATTGATTCAGCACGTAGACAACCTGAAGAAACACGTGAAAATATCAAAGGTTCTATTGTTGGATTCTTCACACCAGAATTGTTCCATGGGGTGGGTTCAGCAGGATTCCACATTCACTTTGCTAATGATGATCGCGACTTTGGTGGTCACATATTAGATTTTGAAGTAGATAATGTTAATGTAGAGATTCAAAACTTTGAAACGTTTGAACAACACTTCCCAGTAGATGCGAAATCATTTACTGACGCTGAAATTGACTATCAAGATATTGAAGATGAAATTAGAGAAGCTGAATAACAAAAGTTAATCCCAAAGGCGATAGATAATGTCGCTTTTGGGATTTTTTTATGAATTGATATTCAATTATAAATCTTTGGTTTCTATAAATTTAAGATGATAAGCCTTTAAGAAAGTATAAACTGTATCTAGATAAGGCGTGTTAAGTTTATGAAATCTAGCCTTTTGATAGATATACCCCTGAATAGCTTCAACCTCTAAGGGTTGCTGATTTAAAACATCATAATACATACTTGTTCCCATTTCATCAGGATAACCTTGATAAATCTTCATAATGTCATCGATTGTCTGATCTGGAAAATGAATCCCCTCTGATTGAGCAACTTGTAACCCATCGTTAAGAATAGAACGACATATTTCTTTCATGTGTGTTGATTGTAATATTTTAGCGGGTTGATGCCCTATAGCAGTAATTGAATTAATTCCCAAGTTAACAAGAAGTTTATACCAAATTTTGTTTTGGATATCACTTTCTAAAATAAGTTCAATCTTAGAAGAAGAAAGCTGCTGTTTTAACTTACGAGTATCTGATGAGTCTTGTAGATGTAAGCGATAATCACGAAAGTGAGTGATTTTATCGTTTCTTTTTTGACCACTAATATAGACAACAGCTTGATAAACATGTTGGTGAGGAATATGTTGTGATTGACCATAACCATTTTGGGCTAAGATTATAAGTGAATCTTTATGGGCTATAGTTGGTAATTGCTTAATGACGTTTTGAAGTTGATGTGTTTTAACAGCGATGATTATGACATCGAATGAATGATGCGTGTTATCGTATGAAACAACATCAATGTTTTGTGCTTGAGAAGTATTTTCCGGGAAATAGGTCATTGTTTTATTATGGCGACCAATGAGTTGTGTATCAGGTAAGGCAGCTTTTAATTCAGCAGCAATCGTTGTTCCAACAGCCCCTGGACCAATAACGGCAATTGTCATAATATAATTCTTTCCTTTCTTGGTGCAATTCATTATACTATTGCTAATAATAAAGGAAATTGAGGTTGAAATGAATTGAAAACATTAAGTCAATTGATAAAGATGAAAGACGAGCAAACTAAAATTTCTATGGTAACAGCTTATGATTTTCCGAGTGCAAAGCAAGCAGAACAAGCTAGGATTGACATGATCTTAGTTGGAGATTCACTTGGAATGACCGTATTAGGATACGAAAGTACAGTTCAAGTGACCGTTGAAGATATGATTCATCATGGAAAGGCTGTGAGAAGGGGCGCACCTAACACATTTGTAGTTGTTGATATGCCTATAGGGACTGTAGGTGTATGTGATGAAGATGATTTGAAATATGCACTTAAACTTTATCAAGCAACACAGGCGAATGCTTTAAAAGTAGAAGGTGCACATCTTGTTTCATTTATTCAAAAAGCAACACGTATGGGTATTCCCATTGTTTCTCATTTAGGACTTACACCACAAAGTGTTGGTGTGATGGGATATAAATTACAAGGGGGAACGAAGGAAGCGGCAGTACAACTGATTGAAGATGCAAAAGCTATGCAAGAAGCAGGCGCAGTGCTTCTAGTATTAGAAGCAATTCCAAGTGATTTAGCTCAAGTCATTAGCCAACAATTAACGATACCAGTGATTGGCATTGGCGCTGGGAAAGAGACTGACGGTCAGGTATTGGTTTACCATGATCTGTTGAATTATGGTATAGATCGACAGGCCAAATTTGTAAAACAATATGCTGACTTTTCAGTTGGTGTGGATGGTTTAAAACAATATGATAATGAAGTGAAGTCAGGTGAATTCCCTTCAGAAGCTCACACTTATAGGAAAAAGATTATGAGCGAGGTCGACATCAATGACTAAAATCGTTACAACTATTAATGATATGCAAGAGATTGTGAAGTCATACCGTTCTCAAGGGAAGACAATAGGCTTTATACCTACAATGGGAGCATTACATGATGGTCACTTGAAAATGATGCGTATGTCAGTTGAGAACAATGATGTAACAGTCATTAGTATATTTGTTAATCCTTTACAATTTGGACCGAACGAAGATTTTAATGCATATCCACGTCAAATTGACCAGGATGTTAAAGCTGTAGAAAGTATTAATGTTGATTACGTCTTTTATCCTAGTGTGGAGGAAATGTACCCTGATCAGTTAGATATTACGCTTAAGGTAGGACGTTTAGCTGAAGTGCTTGAAGGTGCACAACGACCAGGGCACTTCGAAGGAGTAGTCACAGTAGTAAATAAACTATTTAATATCGTTAGTCCTGATTATGCTTATTTTGGGAAAAAGGATGCGCAACAGTTAGCAATAATTGAAAAAATGGTTAAAGATTTTAATCATCCTATTCAAATTGTTGGTGTCGATATTGTACGTGAAGAGGATGGGTTAGCTAAGAGTTCTAGAAATGTATACTTAACTCAAGAAGAACGAAAAGAAGCTATTCATTTAAATAAAAGTTTGCAAATTGCACGTGATTTATATGAAAAAGGTGAGAGACAAAGTTGTGTCATCATTCAAAGTATTACTTCTTATTTAAACAACAATACTAGTGGACACGTTGATGAAGTAGCTATCTACAGTTATCCAGAATTAGTTGAACAGAAATGGATGAGCGGACAAGTTTTTATTTCATTAGCAGTTAAATTTTCAAAAGCACGTTTGATAGATAATATGATTATTGGAGAGGGCAAATAATGATAAGAACGATGATGAATTCTAAGATTCATAGAGCGAGGGTCACGGAGTCAAACTTAAATTATGTAGGTAGTATTACGATAGATTCGAATATCTTAGATGCGGTGGATATTTTACCTAATGAAAAGGTCGCTATTGTGAATAATAATAATGGTGCCAGATTTGAAACATATGTTATTGCTGGAGAACGTGGAAGCGGTAAAATTTGTCTAAATGGTGCAGCTTCTCGTTTAGTAGAAGTGGGTGATATCGTCATTATAATGACTTATGCACAATTAAATGAAAAAGAAGTTAAAAATCATTCACCCAAAGTAGCAGTTATGAATGAGTACAATGAAATTATAGAAATGATACATGAGAAAGAGAACTCGATTGTGCCATAAAAAAGCAATACCTAAAACTTAAAGATATATGAAAGATTATTGCTGAGTTACTAATGAGTAGCTCGGCAATTTTTATATTAAAAACTAGGATAACACTAATATTATTATATAAATATAAAATTATATAGATAACAATATAAATATGGTATATAATCTAAAATATCTTAATAGTGGAGGTCCAAACATCTATGAATTGTCCTAAATGTGGCCAGAATATTCAACCAGAAGACGTCTTTTGCGGTAACTGTGGTACTAAGCTTCAATCTGTTACTACAGAAACTACTGGGATAACATCATCAGAAACTACAAATAAAGAGACATTAGATAAACGAACTAAAGAAACTAAGGAGCATGTACAATCAACACTTACGGATGTTAATCATCATCAAAATATTAATCAATCTGTAGTCAATCAAAATGATACACATCATCCTGTTAATCAAACATTTGAACAGGCACGTACAAATGAGAAAGATTTTCTTAATGAATTAAAAGAATTTTTTATTAATGCTTTTAAACGACCAGATCAAGTTATTAAAGATAATCAAACATTTAGTTTTAGAATACTGATTACTCTTATTGTTGCAGGACTACTGTTGATAAGTTTATTTACTACTATGCTTATTCCGAGTCAAGTAGGTTTATTTGAAATACAAAAAGAAGATATCTTACTTAGATTTGTTTTAAGTTTAGCTATTATCTTAGCAATTCATATTGGAATTACATATGCGGTGGTAAGATTAACAGTTATTCCTGAAATCAAGTTCAATAAATTATTATCAGATTATGTAATCATCAATACGTTTACAGTAGCTTTATTAATTTTCTCAGGAATAATTTTTGCATTAAATTCATATAAATTTGCGGCACTTATTTTTATTGTTATGTATCTATTTTTTACAATATCACCCGCGTATATCCTCGGGAAATATAGTTCATTGTATGAAACTAGAATTTCAGGTGTTTACGGCGTGATTATTTTGATATTTGCTTTAGCCATCATAGCTTTAATCTTTGGGGAAAACGTGATTGAAAGTGTAGTAATGCAAGACTTAAGTAGATTGTTCGGAAGAGTGATTTAATTGAGATTTTGTAAATATTGTGGAAACCCATTAAATCCCAATCATAAAGTATGTACACGTTGTGGTAAACCTACAGGATACTCTGAACAGTCTATGTCTAGAAATGATGTACGTCTACCTTATCCCCCAGGGCGTTATAGTGATGCTTATCAATTTAAGAAACCGAATAAACCATTAATTATTATTTCAATTTTAGTAGCAGTCATCGCCATTACTTTAATAAGTGTGTTCATATTTTTAAAGCATCAACTGTCTCCAGAACAAAGTGTGGATCAAATTTCAGATGCACTTAAGAAAGAAGACCATCGTCAACTTTCTAAATTACTCACTTCTGATGGAAAGAAGCTTAATGATAATCAAGCACATGCATATCTTCGATTTTTAAAAAATGAAGGAAAATTAAATGAACTTTCTCAAGATTTAAAAGATAGTCTGAAAAATTTGAAAACGTCTAAAGCTAAGACGCATACAATAAGTATCAATCAATTAGCAATTATTAAAATAGAGAAAAATGGTAAACGTTTTGGAGTGTTTGACCATTACACGTTTAATATTCCTAAATATTCTATAGCAATGTATTCACATGATGATGGGAAAATTAATTATGATTACAATGGTCAAACTCATACTATCAATTTAAAAAAGGATGAATCCGTTGAAGTAGGCACATTTCCACTTGGTAATTATCAACTCGATGCCAAAAAACAAGTTGGTAATCAAACATTCAAGGGTAATATAACTATTTTAATGACACCAGCACGTTCTATCGTTAAGGAGAATTTTAAAGAAAAACGCTTTATGATTAAGCCTAATCATACTTATAAAGTAAATGATATTAAGTTGTTTATTAATAATAAAGTTGATGAACGTTTCGATGAAAATAAAGTATATGGACCATACAATTCAAATGATAATATTATGGTTCATTTAGAGGGAAAAATTGGAAAACATACAGTTAAGACAAATAGTGAACGTGTAGGATTGCCGGAAGGAACTGAAGAGTATAAGACAATCGAACTATCTTTTAATAGTGAAGAAATCAATAAATACGAAGATGAATCTAATGAGTCTGATGACTCTAGTGGCTCTGATAAAGATGACAAAGAAAAGAAAGATAGGGACGATGGCGACAAAGGTACATCTGAAGATCATAAAAGTAAAGAAGATGAGGATAAAGAAGATAAAGAAGATAATACTGAGAAAAGAGTGAAGGCTGACTTAACGCAAACAGAAGCGATAAATATCATTAAGAAGTATGAAAATGATAAATTTGAAAGTAAAGATTATTCTTTTGAGCTGCAACCCTACCAAAGTAGCGGTGAAAATATCGTAAAGGTAAAGAATAATAAAGGGAAACTTGTTTATACATACCGTATTAACACTCCAATTAAATTTATATATAAAACAGACTCTGACAACAACTACATTTCATCAGGAGTCTATGAAGGAATTTAATTACTAAAATAATTTTTAAAAGATGAGCTTTAGGAAGCTTGGGCATAAAATTGTCTTAACTTCCTAAAGCTTTTTTATTTATTGAGGTATAATTGGGATAATTAATTGAGAATCATAGTTAGCACCAGTATGAATATAGTGATGTCCTTTATTAACTGTTTCATGATGTTCATAACGTGTACTTAAACCAGGAGAGCTAGTGCCTTTAATAATTTCATTTCCTTTTATAACTACAACGAGCGTTTCACCTTGTTTAAAGTAAGTACTTGAAGGTAAAATTTCTATTTCAATTGGTACAATCTCGCCTTTTTTCAATTTTAATTCTTGTTCGTGTTTATGCCATGGTTGTATAATAGTAGATTTTTCATCATCTAATTTACGGTGAGATACTCTTAACCAACCTGTAGCAACTTGTCCTTGTTCAATATGGTTGAAGTCAGGGAAATTAACTTCATTACCTTGTCTATCTAATTTTTTAATACCTGCGAATATCTCCATATCATCTGCTTCGTTAGAAGAAACCCATAGTTTTAAATTCATATTTCCAGTTAACTCTGTATCTTCAGAAAATGTATATGTGAAACGTAGTGACTCATTATCTTTTTCAGAGTGATAGTGTGAAACATGAGTTTGTTTTGGTTTATCTAAATTGAGGGAATGATTCTCTCCGTCTAGATATAGAGCTGTATATTGTGTATTAGGTATAGGGAAATCAGATGCTTCACGATAATGTCCTTGATAGAACTTCTCACGGACTTCATAAGTCACAGTTGGGGTATCTTTCCAATCGTTGTCCTCTTTTTTAAGGTAATAATCAAAGAATAACTTTTGCTTCTCTAAATTTTCACGCGCATAATAGCTTTCCCACTCTTTTCGACCATGAACATATAACCATTTATTAACTGAGCTTGCTTGTTTAAAGCCTTCAAATGTACCACGATTGTGTAAACCTTGTGTAGACCAACTGGCACAAGTAAATAACGGAATTCGAATTTGAGGAAGAGGTACTTGATGTGCTTTCCAATAGCTATCAAAAAGTGTGTGATCTTTTTGAGCTTGAATTAAACCTTCAATATTTGGATTATTTGGCCATCTAGCGAAAATGCCTTTAATCCAAAAACGGAAAAATCCTGTATCAGGAATTCCGCCATGAAAAGCGACCTCTCTATACATATCATTTAATCCTTCCCAAGGAATCATAGCTTTTAAGTGAGGAGGATTGAGGGAGGCTACCCACCATTGAGTCACTGCTAAATAAGAGACTCCATTCGTTCCAACATTACCGTTGGACCATTCTTGTTGTGACGCCCATTCAATGACTTCATAATAATCTTTAGCTTCACGTTTTGACCAAGGTGATAGAATGCCATTTGAACCTGAACTACCTCTCAGTGCTACTTTGACTACTACATACTCATTTGGTACCCAAAATCCAGGATCAGGGGATTCCTCAGGTGTAAAACTAGATGTTGCTATATTACCTAAGGTAGGCCATTTTGCCCCCATGTTAGTGATTTTAGGTTTGTTATCTTTACCATATGTGTCTGCTGACATGACAACTGGAAAACGACCTTCCTTATTAGGTCTAAAAATATTTAAATATAGAGTTTCACCGTCTTTCATGATAACTTCTACATCTTTTTCCATTATCATCTCTTGATTACCATATTGGACGCTATCTACAACGATATAATTGAGCCCTTTATGAACATCATTAACATCAGTTACATTTAATTCTGGATTACCTAATAAATGATTCATTAATGTGACCTCCTTTTATTGAGAATGGTTTTCAATACACTTTCATCTTACTAAGCGTGTTTATAATTAACAATAATCATTTTCTTAAGTTTGTCTAAAACCCAACAGAATGCTTATAATTGTGGAAAGAGATAAAAAGAAGGTGACAAGATGTCTCATGATAGAAGAGTAAGAAAAACACAAACTGCAATTAAAGATGCCCTCATTACATTATTAGAAAAGAAGCGTTTTGAAGAAATTACAATTCAAGAAATATCTGATTTAGCAGACGTAAATAGAAGTACATTTTATACTCACTTTATAGATAAATATGACTTATTAGATAAGATGGAAAATGAGAAAATTGATGAAATTAGAAGTTTTCTCGAGAGTAGTAAGAATGATGACGAACTGAAAATTTCAGAAAGCCAGTTAAGAGAGACAATGGATTTTGTGATTAATAGTATAGGAGAACATCTAGATTTCTATAAACTTATGTTTAACTTAGGTAAAGAGTCCAATTTACATGAAAAATTATACGAACTATTAACTGGGCACTTGAATCATGTAGTTAACGATAATGATAAAATCGGAGATATTCCATTTCCGTATTTTATGAGTTATGTCTCAGGCGCTGGTTTATCTTTAATACGTCATTGGGTTGAGGATGAAAATAGAATTTCAAAAGAGGAATTGATTCAACATTTTTATGAAATCGTTAATAATGGTCCAGCAACACTTATAAGACGAGAAAAGGGAATTTAATATAATATAGATAAAAAGTGACACATCTCTACATTGTGAAGTTTGTAAGAGATGTGCCACTTTTTTAATTTGCATGAATATGATTAATTCATTTGAGAATAATCTTGGCCGTTAAGCATCCAACGCACACCATATTTATCGGTAAAAGTTCCCATTTTACCGCCCCAGAATTGCTCTTCTAATGGCATTTCAATGTTGATAGATTCGTGATCTTTAATTTTATTGTAGAAATTCTCAACACGTTCAGTATCTGTTTTATCATTAGTATCAAAATCAATTAATAAAGAAATACCATTATTTATATTATCTACACGTCCAAAAGAATCAGAACATAAGATTTTAACACCTAAAATCTCAAATTCTGCATGCATCGTTGCTTCTTCACCTTGTTCTTTTGTTAAACCAAAATTTTCAGCTTGTTCTTCGCCTACTGCTAATCTGTTTACATTAGTTGCTCCAAAGACGTCTTCATAGTATTCAAGTGCATCTTTTGCTTTATCAAATGATAAATATGGATGTAATTGTGTCATATATTTTAACCCCTTTTTATGAAATATCTTTCTAACGCAATCTTACTATATAATTTTAATAATTCTAATATTATGATTATATAAAAGTGTCGTCTATATTTGACATTTCTAATATTGTCATATATATTTGACATTAACAAAGGATATTGAGGAGTGAAACGAGATGAGTAATTTTAATGATTTGATGCTTAATTGGATCACAAGTACCTCTACAAAAAAGGATGAAAGAGAAAAGTCAGAACTTAACCAAAAACTAGCAAACATGTTTGCTATTAACTATTTGGTTACAGTTCTAACAATTGTATTCTTTACAATTATTGATATGTATCATCATACAATTACAATGCATACGATAGTGTTATTTGCCGTATTCTTTATATTTAATATTATACTTATCATTAACTTTGGTAAGAATAAACATTTTGAGGAAGTCGCATATTCACCCAAAGAATATAAGAAATTAATAAGAAGATATGGTATCTTGAGTGTTGTATTTATGGTTTATTTTGGTGTTTGCATGACTCTCATCGGTGTGATAATAGATTATTTATGGAATGATCCTATTGATTGGAGCGGCCATTTATTGAATGGACTTATTTCAGGAGTAATATTTGGTGGCTTTATGTTTTGCGTCTATTTAGTTAAGCTTAAAAAGGAATACTAGTTTGTTAAAAAATAAACATGAACACAAGTATAGTTGATTAAAAAAGTAAATTGTTTTAGTAATTATTACTTTGATGATAGACAACCTCTCTTTATACATCATGTTATTATATAATAAAGTTAATATATAATAAAAATGTGTGTTAAAGGGAGGTTTTATTATGATTGAAGCGGATAAAATTTTGGCAAAAATGAAAAACCAGAAGATTAATTACGATAGAGTACTAAGAAAAATGATATCTCAGTGGCAACGTGATGGGGAACGCCCACGTATCTTATTACATAGTTGTTGTGCACCATGTAGCACATATACTCTAGAATTTTTAACTCAATATGCTGATATTGCAATTTACTTTGCGAACCCAAATATTCATCCTAAGAATGAATATCTAAGACGTGCTAAAGTTCAAGAACAATTTGTTAAAGATTTCAATAGTAAAACAAATAGCAATGTCGAATACATTGAAGCAGAATATAAACCACATGAATTTATGAAGATGGCTAAAGAGAAAGGGCTAACTGATGAGCCAGAGGGTGGATTGAGATGTTCAGCATGCTTTGAAATGCGATTAGAAATTGTAGCTCAAGCAGCTGTTGAATATGGTTACGACTATTTTGGAAGTGCCATAACACTCTCTCCAAAGAAAAACGCACAACTTATTAATGAACTAGGAATGGATGTTCAAAATATTTATAATGTTAAATATTTGCCTAGTGATTTTAAAAAGAATAAAGGGTACGAACGTTCAATTGAAATGTGCAAAGACTATCATATTTTTAGGCAATGCTATTGTGGTTGCGTCTTTGCTACAATGAGACAGGGTATTGATTTTAAACAAATTAATAAAGAAGCAAAGGCATTTTTACAACAATTTTAATTAATATAAAATCCCAAATGTACAGATAATATTTAAGACAATACTATCTTATTACATTTGGGATAATTTTTTTAAAACTATATCATTCTGTGTATAAATCTAAAAATCGCTAAGCCTGCTATTGCAATCATCGAGATAAGTGAGAATATCTTAAACTTTCTACTTTCCGTCTTTGTTTCTGATTCTCCTGATTCCATCATTTCACGCAGTTCACGTTCAATATCTAAATCGAGGTCTGTTTTACGGTAACCATTCAAACCTATTCTGTCATCATTAGATTGATGATTGGGCTTTTCAGAAATCGTTTGTTGGTTAGTTTGAGATGTTGTCTCTTTCTTCTCATCACTCATATTGTTGCCTCCTAAATTCTTGAAACATATACCTTTCGTTAGTATAAATCGTAAATATTATAAGTAAAGAAATTTCAGGAGTATTAACTAAACGTTCATTTTTTTGAAATATTTTAAAGCGTTATAATCATTTAAAGTTTATGCGTCTAAACCAATAATATCGCTTACGTTTTGATATCCATTTTCAGATAAATATTTAGCAATGTCTTTATTCATTGACTTAGTTAAACCTGGACCTTCAATGACTAAAGAAGAATAAATTTGTAATAAAGAAGCACCATTTCTTAACATTTTAATTGCGTCTTCAGAGCTAAAGATTCCACCAGTTCCGATAATTAAGAATTTACCTTTAGTTTGTTGATACGCGTATTTAACGAGTTTTAAATTACGTTCGAATAAAGGTTTACCACTTAATCCGCCTTCTTCAGTTTTATTCTTAGAAATTAAACCGTCACGTTGACGAGTCGTGTTAGCTAGTATAACGCCATCAAAAGTCTTAGTTATGGAAGGTAAGATGTTTTTGAATCCTTCAAGTTCCATATCTGAAGTTAATTTCAAGAATATAGGTACGTTGATATCATTTTCAGATTTAAAAGTAGTGAGCGCTTCGCAAAGCATCGTGAATTCATCTTTATCATGGAAATTCTGTAAATTCTCAGTGTTAGGTGAGCTGATATTAACTGTGAAGAATGTCACGTCATTCTTAAATGTATCGATAACTTTTATATAATCTTGATAACGGTCTTCGTAAGACGTCTTCTTATTAACACCCACATTTAAACCTACTGGGATCGTATAGGCATGACGGCGTAAATGACTAAGTGCTTTATTCATCCCTATATTATTGAAGCCCATACGATTAATTAACGCGTCATCTTCAATTAAGCGATACATACGTGGTTTAGGATTCCCTGGTTGCGGTTTAGGGGTAATACCACCTAATTCTATGGCTCCAAAACCAACATGCTCTAATGCTTTAGGTACTTCACAAGATTTATCGAATCCTGCAGCGAGACCAATGGGATTATTAAATTTGATGCCATGAATGGTTTGAGAGAGTGATGGGTGATTGTAATTAAAAATTTTGTCCATGATAGGATAAATTTTCGGAACTCTTTGTACCATTTTCAATGCATCAATGGTAAGACCATGTGCTTTTTCAGGATCTAATTTAAATAATAAAGGTTTAACTAATTTATACATGTTAACGCTCCTATTTCATTATATTTGAGGCTTACTATCCTCAATTTAATATATTTGAAATACATTCCTTTAATAGACTAGCATTTTAATAAAAATTTTCATAGCTAAATTAGTGAAAGTTGAAAATTTGACTTAATTCTTAGGTCAGTTTTATTTCATATATACCGATTACTTTTAAAAGATTAATTATAATGAGAGTTGGCAATATAATAAGGTATAACGACAAACTTCTTAAGAAGGTGAAAGTATGAAAGCAGAATGGAAAGAGAAACTCCCCATAGACGGAGTAAAAGATATCTCACCAGTAAGTGGTGGTGATGTTAATGAAGCATTCAAAGTTACAACTACTGAGGATGATATCTCCTTTTTACTTGTTCAGCGTAATCGTCCAGAATCATTCTATGCGGCTGAAATAGCTGGCTTAAATGAATTTGAGAATGCAGGTATCACAGCACCACGTGTGATTGCTAGTGGTGAAATTAACGGAGATGCTTATCTTATTTTGAGCTATTTAGAAGAAGGTGGAAGTGGAAGTCAAAGAGAGCTCGGTCAGCTTGTAGCTAAGATGCATAGTCAACAACAAAAAGAGGGTAAATTTGGTTTCAGTTTACCACATGAAGGCGGAGATATTTCATTTGATAATTCATGGACTAATAGCTGGAAAGAACTTTTCATAGAAAGAAGAATGGATCATTTAAGAGATGAATTGATGCGTAAAGAGTTGTGGAATGAAGAAGATAATAAAGTCTATGAAGAAGTAAGAACTGTGATGGTAAATGAACTTGATAGTCATGAAAGTAAGTCATCTTTATTACATGGTGATTTATGGGGCGGTAACTATATGTTTTTAACTGATGGTAGCCCTGCACTATTTGATCCTGCACCATTATATGGTGACAGAGAATTCGATTTAGGTATTACGACGGTTTTTGGTGGATTTACTCAAGATTTTTATGAGGAATATGAAAAGCATTTTCCTTTAGCCAAAGGTGCACAAAAAAGATTAGAATTTTATCGATTATACTTATTGATGGTTCATTTAGTTAAATTCGGTAATATGTACGCAGGTAGTGTTAATCGCTCAATGGATACAATTTTAAAATAAAAAGATTCCCCACACAGGCTCTAATGATGATATATATGAGCGCTTGTGTGGGGTGATTTTATATCTTAATAAATTAAAGTTCCATTTTATCTAATAATGATTTGCCATTGTCATAAAGCATATGAATTTTTGAATCAATTGTAATTAAATCTGTAGATTCAAATTCATTCGCTAACATTGAGACTACTTGGTCCGTTGTGTATGGTGCATCAGAACCATATACAATTTTATTTTTATCAACCATTTCTAATAGAGTAGGTAATTGATATGGTAAAACCTTACCGGCCAAATCGAAGTAAAGTTCTTTCATTACTTGTTCTAAATCATCAGGTTGCTTCTCTGATCCAAACATCTTGTTGCCCATCGCTACGCGTTGTGCGATTATAGGGAGTAAAGCACCACAATGAGGTACAATCCACTTAATATTCGGATACTTACTAAATACATTCTTTTGACTCATATAAATAATTGTACGAGTTGTATCAAAGATAAATTCCATAAGTGGCGGAGGTACTTCTTCGCTCATCGCTTTAATAGCTGGCTTAGGTTCATTAGGATGAATGGCTACAGTTGCTTGACGTTCATTTAATCTTTCAAATATCGGTGCTAAACGCTCATCACCTAAATATACGCCACGTGCATTCGTTGGTAACGTGAACCCTAACGCATGCTGTTCATCTAATGCTTTATCTATAAATTGAACACTCTGATTGACTAAGGGCAAGGGTAATGTTGCGAAGAAACCAATACGTTCGCTATGTTCCTGCACGATATTTGAAGCATAGTCGTTCACTTCTTCAGCAAGTTTTAACATCTCGTCATCAGGTGCAACGCTAATGTGCGGGCTTGAAATCGATAATACGCCATATTCAATATCTTGCTTCTTCATTAATTCTAAATATGATTCTACTGAAAATGGGGGCGTCTTAACGCCGTCACCTTCACCATTAAAATAGTCATCAAGAAATTGGCTATAACCAGGTGAAATGTAATGTGCATGTAAATCTATCTTCTTCATTGAGCAAACTTCCTTTATAGAAATAAGTGATTTTAAATATTTTGTATAATGTTGCGATATTTTAAAACTAGGCAGCAGTTCTGCATATAAGAGTAAACGTTACTTATTTATTTTGAGTTTGGTTTATAACTCTAATGTTTCTCTTCTTCATCATCATCTTTCTCAGTTAACCATTTATCTAATTGGCGATAGTATTTATTAACTTCATCAGGTCTATCTATACCTGGTAAGTCATGGTTAACATCATACCCTAGTTCATTGAGCGCATATGATAAACAAGCATAACTTTCTCGGTATTCACTAAATTCTGAGTTAGGTAAATTAATAGTCGTTGGAATGACAGGAGTTAATTTATCTTTTTCATAAATACAACTTAAATTAGAAATATACCAAACGTCATCATTGTCTTTATCAAGACAGTAGATAATTTTAGTGTCTGAATCCAATTGCATTTCTACGTTTTTAATATCTACTCGAAACTGGATTGTTGCTTGCATAATTGCTACAGCACGATGGTTATTAATCCACATTTGTGTATTATAAATTTGATGTGGCGCGTATCGATTCATTGCTTCAGAGGAGGATACAAATTCTTCTCCAGTACCATTAAACCAAGAAATGTTCACATGTGAGTCTTTAGCGAAACAAGTTCTCATGCTATCCCATAAGGCATTATCGCGACAAAAACGTTCGAATTGAATTAATTCTAAAATGTTTTCTTTATCTAACAAAGTTTCTTGAGTATAAGGTTTATTTCTTTCAAATAACATTTAATAAACTCCCTTTAATACTTTAAGCTAAGATTAGTTCCAAATTTTGAGTAATACTTCTGCGAATCCTTCAGGCTTTTGTATATAACCTAAGTGACCACCAGGGATATCTACAATATTAATTCCCGTTTCATCTTTAATATAGAAGTTAACTTCTTGAGGGAAAGAACCTTTGGAATCAGTCCCATTAAGTAATGTGATGATATCTTTATGATGATTTAAATCTTCTAAAGAGATATCAGATTCTGTGTATTGGCGAATTTCATATTTAAACCAACCTAACATTTCTTCAAAACGTTTTTTACTCTCTGCATCATCTTCTGCTTGAGCAGGTTTAGACATTGATTGTGCATCAATAGAACTAATATTTAATGTTTCACCGAAAAGTTTCATAGCTTGAGGCATGCCTTCATTCACAGCAATATCAATAATTTCAGCATTCTTATCTTGCCAATATTTAGCATTCGGTAAGAATGTATTAATCGGTGGTTCATGAAATGCAATTTGCTTCACAACATCAGGATGTTCTTTTAGGACATGCATTGCAACGATAGCACCTGAACTTGAGCCTAAAACATATACGGGTTCGTCACTTAATGACTTAGCTAATTCAGCAATATCTTGTGCATCACGTTTCACGCGATAACGACTCTCTGGGTTAGATACTTCCTCTGGTAATGATTCAGTTAATTCACTTTGTCCATATCCTCGACGATCTACAGCTACAACTGTAAATTTTTCTTGTAATTGTTTAGCTAGTGGCATGTAGATATCACCAGTTCCATTCGCACCAGGGATTAAAATAAGAAGTGGTCCATTGCCAACTTTATGATAACGTAATTTTGCGCCTTGCAATTCTAATGTTTCCATCATTGAAACCTCCATTTAAATATTTTTCGTATTAAAGAAAAGACACACTTATATATTTCGTGTAAGTGTTACTCAAGACCTAATAATTTAGCTCCGTTTTTATAGCTGATTTTTTCTTTTTCCTCTTCAGTTAAATCTAATTCGTCTAAGAATGTACCCAATTTTTCAGGTTCAACATAAGGGTAATCTGCTGAATATAAAATTCTGTCGACGCCAACTTCTGCTTTTACTAGATCAAATTGTGGTTTAGTTAACATTCCACTTGGCGTAATATAGAAGTTATTTTTGAAATAATAACTAATAGGATGTTCTAGATGGTCAGCAAATAAAATATCATCCATACGTTCTAAGAAGAATGGAACAAATTCGCCCCAGTGACCGATGATCATGTTGAGGTTAGGGTGACGGTCAAATACACCTGATAGCACAAGGTGAATGGCATGAATACCTACATCTACGTGCCAACCATAACCGAAGCAAGCAAATGTAGCTGCTGTTACGTCTGAGTAGTTACCTTTGTAATAAGCTTGGTAAACATCGCTTTGAACTGGAGAAGGGTGTAAATAAATAGGAACATTTAACTCTTCAGCTACAGCAAAGATGCCATCATATTCATCTTGATCTAGGAAGCCACTCTTAGGATGTCCCATAATTAATGCGCCTTTAAAACCTAATTCTTTTACACATCGTTTAAATTCTTCTTCTGCTGCTTTAGGTTCATTAATTGGTAATGTAGCAAATCCTACAAATCGATCTGGGTGTTCATTGATATATTGTGCTAACGTATCATTTGCTTGTTTACATAATTCAATTGCGCGTTCGCCTTCAAGATTGGAAGGGGCGCCATTTCCATAAGATAATACTTGCATTTCAACGTCATGTTTATCCATGAATTGAATACGTGCATCGTGATGTTTGATTTCATCTGCATCAGTAAAACCAGATTTTTCTTCAAGGCCTTTTAACATCGTTTGCATAGGTACACCTTTAGGATCAGATGTCATATGTTTCATTGTTTCTTTTTGTATATCCTCAACAACATAATGTTCTTCAAAGTTTATACTTTTCATTGTGTATTTCCTCCCTAAGATAATAAATATCTTAATAACTAATTATATATGTGTAATTTTCATTGATTTCATTGAAAATTTTTCCCGTTAAACATGAGGCCAAACTTGTTAATGATTTACCACGGCATTGTGCCATTACCATCAATAAATGTTCCTGTAGGACCATTTTTATCAATAGTAGCAAGTTTTATGATAGGTTTTACACCTTCTGAAGCAGGTTTAGAGTTGTTACTGAAATCACCAACTAAATCAGTATTAGTAGAACCTGGATCTGCTGCATTAATTTGAATGTGTGGTAAGCCTTTAGCATACTGTACAGTCATCATTGTGACCGCTGATTTAGAAGAACAATACGCAAGTGAATTAACTTGCGATTCAGCAGTATCTGGGTTTGTAACCATTCCAAATGAACCCAATCCGCTACTCACATTTACAACTACAGGCTGCTCTGATTTCTCTAATAATGGAATAAAGGTATTCATCATGCGTACGATACCAAAAACATTTGTGTTATATACCTTTTCGACGTCTTTAGCAGTAAAATCAGCGACTTTAGCGAATCCTCCTGAAATACCGGCATTGTTTATAAGTACATCAACACGGCCTTCTTTATTTGAAATAGTTTCAAAGGCTTGTTGAACTGATTTATCATCACTTACATCTAGTTGAACATAGTCGACGCCTAATTCTTTTGAAGCTTGTTGACCACGTTCTTCATTTCTAGATCCTATATAAACCTTGTAGCCTTTCGCTTTTAATTCTTTAGCTGTCTCATAACCTAAACCTTTATTTCCACCAGTAATTAACGTAACTTTTTCCATTCATGAACACCTCAATTAATTTAAATATAGTTTTATTAAGTTATCTCTTATTTCATTATTTGAAAGTTGTCTTTTATTTTTTTGAATTTCATAAGCTTTAGTAGAAAGTGATTTTAATAACATATCAGTTTTGAATATGGCCCAAGAATCATCCTCGCCATCTTTAAATAAATCATAGTAAAAATTAAATAAATCAGAGAAAAATTGGCTTTGATGAAATTGAGACTTACTATTACTTTCCTCAATACAGTTTAATAAATCACTATTTTCATATTTAAATGTCAAAAAAACATCTAGGGAGTGTTCCATCTTCTCTTCTTTAGAATTAGATGAAGCAGCTACATCATTCATTTTTTGAATAATTTCATCGAAATCATGCTCGATAATGTGATAACACAAATCGCTTTTATCCTTAAAATGCCGATAAAGTGTTCCCATACCGATACCAAGTTCTTTAGAAATTCTATTCATACTGATTGTCTCAACGCCGTATTGTTTAAATAGTTCGATCGCTTTATTCTCGATACGTTGACGGTTTAGAAGAGCATCTTTACGCAATGTATTCACCTACTTAATGAGCTAATGTTGACAAACGGATAATGCTCCGTTTATTATAAATCTCACTTACTTAGAATTCAAATATAATGCTAATTAAAAAATAAGATGAAAGTGGGACACTATAATATGTCACTAAATAAAGAGCAAAGACGTATCACTGCTATAGAATTACGAGAACATTTCCATAATTCAACTTTAAATATTGAAGACATAGCAAATAAAATGAGTATTTCGGTTGAAGAAGTGGAAAAGGTATTAAACATGAATGCTCCTAGCGGTTTCTTTGGTAATCAGTTACAAAGATTTATCCATCGCGTTTGGGATGTTCGTGACATTATAAATTCAAATATTAAAGAAAATGGTCAAACACCTGAAGAATATACTTATTTAAAAGGCGAAAAAGAAGATTATTGGTTCTTACAATAGGAGAGATAAACATGAGTAAAAGTATATTAGTCATTGGTTCAACTGGTAAACAAGGAAATGCTGTTGTTAAACAATTATTGGAAGATGGTTGGCATGTGCGTGCGTTTACTAGAAATAAAAATAATGAAAAATTAACATCAATTCATAATGATCGATTAGAGATTTTTGAGGGCGATTTGAGTGATAGAGAAAGCTTAACTCAAGCGATGGCTGACCAATATGGAGTATATAGCGTTCAGCCTATTATTCCAGACCATGTTGAAGAGGAATTAAAGCAAGGTAAACATATTATCGAAACTGCTGAAGAACAAGGAGTTAAGTATGTCGTTTATAGCACAGCGGGTGGTGTTAATCGTGATAGAACAGGTCCTCACTTTGAAGCATTAGCACAATTAGAAAATAAGATAAAAGCATCTCGTTTAGATTTTACAATTATTAAACCATCGTTTTTTATGGATAACTTCTTAAGAATCACTAAAGTTTCAGATGGAGAAATTAAAATCCCAGAATTTATTAATCCTGAAGTGAAATTTTCAGTGATTTCTTCTATCGATATTGCTAAAATTGCGTCAGCACTTTTCAAAGATCCTAAAACATATAATCATCAAGATATAGAAATTGCTTCTGATGAGCTGACTCTAAATGAAGTAGTCAAAACTTTTGCAACCGTAACAGGTAAACCAACTGAAATTGAAGGCGAATTTACGAGTGGCACTGCTGAAAGAAGTTGGCTTGAAAATAAAGGTTATGTTATAGATTTTGTACAAATGGAACGTCTTAATCCCACGCGCTTAACACTTGATGAATGGATTGCTCAAGCGGCATTTTAAACTTGAAATCGTCTAATTATAAATGAGAGGTGACATGTACGATGCATTCAATGTGGTTTAATCTAAATGTAAAAGATTTAGATCGTAGCGAACAGTTCTTTAAGTCTCTAGGATTTGAAATTAATAAAAATCCAGAAATGCTAGATAAAATGTTAGGTATTACAATTGGACAAACGATTGTGATATTGATAGAAAATAATCACTTCGAGTCTGTATCACATCAAGATGTCGATTCAAGCCCTAATGAAGTGATGGTTTCGTTAGGTGTTAAAGAAAATAAAGACGTTGATGAATTATTAGCGAAAGTGGAACCTGCTGGTGGAACAATTATTGAAAAACCAGGTGTAAGACAAGGGTATTATGGAGCAATGTTTAAAGATCCTGATGGGCATAAGTTTAATTTTCTTGTTTGTTAAATAAGCGTGAAAAATATATAAATAGGCACCGTGTATTCTCATTCAGTACATGGTGCTTTTTACTATATCTTTTGGTTTGATTTTAAAAAATGAAAACTTCTCACAATTTGTGAGGAATTGACGTGATTATGAAGAAAAATATCAACTTTCATCAGATACATATTGAAGTTGTACGATTTACCATAAAACGGTGAATATTAATGAAATTGTTCAATTTGTTATAAATGTTTATAATAAAGGAATTATTAGAAGTATTGGAAAAGATAAAAAAGACAAATTATTCTAGTATTTGATTGTTTTTGTTTGTTTGGGGTATTATATAACTTATAAGAATAAATGATTTGATTTTGAGAAAAATTGTTTATTAGATTAAAAAGGGGTATCTAATTTTACATATCGATTTCAGTCATAAATATACTCCATGAAATGGAGAAGGAAAGGTTATGGCAGATAAACTGCAAAGAGAATTAAGCAATAGGCATATCCAATTAATTGCAATTGGTGGTGCTATTGGTACAGGATTATTCCTGGGCGCAGGTGCTTCTATTCATTTAGCAGGACCATCCATATTACTTACTTATATTATAGTAGGTTTTATATTATTTATGTTTATGAGAGCGATGGGAGAATTGCTCTTATCGAACTTAGGTTTCAAGTCATTTGGTGACATTGCCCATCATCACATAGGTTCAATGGCAGGATTTATGGTTGGTTGGACTTATTGGTTAACTTGGATTATTTCAGGTATGGCGGAAGTTACCGCTGTAGCCAAATACGTCGACTTCTGGTATCCAGACATGCCTAACTGGATTACTGCAGCAGCTACAATATTAGTATTAGTAGCATTGAATTTATTTAGTGCCAAATTATTTGGTGAACTTGAATTTTGGTTATCTATTATAAAAGTTATTACAATTTTAGCTTTAATTATTGTTGGTATTGTAATGGTAATCTTTGCTATGAAGACGGATTACGGTCCAGCGACGGTAACTAATATTTGGAAAGAAGGCGGCTTCTTCCCAAATGGTGCCTCAGGATTCTTTATGTCATTCCAAATGGCAATATTCTCATTTATTGGTATTGAATTGATAGGTATTACAGCAGGGGAAACTAAAAATCCTCATGAAACAATACCTCAAGCAATTAATAACGTACCATTCCGAATTTTAATCTTTTACATAGGTTCATTAGCAGTCATTATGTCAGTAGTTCCTTGGGACAAATTAGATCCTGCAGAAAGTCCTTATGTTAAATTATTCGGATTAATAGGAATTCCTTTTGCTGCTGGTATTATTAACTTTGTTGTACTAACAGCAGCGGCTTCATCATGTAACAGTGGTATATTTGCGAATAGCCGTACAATGTTTGGCTTAGCTGGAAGAAATCAAGGTCCACCGTTTTTACATAAAACAAACAAAAATGGCGTTCCTTACAATGCAATTTTAGTTACTTGTGGATTATTAGGCATTGCAGTAATATTAAATGCGATTTTTAAAGATGCTACTAAAGTATTCGTTCAAATCACTACTTTCTCTACTGTGTTGAATATTTCAATTTGGGCAGTTATTATGGTAGCTTATATTGGATACTTAAAGCACAATCCTGAGCAACATAAAGAAAGTAATTATAGAATGCCTGGTGGTAAATACACGGCTTATGGTATTTTAGTATTCTTTGCTTTCATTTTTGTTATTTTACTTATTAATAGTAGTACGCGATTAGCAGTTCTATTTATTCCAGTTTGGGTTCTAGTATTATTCTTGATGTATCAAAAATACAAAAAAGAATCTCGTAAAGCTGAAATTCCAACAGAAGATGATGCAGAAACTACAGAAGAATAATAGTTAAAAACACTTCCTCTATTACAGAGGGAGTGTTTTTTATACAAAAAAATCCCTAAGAAAGAGTAAAAATAATATCTTTCTTAGGGAATCATTTATCTTAAATAATATTATCTTTAATTTTTCGATTGTCATTGATGATATATCTTAAGTTTTCTCTAAATTGTTTTGCTTCTGGAATATTCTGAATCGCATAGTCATGAAGCATATGACTTCCAATAAGTAAATTATGGCTAATTCCTTCAGAGTTTAATTTACGAGATAACTTAATTACGTCAGGATAAAGTAATTCATGTGTTCCTACTGAAAGAGTGATGTGACCGAGATTGTTAAAGTCTCCATTAATTGGAGATACTTTATAATTGTCTAACTCATCACTTTCAGCCCATATTTTAGCAAATGTTTTAAGTCCTTCTTTACCAATCATACTATCTACCTTTTCGTAATGAGGTATTTCTGGATTAGTAAATGTGGCATCAACCACTGGTGATATAGTGATAATATGACCTGGTTGAGGTAAATTAATTTCATTAAGATACTGCGCGTAGCTTAATGTGATGTTACCGCCTGCAGAATCTCCCATAATGATAATATGGTCGGATGAAGACACAGAATCTAAAAGATTACGATAAATATGAGTCATTAAATCAAATGTTGCGCGTTTGCCACTTTGAGGCACTTTAGGGTATATAGGTGCAATAACTTCTGCGTTGTAATCAGTAGCAAGTTGATCCATCATTTGATAATGCTCTTTGAATGGACCTGCGACCCAAGAACCACCATGCATATATAAAATCTTTAACTGATGTGGATCATTTTGATGATTAACATAGTACGTATGTGTACCATAATATTCTCGTATATCCACTCTATGATTAAATCTATATTTTGTAGCTTTGAAAGGTTTGCTATTTTCGATTTGAGCCATTTTAAGCATTTGATCAATCTTCTTCGGCTTAATAAAGTATTGTTTGCCACGTGAAACATGATTAAATTTTTCTTTTAAAAAGCTCTTATAACTACGTTTTTCAATTAATTTAGTATATAAGTAAGAGCCCACAATAGCAGCACCTGTTGTGGCCCCAACAGAACATACAATTTTCTTCCACATAACGTTACCTCCCTTGTGTCAATGATTGTAGTATATCTTCGAGTAAATATTAAATCATACGGTTTTCGCATAATTTGAAAATTTGTAAGATAATAGCAAAAATAATTATCTAAATTTTCTGAAAACGTGATATACTATTACTCATAGTCTTGAGACGCGTGTATGAATATCATTAAATATCCCTCTAAGTTATTGCATCTAAGAATCATTTACTTGAATCATACTTTGCGAATCAAGACTTTGTCTTTATACATAATTATTACTCAGCACATTGGGAGGTTTAAGTCATGTCAGCTATTAGAAATATCGACGGACCAAAGGATTTTATTTTTAGAGTTTTATCAGGGGTAGCAATTGGAATTGTCGCAGGACTCGTTCCAAATGCGATTTTGGGAGAGATTTTTAAATATTTAATGCAATATCAGCCTATTTTTAAAACTTTACTAGGAGTCGTGCAAGCCATCCAATTTACTGTACCGGCCCTTATCGGTGCACTTATTGCTATGAAATTTAATTTAACACCATTGGCAATTGCCGTAGTTGCTAGTGCTTCTTATGTTGGAAGTGGTGCAGCTCAATTTAAAAATGGTGTATGGATCGTCGCAGGTATAGGGGACCTTATTAATACGATGATTACAGCTGCAATTGCAGTATTATTCATATTATTAATTGAAGAACGTGTAGGAAGTATGGCCCTGATAGTCTTTCCGACAATTGTAGGCGGCCTATCAGCAACGATAGGTATTTTTACATTACCTTATGTGAGATTAATTACTACAGGTATTGGAAATATGTTGAATAGCTTTACTGAATTACAGCCTGTCCTTATGAGTATGTTGATATCTATGGTATTTAGCTTTATTATTATATCGCCATTATCAACCGTCGCAATTGCAATGGCAATTGGCCTATCAGGTATTGCAGCTGGTTCGGCATCAATAGGTATTGCTGCTACAGAAGCTGTCCTTCTTATTGGTACGAGCCAAGTGAATCGCTTAGGCATTCCTTTATCAATTTTCTTTGGTGGCGTAAAAATGATGATGCCTAATATGGTCAAATATCCTGTGATTATGGTACCAATATTTATCACAGCAGCATTATCAGGTATCGCATCAGGTATCATTGGTATTGGTGGAACAAAGGAATCAGCGGGCTTCGGATTTATAGGTATGGTAGGACTTATTAATGCTTTTAAATTTATGCATGTTGATTCAGTATGGTTAAGTCTGTTACTGATTATAGTTGCGTTTTTTGTAGTGCCGTTTTTAATTGCTTGGATTTTAGATTTATTATTACGGAAAGTAATTCATCTATATCGTAATGATATATTTAAATTTATGGGATAGAGTAGAGTCTCTTCGATGTGTGATACATTGAGGAGATTTTTTCTGTGCTAAAATAAAAGTGTAAAATTGGATGTTTATTGTAATAAAAATATAGAGGGTGAAATCATGTCGCATCACATCGACACATTACAATTAAAAGTGGCACAGTTGAGTAGAAAGACCCATGAGTTAGGTATACCTGTCATGATCATTTTTGAAGGGATACCCGCGTCTGGTAAGACACGTTTATCAAATGATTTATTACTTCAATTAGACGCGAAGTATACAAACTTTATCGCTACGAAATCTCCAGAAACATACGATTTAAGATATCAATTTTTACAAAAATATTGGAATACTCTGCCACAAAAAGGTGACATCAACATTTATTTTAGAAGCTGGTATTCACATTATCTTGATTATAAGGAAAATAATATCAAACATCATCAATATGTTAATTATGATTCATTACTTAAACAAATTAGTAATTTCGAATCAATGTTGAAGAAAGATAATTATGAAATAATTAAGTTCTTTATAGAAATAAATGAAGAGAAACGTCAAGCTCATATTCAACAAACTAAAAGTAACCCGTTGATGAGATGGAAGGTTCAAGAATATGAGGAGGTAATACCCCAAGATGTTTATTTAAATGAAATGAGACGTATCATACACAATTGTAATGATTGGCAAATCATTGATTATACGGTTAGAGAACAAGCAATAACAAACATGTATCTAAATATAATAGAAAGATTAGAATATGCGCTTGAAAAATACCAAAAACATGAAGAATATATAGATGGAGAATTTAATAGTCATTTCTCAACGTCGTTATTTAATATTGAAGAATCTAAAATTAAGAAAAAAGATTACCAACATCAAATAGTAGAATTACAAACCCGTATGAGAGAAATTCAATTTGCGTTGTACAAACGTAAAATCCCTTTAGTTTTAGTATTCGAAGGTATGGATGCTGCAGGTAAGGGTGGGAATATTAAACGTATCAGAGAAAAGTTAGATCCGACTGGTTATGAAGTTAATGGAATCAGTGCGCCTACAGATGTTGAAAAGAATCATCATTATTTATGGAGATTCGCTAAAAAAATGCCTAAATCAGGACACATCGAAATTTTTGATCGCAGTTGGTATGGAAGAATATTGGTGGAACGAGTCGAAGGATTTGCAGAGCATCATGAATGGAAACACGCATATGATGAAATTAATCAGTTTGAGAGAATGTGGACGGATGAAGGTACCATAATTATCAAATTCTTTTTATGCTTAGATAAAGAAGAACAATTGCAACGTTTTAAAGATAGAGAACAAAATCCAAATAAGCAATGGAAAATTACAGACGAAGATTGGCGTAATAGAGAAAAATGGGATATGTATTTAGAAGCCAGTCAAGATATGATTAAGTATACGAATACGAAGTTAGCGCCATGGCATGTGATAAAAGCAGATCATAAAAAAACAAGTCGTCTCGAAGTTCTCAAAACGATTATTAAAAGATGCGAAGACGTTTTATAGATAAGAAAAAGTTGTATCAGAGGATGAATTTCAAGAATATTTCTTTGAAATTCATCTTTTTTACTTTTTTGTTGGGTCAAATTAGATTATAGAATTATTACGGTAGTGTAACAAAAATGAAATCTGTAATATTACAGACTATTTGAAAGTTGGGTCAAACCAACCTAAAAACTAATGTAAAACCACAAATACCAATGTAATTTTAAACAATTTTTAAGAAATTATATGTTACAAAGAGAAATGTTTTTGTTTCAAGATTACAAAATCAAACTTCTATTGTAATTTTTTGTAAGGAACGTGTAATATACAAACGAGATTTTTGTGGTATAGTGAATACCGTCAAAAGTTAACAAAAAACATTTTCAATGTAGCACAACGAAATCAAACACTTAGAATATAATTTACAAATTTTAATTTTAAAACATATTTGGAGGATTTTATATTATGAAAAAGACAGTTATCGCTTCATCATTAGCAGTATCTTTAGGAATTGCAGGTTATGCATTAACAGGTAACGAAGCTCACGCTTCTGAAACTACTAACGTAGATCAAGCTCACTTAGCTGATTTAGCTCAACACAACCCAGAACAATTAAACTCTAAACCAGTTCAAGCTGGTGCTTACGATATCCACTTCGTAAACAATGGTTTCCAATACAACTTCACTTCTAATGGTACTAACTGGTCATGGAACTATGCTCAAGTTGGTTCAACTACTCAATCATCAGCTGATTACACTAATTCATACAGCCAAGAAAGTTCAAACCAATCAGTAAGTTCAAACCAACAATCAAGCAATACAAGTGTTAAAGCTGTTTCAGCTCCAACTACTTCAACTCATAATTACAGCACTTCAACAACTTCATACTCAGCACCATCAAGCTCAGCTTCAACTGGTGGTTCTACTAAAGCTCAATTCTTAGCTGCTGGTGGTACTGAAGAATTATGGAACGCTATTGTAATGCCTGAATCAGGTGGTAACGTTAACGCTTCTAACGGTCAATACCATGGTTTAGGTCAAACTAACCAATCTTGGGGTTACGGTTCAGTATCTAACCAAACTAAAGGTATGATTAACTACGCTAAAGAACGTTATGGTTCAATCGGTAACGCAATTTCTTTCCGTCAATCTAACGGTTGGTGGTAAGATATAGTTTATAACTGGAAAGACAATTCGAGTTATAATCTTTGAGGATGACAATATGTCATCCTCTTTTTTTATGCAATTTTTTAGTAGTGTAGAATAACATGGCATTTGCGTTTCGCATCTGATATGAGAGGGAATATAATCGAATAACTATTTAAGGTTTTATTTGTAAATAGAAAGCTGTGAAAGTATGAAAGCTATTAAATCTATAACTCGCCTTATTATTTTGCACAGTCTATTTTGGTTTGTCGTTCAAATGTCTATTGCACATTTAGGTACACGTATCCCTAAATCATTTTTTGAAAAATATTCATGTTTATTTCGATCTTTTCAATGGGAAGAAAATGGTGAACTTTGGGATCATACTTTAAAGGTAAGTAAGTGGAAAAGATTGATACCTGAAGGTGCTCAAATTAATAAGGATATCTATGATAAAAGCAAGTTATCAGTAAATATTGAACAGACGCGTCGCTTATTATTGGAAATGAGACGTGCAGAATTGATACATTGGATTTCCATTTTATCTGTGTGGCTATTTGTTAAAGCTCCACGGTACATCAAAATGATTAACATTGCGTACGTAACGTTTAGCCATCTTCCAGTGATTGTAGCACAACGATATAATCGTCCAAGAATCGAACGTTTAATACGTATAATTGAAAAGCGAGGTAAGTAATATGACTCAATCCATCTTAGTTATTGGTGGTGGTTTAGGAGGGATATCCGCTGCTATTCGAATGGCTCAAAGTGGGTATAAAGTAACATTATTTGAGCAAAATAATCATATTGGTGGAAAGGTGAATCGTCTAGAGAAACAGGGTTTTAGCTTTGACTTAGGTCCATCTATTTTAACCATGCCATACATATTTGAGCGTCTTTTTAACTATAGCGGGAAAAATATGGCTGATTATATCGAAATTGAAAGATTGCCGTTACAATGGCGGAGTTTCTTTCCTGATGGTGAAATCATTGATCTATATGAAAATACTGAAGCAACTTTACTTAATAATTTGCAGTTAGGTCAAGAAGATAAGAAGGAACTCGACAATTATTTAAAATATACTAAGCGTATACATCGTTTTACTGAAAAGGGATATTTCAATTTTGGCTTAGATACGTTACGAGAAATTATAAAATATCATGGACCTTTTAAAGCATTGCGAGGTTTTGATTACTTTTCAACAATGCAACAAGCAATTCACCGTTATATTTCGAATCCAAAATTAAGAGATATGCTAGGTTACTTTATTAAGTATGTAGGTTCTTCTTCCTATGATGCACCTGCAGTTCTCTCAATGTTATTTCATATGCAACAAGAACAAGGATTATGGTATGTCAAAGGTGGAATTCATAAATTGGCACTAGCGCTAAAACAATTGGCTATTGAAGAAGGCGTGGACATACAAATGGGGGTTGCTGTTGAAAATATTAAAACGTATCATCAACGCGTTACGGGCGTACGTTTAAGTAGTGGGAAGTATGTTGAAGCGGATTATATAATTTCCAATATGGAGGTCATCCCTACCTATAGAGAGTTATTGCATTTTAATCAACAAAAAATTGACCAACTCGAAAGAACATATGAACCTGTTAGCTCAGGTTATGTATTACATTTAGGGATAGACAAATCCTATTCTCAACTTGCTCATCATAATTTCTTTTTCTCAAAGGACTCTAAGAAAAACTATGATGAAGTATTCCATCAAAAGGTATTACCTCAAGATCCGACAATCTATTTAGTAAATGTTAATAAAACGGATGAACAACAAGCGCCACAAGGATATGAAAATATTAAAGTCTTACCACATATACCCTATATTCAAGATAAACCATTTAAAAAAGAAGAATATGCAGCGTTTAAAGAACGTGTACTAACGAAATTAGAACGAATGGGACTGACTGATTTGAGAGCGCATATTATATATGAAGATATTTGGACGCCTGAGGATATCCAACATAATTATCGCTCAAATAGAGGGGCCATATATGGTGTAGTCGCAGATAAGAAGAAAAATAAAGGGTTTAAATTTCCTAAGCAAAGTGAGTACTTTTACAATCTCTTCTTTGTGGGAGGCTCTGTAAATCCAGGTGGAGGTATGCCAATGGTAACGTTAAGTGGCATGCAAGTTGCAGACAAAATTAATGCTATTGAAGCGGGAAGGAGTTAGAAAGAATTGAAACTTATACAACTCCTTTTATCATTAGCATCTGTTATTTCATTAATTTGTGGAAAATTTATATATAATAGAAGACATACATTATCTCGCTCGAAACATAGTACTATTCATAGCAATGAATTAACAGTTATTATACCAGCTAGAGATGAAGCGCAAAGGTTGCCACACTTGTTAAGATCTTTGACTAAGCAACATGGCATCTATGAAATTATAGTTATGGACGATGCGTCTCAAGATGGGACGAGTGAGGTTGCCAAAGCTTATGGAGCAACTGTTTATGAAACTAAAGAAGATAGCCAATGGTATGGTAAATCTCATGCGTGCTATCAAGGAGCCCAACATGTTCAAACGCCATTAATGATGTTTGTTGATGCAGATGTCATCTTTAATAGTCATGCTATTGAGGCGATATTAAATTCATTTGCTAAGCAAGGGAATCAAGGACTATTAAGTATTCAACCTTACCATGAGACTTTTAAATTTTATGAGAGTCTTTCGGCTATCTTTAATTTAATGACGATTGTCGGAATGAATCGATTTTCAAGTTTAGCGGGTAAATTTAATAATTATACGGCTTTTGGTCCTGTCACAATAATGAATAAAGAGGATTACTTTAAAACAGGTGGTCATAAAAACGCACGCAACACTATTATAGAAGGCTTTGCATTAGGAGAGGCATTTAGTCAATCTAACTTGCCTGTTACAGTATACGAAGGTAGTGAATATGTTAAGTTTCGCATGTATGAAGAAGGACTTCGCTCACTTATACAAGGATGGACAAAGCATTTTTCAGTAGGAGCCAATCAAACTGAACCTAAAGTAATGTTGGCGATTGTAATGTGGTTAATGGGCTCACTCACATCTACAATGGCTTTACTCCTTGGATGGATTGCTAAACCGATATCGTTAATATTTTCCGGAATTGTTTATATTTTATATACATGGGAATTTGTAAGTTTACATAGAAGAGTGGGTGCTTTTTCGATAATATTGCTCATTCTTCATCCAATTTTGTTTGTGTTCTTTATTATTATCTTTATAAACTCATGGCGACACGCTCATTTTTCAAAAAAGGTAAAATGGAAGGGTCGTACATTTGATATAAGTTGAATTTTAAACTAGGCCATTAAATTATAGGAGGAATTCCATGACATCGAATGAAAAAAACTTTAAATACTGCCATCAAATTATGAAAGAACATTCTAAAAGTTTTTCTTATGCTTTTGATTATTTACCTGAAAATGAACGCAAAGCAGTATGGGCGATTTATGCAGTATGTCGAATTATAGATGACAGTATTGACGTACATGAAAATCCTCAAATACTTAAAAATATACACGAAGATATTATAACTATCGAGAAAAATCATGACGTTGAAAACTACGAATTTAAAAGCAATCAAATGATTATGGAAGCTTTGTATACAGTTTCTCAAAATTTCACAATTGAATATCAATCTTTTTATAATCTCATTCAAACTGTATATGAAGACCAGGATTTTGAGATGTTTGAAACTGATGATGAATTATTAAACTATTGCTATGGCGTAGCAGGTACAGTGGGAGAAGTATTAACTCCTGTACTAGCAGAGCAACCAAATGAAGAAACGTATCGAATCGCGCGTAAACTAGGAGAAGCACTTCAAATAACCAATATTTTAAGAGACGTAGGAGAAGATTTTGAGAATGACAGAATTTACTTCAGTAAGTCGAGTTTGTCTCGATTTGATGTCTCTATTGAAAATAATTTTAACAATGGAGTGTCACAGCAATATATTGATTTATGGGAGCATCATGCGAAACTAGCTCAAGAAGACTATGATATTGCACTATCAAATCTTGGTGTTTTCAATAAAGAAGCGCAACCAATTATTGAATTAGCTTCAATTATTTACCGCGGCATATTAGATGAAGTGAGAAAAGCTTCCTATACATTACATCGTCGTGTCTACGTTTCTAAATTAGATAAGGTAAAAATGTATAAAACAATAAAAAAGAAATATCATTTATAGGTGGAATGTAGTATGAATATTGCTGTAATAGGAGCAGGCGTCACTGGATTAGCAGCGGCAGCAAGACTTGCTTCGCAAGGTAATAATGTAACAATTTTTGAAAAAAATGGGTATCCAGGTGGTCGAATGAGTCAATTCACTAAAGATGGCTTTACCTTTGATAAAGGTCCTTCTATCGTGATGATTCCCGAGGTATACAAGGCAGTATTTGAAGAAAGCGGTAAGAAATTTGAAGACTACGTAGATATGGAACAATTGCGCTATATTTATGATGTTTACTTTGGGAAAAATGACAAAGTAAGAGTACCTACTGATTTAGCCGAACTTCAAGAAACGCTTGAAAGTATTGAACCAGGTACGACACATGGGTTTATGTCATTTTTAACTGATGTTTACAAGCGATATGAAATTGCGCGCTATCATTTTTTAGAGAAAACATATAGAAAGGTTACGGATTTCTATAATGTAGATTCGCTTATTAAAGGTTTGAAATTAAAAACATTAAACAATGCTGATAATTTAATAGAAAATTATATTGATAATGAACGAATACAAAAATTATTAGCATTTCAAATGTTATATATAGGAATTGATCCAAAACGCGGCCCCTCTTTATACTCAATTATTCCTATGGTAGAAATGATGTTTGGTGTTCACTTTATTAAGGGGGGCATGTATGGATTAACACGTGGACTTGTTAAATTAAATAAAGATTTAGATGTGAATATTCAATTAAATTCTAATATAGAAGAAATCATCATCGACCCTAAATATAAGCGTGCTGATGGCGTAAGGGTTAATGGTCTTGTGCAACGATTTGATAAAGTATTATGTACAGCAGATTTTCCTTATGCAGCGGAAAAATTGATGCCTTCACATTCACCCGTAAAAAAATATAAACCTAGTAAAATTGAAAAATTAGATTATTCTTGTTCTGCATTTTTAATGTATATTGGTATTGATAAAGATGTGACTAGCGAGATGTTGCTACATAATGTCATTTTTTCCCAACAATTCCGACAAAACATAGATGAAATATTTAACGGTTCATTATCTGAAGATCCATCTATTTACGTTTATGTGCCAGCAGTTGGAGATCGGAGTATGGCACCTGAAGGTCAAACCGGTATCTATGTTTTAATGCCTACGCCAGAATTAAAAACAGATCATATTAATTGGAAAGATGAAAATGTGATTAGGAAAGTTAAAGATATTATCTATCGTCAATTAGAGACAATTGACGTATTAGAGGATGTAAAATCAAATGTTATATCTGAAACTGTTTATACACCAATCGATTTTGAAAATGATTATAATGCGAAGTTTGGTACAGCATTTGGTTTAATGCCGACATTAGCCCAAAGTAACTACTACAGACCTCCAAATGTTTCGAGAGATTACAAAGATTTATATTTTGCTGGAGCGAGTACACATCCTTGTGCCGGAGTACCTATTGTATTAACTAGCGCTAAAATTACTGTAAATGAAATGTTGAAAGATATAGACAATAATATTTAGTGAAAATTAGGAGTCATTCAATTTGAAAAAGAGTCCATAAATGTTTGAAAATAAATCATTCGTTTATGGATTTTTTATATATTTAGTGGGAATTTTTTTGCTGATTCATAATAATTACCGTTATTCTAGAATTAGGGAAAGGGAGATAATTAACTTCACTTATCTGAAAATTGTTAATATTGACATAATTAATCTTGTTGATAAAATTGATAATAATAAGAGGATTGAGATTTAATAAAGGGGGCTTATAATGGTAATTTCAAATAGACTTGCTACAATCCCTGATAGTTATTTCGGAAAGACAATGGGGCGTAAAGTTGAACATGGATCTCTTCCGCTTATTAATATGGCGGTAGGAATTCCCGATGGAGAAACACCTAAAGGTATTATTGACCATTTTTCTGAAGCGTTACGTATTCCTGAGAATCAAAAGTATGGTGCTTTTCACGGGAAAGAGTCTTTTAAAGAAGCCATTGTAAATTTTTATGAACGACAATATGGTGTCACACTTCATAAAGACGAAGAAGTTTGCATTTTATATGGCACTAAAAATGGTTTAGTTGCATTACCAACGTGTGTAGTCAATCCTGGCGAAACGGTGCTTTTACCAGATCCAGGATATACTGATTATTTAGCTGGCGTCATGTTAGCAGATGCTAACCCTGTACCCCTAGAACTAGAGCCACCAGATTATCTACCTGATTGGAATAAAATTGATCCACAAGTTTTAAAAGACACTAAATTAATTTATTTAACGTACCCTAATAATCCTACTGGTTCTACAGCTACACAATCCGTATTTGATGAAGCAGTACAACGATTTAAAGATACAGATACTAAAATTGTACATGACTTTGCATATAGTGCCTTTGGGTTTGATGATAAAAACCCAAGTATTCTTGCATCGGAACATGGTAAAGATGTCGCTATCGAAATCTTTTCCTTATCCAAAGGATATAATATGTCAGGATTTAGAGTCGGATTTGCTGTAGGAAATAAAGACATGATTCAAGCTTTGAAAAAGTATCAAACACATACTAATGCTGGCATGTTTGGAGCATTACAAGATGCCGCCACGTATGCTTTAAATAATTATGATGATTTTTTGATACAACAAAATGAAACATTTAGACGAAGACGTGACACATTTGAAGCAAAACTTAAAGAAGCAAAATTACCATTTGTTCATTCTAAAGGTGGTATCTATTCTTGGTTGCGTACGCCACAAGGGTATAATAGTGAACAATTTGAAACGTTTTTATTGCAAGAGAAATCTATTTTAGTAGCACCAGGTATACCTTTTGGGAAAAACGGCAAGCATTATGTGCGTATTTCTCTTGCATTAGACGATAAGCAACTAGAAGAAGCTACAGAGAGATTAACAGACCTTGCCAACATGTATAATGGCTAAATGTTAATCAGAGGGGATGATTGAGAATGACTAAAATTATGAGTGTTAGAGATGAGGATTTACCTTATATTGAAGAATGGTCTAAGCGTAATAATATAGAAGTTGATTTATCAAGAGAGCAACTAACAGAAGATAATGTCGAGACAGTTTCAGGTAGTGACGGTCTCTCATTATCTCAAACTTTACCTATCTCTGAAGAAATTTATAAGAAGTTAGAATCATTTGGGATAAAACAAATCGCTCAAAGAAGTGCTGGATTTGATGATTATGATTTAGACTTAGCGACTAAATATAATCTAATTATTTCCAATGTGCCGTCATATTCACCACGTAGTATTGCTGAATTTGCGGTTACTCAAGCTGTTAATGTCGTACGTTATTCAAATCGCATTCAAAATAAGATGCAAGAGTACGATTTTAGATGGGAACCATCGATTTTATCGCAGTCTGTGAGTGATTTAAAAGTTGCTGTAATTGGTACTGGACGTATAGGTAGTATTGTAGCTCAAATATTTGCCGAAGGATATCGTAGTGAAGTAGTAGCATATGATCCATTTCCGAATGAAAATGTGGCTAAGTATGTAACTTACAAAGATACTTTGCAAGAAGCGATTGAAGAAGCGGATATTGTGACTGTGCATATTCCAGCTACAAAATATAATCATCATTTGTTTAATGAGGCTTTATTTAGTTACTTCAAAAAGGGCTCGGTATTCGTAAATTGTGCAAGAGGTTCTTTAGTTGATACTCAAGCACTGATATCGGCGTTAGACCAAGGGCGATTAAAGGGAGTTGCCTTAGATACTTATGAACTTGAAGTAGGTGTATTTACAACAGACCGACGTGGAGAAGATTTGAACGATGAATTATTAAACTCATTAATACAAAGGGAAGATATTATTATAACACCGCATATTGCTTTCTATACTGAAGCAGCAGTGGAGAATCTTATTGTTGATGCCTTAGATGCTGCTATGGATGTCATAAATACTGGAGATACTCGTCTGAGAGTGAATTAGTTAAAATGAGCTTTTATAAGAATAACACTAACTATGATTCAACAACATATAAAGGATGGAACAACAATGCAAATCACTATACTTGGTTTTAACATATTTGCCAAAGGGGGAACTTCTAGAAGTAATATCAATTTAATTAAAGCTTTTTTGAAAAATGAACATACAGTTAACTATTTTAATTATAAAAAATTCGATCAAGCACAGAAAGATTTACTAATCCAAGAGGAAGACTTAGCGAACAATTCAGTTGATATTTTTTATTTAAACAACTTAAAGCAATTAGCAAAAACTCAATTATTAATTATTACTAGAGAAGCATTTTTTAAATATTCGAGATTAATTAAAAAATATAACCCCAAAATAAAAATTGTTGGAGAAATACATGGACCACTAAAGTATATTACTGAAGATATAGATCTTTCGTTAGATACAATTGACTGTGTGAGAATAAGTACTAAAAGTATAAAATCGGATTTTATTAAAAGGTTTAATTATAAAAATGTTTTTAACCAATACGTGAATACTGAACACATTCCCATTGATAAAATTACCAAAAATACACATAAACATTTTTTAATTAAATCACGATTTGAGGATGAAGTTAAAGATATTTCGTACGCGATAAAATTATTTAATTACATAATAAAAAATAAAAATACGATAAATATCAGACTCAATATTATTGGTTATGGCCCATCAGAAACATTATATAAAAACTTGGTTAACTACTATAATCTGAATAAATACGTCTACATTAATGGGTACCAACCTCAGAATTATATTTATATTTCTACATCCCCTTATGAAACGCTTGGTTATTCTATTATTGAATCGATTTTTAAAGGTAACAGAGCATTGATATATGGTGGAGATGATGGACTTCTAAAAGAAATTTATCAATCATATCATTGTACTGAATTTTTAACTAAAGACATTGAAAAAGATTGTGAGATTTTATTAGCATTTGCACAAAAAAATTATAATGATAAAGAAAGAATAGAAGACTGTGAAATGCTACAAGAAAAATTTAATTACAAAAATTATGCCGAAACTTACTTAAAAAATATAGATATTGCTATTAATTCTAAGGAAGTTAGGTTTAATAGTAATTACAAACTCGCAGTAGCAAGAAAAAGTAAGTTGAAAAAGGATAAAAATGAAGTTACTTTAAAAGAAAGAGCTAGACAATGTTATCAATGTATAAGAAAAGTATTTCATGTTATACATAGACCATTTTATCTTAGAAAATTAAATAAAATTAAACCTAGTAAAAAATATGTATTTATAGAATGTTTTCATGGTAAATCATTTAGTGGTGATCCGAAATATATTGCACATGCAATTCGTCGTCTGTATCCTGAAAAAGAGATTTTCGTAAGTTCTGTCAATGCATTAGTCGACATGGAAATAAGAGAGAATGGGTTTATCCCAACAAGACTCTCAAGTGACGATTATGTTAATAAATTTCGTAGAAGTAAATATATATTTATAAATGGTAATGCTATTGATAAAGTGTATAAACATCGAAATCAGGTTTTTGTAGAAACTTGGCACGGTCTACCTATGAAGAAAATGGTTAATGATCTTAATAACAAGAAAGAACGTATGATTCAGTTGAAAAATTTTCTTCCTAGAATGAAAAAGTGGGACTATTTATTAGTTTCTTCAGATTTAAATAAGAAATTATTTGAGTCTGCTTTCCAAACCTCTAAAAATCCTAAGTTAAACATCCTTAATTATGGTGCGCCTAGAAATACGTATTTATTAAAAAATAATACACTTGAAGAACAAAATAGAATTAAACTTAAATACCTATTTAAGTTATCTGATAAAAAGAAATATATCTTATACTGTCCAACATGGAGAAGAAACGAAAGGGAAACAATTACTAATATAGATATCGAGAAATTAATAGATTATTTGCCTACAGAGTATGATATTATTATTAAACTTCACCCAAATGAAGGGGCTCTACGTAAATGCTACAGTCATATTAATGAACGCGTGCATTGTTTCTTTAATGAATTAGTTGATATCCAAGAGTTATATTTAATCAGTGAATGTATTATAACCGATTATTCGTCAACCATTTTTGATTATGCGCATTTAAATAAACCAATTATATTATTGCAAGAAGATGAAGAGCTATACCAAAAAGAAACTGGCTACTACTTTAATATATTCGATTATGGTAGTTTTACTATAGGCAGTAAGAACGAAGAGCTGTTAGCTCAACAAATCGTGGAACATGAAAGTGTTGACTATTCCAGATTGATTAACTTATTAATGACTAACGATTCAACGGATAGTTGCGAAAAGATATTAAAAGAGATTTTTGAAATATAATAAAAAATATAAATGCCTCAGTAAGATTTTACCTATCTTTCTGAGGCATTTATATTTAATAACTATTTTGCATCATAGCCTTGATCTTCAATAGCATCTTTCATTTGTGTGATGTTCACTTTTGAATCATCAAATTCTACACGAACGTTATTTTCTTCTAAATTAACTTCGGCAGATTGTACACCGTTTAAGTTTGCTAATGCTGATTCAACTGAATTTTTGCAATGTTGACAGCTCATACCTTCTACTTGAATTATTTCTTGAGTCATAAGACTTCACTCCTTTATCGATATCTTCATCTATATTATAATCTTAAAACGCTATTCCGATTAATGAAAGTAATGGTAATCGGGAATTTATAATTTTATCTTTTTAAGACGCAGTGCGTTTGTCACTACGCTAACTGAACTCAATGCCATGGCTGCTCCGGCTATCCAAGGCGCAAGTAAACCTAAAGCGGCTATAGGAATACCTGCGACATTGTATCCAAATGCCCAAAATAAGTTTTGACGTATATTGCGAATTGTTGCTTTACTAGCTTTTATAGCTTTAGGGAGTAGTAGTAAATCACCACCAAGAATTGTAATATCTGCAGCCTCAATAGCTACTTCAGTACCTGTACCTATTGCAATTCCAATGTCAGCTTTAACTAAAGCAGGTGCATCATTGACACCGTCGCCAACCATAGCAACATTTCGTCCTTCTTTTTGTAATAGAGCTATTTGTTCAGCTTTTTCTTCAGGTAACACATCAGAGATAACACGGTCTATACCTACTTCTTTAGCAATTGCTTGTGCCGTTTGTTTGTTGTCTCCAGTGAGCATGACTACTTCAATATTCATATTTTGTAAATGATTAATGGCTTGTTTTGCAGTATCTTTAACAGTATCAGCAACAGCAATAATACCTTTCAGTTCATGTTCAATTGCAATTACCATTGCAGTTTGACCATGTTGTTCATATTGAATTAATTTGTTATTGAGTTCTTGAGTTATATTGATGTCATAGTTATGCATTAACTTTCTGTTTCCAACTAAAATACGATGACCATTTATTGTCGCTTCAATACCCAGGCCAGGTACAGCTTTGAAAGTTTCGTTGCCTAAAAGTGTTAAGTTTTGATCTTTAGCATAATTGACGATGGCTTCAGCTAAAGGATGTTCAGATGCATTTTCAGCACTAGCTAACAGCTGAAGTGTATCTTGATCGCCAACATAATCTGTAACTTTTGGTTTACCATTAGTGATGGTACCTGTTTTATCTAATACAATAGTGTCTATATGGTGAGCTCGTTCTACAAATTCGCCGCCTTTGAATAAAATACCATTTTCAGCCGCGCGACCAGTACCTACCATAATAGATGTAGGCGTTGCTAAACCAAGTGCACAAGGACATGCAATGACTAGTACTGATATCGCAGCAAGCAACGCAGGTTCAAATTGACCAAAATGAATGAAAATAATCCAAATAATAAATGTAATCAATGAAATACCAACAACCACAGGTACGAAATAACCTGAAATGATGTCCGCTAATCTTTGAATTGGTGCTTTAGAACTTTGTGCTTCCTCAACGACTTTAATAATATTTGCTAATGCAGTGTCACTGCCCACTTTAGTAGCTTTTATGATCAAAGAACCATTTTTATTTAGTGTAGAGCCAATTACTGCATCTCCGATTGTCTTTTCAACTGGAATAGATTCACCAGTTAACATGGATTCATCGATGGAGGTGCTTCCTTTGATAATCTCACCGTCTACAGGAACCTTTTCACCAGGTTTAATTACTAAAGTATCTCCCACTATAACTTCATTAAGAGGAACCATCATCTCTTGATTATCTTTTAATACTCGAGCTTCTTTAGCTTGTAAACTTAATAATTCGCCCAATGCATTGGTAGTCTGAGATTTAGCACGTGCCTCTAAATACTTCCCAAATAGAATGAGCGTAATCAAAATAGCACTTGTTTCAAAATATAAGTGAGGTTCATTCACTTTATTTAGTAACCATCGGATCATTTCATAAATACTGTAAAAGTATGCCGCGCTTGTGCCGAGAGACACCAAAACATCCATGTTGGCAGAACCATTGCGTAGGTTCTTATAGGCACCTACATAAAATTGCCAACCTATAATAAATTGTACAGGTGTAGCTAGAATGAGTTGTATCCATGGATTCATTATAGTTTCTAGTAAATGAACAGGAAATACATGAATGAGCATTACAAGTAAAAGTGGTGCAGATAAGATTGCTGAAATCATTAATTTAGTTCGTTTTAATTTTAATTCTTGTTCTTTTCGAGATGACTTTTCTAAATTATTATTTGTGATTGGTTTAGCATCGTAACCTAATTTATGAATTCTTTGAATAAGTTGATCCGTATTCGTTGTACTAGGGTAAAATTCAATTAATGCTTGTTCAGTTGTCAAATTGACTGTTGCATTTTGAACGCCGTCCATTTTGTTAAGAACTTTCTCTATACGATTCGAGCAGGCTGCACATGTCATCCCAGTAATATCTAATTCTTGTTTTTCAGTTGCAACATCATAACCTAATTTCTTGATTTGTTCTACAAATGCTTCTGGTTGATATTCATCGGCATTATATTCAATTGTTGCCTTTTCAGTTGTTAGATTCACTTGAGCTGTAACATCGTCTAATCGATTTAATTTCTTCTCTATTCGGTTAGAGCACGCAGCACATGTCATTCCGGTAATATCCAATGTGGTAGTTTTATTAGACAAAGGTATACCTTCTTTCTGCGTTTTTCTTAATTTCAATATACCCCCTATAGGTATTAAAGTCAATTTAATAGTTTCTAACTTTTAGTAATAAAAAAACGCGCACATCATCAAATGTCGATGAGGTACGCGTCTATAATCTATATTTAAGAAATTGTTTTACAATCATGAATGATAGAGGGATAAAAAATAGTTGAATATTTGTTATATCGTTAGTAAATGTTTATTAGATTGTTATTTCAATTTCGATTTATAAATAATCAATTCATTTCTTAGAAAAAGTCTGATGGGTTCAAGTTTTCTAGATCTAAATTTTTAAAATTATTGAAATCTAAATTTGAGATGTCTTGAACTAGCTCACCACTTTTAGCTTGTTCATAATAATAGCTGGCTTCGTTAAGGATATCGTGGTCTTGAAAAGTTTTAACTATTCCTAAGATGATAAGTACTGAGATAACTCCTTTTAGTAATGTTTTCATAATGGTGGCTCCTTTGTTTCTTTCTTAATATATAGTATATGTGATTTTTTTCTAAGGGTCATGAGCCTATAGTATTGAGATACTATCGTACTTTAGAACTATCTTAATAAATAAAATCTCTATGTGGTAGTGTAAGTGTTTGCTTGTTGTGCGATATGGGAATGTGTTTTGTAAGTATAGAGGAGGTTGATTTTTAGTGAGTTTATTAGATTTTCATAAAGAAATAAAAGGCTACACTCAAGATAGACAGCCTGGTATAGAAGCGGACATGAATCCTAAGCCAGTAGCTGAATTAGATGAATATAAAGCAGCAGGTAAATTAAAAGGCAAAGTTGCTTTAATTACTGGTGGCGACTCTGGTATTGGTCGTTCCGTAGCAATACTATATGCTAAAGAGGGAGCAAATGTTGCTATAGGTTATTATGATGAACATCAAGATGCTGAAGACACTGTTAAACGTTTAAAAGAATTAGGCGTAGATGCAAAAGCATATGCACATGATTTAAAAGACGAGCAACAATCTAAAAAACTCATTGATGATGTTGTTAAAGATTTTGGTAGTTTAAATATTTTAGTAAATAATGGTGGTGTTCAATTCCCACGAGATAATTTTGAGGATATTACGCCTGATCAAGTCAAAGAGACGTTTATGACGAACATTTTTGGAATGATGTTCTTATCGCAAGCAGCTGTTCCACATCTTTCAAAAGGTGACGCAATTATTAACACTACTAGTGTAACGGCTTATAGAGGTTCAGGTCATCTTATTGATTACTCTGCGACAAAAGGTGCGATAGTGTCATTTACTCGCTCTCTTGCGACAACATTAATGGAAAAAAGTATTCGAGTTAACGCTGTAGCACCAGGACCTATATATACTCCATTAATCCCATCTACATTTGATGAGGAAAAGGTTGAAAATCAAGGTGGAGATACGCCAATGGGTCGCCGAGGCCAACCAGCAGAGCTAGCTCCTTCATATGTGTTCTTAGCAACTCAAGCAGATAGTTCATATATTACAGGACAAGTCATTCATGTTAATGGTGGAGATTATATTACGACATAAATATAAATATGTTTAGAGGCTGAGATATGAATGATTATCTCAGCTTTATTTAGTATATTGTTATTTGAATTGAGGGATAGTCATGACTGAAAAGGAAAAAATGTTAGCACATCAGTGGTACGATGCTAATTTTGATGATGAGTTGAAAGAGGATAGGTTACAAGCAAAAGAGTTATGCTTTGAATATAACCACACACGCCCTAGTAATGTTAAAAAACGCAACGCAATAATGGAGAAATTATTCGGCTATAAACTTGAGAATGTGGGGATTTCAATCCCGTTTGATACAGATTATGGATGGAATATTAAGTTCGGAAAAAATGTATTTATTAATACCAATTGTTATTTAATGGACGGCGGTGGCATCACGTTTGGAGATAATGTATTTATAGGTCCTAACTGTGGATTTTACACTGCTACACATCCACTTAATTTTGAGGAACGTAATAAAGGGCTAGAACTAGCAGAACCCATTGTAGTAGGAAGTAACACTTGGTTTGGGGGACATGTGTCTGTGTTGCCTGGGGTGACGATAGGTGAAGGAACCGTTATTGGTGCAGGAAGTGTAGTAACCAAAGATATACCCCCTCATTGCTTAGCAGTAGGTAATCCTTGTAAAGTGATTAGAAAGATTGAGCAGTAATATTAAAAAAACAACGAATAGCCCATAAATGTACTATGATTTCATTTATGGGCTATATTGCTTATTCTATTATAAACTCTAATTTTTAAATGTACATTCTCATGATTTTAGCTTAGTCTTTTAATTTTAAAAATGAGATAAAGCTCTTCATTCTTGATCTTAATCCATAAGATTATTTTTGTAACTTTTATAAACGGCAGTGTAGTTAACTTTTCCTATACCACCTACAATATATTTTCCAAATTTAAATAAATTAAAAACGTATCCAACTGTAATAGCTAGAGATAATGTAACTATAGTATTGAATATTACATTTTTAATTGGGTTATGGCTTAATAATCCTAAATCATGCACAAAAAAATAATGAACTAAGTAGATACAATAGGAGTAATTACTTATAAATACAATAAACTTAGGTACATACTTAATATAGGAAGAAAAGAGGAAAAATAATAAAATAATCATTGTTACATAAATAGGTGTATCTATTCTTTTAGATTCTACCCATGTGCTAATACCAAGTAAATAATTTGAAAACATGAAAAGAATTGATAGAAATGCTCCAATAATTATATGAATAGAGTAATTTTTTATTCTTTCCATAAATACTTCATAGTAAGTGCCTATATAGAAACTGAGTAAAAAATAGCTTAACCAACCTATGAAAATCATCCATCCCTCTCGATCCCAAATAGCTGCTATTATAGGATTATCAGGAGGCGATACAAAGGATCTCATAGCCCAATACATTGTGGTGATAAAAATTGATATAACAATCATCCCAATTGGATTCAAACCAATTAGATATTTAGAAAATAGCCAATGTAGTATATAAAATTGAAAAATAATAACTATAAAATATGTAACAGCCCCTCCATGAAACATTGTTTCTTTAACATGGAATAAACATTCATGTAAATTATTTGGACTAAAGAAAAAATAAGAAATACTTAAATTAATAATAATGTAGGGTATGCACAAATAAATCAATTTATTTTTGAAGAAGCCCTTTTTTAATTTTGAGCCATAATTTTTTGCTAGTAAAAATTCTGATATAAAAACGAACATTGGCGTACTAAACATTAATAATAATTGGAATAGACGAAGTGATGTACTATGAGGGACGGAATGCATTTTTGAAAAAGTGGTAGTAATAGAGTGAATGATTACTATACTTAAACACGCGATGGCGCGCATCCAAAAAATTACTGATGTATAAGTTTTCATATGTTTATACCTTTCTGAATTTATTTATTTTTTAGAATATAGGGCTCAACCATTAATTCTATACAATAATTTTCTTATTTTCAACAAGTTTTTTACTAAACAAAATAATTGAAATGCATAAAATTGTAAATTTAATCATAAAAAGACACATTAACTCCAAATTATTTTTAAGACTTTTCAGATAATATAAATGTAAGCGATTGCAAAACCGGGTGTGAACATAGTAGAATAAGGTAAATGATATGAACTATCATTTGAAATGTATGTCAATGTTTTGTGGTTTTAATAATCTTAATAATACATAGGGGGTTAATGATAATGGTAGTACCTTTCAAAAATGAACCTGGGATTGATTTTTCAGTACAAGAAAATGTAGACCGCTTCAACGAAGTATTAAAGAAGGTAAAAGGGGAACTTGGTCAAAATATTCCGCTATTCATCAATGGTGAAAAAATAGATAAGAGTGACAAGTTTGAATCTCTAAACCCTGCAGATACAGCTCAATTAATTGCTAAAGTTTCTAAAGCTACAAAAGACGATGTAGAAAATGCGTTTCAAGCAGCGAACGAAGCTTATAAATCATGGAAGAAATGGTCTCATAAAGATCGTGCTGAATTGATGTTACGCGTTGCAGCAATTATTCGTCGTCGTAAAGAAGAAATTTCTGCTGTTATGGTATATGAAGCTGGAAAACCATGGGATGAAGCAGTAGGCGATGCTGCAGAAGGTATCGATTTTATCGAATATTATGCACGTTCAATGATGGATTTAGCAGAAGGTAAACCTGTGTTAGATCGAGAAGGTGAACATAATAGATATTTCTATAAACCCATAGGTACTGGCGTTACAATTCCGCCATGGAACTTCCCATTTGCAATTATGGCGGGTACAACACTAGCTCCAGTGGTGGCTGGTAATACAGTTCTATTAAAACCTGCAGAAGACACTGTACTTACAGCATATAAATTAATTGAAATTTTAGAGGAAGCTGGTTTACCTAAAGGTGTTGTTAACTTTGTACCTGGTGATCCTAAAGAAATAGGAGATTATTTAGTTGATCATAAAGATACACACTTTGTAACATTTACAGGTTCTCGTGCAACAGGTACACGTATCTATGAACGTAGTGCTGTAGTTCAAGAAGGACAAAACTTCTTGAAACGTGTTATCGCTGAAATGGGTGGTAAAGATGCTATTGTCGTAGATGAAAACGTTGATACGGATTTAGCAGCAGAGGCAATTGTAACGTCTGCGTTCGGATTCTCAGGACAAAAATGCTCAGCATGTTCACGAGCAATTATCCATAAAGACGTGCATGATGAAATTTTAGAGAAAGCAGTCAAACTAACTAAAGATTTAAATTTAGGTAACACGGAAAACAATACATTTATGGGACCAGTAATTAATCAGAAACAATTCGATAAAATTAAAAATTATATCGAAATTGGTAAAGAGGAAGGTAAATTAGAACAAGGTGGAGGCACGGATGACTCAACAGGTTACTTCATCGAACCAACCATCTTCTCAGGTCTTAAGTCAGCTGACCGTATTATGCAAGAAGAAATTTTTGGACCAGTTGTCGGATTTATTAAAGTTAATAGCTTTGATGAAGCAATTGATGTTGCAAACGATACTGATTATGGTTTGACAGGTGCAGTCATCACAAATAACCGTGAACACTGGATTAAAGCAGTAAATGAATATGATGTAGGTAACCTTTACCTCAACCGTGGTTGTACTGCTGCCGTAGTTGGATATCATCCATTTGGTGGTTTCAAAATGTCAGGTACAGACGCTAAAACAGGTAGTCCGGACTACTTACTTAATTTCTTAGAACAAAAAGTTGTTTCAGAAATGTTCTGATAAAATAAATAAAGCCGTTAATAGGAAGGTAAAATGAGTGTTGACTCAAATGCTTCCTATTGATGGCTTTTTCTAATTAATTTTAGAGTACAAAAATCTATTCAGAAATACTAATGTTGATTGCTTTATGGAAAACTTTATCAATTTCTGAAGCGGGCCATTGAATGTTTTCTTGTTTAATCCACTCCATAAATCCATCTAATGTAGAACCATAGATATAAAATACTAAATCTTCTGGGATTGTTTTATCAACAGAGATACGATGAATATTTTCTTTAATATCTGCCTTCATAATATCTACACAAACTTCTTTAAATATTTTACCGAATGATACATCATCTTTTTGTACTTTTTCGATTTTTTCCAATTCTTCTTTATTTGTAAATGTAGCTTCAATTGTTTGGAAAGGATTATTTAACCGATCTTTTAAGTCGGTTGAAAAGTAATCTTTAGTGAGTAACTTGAATAGATAAACTAACAAATCATATTTGTCATAGAAATGTTTATAAAAAGTCGTCCGGTGAACCATTCCAGATTCGCAAATTTCATTAACAGAAAGAGATTCGAAACTTCTTTTCTCTAACAATTGATAAAGACTCGATGATAACGCCTTTTTAGTTTTCACTACTCTTAAGTCTTGTTCATTCATAAATATAACCTCGCTCATCTACACTGTATAGTTAAACTATATCGTCGCATTAACCATTACGCAATAACTTAGATTTATGTATAGATAATCATTTCTAAAAATAGACACATTTATCTTTTTGTAGATATTGTAAATCATAGGTAATAGGCATATGATTTTCTTATTGATAATGATTATTAATTAAGGTTAGAAAGCGTGAGTATGATGTTGAATTTAATGACTGGGATGAAAAATAAACAATATAAAGTTAAAAGTATCAATCTGAATAATAAAAGCATGTTATATCGTTTGGGAGCACTTGGTTTAAAGAAGGGCAGTCTAGTGAGTATTAAGCGTAAATGCTTATTTAATGGACCAAGTGTAATTGAAATCAATGGTCAATATCTTAGTATTAGACAATCAGATGCTCGTCAAATTGCATTAGAGGAGTAGATGATATGAATGAAAGTTATTGCATTTTAGGTAACCCTAATGTAGGTAAAACATCTCTATTCAATGCATTGACAGGATCTTATGAGTACGTTGGGAATTGGAGCGGTGTGACGGTCGAGAAAAAAGTAGGTAAATTAAAAGAAAATCTAGGACAATTAATAGATTTACCTGGTGTATACGATCTTTCACCAATCACTAAAGATGAAACAGTTGTTACAGAATTTCTGATGGAAACATCATTTACTGGAATGATTAATATCATTGATACTAGTCAAATTAAAAGAAATCTGCAATTAACTGTTCAATTGCTAGAACTCAATGTTCCTATAATCATTGGTTTAAACATGATGGATGTAGCTATTCAACATGGTTTAAAGATTAATTATGACACTCTAATGAGAAAGTTAAAAGTACCTATTTTTCCTATAGTAGCAAGAAAAGCTAAAGGTACAAACACTTTATTGCATGAACTTCAATTCTTGAAATCTGATCAAAGACAACACTTCAAAATTGATTATGGCAATGAGATTGAAGAAGCTATCGAACGACTTAGCTCAATTATCAAGAAAGAAACGTCGTATCCAAATGAACGAATACGTTTTATAGCAATTCAATATTTGCTTGATAATGTCAAAATTAACGAAGAATTAGGGGCTGAGTTGATTAATCTTCTAGAGCCCATAAAAACAAACTTAGATAAACACTCTAATATGTGCGTACGCGAACGTATAGAAGTTATAAGAGAAGCATTTATAGATAATATCTTAAAAAATGTTGTTGAATATCCGGAAGAAGAAAAACAATTTTTCACAGCTAAATTAGATAAAATTCTTATGAATAAATATTTAGGAATTCCAATATTCTTAGGTATTATATGGCTAATATTTCAAACCACTTTCACATGGGTGGGGACGCCTTTATCTGATAAAATGGACGATTTCATCGGTGGTCAATTAACCGATTGGATAAAACTACTGATGCAACAATTGCATCTATTACCGTTTCTTCAAGACTTAATTACTGATGGTATTATTGCTGGAGTAGGTTCAGTATTAGTATTTATTCCTCAAATCGTAGTTTTATTCTTCTTTATTTCATTGCTCGAAGATTCAGGTTATATGGCTAGGATTGCCGTATTGATGGATAAGACTATGGAATCCATTGGTTTAAGTGGAAAGTCGTTTATCCCTATGATTATTGGCTTTGGATGTAATGTTCCAAGTATTATGGCTGCGCGTAGTATTGAAAATGAAAAAGAAAGACTTATTACTATTTTAATCGCGCCATTTATGTCGTGTTCAGCACGGTTACCCGTCTATGCTTTGTTCGTAGGTGTATTCTTTAAAGAATACCAATCACTTATCGTACTTAGTTTATATTTAATTGGCATTCTGATTGCTCTTTTAGTGAGTACTTTTATGAATAAATTTATTTTGAAAAATGAAGACTCGGTTTTTATCGTGGAATTACCAACATATCGTGTACCTTCAATTAGAACGTTATGGCGTAGTACATGGGAAAAGGCAAAAGGTTTTGTGAAAAAAGCAGGTACATTTATTTTCGGTGGTTCAGTAGTGATTTGGGCTTTAACTTATATGGGCCCTAATGGATTTGATGTGAAAATTAACCAAAGTTTTATGCATATACTGGGAGAAGTTTTTGCTCCTATCATTGCTCCTTTAGGTTTTGGAACTTGGCAGGCAGGAGCAACATTGATACCAGGCTTTTTAGCAAAAGAGGTTATTATTAGTTCAATGGCTATACTTTATTCTTCCAATGAGAATGGTTTAGTCAATGTGATTCAACACCAATTCACTCCAATTTCAGCATATGCGTTTATGATATTTATACTATTATATGTACCTTGTATCTCTACGGTTGCCACTATTAGAAAAGAAACATGTTCTTGGAAATGGACACTTATTGCTGTGATCTATCCAGTATTAACAGCGTACATTTTAACATTAATGTTTTATCAAGTTAGCCATTTATTTACGTAAGGAAGTGATTCTATGTATGTATTATTAAACATTTTAATTATCGCAGTTATTGTAAGCTATACAGTGTATACATTATTTAAGTTCTTTAAACGATCTAAAGCAGGTCAATGTGGAAGTTGTAAATCGCAATGTCATTGCAATACCTCTTCTTCTAAAAAGTCTTCGCCATCTTAGAACTAAATAAAATCCTCTTCAAATAAGAACTTCTCTACTCATTTTAATAAATAAGAGTAGGGAAGTTTTTATATTAAGTAAATATTGAGTTATTATTAATTTACTTTTCTAATGATTAAACTTTTTAAAAAGTGATATATTATATGTAACTATTTTTTTAGAATGTAAATTTTTATTAATACGGAGGATTTAATAAATGAAAGGTAGCAAGAAACTAGATAGCTTACTAGAGGATAATAAGAAGAAATTAAAAAAGTTATTTAAATATGATAAAAAAGAAGCTTTGGCTTTCACAAAAGAAGATCGTGAGAAAGTCAAAGATAAGTATGGGGTTTATGTTATTTTTGATCAAAAGAAACCAGTTTACGTAGGACAAACTGGTGGGTACTCAACGACTTATAAACCTATAAATAAAGACTTATACACTAAATTAGGACAATATAACTCTCATTCAGATAGTGGTACAACAAAGTTTAGAAAAGGGTTTGCCCAAAGTAAAAACTTAGATCAATCTGATTTAAAAAGTATCACTGCTCAAGAACATAGTTTAACTTTCCAATATATTAAAGTTAAAGATGAACCTGCCTTTATAAATATTTTAGAACTTGTCGCTTTAGAGTATGCGAAAGATAAAGGTTATGAACTATATAATTTTGAATAATTAATTTTTATGATATGTGAAAAGCTGAGGCATTTATTTATTGCCTCAGCTTTTAAAGTATTCAACTTATGTTTATTAAAATTATTACGATTCACTAGTATATTAAAACAAACTTAAGAATGCTATCACCACACAACCTTCATTCAGATTGATTTTTTAATTCATCTTTATATAGGCGTCTATAATAATTAGATAATTTGAGATCATGTATAAATGAGATAATTGGTCGTGCTGTCATTTGAAGACTACCGATAACAAAGAGGACTGTGCCGGCTATCATTGTTTTATCGCTAAAGAAGAGAAAGCTTCCAACCAGAAATATTAAACCTAACACGATATCATTAATTTGATACAGTGCTTTGTAAAAAATAGTAATTTCATTGGCATGGTTTTGACTTTTAGGACTTAAGTTATTTTTATTAAAATGAAGATCCACATCGTTTTTATGCTGAATCATATTATTACCTCCACTATGTTTATTGAGTTAAAAATTCCCATTCAATAATAGAGTTAAACTTAGCAATCGTATTATATGATAAAGGAGTTATTGAAATGCAATATCAAACGAAATTTCAATCCCCACTAGGTGAACTGCAATTAATTAGTGATGGTTCTGCACTTACGCATCTTTTATATCCGAACCAACATATAGAAAATGTTAAAACAAAAGGGGACTTACCACTATTTCAAAAAGTGACTCAGTGGCTAGAACAATATTTTGAAGGTAATCATCCAGTTATAGATTTTACATTAGCACCACATGGAAGCGACTTTCAGCGTGAGGTCTGGGATGAGTTAATAACAATAGCATATGGAGACTTAGAAACATATGGAAACATTGCAAAAAGTGTTGGTCAAAAGTTAGGTAAGCCAAAAATGTCTGCTCAAGCTGTAGGAGGGGCAGTAGGTCGTAATCCGATTTCTATCATCATACCTTGTCATCGTGTGGTAGGTAAGGATGGAAGTTTAACAGGTTACGGTGGCACGATAGATAATAAAATTAAATTGCTAGAAATTGAAAATGTTGATATGTCTCAGCTTTATAGACCGAAATATAGTACAAAGCCATAAAGAAAGCTTGGGAGTCTTAGGTAAGACTTCCAAGCTTTGATATTTGTCCATGATTTATTCTGCAATATGATATTCACGAATATCGTCATTAATGTCTTTCAAGTAGAAGAGATCATTGTCTTTATCTGATTGTTCAATGTCGTGATTGAATTCTAAATCATCAAAACGTTTAAAGAATGATTCGTATTCTTCGACAGAAACTTCTGTACGATTGTTTAACAATGCTTTGTGTCCTTCAATGTCTAGATGTTTTTCGAAACCGTCTACAAGTGTTGCACTGAAGAATTCGCCAACAGAACCTGAGCCATAACTAAATAAACCAATTGTTTGACCACCTTTGAGGTCACGTGTTTCAAGTAATGATATTAAACTTAAGTATAATGAACCAGTATAGATGTTACCAACATAACGGTTATAATATACTGCATCTTCATATCCTGATTTTAAGCGTTCTTGTGTAGTTTCATCAGCATTATCAATGATAGAATCTAAAGCTTTTTTACCCATTTTGGTGAAAGGTACATGGAAGCAAAGTGATTCGAAATCAGATAGTGTTTTACCTTGACGACGTGCATATTCATTCCAGCTTTCTTGGAATGATTTAATGTAAGCGTCTTTAGATAGTGCACCTGCAACGAGTGGGTATTTGTGACCTGTAGGACGCCAGAAGTCGTAAACATCTTCGGTATAAGCAACTGCATCATCGTTTAATGTTAATATGCTAGGCTCATGAGAAATCATCATTGCTACAGCACCAGCCCCTTGAGTAGGTTCTCCGCCTGAGTTAATACCATAACGTGCAGTATCACTTGCGATAACTAGAACTTTCTCGTTGGGACGTTGTGCAAGATAGTCTTTAGCAAGTTGGATTGCAGGAGTTGCAGCATAACATGCTTCTTTCATTTCAAAGCAACGTGCGAAGGGTTGAATACCTAATAAATTATGGATTTGAACTGCTGCAGCTTTGGCATTATCAATAGCAGATTCAGTTGCTACAATTACCATTCCAATATTCTTTTTATCTTCGTCTGTTATAATATCTTTAGCAGCATTAGCACCCATCGATACGATATCTTGGTTGACAGGACTTACTGCCATTTCAGTTTGTCCGATTCCTATTAAGAATTTATTTGGATCAACTTGGCGTGCTTCTGCAAGCTTTGCCATGTCTACATAATATTTTGGTACATAAAAGTTTATTTTATCGATACCTATGTTCATAAGGCGAATCATCCTTTCAGTTTTAAAGTAGCATTAGTATCATATCAAACCAATACAATGTTATACAATGAAATATAACAGAATATTTCATCAAAGTATAATAGAAATGTAAGCGTTTTACACGATGAATTGTTATCATTAAATTAATCGTCTATATGGTATGATTGGAAATTTAATTTTCCGGAAAATAAATATTTAAAAGTTTAAAATAACTTGAAAGATACATATAAAAGGAGTTTAATCATGAAAAGTTTAGAAAAAGGATTTAGACATTTATCTCGAGAGGATAAATTAAAGCAATTAGTCGAGTATGGATGGCTCAATACTGATAATTATGATTCATTACTTAGTCATCCTCTTATTAATGAAGAAGTGGCAAATAGTTTGATTGAGAATGTAATTGGTCAAGGCACTCTACCAGTTGGACTATTACCTAAAATTATTGTTGATGATAAAGAATATGTGGTGCCAATGATGGTTGAAGAGCCTTCAGTAGTGGCTGCCGCAAGTTATGGAGCGAAACTTGTTAACCAAAGTGGTGGCTTTAAAACAATCTCAAGTCAAAGATTAATGATCGGTCAAATTGTGTTTGACGATATTGAAGATACAGAACAATTATCTAAAGATATCCAAGCACTTGAACCACAAATACATCAAATTGCTGATGAGGCTTATCCATCTATTAAAGAACGTGGGGGCGGTTACCAACGTATTGAAATAGATACGTTCCCTGAGCAACATTTACTATCATTGAAAGTATATGTTGATACTAAAGATGCGATGGGCGCTAATATGTTAAATACAATTCTTGAAGCAATCACTGCTCATCTTAAAAACGAATTCCCTGAAAAAGATGTTTTAATGAGTATTTTATCTAATCACGCGACGGCTTCAGTAGTTAAAGTGCAAGGCGAAATAGATGTTAACGATTTAAATAGAGGTGAGAGAAGTGGCGAAGAGGTAGCACACCGTATGGAACGTGCCTCAGTATTAGCTCAAGTTGATATTCATCGTGCAGCTACTCACAACAAAGGTGTAATGAATGGTATTCACGCAGTAGTTCTTGCTACAGGTAACGATACAAGAGGTGCTGAAGCGAGTGCACACGCATATGCTAGTCGTGATGGTCAATATAGAGGAATTGCGGCATGGAAATATGATAAAGAACGTGGAAAATTAATCGGTACAATTGAAGTACCTATGACCTTGGCGATTGTGGGTGGTGGCACGAAGGTATTACCTATTGCAAAAGCCTCGCTCGATTTACTCAATGTAGCGTCAGCCCAAGAGTTAGGTCATGTTGTAGCTGCAGTCGGTTTAGCTCAAAACTTTTCAGCTTGTCGTGCGCTTGTATCAGAAGGTATACAGCAAGGACATATGAGCTTACAATATAAATCATTAGCAATTGTTGTTGGAGCACAAGGTGAAGAAATTGCTAAAGTTGCGGAAGCATTGAAACATGAAACACGCGCTAATACAGCTAAAGCTAAAGAAATTTTAGAAGAATTACGTCAATCATAATTAAAAAGCCATCAAACGGGTAATGAATTCCATAAGTAAATGTTGATATGGTTTCATACTTGTTTGATGGCTTATTTTATATTAATAAATATAATTATAATGACGTGCTGATGATTTACTAATAATACGTGTTCCGTAACCTAAAGGAACATTATAATTATACTCTGAGATTTTAATGCTTCCACTATTGTATACTTTCTCTACAATTGCCACGTGCCCATAATAACCTGCAGTAGATTGCATAACAGCGTATTTTTTTGGTTTGTGTCCCGTTGAGTAACCTGAACGGCGTGCGTTGTAGTACCAGTTCCTAGCGTTTCCCCATCTATTAGAAACAGGCTTCCCTAATTGAACTCGACGTTTATAGGCCCACCAAGTACATTGATGTTTGCTGTAATAATTATATGAAGCAGCGTGTGATACGTGCGTATGTTCTATAGTTTGATATGTTAAAGTTCCAGTGAACATGATTCCAGTAGCGATAATAATACGTGATAATAATTTTTTAAGTTTCATTGCTTCTCCCCAAAAAATGTATTTATTTTTTAACCGTATATATAATAATCTTTAAAAATACGTAATACAATATAAGAAACGAATTGTACAAGCAAATGTAATGTTCTTGAAATATTGTATTTCTTTTTGTAATAAAGTTAATATTGTATGCAATTTACAATGAAAAAGACGCCCCGTAGGACGTCTTGCGAGATGATTAACTCCATGCATTCATGTATAAAGAATATGTTAAACGTAATGTATTAACGGTCATTATACATTTTGGGTGAATTGGTTGAAAACAGCAAGTGCGCGTTTGATCACTGTCACAGGTATGTTTTCAGGACATGGATTATTTCGAAAATATGTCAATATTTCACTATGGCTCTTCACTTCTTTAGGAAAATTGATATCTTGATTAATCCAATCAACCAATTCACCTAACGGTGTGTCATCACCATGGAAACTTTGCATAAATTCGTAAAAGCTCAATTCCTCACCTCAAAAAATGTAATATGAGCCACAGACATTGTAACATATTTTAATTATTTAAAAATACTTGTTAATAAAGAATTTTGACTATGCAATTCTTTTAGGAAAATTATTAATCGCTAAAAAGGTCAATCATATTGTATAATTAATATATTATTTATAAAAAAGGGGGATATGCGTGGACATTAAACACATGAAATATTTCGTCGAAGTCGTAAAACAAGGTGGAATGACAAACGCATCTAAATCTTTATACATCGCTCAGCCTACAATAAGTAAAGCAATTAAAGATATCGAAGCAGAAATGGCTGTCCCCTTATTCGATAGAAGTAAAAGAAATTTAGTACTTACAGATGCTGGGAAAATTTTCTTCAATAAATGTAAAGAAATTATTTCTTTATATGATAACTTGCCTACAGAAATTAATAGTCTGTATGGGTTAGAAACAGGGCATATTAACATTAGTATGTCTGCAGTTATGAGTATGCGTAAATTTATAGGGATTTTGGGTGATTTTCATCAATTATATCCAAATATCACTTACAATCTTATCGAAAGTGGAGGGAAAACCACAGAGAACCTCATCTTAAATGATGAAGTGGATATCGGTGTAACGACTTTACCGGTCGATCATCATTTATTTGAATCTATTTCACTCAATAAAGAAGATTTAAGAGTAGTATTACATAGGGAACATCCATTAGCTTATAAAACTAAAATTAAGATGGAGGAACTCGCTGAAGAGAATTTTATACTATTTAATGAAGATTTTTATTTGAATGATAAAATTATCGAAAATGCTAAAAACGCTGGGTTCGTTCCTAATATGGCTTCTCAAATTTCAGAATGGAACGTTATCGAGAATCTCATCATCAATAAGTTAGGAATTACAATATTACCTGCAACTATCTCAGAGTTATTAAATGATGATGTGAAAATGATTCAACTCGAAAATGCTAATACAGAATGGGAACTTGGCGTAGTGTGGAAAAAAGATAAGCGTTTAAGTCATGCGACAAATAAATGGATAGAGTTCTTAAAAGAAAAATTGACTGAACAAAAGTAGAGTAATATGTTCGCCTCAATTGTAATTGATTATTAAGACTACAATAGCCAGTTCATATCTTTTATTTATGAGTTGGCTATTGAGTCATGATAAATTTGTATTTTTACGTTACAAATCAATGCTAATAACAGTTGACGATTCAGAGATTAAGAATTGAGGATGATATGTAAACGGTTTCATAGATTAGAGGAATAGAAAACATTCTTAAAATGTATTTTTACTATAGAAGAGTCAGTATTATAATAGTAAATAACACTGAAAAAAGTTAGTAACAATTTAGACACAATTTGATAGAAAGGGATGTTGACTATGTATAGGGCTAAATTTTTGGTTAAGTTAGTACTTCAACTTGCACTGATATTACTGATTACCTATATAGGAACAGAAGTGCAGAAATTATTACACATCCCACTAGCAGGTAGTATAGTTGGTTTAATTTTGTTCTTCTTACTTTTACAGTTTAAGATTATTCCAGAAAGTTGGATTGATGTAGGGGCTAATTTCTTACTCAAGACAATGGTATTTTTCTTTATCCCATCAGTGGTAGGTATTATGGATGTAGCTTCTGATATTACGTTAAATTATGTATTATTCTTTATCGTAATTATTATAGGTACATGTGTAGTTGCTTTATCTTCAGGCTTTATAGCTGAAAAAATGGTAGGAAAAGACAAAATAACTAAAGGGACAGATCAGTCATGAATGATTATTTACAAGCCGTTCTCATGATATTATTAACAGTCATTTTGTACTATGGTTCTAAGCGACTCCAAGATAAATATAAAAATCCATTATTAAACCCTGCGCTGATAGCATCAATTGGGATAATAATTATACTATTAGTTTTCGGAGTGAGTTACAAAGGGTATATGAAAGGTGGTACATGGATTAACCATGTATTAAATGCAACAGTCGTCTGTCTTGCTTATCCACTATATGAAAACAGACACAAAATAAAGAAATATCTGTCTATCATTTTTGCAAGCGTACTGACTGGTGTACTTCTTAATTTTGTGTTAGTATTTACAACGTTGAAAATCTTTGGTTATTCTAAAGACACGATTGTCACCCTGTTACCAAGATCAATCACTGCAGCAGTTGGTATTGAAATTTCCCAAGAATTGGGAGGCACAGATACAATGACTGTACTCTTTATTATAACTACAGGTTTAATCGGCAGTATTTTAGGTTCAATGTTATTGCGTATGGGAGGTTTCAAATCCTCTATTGCTAAAGGATTAACTTATGGAAATGCTTCACACGCCTTCGGTACTGCAAAAGCATTGGAATTAGATATAGAATCAGGAGCATTTAGTTCTATTGGTATGATTCTTACGGCTGTCATAAGTTCAGTCTTAATACCAATACTGATTTTAGTGTTTTACTAAAGGGAAAGATGTACTCGTATACTAGAAAGGGAGGCTATTTGTAAAAATGGCAAAAATTAAAGCAAATGAAGCATTAGTTAAAGCATTACAAGCTTGGGATATTGACCACTTATATGGTATTCCAGGTGACTCAATTGACGCAGTAGTAGATAGCTTACGTACATTAAGAGATCAATTTAAATTCTACCACGTTCGTCACGAAGAAGTAGCAAGTTTAGCTGCTGGTAGTTACACAAAAATGACAGGTAAAATTGGTGTTGCATTAAGTATCGGTGGACCTGGTTTAGTTCACTTATTAAACGGTATGTATGATGCTAAAATGGACAACGTTCCTCAATTAATTTTATCAGGTCAAACTAATAGTACTTTATTAGGTACTAAAGCATTCCAAGAAACTAATCTTTCTAAATTATGTGAAGACGTTGCTGTATACAACCACCAAATCCAAAAAGGTGACAACGTATTTGAAATCGTTAATGAAGCAATCCGTACAGCTTATGAGAAAAAAGGTGTAGCGGTAGTTATTTGTCCTAACGACTTATTAACTCAAAAAATTAAAGATACTACAAACCGTGCAGTAGATACTACTAAACCTAAACCAGTATCTCCTAAATTCAAGAGCATTAAAAAAGCTGCTAAATTAATTGATAAAGCTAAAAAACCAGTAATGATTATTGGTATGGGTACTCAACACGCTAAAGAAGAATTACGTGAATTTATCGAAGCTGCTAAAATCCCAGTAATTCACACATTACCAGCTAAAACAATCTTACCTGATGATCATCCATACAGCATTGGTAACTTAGGTAAAATTGGTACTAAAACATCTTATCAAACAATCCAAGATGCTGATTTATTAATCATGGCTGGTACAAACTATCCTTACGTAGACTATCTACCTAAGAAAAACATTAAAGCTATCCAAATTGATACAAACGAAGCTAACTTAGGTCATCGTTTCAACATCAATGTTGGTATTTTAGGCGATAGTAAAGTTGCTTTCCATCAACTAACTGAAAATATTATACACGTTGCTAAACGTCAATTCTTAGATAAAACATTAGAACGTAAAGCTGTTTGGGATAAATGGATGGAACAAGATAAAAATAATAATAAATCACCATTACGTCCAGAACGCTTAATGAAAGCAATCAATGCTAACTTAAAAGATGATGCTATTATCTCAGCAGACGTTGGTACTGCTACAGTTTGGTCAACTCGTTACCTAAACTTATCAGTTAATAACAAATTCATCATCTCAAGTTGGTTAGGTACTATGGGTTGCGGTCTTCCAGGTGCTATGGCAGCTAAAATTGCTTACCCTAACCGTCAAGCTGTTGCTATCGCTGGTGACGGTGCATTCCAAATGGTAATGCAAGACTTCGCAACTGCAGTTCAATATGATTTACCAATGACTGTATTCGTATTAAACAATAAACAATTATCATTCATTAAATATGAACAACAAGCTGCTGGTGAATTAGAATATGCGATTGATTTCTCTGATATGGATCACGCTAAATTCGCTGAAGCTGCTGGTGGTAAAGGTTATGTTGTTAGAGATGCTAGTCGTTTAGACGATATCGTTGAAGAAGCTATGGCTCAAGACGTTCCAACTATCGTAGACGTACACGTTGATCCAAACGCTGCACCATTACCAGGTAAAATCGTTAACGAAGAAGCATTAGGTTATAGTAGATGGGCTTACAGATCAATCACTGAAGATAAAAACTTAGACTTTGATCAAATCCCACCAATCTCTGTAGCAGCTAAACGTTTCTTATAATAGATGATTTACAGAACTCGACTTATTAAGTCGGGTTCTTTTTATATAAAAAATAAAAAAATTGTCTTGTAAACGCTTTATTAACTGTGTATACTTAGTGTAAATAAATATTAAATATTGCGTGTTACTGGTTATGCAGGCATGAGCAAATGAGGTTTACCATCTTTTTGAGTTATTAAAGAAAATGATGGTCTTGTTTGTTCATGTCTTTTTTTATGCCATTACATGTATCAACTATAGATGGAGAGGAATGTTTAATATGTTTAAAAAGCTATTTGGGCAGTTACAACGTATTGGTAAAGCATTAATGCTACCAGTAGCAATATTACCTGCTGCCGGAATCTTGCTTGCATTTGGTAATGCAATGCATAATGAACAACTTGTTCACCTTGCACCGTGGTTAAACCATCCTGTGTTTGTAGCAATTTCTTCAGTTATGGAAGCTTCAGGACAAGTGGTTTTTGACAATTTACCGTTATTATTTGCAATCGGAACAGCACTTGGTTTAGCAGGAGGAGACGGTGTAGCAGCACTTGCAGCACTAGTAGGTTACCTTATTATGAATGCGACAATGGGTAAAGTTCTACATATCACTATTGATGATATATTCTCATACTCAAATGGTGCTAAGGAATTAAGCCAAGCAGCTAAAGATCCTGCTCATGCATTAATTCTTGGAATTCCGACACTTCAAACAGGGGTATTCGGTGGTATTATCATGGGGGCCTTAGCTGCATGGTGTTATAACAAATTTTATAACATTACATTACCAGCATTCTTAGGTTTCTTTGCAGGGAAGCGTTTTGTACCTATCGTGACATCAGTTGTCGCAATTGCGACAGGTATCATATTAAGTTTTGTTTGGCCGCCTATTCAAGATGGTTTAAATGGGCTTTCAAACTTCTTATTGAATAAGAACTTAACTTTAACTACGTTTATTTTTGGGATTATTGAGCGATCACTTATTCCATTCGGTCTGCATCACATTTTCTATGCACCATTTTGGTTTGAATTTGGCCATTATACAAATCACGCTGGAGATTTAGTACGTGGAGACCAAAGAATTTGGATGGCACAATTGAAAGATGGCGTGCCATTTACAGCTGGCGCATTCACTACAGGTAAATATCCATTCATGATGTTTGGTTTACCAGCGGCAGCATTCGCCATTTATAAAAATGCTCGCCCAGAACGTAAGAAAGTTGTTGGAGGTTTAATGTTATCAGCAGCTTTAACTTCTTTCTTAACAGGTATTACTGAACCATTAGAGTTCTCATTCTTATTTGTGGCACCCATTTTATATGTGATTCATGTATTTTTAGCAGGTACTTCTTTCTTGGTCATGCACTTGTTAGGTGTAAAAATAGGTATGACTTTCTCCGGAGGGTTTATTGATTATATTTTATACGGTTTACTTAACTGGCATCGCACAAACGCGCTTTGGGTTATTCCAGTAGGTATTGTGTATGCGATTGTGTATTACTTCTTATTTGACTTTGCAATTAGAAAATTCAAATTAAAAACACCTGGTCGTGAAGATAAAGAACAAGAGATACGCAATTCAAGTGTTGCTAAATTACCATTTGATGTATTAGATGCTATGGGCGGTAAAGAAAATATTAAACATCTAGATGCTTGTATTACACGTCTTAGAGTTGAAGTCGCAGATAAATCGAAGGTAGACGTTCAAGGATTGAAAGCGTTAGGTGCCTCTGGAGTTCTAGAAGTAGGAAATAACATGCAAGCTATATTTGGCCCAAAATCAGATCAAATTAAGCATGACATGGCAAAGATTATGAGTGGAGAAATTACTAAACCTAGTGAGACAACAGTAACTGAAGAGATTTCTGATGAACCAGTTCATGTAGAAGACGTCATTGAAACTGAAATTTATTCACCTGGACATGGTCAAATGATTCCATTAACGGATGTTCCGGATAAAGTTTTCTCTGAAAAAATGATGGGCGATGGCGTAGGTTTCATTCCTGAAAAAGGCGAAATTGTAGCACCATTTGATGGTACAGTTAAAACCATCTTCCCAACGAAACATGCGATTGGTTTAGAATCAGATACAGGTGTAGAAGTCTTAATTCACATTGGTATCGATACAGTTAAATTGAATGGACAGGGCTTTGAAAGCTTTGTTCAAGCTGATGAAACTGTAACACAAGGTCAACCTTTAATGAAAATTGATTTAGCTTATCTAAAAGATAACGCACCAAGTATTGTTACGCCGGTAATTATCACAAATTTAGGTGATAAAACATTAACAATTGAAGATGTTAAATCTGTAGATCCAGGAAAAGTTATAATGAAAATTAAATAACACATAATTGGTAGTGCATATTTTTGAGATTTCAAAGATGTGCACTTTTTTTGTATAACATTGACAACGGTAACAATAAATAGCAATGTAGTAATGTAAGTTACATAAATGTTATCACTAAAGCTGGAGGTTAAAAGTATGTGTGATTCTAAAATAAACAAGAATTCTAGAGTTAGACATCAAGGGAACAAGATAATCAATGTTCTCATCTACTTAATAATGATAGTCGTAATACAAGTTCCTGTGGGTTTATCACTTGTTGCACTTCCATTATCTTTAAGACTGAATGATTGGTATACAATAGCGATGAGTATGTTTATTCTAGGAATTACACTTTTAATCATTTGGGGGATAAGATCCTATTATTTATATCGTACTTATGAATATCAAGATTTTAAGATGAGTATTAAAGATATCTTTATCAATATTGGTTTTTTCTTTCTCGTAATTCTCTGTAGTATTAGTGCGAATGCTTTAATGTTTATTTTTACAGGTAATTCAAACACACAAAATCAGGAAACAATAGATGACAGTTTAAGTTCACTTATGGATAAAAGCCATTTACCTCATCCCACTATTGTATTAGTAACCGTATTGTGTCTTTGTATCATAGGACCATATTTAGAAGAATTGGTATTTAGAGGAATCTTTAAGGAAACTTTATTTATGAAATGCCGCTTTTGGCTACCCTTAATTTTCTCATCATTGATATTCAGCTCTCAACATCTATCATCAAATATATTTTCTTATGCAATTTATTTTTTAATGGGAATTATTCTCTATATTGCTTATGATAGAAGGCGAAACTTGAAGGACAGTATGATGGTACATATATTTAACAATTCTTTAACAACGCTACCTTTTTTAATTATTTACTTATATTTCTATTTTAAATAATAATGAAAGTTTTGATTTAGCAAAAAGCATTTAATTCAAACTTGGTCATCTGTCACATAATGATTAAGTAAGAATTAAATGCTTATTTTTTTAGTGTTTAAAAAAGGGTATATTATACTGGAGTAATATCATTCTCTATAAGTAACTTAATTGCTTTATGGTCAGTTGCATTTCTAAATAATTCGTAGGCATTTTCAATATCACTTAATTTACTATAATGTGTAACTAATTGTTCAGGTTGAATAATTTTACTTTTTAATGCTTCTAACAATTCTTCAGTTGTATTACCAGAAACTAATCCTGTGGTTACATTGATATTTTTAATCCAAAGTTTGTCTATATCAAATTGAACAGGTAGACCATGAACGCCGACGTTCGCAATCGTACCATCGACACCAATGAGTTTTTGACATAAGTCAAAAGTTTGTGGGATACCTACTGCCTCAATGGCTACATCTACACCGCGAGGATTTAATTCTTTCACTTTTTGTATAGCCTCTTCGACATTTTTAGAATTAATTAAATGCGTTGCACCAAGAGAGCGGGCTGTTTGTAATCGGTTATTGTCTAAATCAATCATGATTATTTTAGAAGGAGAGAAGAATTGTGCAGTTAACAGTGTAGCTAAACCAACTGGACCAGCACCTACTATTGCAACAGTGCTTCCTGGTTTGACCTTTCCTTTTAATACACCAATTTCATAACCTGTTGGTAAAATGTCTGATAGCATTACAAGTGCTTCATCAGGTAAAGAAGCGGGTGCATGATATAAAGAGTTATCTGCGAAAGGAACTTTAACATACTCAGCTTGAGTACCATTGATTAAGTGCCCAAGAATCCATCCGCCATCATTTTCACAATGAGCGTATATACCTTTTGTACAGTAGTAACACTTACCACATGAAGAAATAGCAGATACGATAACTTTATCACCGACTTTAAAGTTATTAACGTTGCTACCAACAGATTCTACAATACCAATACCTTCATGACCTAAAGTTGTATTTTCAGTAACTTCAGGAGTATCTCCTTTAATAATATGTAAATCAGTTCCACAAATTGTTGTTTTAACCATTCTTATAATAGCATCAGTACTTTCAGTAATTTCTGGTTTTTCTTTATCAATGAGTTCAGCCACTCCGGGTTTAACATAGTTGTATGCTTTCATTAGCAAAACCTCCTAATATTGTGAATATTTTCACAATAATTATACCATGCTTCTTGTAAGCGGTTTAAGTCATCTTTATGACAAATAGTAAATTTACTCATATTAATCTTAATCAGTTTATCTAAATGAAAATCTGTAAATAACGTTGTAAAATAAAATTGAATATAGTAAAGGAGAATGAGTTATGAATCATGAAGGTAAATTAGTAGCTGAGAAAGAGATAGAAGTGAATAATTACGATATTGATGCTATGGGTATTGTTAGTAATATTGTTTATGTCAGATGGTTTGAAGACTTACGAACAGTATTTATTAATCAATATATGAATTACTCAGAGATGATTAAGAATCACATTTCGCCGATCCTTATGAAAACTGAAATTGAATATAAAGTGCCTATAACGATTCACGATCGCCCAGTGGGTAGATGTTGGCTTGTTCAAGCTAGTAAATTGAAATGGGTTTTTAAATTTGAAATCTCGTCAGGTGATAAAGTGCATTGCGTAGGGTCTCAAATGGGTGGATTTTATGATTTAGATAGAGAAAAAATCACAAAAATGCCACAAGTATTTCAAGATATTCTTAAAAATTAAATAAAAACTTTGCTAAAAGAAAAGTTTTAATTAATAATAATAGAAAATAAAAGGAAGGTGATGACCATGACTCAAACATTACAAAGTATTTATGCATTTAACCAGTTTATTCAATCTAATGAACTAGCAGTTATCCATGTTATGAGAGATCATTGTAGCGTTTGTCATGCTGTCCTTCCACAACTTCAAGACTTATTACAAGAATATCCTTTTGCAAAATTAGGTGTCGTCAATCAATCTCATGTAGAGGAGATTGCTGGAGAATTATCAATTTTTACAGTACCGGTAGATTTAATTTTCTTAAATGGTAAGGAAATGCATAGACAAGGACGTTTTATCGATATGCAATCGTTTGAACATCAACTTAAGTTAATGCATGATTCTCTTAAATAAAGAAATGGAACAACTTTTGTTTCATTTCTTTTTTTATTTAAACTTCATTGATTGGGTAGACAAAAACTTAGTGTTATTATTAGAGACGTGTGACTTTTTCAAGAATAAGAAAAATCAAACATATAAAAAATGAAAACACTTGGAGGAGGCTCAAATGGAGAAAAAACGTCGTCAAGAACACTTTAAAAACGTTATTTTTTGTTTACTAGGGACGTTAATTATTGCGTTAGGAGTCAATTGCTTTGTTATTCCTGGTAATTTAGGTGAAGGTGGAGCAATTGGTCTATCGCTTATTTTGAACTATACATTAGGTATTTCACCGGCGCTAAGTTCATTTATTATTAACGCTATTTTAATTGTTGTAGGATGGAAATTTTTAAGCCGAACGACTGCTATATACACTGCAATAACGATTACAGCAAGTTCTATTTTCCTAGATTTAACAGAGCATTTTGGATTAGGTATTCATGAAAACTTTATCAATTCTGTTTTCGCTGGTTTACTCATCGGTATTGGCACAGGACTTGTTATTGCTGCTCAAAGTACATTAGGCGGGACATCAGTTATTGCTAGAATTATAAGCAAATATTCAGAAGTAAAAACCTCTCAAGCATTATTAATTTTAGATGCTTTAGTCGTGCTATCCTTCCTTCTTGTCTTACCGGTTTCAAATGTACTTTATACAATTGTTATGCTATTCATAGTGGAGAAAGCAATGGCTTTTGTAGTAGAAGGTTTTAATCCTAAGAAGGCTGTGACAGTGATTTCTGAATACAATAGACAAATAAGCTCTGACATATATCAAGCAACTGGCAGAGGGTCAACATTATTAAGTGGTAAAGGCGCTTATCAGCAAAACAATACAGATGTATTATACGCTGTTGTTTCACAAAGTCAGATTGGTACTGTGAAGAAGATTGTTAATTCTTATGACGAAAGTGCCTTCCTCGTCATACACGATGTGCGTGATGTCTTAGGTAATGGTTTTATTAATACTAAATAATTAATCTTCTTATTTAATTAGGGACTGTTGAAGTCATTTACTCAAAGTTTTTCTATTTTTGATTTAAAATGGTATTAAATAGAAAATGAGGAGGTCGACTTTCAGATGTTGAGAAAATTAGCAACCATTATAGGATCCACTATTGTCGGCACAATTTTATATGCAAGAGTCAAAGAAAAGAGAAGTTATAAGAGCTTTTTACAAGAAAAAATGATTCGCATGTCTGGAATGAAAAAAACGTTTGAAAATGTACAAGATGCAGAAAAAGCTCTAGAGGAAACGAAATACGAAACAGCGGGTAAATATAGTGGAACAGATTATGAATTTAGTCATGAAGTTCAAATTAAAGACTACGATGGTTCCTTAGTTTATATCGTCAATGATGAAGGACAACGCGATCAACGTACTATTTTGTATATACACGGTGGAGCATGGTTTCAGGACCCATTAGATTATCATTTTGAATACATGGATTTATTGGCTGATTCGCTAAATGCGAAGGTTGTTATGCCAATTTATCCAAAAATTCCACATAGGGATTATCGTACTACATTTGAATTACTGACAAAGCTGTATCATCATTTGCTAAATAAAATAGATGATTCAAAACAAATGATAATAATGGGGGATTCTGCTGGTGGACAAATTGCATTAGCGTTTGCTCAACAGCTTAAAAAAGATAGTGAACCACAACCAAGCCATATTGTATTAATTTCACCTGTTTTAGATGCAACATTTAGTAATCCAGAAGCTCGAAAATATGAAAAAGAAGATCCAATGTTGGGTATTGAAGGTAGTAAATATTTAGTCAATTTATGGGCTGGCGATGCACCTTTAGATCATTACAAATTATCACCAATGTATGGAGATTTAGAGGATTTGGGGCATATTACTATAACAACGGGTACGAAAGAAACATTGTATCCAGATGCTGTTAAATTCTCAACTATGTTGAATGAAAAGGGTATTAATCACGAATTTATACCAGGTTATAGCTTGTTCCATATTTATCCTATTTTTCCTATTCCAGAACGAGAACGCTTCTTAGAACAATTAAAGCGTATTATCCTAAAATAATTTCGATAAGTTAAAAGCTCACATGCGAAAAATCACTCATTATGGTATTTCCTCATGTGAGTTTTTTAATTTTTAGTGGCTGGTAATCATTTTAGTTGTCGATATTGGGTTGCTTTTTCAAAGAAAGAACTAAAATAAGAACGACTATGATAATAATTCCTAATATTTGAAAAGCCTTAAATGATACACCTAGAAATAAACCACTTGCTACAACTGCAACTACAGGTTCTATCGTACCAAATAACGTTGTTTCTTTAGCTGATAGATATTTCAAGCTATCAATAAATAGATAATATGCTAGAGCAGTGCCTCCAATAATTCCAAATATTAAATAAAGAAACGTGGACACATGCCATTGAGTCATACTGACGTTCCAAATAGGATGACGTAAAGTCATAATTATACCGGAAATAATCATTGCCCAACCAACGACTAAAATGGAGGCATATTTATTCAATAATTTTTCCGCATAGATAGTGTAAAATGCTAGAGCTAATCCGGCCAAGATTCCCCAAAATAAGCTTGAAGGGGCAACAATTAATTTAGAAAGTGAACCGTTTGTTAAGAGCAGAAATGTACCGACAAGTGTCAAGAGTACAACAACTATATCAAATGCCCTTAGCTTTTCTTTACCTCTGAATGCAAACCATAGAATGATATATACAGGCGCAATATATTGTAATAAAGTAGCGACTGCTGCATTACCTTCATTAATTGATGCCATGTAAGCATATTGAACGATTAACATGCCAAAGAGACTATAAATTATCAAAGTAATCACGTGAGATACACGAGTAAAAATGACAAATATGGATTGTCTAGAATTCATTATTTTAAACATGACTAATAAAAATAAACCGCTAATTATTAATCTTGTAGTTACATACCAGTCTACATTGATTCCTGCATGCTTAAATAGAAAATCTGAAACAGTTCCCCCTAATCCCCATAAGCTTGCCCCTATAATAGCGAATAAGATACCTTTTAATCTCGATTGTTTATAACCTTTCAATTCGCCACCTCCATAATGATGATTAATCTCATGATATATAGTATATAATGAGAAATATATCTTTTTACTTTAAAAAAGTATCAATATGTTGAGGTTGATATTCATGGCAATAAATATCCGATTGAAAGATAATTTAGAAGAAATTATTCATTATCCAGATTCCTTATGGCAACATATCATGTTACATACTCAACTTGACCAAACGATTCTAGGTTATATCCCTTTGCATTGGCACAATGATTTACAGCTAATGGTGGTCACTTGTGGGACTATTCAAATTGAAATTGCTAATCAAACCGTTGTATTAAAAAAGGATCAAGCTTTGTTTATTAATACAAATGTAGTTCATAAAATAGAAGGGCTTGAAGCGGATACTTCCTTTTACTGTTGGAATATTGGTTTACCTGATGCGACAGACTATGTAAATTATAAATATGTAAATCAAATTATTAATACGCTTGATAAGCATCCTTATATGAAAATAAATGGTGTCAATGTAGAAGAAAAGATATTAATTGAAAAGATAAAAAATGTAGGAGAATTATTTGAAGCAAAAGATAAGCATTATCAACTTAATATATTAAGTGAGTATTATATTTGTTTGAAATATCTCGTCATGCTGATTGATCAAACTCATCATTCCAAACAATATTATTACTTTGATCAAAGAATAAAGGAGTGCATAAACTTTATTCAGAGGAATTACACATATAAAATAAAAATGCATGACTTATGTAAGATATCCTGCATTAGCAGTTCAGAAACGATTAAGCTCTTTAAAAGGTATGTAGGTATGACGCCTTTTCAATATTTATTGCATTATCGATTGGAAAAGGGCGCAAAGCAACTTAAATTAACTCATAATAATGTAACGGAAGTAGCTATGGATTGCGGTTTTTCTACAACGAGTTATTTCATACAGGTGTTTAAAGATAAATACAAAGTTACACCTAAACAATTTCAATTATCACATTAATAAAAATGCGAATTCTGTTATCAATATACCTGATAACTGGAATTCGCATTTTTTGGTGTTTGATGATAATTATTTTGAGTGTTATTCGAATTTACATTTTTGTAGTTAGAAGTTGTGAAAGAATGTGAATGAGATGAATCTGAATGACTTGATGTTGAACTTACGTCCTCATCACTATTTCTAGATGTGTTGTTGATACGAGAATGATCACTATCTAAAACTGAATTACTCATATCTTTACCTTGTAAACTACCGATAAGTATAAAAGCAAGATAACAACTACAAACAACTAGTATGATTGCAAGATAGACGCCAACAGCGAGTTTTACTGGTTTATCCATCCATATCCTCCTAAGGTCGTAGTAACTTTCATATTAAAGATAACATGTGTTTTTTAAGCTAATGTAAATTCAAAGTAAAATTCTCATTACTTTACTAAAGATATGAAATGAATTAAAAAATTCTACAATATAAAAATAAAATTTATCATTTTTTCTAAAAAATGCATAGTGTATATGCAATAACTTTACATTTATTTACATTATCTTAATGTTGGGTTAAAAGATTTAAAACTGAGTCAACACGCACATGATAGTCTACTACTAGTTAGAGAATAAAAAAATTTGTAATGAATTATGATGAATTATATAGATTATATTGACTTTTGATTAATTTTTTATTTAGACTTTACTATGATGGAAACGTTTTAAATTTTTGTAAAAATTGTGAGTTAATTAATTTAAATTAGTGTTTATCATTTTCCATTAACAATTTAATATTACATAGAAAAGCGAGGTAAGACGGATTGATTCTCATTATAGTGTGTGTCCTGTTGATTCTATGGCTAGGAATTAAAGAAAAAAGACGTCATGCGAATCGACTAAAGAAAATCCCTTTACGAATTAATATCAATGGGATTCGTGGGAAATCTACAATCACTCGAATGGCTTACAGTGTGCTTCGAGAAGACCATTACAGAGTAATCGGTAAAACGACTGGAACAGATGCAAGAATGATGTACTGGTTCACACAGAAAGAATACGATGTAATTAGAAAACCTCAAGGTGCAAATATTGGTGAACAGCGTGATATTATTCGTAAGGTTGTAAAGCAAAAAGCAAACGCACTTGTTAATGAGTGTATGGCTGTTAACCCTGACTACCAAATTACATTCCAAAAAGATTTAGTAAAGGCAAACATTGGCGTTATTGTAAACGTGATGGAAGATCACATGGATGTATTGGGTCCAACTCTTAAAGATGTAGCTCAAGCCTTTACAGCAACTATTCCATATAATGGTAAATTAGTTGTAATGAAAGATGAATATACTGATTTCTTCGCGAAAGAAGCTAAAAAGCGAAATTCGGAAATCATCGTTGTAGATAAAGACGAAATACCTGAATCATACTTAAGAAAATTTGACTACTTAGTCTTCCCGGATAATGTTGCCATTGTCTTAGGTATAGCAGAGGCTGTTGGTGTAGATTATGAAACAGCACTTCAAGGTATGTTAAATGCCCCAGCCGATCCAGGTGCGGTGCGTATTAAATATTTCCATGCAAATAACACGCAAAATGTCTTTGTTAATGCTTTTGCTGCAAATGAACCAAAATCTACAAAGGCAATTTTGAATAAAGTTGAATCATATAATTATCCATACAAAAAGAAAATTATCATTTTAAATTGTCGTTCAGATAGAATTGATAGAACACAATTATTCGTTGAAAATTTCTTAGAAGATGTTGATTATGATGTTTTAATTTGTACTGGTAAGAGTACGCAAATGGTTTCAAACCTAATGCAAAAAATGCCAGATAAGAAATATTTAAATTACGAAGGGCAAGAATTCTCTGAAATTGAAAAAGGAATTATGCATGAGTCAGAAAATGCACTTGTCTTTTGTGTAGGAAACATCCACGGCCCGGGTGGAAGAATAGCGGAATTCATAGAAGGGATAGAATAAAAAAATGATAGGTTCAGAGTTATATTTCTCCTTATTCGTAGGTGTTATTCTCAGTTTAATATTTGCTGAGAAATTCGGGATCAACCCGGCAGGACTTGTTGTTCCTGGTTACTTAGCTTTAATTTTTGATCAACCCATAATGTTATTATCAGTATTGATTATTAGTTGTTTAACTTACTTTATTGTTAATAACGGTATTAGTAATTGGGTGATTTTATATGGTAGAAGAAAATTCGCTGCTATGATTTTAACTGGTATGGTACTCAAGTTTATATTTGACTTAATTTATCCTCTCACGCCATTTGAGATGGTTGAAGTTTCAGGTATTGGTGTTGTCATTCCAGGAATCATTGCAAATACGGTTCAAAAGCAAGGTGTCGTAATTACATTATCAACTACAATGTTATTAACTTGTATTACTTATGTCATCTTGTTCTTATATAGCTTTATCAACTAATCACGAACAAGGAGCGCGTATTAATGAAAAAGAAAAAACGATTATCGCCCAGTGAGTGGTTACTTAAACAGTCTAAAAGACATAAAAGAAGAAACACGCTTTACACGGCGATTGTCCTTTTATTAGCTTTAATTCTATTAGTATTTGCGATCAGAGCAATACATGTCGATCCTGTCAAAAGTGATGCTAAAAGTGGAAATAGCCTTCGATTTACATACTTAGGCAACATTACTTTAAATAAACACATTCGCCAAAATAATTTGAATGATGTATTTGCAGGAATTCAAGACACATTAAAGAATAGTGATTTTTCTTCGGCTTCTTTATTGGTTAATGAATTTTCAAAAAATCAAAAAGATGATCTTAATAAAAACATAGAAAATATCATGTTCTTACGTAAACAAAATATTAAAAGTGTAAATCTCATCAACAAGTCTATTGATAATATTCAAGCGACAGAGTTAATGAGAAAAGTTGAATCTCAAGCAGGTTATAACTTTTTAACAGGAAATGGTTCAAATCCTATAAATAGTAAAACTGTTCAACAAGAAATTAAAGGTAAGAAAATCGCAAATGTATCATTTACAGATGTTGAATCAAATTATACTAAACCTTTAAAAAATACGACTTCAATCAGTTTAGATCCGAAGATTTTTTATCCACTCATTAAGAAGTTAAAAGAAAACAATGATTACGTAGTAGTTAATGTTGACTGGGGTATTCCTAAAGAAAGAAATGTAACTGATAGACAAAAAGAATATGCGCACGCATTATCAGATGCTGGTGCTGACATTATTGTTGGTCATAATTCAGTTGTACAGAAAATAGAAAAATATAAAAATACACCTATTTTCTATAGTTTAGGTAATACAACTTCAGATGACTTCTTATCGAAAAACCAAAAAGGCATGGTCGTACAACAAGATTGGAACGGAAAACATAATAAATTCCATATCACACCAATTCAGTCAAAAGACGGTAAAATCTCTAAAGATGATATGAATAAATTGGATCATGTAAGATTCCATAACAATATCAAAGATAAAACAGTTAATTTAAAATCAGATAATAGTGGAGGTTATACTTTTGAATATTAAAAAACATTGGTTGCCAATCGTCGTTGTCATCTTAGTTATTGTCATTTTCTTATTAGTGACATTTGCCAAAGCAAATGAAGGTTTAGATCATTATGAACAAAATGAATTGAAAAATGGAGAACAGCAATATCTTTCAAAAGGGGCAAGCTAAATATGAATATATATAATAAAGTGACCTTGAGTGTCATTTTAGTTATAACAATTGTGATTTCGTTCCTCTTTTATTTCTTAACAACAGAGAAGAAAGTGGACAAAGACACGTTATATGAAAATAAGATAGCGAACCATAAACAATCTGGTAACCAAAAAAATTATGGTGTTGCCTCTAATAATGCAATTGCAACTAAAGTAGGTAATAAAATAATTGAAGATGGCGGTAATGCAACAGATGCAGCTGAAGGTGTTGCTTATGCTCTAGCTGTAACTGAACCTCATTCGTCTGGTTTAGGCGGTGGGGGCGCAACGCTAACCTATAATGGTAAAGATGGAGAAGTCCCTAAAATGTATGAATATAAGACAATGTCTTCATACAATTATAAACAAGGCGACAAAATCGGTGTACCTGGCTTCGTTAGAGGTATGCATGATATGCATGAAAAAGAAGGTAAAATGGATGAGAAGAAAATCTTTAACTACGTCATTCCTTTAGCAGAAGATGGCTTCGAAGTAGATTCAGAACTTGAACGTAGTTTGAAAATTTACGGCTCTAAGATTGACCGTAATTCACCTTTCTTCAAAGGAAGTAAAACAGTACGTGAAGGTGACGTTGTTAAGCAAAGTAAACTTGCTGACACGTTAAAGAAAATCCGTGATAAAGGCCCAGATTACTTCTACAAAGACGTAGGCAAAAGTATTTCTAAACAGTTAAAAAATAAATTGACTGAAAAGGACTTCACAACCTTCAAAACTGAATCAAAAGAACCAGTAAGCACAACTTATAAAAATAACAAAATTTATTCAGTTTCTAACCCATTAGGTGGTACGCTAACTTTACAAGGTTTAAAAGTTGATGAACAAGAAAACCAAAATAATGCTGACCGTACTAGCTTTATTACTGCGATGATTAAATCACGTGATTTAATGTACCAAAACCGTGATATCGTTAATGGTTCAGAAGCAAGTAACGACCAACAATTATCGGATGATTACTTACTTGGTCAATTAAATAAAGTTAATGTTGGAAGCAACACAGAAAATGGTAGTGACTTTAACCAAATAAGAACTGATAATACAAGTACAACGCACTTTGTAGTTATTGATAAAGATGGTAAATTAGCAAGCACGACTAATACACTTTCAAGTTACTTTGGATCTGGTGATTTCATGAAAGAAGGATTCTATATGAACAACTCATTAGGAGACTTCTCTAAAGAATCAACGAGTCCTAACTATGGGGAACCTCATAAAGCACCAAGATCATTCATTTCACCATCAGTAGTGGTAGGTCCTAACTTCTACATGGGTATTGGTACTCCTGGAGGTAACAAAATTCCTACTATCTTAGATGAGGTTATCGTAGATTATTTAAATGGTAACGGTACGTTGCAAGAATCTGTTGATAAACCACGTTTTTATAATGATGGTGGTACAGTTTATTATGAAAATGCTACAAGCGATGAAGATATTAACATCTTCAAAAGTTTAGGTTATGGCGTTCAAGAAAAACGTAATGACCCTAACTTCGGTAGTGTTCAAGGTGCCGTGTATGATAAAAATAAAAAATCAGTAGACGTCGGTTCAGATGTTGGTAACCGTTAAAAATTAAATACAAATAATAGTACACCTTCAAAGTTGAAATCATATCACTTTGAAGGTGTTTTTATGTATTTAGTGGAATCATGTGATTAAAACATTTAATTTTAAAATGACTGATTTATGATTGCAATATTAATTTTCCCTCACCGTAAAAAAATTTATGCATATCCGACAGTTTTATGACATTGGGTGTAAGCGTATACAGGTAAATTCATAAATAGTATGATGATTGAGTAAAAGTTTTACATATTATTTAAGACTTCGAGGTGGCTTATGGATATTATAGCTTTATTAATAGGATTAGGACCGTTATTAGGTTGGGGATTGTTCCCAACGATTGCATCTAAATTTGGTGGACGACCTGTGAACCAAATCTTTGGTGCAACAGTCGGGACATTAATCTTTGCAATTATATTAGCCGTGGTAAAAGGTATTGGAATACCCGGAGGTATGGCACTCATATTTTCAATTATTTCAGGTGCCGGATGGGCATTTGGTCAAATTATTACATTTAAAGCGTTTGGGTTAGTAGGATCATCTAGAGCTATGCCTATTACAACAGCTTTTCAATTATTAGGTGCTTCGTTATGGGGCGTATTCGCTTTAGGTAACTGGCCTGGTATAGCAAACAAAATGATTGGATTCGTAGCACTCATAGTAATTTTAGTTGGCGCACGCATGACAGTTTGGTCAGAGAAAAGTGAACAAGAGTATAGTCAAAATCTTAGAAAAGCAGTGGTTTTATTACTTATTGGTGAAATTGGATATTGGGTTTATTCAGCTGCACCACAAGCTACAGATATAGGTGGATTAAAAGCATTTTTACCACATGCTATTGGTATGGTAATTGTAGCAGTTATCTATGCTCTAATGAATATGAACAAAGGGAATGCCTTTAAAGAAGCAGTCAGTTGGAAACAAATTATTTCTGGTTTCTTCTTCGCCTTTGCCGCGTTAACATATTTAATTTCAGCCCAACCCAATATGAATGGACTAGCTACTGGTTTCGTTCTTTCCCAAACTTCAGTCGTTTTAGCAACTTTAACAGGTATTTTCTTTTTAAATCAGAAGAAAACACCAAAAGAATTAATGATTACTATTGTCGGATTGGTTTTAATTCTTATTGCTGCTTCCGTAACTGTATTTATTAAATAACTTAGTGAGGGATTGATATTTATGAAAAAGACAGCAGTATTAAATAGTCATGTTTCACAAGCTATCTCAACTTTAGGACATTATGATTTAATTACCATCAACGACGCAGGAATGCCTATACCTAATGATGAAAGACGTATTGATTTAGCAGTAACTAAAGGCTTACCAAGTTTTATAGATGTACTTGAAAATGTTTTAACAGAAGTGGAGATTCAAAAAATTTACTTAGCAGAAGAGATAAAAACAAATAATTCAACTCAGCTTAAAGCAATTAAACACTTAATCGAGGAACATGTAGAGATTGAATTTATTTCTCATAGTAAAATGAAAGAGATGCTTCAATCACCACATAATAAAGGGAACATTAGAACAGGAGAGACCACACCATTCTCTAATATCGTATTAGAATCTAATGTCACTTTTTGATAGAAAGCACGATTGAAGAATTATATATCTAAAAAGGGGGCTATTTCAATGAGTAGAAACAAGGTAGTTATAGTAGGTTCAACCAATGTTGATAAATTTATTAACGTGACGCGTTTTCCTAAACCAGGAGAGACATTACACATTGATCAAGCGCAACGAGAATTTGGTGGAGGAAAGGGTGCTAATCAAGCGATTGCAGCTGGTCGTCTAGAAGCTGAAACAACTTTTGTTACTAAAGTAGGTAAAGAAGGGAATGCCGATTTTATCATTGAAGATTTCAAAGAGGCGTCTATTAATACGGAATATATTTTAACCGCTGATAATGAAGAAACAGGACAAGCTTTCATAACAGTATCAGAAGACGGTCAGAATACAATTTTAGTATATGGTGGAGCAAATATGACTTTAAGTGCTAAAGATGTCATGGCAGCAGAACAACCAATTACTGAAGCGGACTTTGTTGTGGCACAATTAGAAATACCAATTGAAGCTATAGAACAAGCCTTTAAAATTGCTAAAGCAAATGGTGTAACAACTGTACTCAATCCTGCCCCTGCGATTGATTTACCTAAATCTTTATTAGCATTAACAGATATTATTATTCCTAATGAAACTGAAGCTGAACTACTATCAGGTATCTCTATCACTAATCAAGATAACATGAAAGAAACCGTAGAATATTTCTTCAAATTAGGAATTTCAACAATACTTATTACGCTTGGGGAACAAGGTACATATTATGCCACTGAGAATGAATCCAACATTGTTCCAGCTTATAAAGTAGAAGCTATTGATACTACTGCTGCAGGTGATACATTTATTGGAGCTTTTGTGAGCCAATTAAACAAAGATTTGAGTAATTTGGAACAAGCTATCCAATTCGCTAATCAAGCATCATCTTTAACTGTTCAACGACAAGGAGCTCAAGCAGCTATTCCTACTAGAGATGAAGTAATCAATGTCTATAAATAATTAGCTGGTCTTATAAGTGAAAGGTATTTCATTACGTATTCATAATTAAAAAAATGCTCTAAGAAGTTGTGTTAAAACAATCATCTTAGAGCTATTATTTTTTCTAAAATACTATTAACTCCAAACTTTAAGTTTTCATATAGTATGTAAGCATATATGATATAAATATACAGAGATAACTTAATACATATTTGACATAAACGAAGGGTGATCAAAAGATGGAAGAAGTTGTTTTAGGTATTGATTTAGGAACGAGCGCAATTAAAATTATCGCAGTCAATCGCCAAGGCGAAGTATTGGAGACTGTAAGTGAACCATTGAAATTATTTCAAGAGCAACCTGGATATAGTGAACAAGACCCTAATGAATGGTTTCAAGCTACTAAGCGTGGCGTTAAGCGCATTATCTCTTCAAATGCTTTAAAGAATAAAGCTGTGAAAGGTCTTTCGTTCTCAGGACAGATGCACGGTCTAGTCGTCTTAAATAAAGAAGGACAGCCCTTACGCAATGCAATACTCTGGAATGATACTAGAAATTCGGAACAGTGTCGTCAAATTAAAGAAGTGTATGGTGAGAGACTCAACTATAACCCAATATTAGAAGGATTTACATTACCTAAAATGTTATGGGTTCAACAACATGAGCCTGAAATTTGGGAACAAGTGAATGTATTTATGTTACCTAAAGATTATTTACGATATTGTTTAACGAATCAAATTAATATGGAATACAGTGATGCGGCTAGCACATTATTATTAAATCCTAAAACAAATTTGTGGACAAAAGATGTGGGCTCAATTTTCAATATCCCTGATATTTATCCATCATTAGTCAATTCACATGAATGTGTTGGGTACGTTAGCGAATTACTGGCAGATGAACTAGGTTTAAAGCATCAGGTTGCTGTATTTGCCGGAGGTGGGGATAATGCCTGTGGAGCTATAGGAGCTGGCGTGATTAATGATAAAGAGGCATTATGTAGTATAGGAACATCTGGCGTTGTATTAAATGTTGAACATAATCATGTTACAGAGTATGATCAGAATTTACATTTCTTCAATCACAGTATTCCTAATACGTATTATGCGATGGGAGTTACATTAGCTGCAGGTTATAGTTTGAATTGGTTGAAGACCACATTCTTTGAAAATGACTCCTTCGCCCAAATTTTAGATTCTGCTGAAAGTGCCAAACTAGGAGCAAATGGCTTATTATTTGCTCCTTACTTAGCTGGTGAACGCACGCCACATGGGGATGCCTACATTAGAGGTAGTTTTATTGGTATTAGTGGACAACACAAAAAAGCAGATTTTGCACGTGCAGTTATAGAAGGTATTACTTATTCTTTATATGATTCAATCAAAATAATGCGAGAAGCAGGACACGAAATCAATTCAATTACCTCAATTGGTGGAGGGGCTAAAAGTAAGTTCTGGCTTCAACTTCAAGCAGATGTTTTTAATATGAAAGTGAAAAAATTAAAACATGAAGAAGGTCCAAGTATGGGAGCAGCTATGCTTGCAGCATACGGACTAGGTTGGTTTGAAAGTGTAGCTGATTGTGTTGAGACATTTATTAAAGTTGAAGAAGTTTTTAAACCTAATGCCGAAAATCATAAACGATACGAACAATTCCATAATGTTTATCAACGAGTCTATAAGCAAACGAAAGAACTAACAAAGGAACTGCTAGCGATTACAAAGTAAAGTACCAACTCTCGGACAATTCTTGTGCGAGAGTTTTTTTATCTTGATAACTCTAAATGCAAAACCTAGACTTTATATAGAAATTTATTGAAAAAAGTGAATTATTGAAAAGATGGGAAACAATAATTGATTTTTAGTTTGAGCGACAAAAAAGAAAAATTATTTTCAAGGAAATGAATATTGACATTACACTAAATAGAACGTTTAATAAAATTATATTTTAACAATTAATATATGAGCACAATTAAAAAATAAGACACCGAGAGGATGATAATATGTTAATTTTGAAACAAGAATTGTGTGAGTTTCTAAGCCGTATGTCGCCACGAACGTTTGCGTATATGAATGAACTCGACTATCCTAATTTATTACTTGAACTTGAACACCAAGATATTACACTACCCACTACATACCAACTTCAAAGGTCAATTCAATTCCCTCAATATCAACCACCTTCGCATCAAGTAAATAATCAGTTTATCAATCTAAGAGATGAAGCTGAAAGTGATATTAATGATGAAAAGTTACGTTTTTTACAATTCTATCCTGTCAACCAGCACAGTGAAATGTTGAGTGCATACTCTAGAATGACCCAATTAAAAATCAAAACAACTGTTAAACCACTTAAATTATCATTCCCATTAGATCCAGATACATTAACTGATAAACTCAACCTTCCACCTGCTCATGAAAATCGCGACATTCCTTTACTCCTATATATGCTTCAAAAACTACTTTCAGAACTCAAAAAATGCAATTTAAAATTCTCTATTCAAGATAATAATATAGAAATCATCTATCCCAGTCATATTGTTAAAGTCTTCATTAATTTATATAAAAACAATCAAAGCATCTATCCTCTACAAATATTTGTTAGTGCTTACTGTAGATACGCACCATTTATTGAGCAAATGGAATCAATATCTATGTCTACATCTAAAGAAGTGTTAACAAATGTAGACAAACTTTTCTTACTTATACTTGAATTACCAGAAAGACTTACAAGACAAGAATTTTCATTGAGTCAAAAGAATTATGACTTAGCCGAAAAATTATTTTTCATTAAAGGGTAACTTTTACTTATTGAAAAGATATAGAGGTAGAAGTCCGCCTAATTAATTAAAATGATATAGGTAAGAGTAGAAAATGATAAAATTCACCCGTGAATCTGAAAATAGGTTTAAGGGTAAAAATACAATTTTAAATTAAACATTCATATTTAAGGGCTGGTTGCACTAGAAATTTGCAATAAGCCCTTAAAAATTGTGAGCAATTTGTTACATTTTGAGATAATAAGCGTTAGAATATATAAGTCGCCTAAATGATATGTACTAGTTATCTGTACATCATATGAAGACGATTTTGAGGTAAGGGTAAATTAATGTTTATGATAGCGTTTACATTCGTCAGGGTTAGGTGTAAAATGTTTCGAATAAAATCAAATAACAAAATAATTTCTCTTTTGTACTTTTTGCAACAATAAAAATATAACTTAGTGAATTATTTCACAATATCTACTAATTTATTTGTTGTAAATTATTGAAATCGCTTTCTTAAGGGTGTACGATAGCTATGGCCTAAAAAAACAGAAAGAAGGTTATGGGGAAATGAATATAATCTTAGGAGTAGGGACACTAGTAATTGTACTTATCATCATGACGCTGTTCTTAAACTTTGCGCCATATGGTAAACAAGGTTTACAAGCTTTATCAGGGGCAGCTTGTGCCACATACTTACCACAAGCATTCTTAAGTTATGCTATCGGTGGCGTGTTCCACATTAAATTTTTTCAAGAAATTGGTGACTTAGCAGGGAGTTTAAGCGGAATTGCAGTTGGTATTTTAACATGTTTAAACTTGGGTGTATCTCCAGTTTTTGCTGTTATCGTTGGTTTAGTTTTACATGATTCAAAATTATTGCCAGCATTTATAGCAGCATATATTATTGCTTTTGGGATTAAATTGATAGAGAAAAAAGTTCCAGAAGGACTAGATTTAATTGTTGTAATTTTATTGGCTCCAGCAATTACATTTGGTTTAGCAAATTTAATTTCACCAGGGGTTATCGCTGTACTTAAACAAATTGGTTCAGCTATCTCATCTGTAGGTAATGATAATCCTTATGCTTTAGCAGTTATATTAGGACTAGTTATACCTGTAACAGGCATGACGCCTTTAAGTTCAATGGTCTTAACAAGCTTATTAGGACTTACAGGTATACCAATGGCAATCGGTGCATTAACATGTACTGGTGCTTCATTCGTTAACGCAGTACTATTCAGTAGACTGCATATTGGTAAGAAAACCAATGCGTTCGCAGTATTTATCGAACCATTGACACAAATAGATTTAATTGCAAAATATCCACTACAACTTTATGGTACGAATGCCATCATCGGTGTTGTAAATGCTTGTATCGTTACATTCAGTGGACTAGTAATCAATGTAAAAGGTATGGCTACACCGATCGCAGGTGCGATTGTATTATTTGGATTTAATAATGCAGTGACTTCTATCATAACTATCATCACAGTGGGTATAGTAAGTGTAGTACTAGCATTCGTTATGAGTTCAATTATCAAGAAGTTTAACTTAATGAATATTAGTTTCAAATTACCAGGGAAAAAGAATCGAGTTAAGGAGAGTGTTTAATAATGGCTAAAAGCTATGATTACCAAAGTGCTTTTGACATTATTGGACCAGTTATGATGGGACCATCAAGTTCTCATACTGCTGGTGCAGTTAAAATAGGTAACTCAGCACGTGCTGTTTTAGGAGACATGCCTAAAACTTTAGAGATTCATTATTATGAATCTTTTGCTAAGACGCACCAAGGACATGGTACAGACGTAGCTGTAGTTGGTGGTGCTATGGGCTATAGCACCTTCGATAGCCGAATTAAATCAGCATTAGATATAGCTAAGGATGAAAATATTGATGTTGATATCATCGAAGAAGATGGAGAAAGTATCGGTCAACATCCTAACTGTGCTTATATTAAGGCGAACTCTGAAAGTGGACGTCACATTGAAGTCATTGGTATTTCAATTGGTGGCGGTACAATTAAACTTAAAGGCATTAACGTCAATGGCTTAGAAGTTGAAATTAACAATGGACTTCCAATGTTAGAAATAGACGGCGAAATGGATAAAGCTCAGGTGAATCACTTAATCAACGACATGACAGATATGGAAATTGATTTTGGTGATGAAACTGTCAAGACGAGCGACAATAATGGTCTAGTTGTATTACCTTTAAATAAAGCAATCTCAGAATCAACATTAAACAAAATTAGAGAAAAATACAGTGACTTAAACGTTTCCTATATCAATTAGAGGGGGATTATAAATGTTTGATTCAATTAGAGAGACAATAGATTATTCTGTTGAACATGACATTTCCTTCGCTGATATCTTGATCAACGAAGAAATGGAAAGAGAAGGTATATCACGCGACGAAGTACGTGAACGCATGAAACAAAATCTTGAAGTGATGCGTGATGCAGTAGAAAAAGGTACTACTGGAGACGGTGTAGAAAGTGTTACAGGTTATACAGGCCATGATGCGGCAAAACTTCGTGATTACAACGAAAACAATCATGCTTTATCAGGGAAAGAAATGATTGAAGCCGTTAAAGGTGCAGTTGCAACAAACGAAGTGAATGCAGCAATGGGTATCATCTGTGCTACACCTACAGCTGGTTCCTCGGGAACTATACCCGGAGTTCTTTTCAAATTAGAGAAAACGCATGATTTAACTGAAGATCAAATGATAGATTTCCTATTTACTTCAGCATTATTTGGACGTGTAGTTGCAAACAACGCAAGTGTTGCTGGTGCTACAGGCGGTTGCCAAGCAGAAGTTGGTTCTGCGTCAGCAATGGCTGCGGCAGCTTCTGTAGCTATCTTTAACGGTACGCCAGAGCAATCTGGTCATGCGATGGCACTTGCGATAAGTAACTTATTAGGTTTAGTTTGTGATCCTGTAGCAGGACTCGTTGAAATTCCTTGTGTAATGAGAAATGCTATTGGTTCAGGTAACGCATTAATTTCAGCAGACCTTGCATTAGCTGGCGTTGAAAGTCGTATTCCAGTTGATGAAGTTATCGGTGCGATGGACAGAGTTGGTCGTAATTTACCTGCATCTCTTCGTGAAACAGGTTTAGGTGGTCTAGCTGGTACACCAACTGGTGAAGAAATTAAACGTAAAATTTTCGGTGAAGCTGAAAATATGGTAAATAATAAATAACTTATAAATATAATGATTAAGCACTTTAGTTTTGTGTATAGCAAGACTAAAGTGCTTTTTTCTAAGGTTATAAAGATTAACTGTTTTAGTAAGTACATAGTTGAATGATTAAAAAGGATTACAATAGACTATGGTCTATTGCATTAAGAACACCGTCGAAATTAGAATTCGCATATTAGATGAACACAATAGTCAAGAAACTATTATGTAAGAAGCACTAAAGAATTATTACCATCATAAGTGCTTCTTTAGTATTGCAAAATGTGGGTCCCCAATCTAAAATAGCTTAAAAGGGGTTGATGCAATGCTAAGATTATTCCTTATCTTTCTAGCATTCATCATTAACACAACGATAACTTATTTATGGACTACAGAGGGGACATGGGTCAACTTATTATTTAAATCATTATCATTAAGTATGATTCTCGTTTTTATGTTCTACTATATTCGTTTTGTTATTGAAAATAAAAACAAAGAATGAAATTTAACCAAAGACATTCCTTAGTTAAATTTCATTCTTTTTTATTGATGTAAATCAAGCTGATAAAATGCTAAATCGAGCCATCTTTCAAATTTATATCCTACATTTTTAATTGTTCCAGCGTGAGTGAAATTAAATTTTTTATGTAGCTCAATACTTCTTACATTAGAAGCATCTATCCCCGCTACAATTGTTCGATAATTTTTGGCCTTTGCGTCTTGAATGAGTATTTCTAATAACTTTGAAGCTATACCTTGACCACGATAGTCGGGATCAACATAAATCGAATGTTCAATAGAATAAAGATAGGCTGGCCAATCTCTAAAAGAGCCATATGTTGCATAACCTATAACATGATGGTCTTTAACATATACCCATATAGGTTCTTCGGCTATTGATTTTGTTTCAAACCACTGTAGTCGTTCTTCTAATTCCTTGGGATCATATGTATATACTGCAGTAGTATTAATTATGGCGTCATTATAAATTTTAAGAATATCTGGCAGGTCTTCTTTTCTAGCATGTCTAATCATTTGGCACCCCTCTTTTTACATTCCATTAAATACCTTTATTTCTAATAAATCAATTATTTGTTAAGTAATTTCACATGCGATATTTATAAAAGATTTTATAAGCTCCTTTTATATTAGTGTTGTCGTGTCAAAATAATGCTATACTTATCTCAAACTACGATAAATCTTTAAAAACATTTAAAGGAGTTACAGTAATGAAAAAATGGACGAGTCGATTAACGACGTTCATTGGTGTCTTATTAATATTATTAGCAATATATTTATTTGCAAAGCCACATATTGATAATTATCTTCATGAAAAAGATAACGACAATAAGATTGAGAAATATGACAACGATGAAAAAAAGGATACCTCGACGAAACAAAAGACACCTACAATTCCAAAGGATAAATCCAAAATGGCTGGTTATATTGAAGTACCAGATGCTGAAATTAAGGAGCCGGTTTATCCAGGACCTGCGACACTAGAGCAACTTAATAGAGGTGTGAGTTTCGCTGAAGGTGATGAATCATTAGATCAACAAAATATTTCTATCGCTGGTCACACATTTACTGACCGTCCGCACTATCAATTTACTAACCTAAAAGCAGCTAAAAAAGGAAGTAAAGTATATTTTAAAGTAGGTAATCAAACACGTAAGTATAAAATGACAAAAATTCATGACGTTAATCCATCAGATGTTGAAGTTTTAGATGAACAAAAAGGTAAAAAAAATCAATTAACGTTGATTACTTGTGATGATTATAATGAGAAAACAGGTGTCTGGGAGAAACGAAAAATATTCATCGCAACACAAGTGAATTAAGAACAATCAGGTAGGAGTATATACAAGATACTTCTACCTTTTACTATAGTAATAAATCATAAAGTTTAATAGACATTTAACAAACATTCACATGAGTTAAGTATTTTTAAGTGATGAAATCAATTTCTAAATGTGAATATAGTTTCATAGACTTATCTTTAACTTCATTCCATTCACACACACAGATATAATGAGATTAAAGTTGGTCAATTAAAGGGGATATTAAAATGATACGCGCAATTGCAGTAGATATGGATGGCACTTTTTTAGATTCAAATAAGCAATTTGATGAGGCACGGTTTGAAACAATTTTTAAAAAATTAAAGAAGCATAACATACAATTTATAGCTGCAAGTGGAAATCAATATGCGAAATTGAAGTCTATCTTTGGCGTTAGAGATATGTTCTTTATTTCTGAAAATGGGGCAGTCATATATAATGGGAATAAGTTGTACAACTACCGAAGTTTCAATAGACAAGATTTTCAAGACGTTGTTGATTATTTAAGCAGTGACCACAAGATGGATGAACTCATCATATGTGGTGTGAAAAGTGCGTATATTTTAAAAAGTACCCAAGCAACTTTTAAAGAGGACGCGCATTTTTATTATCATCAATTAGAAGAAATTGATTCACTTCAACATTTACCTGAAGACGATTATGTTAAAATTGCTTTCAATATCAATCGAGATACTCATCCTCACTTGGATGATGAGTTAGAGAGAGCTTTTAAAGATACAATTAAGCTAGTCTCAAGTGGGCACGATAGTATAGATGTCATTATGCCTAATATGACAAAGGGTCAAGCATTAAGACGATTACTTACTGAATGGGGGATGTCGTCTACTGAATTAATGGCATTTGGAGATGCTAATAATGATAAAGATATGCTAGAACTCGCACAATTTAGTTATGTTATGGAAAATAGTAACGACGCATCATTATTTGAATTAGCGAGTGGTGTAGCACCATCTAATGATAAACAAGGTGTATTAACTACTATTGAAGAAGTAGTTCTAAGTAACATATGAGCATAAATAAAGGTGAGAAGAAGTGGATATACCAACTTTTCTCACCCTTTTAAATATATTAGTTTAGACGTGTTTCACAAGTTCCAGTTTGAATAACTGATAACGCTGCATTTAAGCCGCCTTCAACTAAGTTTTGTACTGCTTCATCTGAGAAGAAAGCAATGTGAGGTGTGACTAAAATCTTTTCGTGTCTAATAAGCTCTAAAAGCGTTTGATCTTCGATTGTTTTGTTAGTCCAATCAAATGTAAAGTAGTCGGCTTCATTTTCATAAGTATCGATTGCAGCACCATATAATGTGCCATCGTTAACTGCATCAATAAGATCAGGTGTGTTAATAACAGCCCCACGAGCAGCGTTAACTAAAATAGCACCTTTCTTAACTTTCGCAAACATTTCTTTATCAAATAAGTGGAAGCTTTCTTTGTTTGCAGGTACGTGTAATGAAATGATGTCTGCATCTTTAATAGCTTCTTCAACAGAATCCTTATACTCTAAGAAGTCTAAAGAATGATTAGGATAAGCATCGTAACCAACAACCTTTGCGCCAAATCCTGCGTAAATTTTAGCAGTGGCAGCTCCAATACGTCCTGTACCAATGATAGCGACTGTCATATTCTTAACTGGACGTGACATAATCGGTGCCGCCCAAGTAAAGTTGTGATCTTGTACGCGTCTTTCGATTGCAGGGAATCTACGTACAAGTTGTAATGCGATAGAAACAGAATATTCTGCGATAGTCTCAGGTGAATAACTAGGAATGTTAGAAATAACAATACCATGTTTTTTAGCAAGATCTAAATCGTACATATCGAATCCCGCAGTACGTTGAGCGATTTGTTTGATGCCGTATGCTTCGAGTTTAGGGTAAACTTTAACTTCTAATTTACCGAATTGCATGGTAGTTACACCATCATAATCCTAAGTTGGTCGACAGTATCTTTACTTAAAAGTTCAGTAGAAGTAGTTACTTCAATGTTATTCTTTTTACCCCAGTTTAATGCCATTTCTTTCTCATATTCGCGTGTACCGAAAAACATAATTCTTGTCATTAAAAAATAACCCCATTTCTAAAATATAAAAAATCGTACTAAATAATAAGTTATAAGAATAAAAATAAATAAGTAAGACTAAAACTTACAAGCTCATTATATTGTGAAAGTTTTCACAAATCAAGTGCGAAATGACCTTTGGAAAAGAAAAATGTGAAAAATCTCTCATTTTAAAAATAAACATCCTCTTTTTTTATGAAATTCATTTACTTTTATCGTGTACAAAAGTCATTTATACTTTTGATGTAATGAAAATTGATATTGTTAACAATGTATTTTAGGAAGGATGAAACACTGGTATGAGTAATATGAATCAAACAATCATTGATGCGTTTAAATTTAGACACGCTACAAAACAATTTGATCCGTCTAAAAAAGTGAGTGATGAAGATTTTGAAACAATTTTAGAGGCAGGGAGATTATCTCCGAGTTCTCTAGGTTTGGAACCGTGGCATTTTGTTGTAGTCCAAAGTGAAACATTAAGAGATAAACTTAAACCATACAGTTGGGGTGCTCAGAAGCAGTTAGATACAGCGAGTCACTTTGTATTGATATTTGCACGTAAAAATGTAACTTCTCAATCTGAATACGTCCAAAACTTAATTCGTGGTGTTAAACAGTACGAAGAAAGCACAATTCCAGCAGTTAATGAAAAGTTTGATAATTTCCAAACCAATTTCCACATTAATGATAATGAACGTACATTGTATGATTGGGCTAGCAAACAAACTTATATTGCATTAGGTAATATGATGACGACTGCAGCACTCTTAGGCGTTGATTCATGCCCAATGGAAGGATTTGACTTAGATAAAGTGACTGAGATATTAGCTGATGAAGGTATCCTAGATACTGAACATTTCGGTATTTCAGTAATGGTTGGTTTCGGTTATAGAGCTGAAGAACCTGCTCATGGTAAAGTTCGTCAAAACAAAGATGACGTTATTAGCTGGGTATAATAATTTAAAATATTCAAGAACAGATTCTATAATTTTAGATTGTAGAGTCTGTTTTTTTGAAAATTTTTAAATTTTTCAGAAGTGAATAAGTCTTTATATATGCGGGTAATTCAAGACTAGGACTTCTTTTTGAGTATGCTCATAAACACATTGTTTTGAATCATATAGAAAAGAAGGTAAAATAAAAACTACAAAAGTAAACGTTTACATTTTTAAATATATTTAAGTTAAGCAAGGTAGTTTCAACAATTCAAATATCACTATAAAGGATGGGTTAAAATGGCAAATATTAACGTAAGAGATTATATCGACGAAAGTTATGGCTTATTTATCAATAACGAATTCCAATCAAGTGGTAGTGGAGAAACATTAACAGTAACTAACCCAGCTAATGGCGAAGACTTAGCTAAAGTTGCAAGAGCTGGCAAAGAAGATGTCGATAAAGCAGTGCAAGCTGCACATGATGCTTTTGATAGCTGGAGTAAAATTTCAAAAGCTGAACGCGCTGATTACTTATTAGAAATTAGTCGTCGCATTCATGAAAAGGCTGAACATTTAGCTACAGTTGAATCATTACAAAATGGTAAACCATATCGTGAAACTTCTACAATTGATGTACCTCAAGCAGCAAATCAGTTTAAATATTTCGCAAGTGTTTTAACTACTGATGAAGGTACAGTCAATGAAATTGACGAAAACACTATGAGTTTAGTTGTCAATGAACCTGTAGGTGTTGTAGGTGCAGTGGTTGCATGGAACTTCCCAATTTTATTAGCTTCATGGAAATTAGGACCAGCATTAGCTGCAGGTAACACAGTGGTTATTCAACCATCTTCTTCAACGCCTTTATCATTAATTGAACTTGCTAAAATTTTCCAAGAAGTTTTACCTAAAGGTGTAGTGAACGTTTTAACTGGTAAAGGTTCTGAATCAGGTGACGCTATCTTTAACCATGAAGGTGTAGATAAGTTATCATTCACTGGTTCAACAGATGTAGGTTACGGCGTAGCAAAAGCAGGAGCTGAACGCATTGTACCTACAACATTAGAACTTGGTGGTAAGAGTGCCAACATCATCTTTGATGACGCGAATTTAGAACAAGTTGTTGAAGGCGTTCAGTTAGGAATTCTATTTAACCAAGGTGAGGTTTGTAGTGCAGGTTCAAGATTGCTAATACAATCTTCAATTTATGACGAATTATTACCTAAACTAAAAGAAGCTTTTGAAAATATCACAGTTGGTGATCCATTTGATGAAAATGTAAAAATGAGTGCGCAAACTGGTCCAGATCAATTAGAAAAAATTCAAAGTTACGTAAAAATTGCAGAAGATGATGATAAAGCTAATATCTTAACTGGTGGTCATCGTATTACAGACAATGGATTAGATAAAGGTTATTATTTCGAGCCGACTATTATTGAGTTAAAAGATAATAAACACAAATTAGCTCAAGAGGAAATCTTTGGTCCAGTTTTAGTAGTTGAAAAATTTGATGATGAACAACAAGCGATTGATATCGCGAATGACTCAGAATATGGTTTAGCTGGTGGTATTTTCACAACTAATATCAACCGTGCATTAAATGTTTCTAAAGCAATGAGAACTGGTCGTATTTGGATTAATACGTATAACCAAATTCCAGCAGGCGCACCATTCGGCGGCTATAAGAAATCTGGTATTGGTCGTGAAGTTTATAAAGACGCAATTAAAAACTATCAACAAGTTAAAAATATCTTTATTGATACAAGTAACCAACCAAATGGTATGTATTAATATAAATAAAAAATTAAAAGAGGGCGAAAGCCCTCTTTTTTTATGTGTTTAACACTAAATTTTTATCACCATGAATCTTAATGTCAAAGCCTTCTGGTGATGTTAAATGTTTAATCTCTGCATTAGGTTGATATATATCTACATGAGTTAATCCATATGATAGTTGATTATGTGTTCTTGCTATATTTGACTGCCAAGTATTCACCGCAATGTGGTGATGATATTTCTGCGTGGACATGAAGAGTGCTTGGGGGAAATTAGAAATTTGTTCTAACCCTAGATCATCAATATAAAATGCGCGTGCTTGTCCTAGATCATGTGTTTTAAGATGTAAATGCCCAATTATCCCATCTTCTGGCCAACCTTGCCATCCTTCTTTAGAACGTTGAGCAATTAAATCATTGTCATCAACTTGTAGTGTATCCATTTTGACAAATCCATCACTCCATTGCCATCCTTCATCAGGACGGTCTTGATAGACCTCAATGCCGTTACCTTCTGGATCATTAAAATATAAAGCCTCACTTACAAGATGATCGCCACCACCAACCGCGATATTGAGTTGGCTAGTATGATAAAGGAAGTTTGCTAAGTCAACACGCGAAGGGAGAAGGTAGGCGATATGGAATAATCCAGCTTCTCTAAATCCAGGTTGACGACCATCAATCAATCTATTCAAAGTTAATGTATGTCCATGTTTACCGATATAAAAAATGGTTTGTTGCTCAGTTTGTTTATTGATTGTAAAACCTAAAACATTAGAGTAAAAGTCAGTCATTGTATTTAAATCTTTAACGTTCAGAGTGATATTTGTAACTTGCGTTGCTTCTGATGAGTGAAAGGTATGCAAAGTGTAGTCCTCCTCAGATGAAAAAGTCATCTTCATTTAATATTTATACTAAGTATAATAAATATACTGCTAGGAGGTGAAAAGAGCAAGTTTGAATCAAAAAAATTCCAAGAAGAATAATATCTCCTTGGAATGATTAAATATCAATGTATTAGCCTAAATATACATCTTGCGCGTGGTCGTCTTTTTCTAAAACATCTTTAGCAAATGGGCAAGAAGCAATGATTTTTAAATTATTATTACGCGCATATTCAACAACGCTATTCACTAATTTTTTCCCTAAACCTTGACCACCTAGTTCATCAGATACACCAGTATGGTCAATATCGATTTCATTGTTATCTACTTCTTTGAAAGTAATTACTGCTTGTGGATTATTCTCATCTTCTCCCACATAAAATTTATGATCGCCTTGTTTAATTTCTTCAGCCATTAACGTTCACTCCTTTAAAATGTTTATACATATATTTATCACTCTTTTTAAATTCTAAAACATGATTAATTTTTTAAAGGCTTAGCTATTGCTTTTTTAGAAGGTTATAGATATAGTGATAAACGAAATAATTACGCTTTGTGGAGGGCTCATTTTGAAAAGAAAGGCAATTATCTTTATTACGTTATCATTAATTTTAATATTAAGTGGATGTAGTAAGAGTATAAATTCTAGCAAAAAAGACAATGTCAATAGTCACAAAAAAATGAAAATATATACAACCGTCTTTGCATTTCAAAGTTTTATAGAACAAATTGGCGGTAAATACGTAGATGTAGAATCTATTTATCCTCCAGGTGCTGATTTACATTCTTATGAGCCTACGCAAAAAGATATGATTAATATTGCGAAAAGTGATTTATTCATCTACTCTAGCGATGGCTTAGACCCAGTTTCAGCTAAAATAACTCAATCAATGGAAAATAAAAATATGAAATTAGCCCTTGCAAGCGATTTAAATCAAAAAGAATTAATCCATTCCGATGATCACGATGAAGATGAAGGTCATAATCATGCTGAAACTGAAAACGACCCACATGTTTGGCTAGACCCAGTATTAGATCGCATTTTCGCTGAGAAAATCAAAGATAAGCTTATTCAAAAAGATCCTAAACATAAGTCATACTATGAAAAAAACTATAAAAAGTTAGATAAAGATGTCGCAAATATCGATAAAAAGATGCAAAAAATCACTAAAAGCCCTAAACGTGAAAAAATTATTATTTCTCACGATTCTCTAGGCTATCTTACTCATCGTTATCATTTTAAACAAGAAGGCGTTAATGGAATGAATGATGAAGAACCAAGTCAGAAGAAGATATTGAGTATCGTGAAGAACATCAAAAATTCCAAGTCTCCTTATGTATTATATGAACAAAATATTACTTCTAAAATTACAGATGTGATAAAAAAAGAAACAGATACCCAACCTTTAAGTTTCCATAATTTAGCAGTACTTACTAAAAAAGAAAAAGACAATCAGTCAATCACTTATCAATCACTAATGAAAAAAGATATTGAATCGTTAGACAAAGCTTTAAATCAATAATTAAAAACCCTTTTAGAATGACATGTTCACTCTAAAAGGGTCTTTTCATATACTACTAATATCTTAAATAACTTACTGTAGTGTTATAGTACTCTTCAAAGCCGTGAATACCATCAGCGCCTCCTAAACCAGATTCGCGCCATCCTGCGTGATAACCGTTCACTACTTCTTCTGCTTCACAATTGGCGTAAACTTCACCAAATTTTAAACGTTCTGAAGCGGTCATTACTTCTTTAAAGTTTTCAGAGAAAATATATGAAGATAAACCAGCATTTGTATCATTAGCGTCATCAATCACTTGATCGAAGTCGTTATACGTTGTAACCGCTAGGACTGGTCCGAATATTTCTTCTTTAAATACACTATCTTCAGGATTTACATGATCTAATACAGTTGGTTCGTAGAAGAAACCATCACGTTGTAATTTTTGTCCGCCCAATACTAATTTGGCACCGTTTGTCACTGCAGTTTCGACTTTTTCATGAATACTATTGAGTTGAGTTTGGTTAATAATAGCTCCGTAATCTGAATTCTCATCGAGTGGGTCTCCTACAGTTAATTGACTCATTTTGTTAGAAACCTTTTCAATAAATTCGTCATGAACATCTTCGTGAACAAAGATACGTTCAGGGCATGTGCACACTTGACCAGCGTTATTAATACGAGCTGTGACAATATAGTCTACAGCTTTGTCGATATCCGCATGAGGTGTAACGATAACAGGTGCGTTACCACCTAACTCAAGGTTTACCTTCTTAACTGTTTGTGCTGCATGTTCATATACTGATTTACCAGCACGCATACTACCTGTAAGTGAGATGAGTTGAATATCTTCATGCGTTGCAAGTTGTGTTCCAACCGTTTCGCCAGTGCCTGGAACAATTTGAATTAATCCAGCTGGTATTGTTGAAGCACGGAATAGTTCAGCTAATTTTAATGTTAAAAGTGTCGTTTCTTCACTTGGTTTAATAACGACTGAGCATCCCGTAACAACAGCGGGAATAACTTTTCGCATTAAAACCATAATAGGGGCATTCCAAGGGACGATGCCCGCTGTGACACCAATAGGTTTCTTCGTAATTTGGATAATTTCGTTTTCTACGCTATTTTGAAGTACTTCGCCCTTATTACTCATAATTAAACTAGTCATATAATCAATAAATGCGATAGACTTATCAATTTCACCATAAGCTTCAGCTAACGTTTTTCCTTGCTCTTTCACATATAATTGTGCTATTTCATCGCGATTTTGTTCTAATAATGGAATGAGTAATTTTACATGTTCGGCACGTGTAGGTTGAGGAACGCGTTCCCATTCACGTTGAGCATGTTTAGATTTTTCAATTGCGTTATTGACTTCTTCTTTAGTCGCAAATGTAATTGTATCGAATTTTTCCCCTGTAGCAGGATTAATCACATCCATCGTTTCATTCGATTGACTCTAGATAAATTCATTATTAATAAATAGTTGATTTGTCATTTAAGACACCTCCACAATTTATATTCCCGAAATTTTTTATCCTAATTTTGAAAATGAAAAACATATGGAGAGTAATAATCTTTGAGAAATGTGAAAGGGAAGTAAGATACATTCAACAAAAAAGCCAGACGAGCATTAACAGCTCGCCTGACTCATATTTAGTGTCTAAGAAAACCTTTATATATGACAGGGATAAGCAAAATAAAACCAAATAGTCCCATAATTGGGAATACCTTACCAATCAGTGAGATAAATCCAATAAATGTACAAATGAAAGTAATGATAGCCATCATAATAATTAAACTAAAATAACGTTTTGTAAAGGGTTGGCTAAAACGTGTAGCAAATGCATACATTAGACCTACAACAGTATTATATATTACTAACACCATGATCACAGACATAATTGTGCCGATAGAAGGTGAAATCTGTTTTGCTAAGAGTAGCGATGGTAATGCCACATGTTTTATTTTATCGAACTCAGTAATTAATCCTAGATTAATCATTAGCAATAGGAAAGTAATGATGAGACCACCAATTAAGCCACCATAAACAGTCGATTTCTGAAACTTCAACTTACCACCCATAACTGTTAGAAAACTGAAAGCAGCTGCAATTTGTAGACTGGCGTAGTTGATTGCATCGAACCACCAACCTGGAGAAATTGATTTATTGTTATTAGAATATTGATTCGCGGCAGTAAAATCAATGTGACCAGTAACAAAATAATACACAGCAATCATTACTACTACAGCGACTAGGAAAGGTGTAACCCCACCAAGTACAGCAATTAATCGATCAAACTGTAAAAACAACGTGAGTAATATTAGCACTACTAAGATTAAAGAACTTAGCCAAAAAGGTATGCCAAAGCTCTCGTTAATTGTTGATGCACCACCTGCCGTCATAATAATAGCAAGTGAAAATAAAAATATAGTCAGTATGATATCGAAAACTTTTGCAATCAAAGGATGTAAATAGAAATTGATTGATTCAGAATGATTTTGAGATTTAAGACGGAAGCCAGTGTTTAAAACAAATATTCCACCTAAAGTAACGATAAGACCAGTAATGATAATTCCAGCGATACTATAGATACCATTACTTGTGAAAAATTGAAATATTTCCTGACCTGTCGCAAATCCAGCGCCAACGACCACGCCAACGAAAGCGAAGGCAACGATGATGGATTCTTTAACAGTATTCATTTAACATGCATATCCCTTCAAATTTATATATTTTAAAGATGTTGTATGTATTCATTTATTTTAAAAAATTGAAAAATCACATCTATCTATTGTAGATGATATAGACGAAAAAATAAACAGTAAAGTTCATCACATATGTACTATTGTATAAATGTGACGTACGATAATTTGACTTTAGTGTATAATTAATATGTATCATAAACTTAAGGTGCTCAGTAATTGTAAGTTTAATTTTAATCAATTTAATTATTTTTATACATTTACAAAAGTTTTAAGCAAATAATAATGCATTTATACATCATTTTTGATAGTATTAGGCAATATTGAATATATTAGGCAAGTAAATATATTAAGAAGGTGTTCATATGTCATTGGACTTACCCATTATGCTGATGATAGTTCTATTTCTAGCATTAGGGATTTTTAGTCAATGGTTAGCAGATAGAATTAAATGGCCATCTATAGTAGTTATGGCGATTGTTGGTTTACTCGTTGGCCCGATATTAGGTATCACTAATCCTAAAGAAGCGTTAGGATCTGAAGTGTTTAGTCCAATCGTTTCCTTAGCTGTTGCAATTATTTTATTTGAAGGTAGCAGTAATTTAGATTTTAGGGAACTTAAAGGAATTTCTAAAGCGGTTATTCGAATCATAACAGTCGGCGCAGTTATTGCATGGATTTTAGGTGCGATAGCCTTACATACAATCTTAAACTTTCCAATCTCCGTATCCTTTGTCATGGGAGGACTCTTTTTAATTACAGGTCCAACTGTGATTCAACCATTATTAAAACAAGCGAAAGTAAAGAGGAATGTTGACTCTATATTAAGATGGGAAAGTATTATTCTCGACCCAATTGGTCCGATGCTTGCATTGACAGCATTTTATATCTTCCAAATTATTGAACAAGGTATAAGTTTCATTGTTATTCTCATATTCGTACTGAAAATATTAGCCGTTGTCGTAATCGGCTTTGGTGCGTCATATTTATTTAATTGGTTCATACGCCAAGATATGATTCCACAAAATTTAATGCCACCTATCCAATTCGTTTTTATTCTCTTAACATTTAGTGTTTGTGATGCAATATTATCGGAATCTGGATTATTAGCGGTGACAATTTTTGGTTTAATAATGGCACGTAAAAAACGTCATGATTTAATCTTTAAAGAATCAGATCATTTCATCGATAATGCATCTTCTATATTAGTAAGTACAGTCTTTATTTTAATCACGTCATCACTTACGAAAGATGTATTACTTAATGTAGTATCATGGCAACTCTTTATTTTCTGTATTGTCATGATTGTCTTAGTTCGACCTATTTCAGTGCTTTTCTCAACATTTAAAACTGAAATTTCTAAGAAAGAACGAGCGATTGTCGCTATGATGGCGCCAAGAGGGATAGTCGTATTAACAGTGGCCCAATTCTTCTCAGGATTATTTATGGATGACAAAGTAGCTATGGCGAAATATATCACGCCCGTGACATTCGGCTTAGTATTTATTACCGTGGTCATTTATGGCTTTAGCTTTACACCATTAAGTAAATTATTCGGTGTCGCTAGTAATGAACCACCAGGTGTAATTATAGTAGGTGAGAGTGAGTTCTCATTCCACCTAGGCGTGAATTTACGAGATCATGGGATTCCAGTTATGATGTTCAATTTATTTGAAAATACATCTGAGAAAGCACATGAAGCGGGATTTGAAGTCTTCAAAGGTAATTTATTATCAAGTAATGATCGTATTTATTCCGACTTACTTCGATATAATAAATGTATCTTAATGACACAGTCATTTATTTTCAATAGTCTGGCATTTAATGAATTAGTACCAGAATTCGGTTTAAATAATGTTGATATGATGCCTGTTTCTTTCAATGATGAACAGGCGAGAAATAACTTGAGTGGTCCGATTCGTAATCATATTTTATTTGATGAAAATCACAGCCCACGCTGGTTTAATAATTACATTACACAACACAATATAGTAGAAGTGCCAGCAGAAGAGTACCATGAACTTACAGATAAAGACATGTTGATTTACTACATTAGTGAAGATAAAGAAGTCACATTCAAACGTAGTAATAGAGAATTACCAGAAAATGACACAGGGGTTTATGGTATTTTAAGAGATGCCCATGCATGATAATAACTGAGGTCATTTTAATGTAAACTAATAACCCGTAGATGAAGTTGAGTCATCTACGGGTTTATTTGTGATTCATTGATATGGTTAGGGCATAATGACCCATTAATAAGTAAACAACTCATCAACTGTAACTGAGAACTGTTTAGCTAATTTAAACGCTAATACTAATGATGGGTCATATTTGTTATTTTCAATAGCATTGATAGTTTGTCTAGAAACCCCAAGATTCTTACTTAATGTTTCTTGAGATATTTTCATCTTTTTACGATAGTACAAAATATTATTTTTCACTTTATTACCTTCAAGCTGAATATTTTTTCTTAGTATGATAATAGAATATTATTAAAAATCCTGATATTAAAATTAAATAATGTAACTCTGGATAATTGCTAAAAAATCTGGTGAAAACATTTTTTTGTGAGTCAGTAAAATCACAGACTTTTAATAGTATAGCAACAATCAAACTAAATACCGTCCATAATAATGTTTTGGCGAATATTTCAACGACCATTTGAGATTGTCTTTCGTCATATTTTTTATTTTTCACATCGGTTAAAATAGTTGGCAAATATTTGTTTATGATTATATTCCATAATACTCCAAAGACTAAGAATACTACTAATAAAAGAATAATTTTCATTAATTCCACTCCGTAATGTAAAAAGTTTTTGACATTATTATGATAACGTACTGACATAAAATGTCAAAAGAATTTTACATTTTGAAATGACTAAGATATAAAAAAGGTCATCCGGCTCCTGTGGGAATAGGGCGAGTTGAAAACTTGCTGAGCAAGATTGAGACCGTCCCCACGGAAAGCAAGATGACTTTTAAACAGAATTCACTTTATTTATGACAAGAAACTAAGGATTTTATGCTTAGTATTTCTATTTATTTTAAATATCTATCATGCATTAGAATTTTTAAGATATCAATTTGGTCTTGTAACTCTTTACCAACATTGGTATCTTTTATTTTTTTACGTTGCAATTCTTCATCTACAACACGCTTCACTGATAGCTCATCAGAACCATCTGATAATACCTTTTCTTTAGTATTGAACTCTTGATGAGCCACCAATTGCATACCGAATGAGTTATAAAGCAGTGTATATCCAGCAATACCCGTCGTGGATTGATAGGCTTTAGAGAAGCCGCCATCGATAACGAGCATCTTACCATCAGCTTTGATTGGATCTTCACCGTCGATTTCTTTAACAGGTGTGTGACCATTAATAATACGACCTTCATCTGGATTTAGTCCAAAGTCTTTCAACATTTTGCGAATCATATCAACATCTTCACGTAAGTGATAATATGGATTCTTCTCCTCTTTATGAGAAGCTTTGTCCTCTATAAAGTAGCGTTCAAATGTTGTCATTGCACGCTTACCAAATAGAGATGAATACTTACCAGTCCATAAATACCATACTAAGTCAGTAGATATATCATCAGTGATTTCTTTATGGTCGAAAGCTTTGCGTACATGATATTCAAAGACATCTAATAATTCACGTCCACTTAACTGCTCGCCCTCGATTTCGAAAGATTCCATTTCTCCATTTTCATCAACTGGGATACATCCATGAATCAGAAGATTGCCGTTGTATGGAAGATAAAGTTTACCTTCGCGCATCAAGAATGACATATGACGACGTAATTTCTCAGATTGTTGGAATGAAAGAAGTAATTTATCTACAACTTCCTCTTCTTCAGGCAGTAATTTCGCCGGATCGTTTCGGTCTACAGTTTGGAAACAAGTATCTTTAAGGGGATAAGTTTTGCCATAAACTGTAATTTCATTGTTGTCATAATCAATTTTTTCTAATACTAAACGTTCTTCCATTTCGAAAGAAGGGCGACGCTTAATAATAGGCATTTCGAGTTTAAATTGAATCATAGCAATCGCTTGATGTATTTTAGTGATTTGGCTTTCTTCACGTTTGGTTAAACTTGCATCTTTATCAGGACGTTTCTTAGGCTTGAAAGCAGGGTTCTCAGCGTCGTAATACTTTTCAGCTAAAGTAAGTAAAGGACGTAAGTTAATGCCATAAGCATCTTCAATAATATCTAAGTTATCATAGCGTGCACAGATACGAAGTAAGTTAGCTAAACATACTTTAGAGCCTGCATAAGCGCCTATCCACAACACATCATGGTTACCCCATTGAATATCAACTGAATGATAGTTAATGAGCGTATCCATAATCTTGTCTGGTTTCGGTCCACGGTCATAAATATCACCAACTACGTGAAGATGATCGACTACAAGACGTTGGACGGTATATGATAAACCGATAATAAGATCATCAGATTGCTCTAATTCAATAATTTGATTAACTAAAGTTTCATAATAGGGCTTCTTATTATGAAATTCATTACTTTTATATAGTAACTCTTCAATAATATAAACAAATTGTTCAGGCAAAGCTTTACGTAGTTTAGATCTTGTATATTTTGATGAACAATATGTAATAAGTTCTATCAGACGTTCGATAGTAGTGATATACCATACGTTGAGTTTACCTATGGAATCAAAATTATTTTTTACTAATTTTAATTTTTCTTCTGGATAATACACTAAGGCTGCTAAGTCATCAATCTCTTGTTGAGATAATTTATTTTCGAATATATCATTGATTTTTGCGCGAACGTTTCCTGAACCATTACGTAAAACGTGTTGGAAAGATTCATATTCACCATGTAAATCACTCACAAAGTGTTCTGTGCCTTTAGGTAATTCTAAGATAGATTCTAAATTAATGATCTCTGTTGCTAATTTCTCAGCACTATCAAATTTTTGAGAGAGTAAATCTAAATATTTTTGTTTCATTTCACTTTCAGTAATAGGAGTCATGCTTAGTCACCTCTGTTAAATATTTCCATCACATATGCATTATTTTAAAAAAGTAATGCGCTTACATAAATTATCTTTAAAATGTAGTGTTTTTTCAATGATAGCGTACTAAAAATTTTAATTTGTATGAAAAAAGCTGAGTAAACCCTAAAAAAGGATTACTCAGCTAAACTTATTTAACATTTTTGCGTCTTTTCATGAAGTAACGGATAACGAAGTAAATAATAGCGATAATGATGATGACATACATGATACGTGAGTATGTATGAATGCCATTCATAAGAGCACCGAAACTATCACTTAATAAGCGTCCAAGTAAAATAAGTGCGAAATTCCAAATTGTTGTTCCTAATAAGGAAAGGATAGTAAATTGAACTACATTCATACGGTTAATGCCAGCTGGTATAGTAATCAGCACACGTAATACTGGTACGAAACGACATAAGAAGACAGCCCATGCGCCATATTTTTTAAACCAATCATTGGCGCGTTTTAAATCTTTGCTTTTTAATTTCATCCATTTACCATGACGGTCCACAAATCGATATAATTTTTCCTCAGATATAAGTCTACAAATATAGTACAAAATGAGTAGACCAATAAACGAAGCTATAGTAGCAATAATTAATAGTGTCCATATAGATAAGTGGGATTTCACTGATAGTAAACCAGCAAAGGTAAGAATAATCTCTGAAGGAACTACAGGTAAGACGTTCTCTAATAAGATTAAAATAAATATAGCGGTATAGCCCCACTTACTAATAAACTCTGTAATAATCTGTTCCATTAATAACTCGTTTCTCCTTTAAATTAAGCAATGTTAATACATTGTATGTTAATTATAATAGATAATAACAATAATTGCTTAAAATTGATAATAAAGGCAAACCTGATTTGTACGAAATTATCGAATAGATTTGATTAAAGTATGATATAAACCACTAGCTTCTTCATCACTATGAACCCCGTAAGCATTCATGCGTCCATCTTTAAATAGAGTAAATTCATAATTTTCATATTTGATAAGTGTAGCGAATGAAGTAGCTTTTACAATATTTCCAGGGAAATGATTTGAGTAATCAAATGCATGTTTAGGCATTCTAAATAGGTACGTATGACCACACATTTGCTCAATAGTATTTTCTTGTTTTGTTTCTAATAAGTCATATTGATGGTTTTCACACACTGGGCATTCATTATTTTTCAATATATCTACGTTCATCGCTTTATAACTAAGATCAAACGCATCGATGGTAATCATTTGCTTTGAAAATCCTTTTCCACTTAAGTAGCGAATCACTTCAGCCACTTCATAACTTGCTACAATTGAGACAATAGGTGGGAGAACACCATTAATAGCACAACTTTCTCCAGTCTCAGGTATGGTTTGCATGAGACATTTTAAACAAGGACCTTGGTAATCAATGCCGTAAACAGTTCCTTTACTACCAACAGCTGCTCCATAGACCCACGGTATTTCATACTTATGACACACTTCATTTATGAGAAATCTCACTTTAAAATTATCCATTCCATCAATAATGATGTCTGGATTAATCTCACTTACTATATCCTCAATATTTGAAGAAGTGACTTCAACATCATAAGCAGTAAGAGTGACTTCTGAGTTGATTTGACTCACCTTATTTTTTACAGCTTCAACTTTAGAAACAAGATGATAGGCATCTTCTTCGTCATAAAGCGTCTGACGATGTAAATTTGATGTTTCAACGATGTCCATGTCTATAACTGTAAGATGATTAGCACCCATGCGAGCAAGCTGGTCTATGATATGGCTCCCTAAAGCTCCAGCACCAAAGACAAGTATTTGTGATGTAGAGAGTTGATGTTGTCCGTCTTCGCCAAAAGGGTGAAATCTCGTTTGTCTATCGTAGCGTGACATTATAGAAAACCTAAACCTTCAGTAGGGCTTGATGCTTGTGCAGTATATTTTACTGGTATTCGTCCAGCTTCGTATGAAAGTCTACCCGCATTAATTCCAAGCTTCATTGCTTCAGCCATTTTCACAGGATCTTTAGCTGCAGAAATCGCTGTGTTGAGTAATATACCGTCAGCGCCTAGCTCCATTGCATGACATGCATCTTTCGGTGAACCGATACCTGCATCAACAATAACCGGTACATTAGCATTTTCAATAATATAACTTAAATTAAGCGGATTATTAATACCACGACCAGTTCCAATAGGGGACGCAAGTGGCATGACTGCATGTACACCTAGTTCTTCCAAACGTTTCGCCAAGACGAGGTCATTTGAGATATATGGACATACGATATATCCTTTTTCTAAAAGTACTTTACAAGCTTCATATGTTTCAAATGGATCAGGAAGTAACGTTTCGTCATCGCCAATAACTTCAACCTTTATCATGTCACATACACCTGCATGGTTAGCAATTTCAGCAATTCTAATTGCTTCTTCAGCTGTTTTAGCACCTGCTGTATTCGGGAAAGTAATAAAGTCTTTTAAGTTAACGTTAGCTAAAGGATTAGGTAAATCACGATCATATAAATTCATACGACGAACAGCAAAGGTTAAAACATTGGTTTCTGAAGCTGCAATCGCTTGTGATTGAATATCTTCATTGTCAAATTTACCAGTACCTAATAATAAACGAGATTGTAATTCTAAATTTCCAATTTTAAACATTTTATCCGCCTCCAACAATTTCTAATAATTCTAATCGATCATATTCTCTAACAGTATGTTCATGATACTTATCTTGTTTAATTAATTCTTTATTGAATTCAACGATAACGCGCTTAGGATCTAATTCTAGTGCTGTTAAAACATCATAAATTGATTGTTCTTGGTCAAAGCTGAATGAGTCTCCGTTAATAATACACTTCATAATTGCTCCTCCTTTTCACACTAAAGCTTGAGTAACGAGGTGGTTTAATGCCAGAAATTAACCAATTTGCTATATCGCGTCCAATTACGGGAGATAATAAAATCCCATTACGATAGTGTCCTGTAATAACGAACAAGCCATCATCAATTTGATCCATCATTGGCATTTCATTATTCGTGTAAGGACGAACACCTGACCATTCTTTAAGTACACGACTATTCTTAAGTTCTGGAACACGAGCGCTTGCATGATCTAAAAGCCAATTTAAACCGCCTTCTGATGTGCCTACAGAGTAATTGTTAAATTCACTTGTTGCTCCTATTAAGAAACGATTGGGTTGTTTTGGAACGATATAACATCCATTAGTCATAAATAATGTCTCTTTAAGATCTAGTTCATCATGTTCCAGTAATAGAACTTCGCCTTTAACTCCAATGACTTCTCTAGGAAGAGAGTAGTTTTTTAATAGTTGAGAGGACCAAGCACCACTTGCAACGATCACTTTATGTGCTTCAATAGGTGACATTTGGTCAGTACACACAGCGTAGTAGCCATTTCTTCTATCAATCGATTGAACCTCTTGGTGATAATATCGTGTGATGTAATGTTGTTGTAGAGATTTAAACAAAGCTTTCGTGTATTTATTAGCATTGATTTGACCATCACTAGGTATATGAATTGCGCCATAAGCTGGTTCAACATTCGCATTGGTAAGCTGTATAAGTTCATCATTGGATAGTAGCTTGACACTAGAATCCATTTGTCTATGGAACTCATATTGACGTGTGAGTGATTCGAGGTCATCTTCTTGGTTAGCAATCTTAATAAGTCCTGAATCTTTGAACTGTATGTCGATTCCAGTCTCATTTAATAAAGATTCGCTTAATTTAGGAAACATCCCACGCGATTCAATGGCTAATTTATATAAATCGTTATCTTCAGTAAATTCATTTTGTGCTCCTAACATGCCTCCAGCTTTATATGAAGCATGTTTACCTGGAACATCTCGGTCAATGATCGCGATGTCATAATTTGTTGCGCTTAACTGTCTAGCAATTGACATACCTATGACACCAGAGCCAATAATAAGTACATCATGCATGTTGTGACCACTTCCTTCTTAATTCCTTAATTTCATTTAAAGACGCATTCATGAAAAATGAAATAGCACAAATACCATCAAATCCATATTCCAACTTTGAAATCGTATGTTCAGAAATTCCTCCGATAGCATAAATAGGTATAGGTAGATTTAATGCTTCTACGATTTCATCATGTGAACGTGGCGTGTCATGCGGATGTGAGGGAGTAGGGAAAATATGACCGTAAAAAACATAATCAAGTCCTTCATCTATACATGTATAAATAGTATCTATGCTATGTGTGGACATACCCACTTGGATTTCTGGATGTAATTTTTTATATGCAAAAGCTGTTTTAACATTTTCTTTAAAATGAATACGACTAAGGTTTAATTCTTCTAATAATGCCGTGTCACTATGAATAATCATTTTATCCTTAGGAAAACCTTGGTTAATGAGTTGAATCAAAATCTTCTTTAATTCATTTTTTGGCATAGACGTTCGAAATAATAGGGCATCAATGCCTTCCTCGATATTTAAGAAGTGTTCTAAGTCTTGTGTTGTAAGTGTCTTATCGTAAGTTATTGCGATAAATATGTGCATCACCTCAAATTTATAAATAAAAAAACGCTACCTCCCTGAATGGGAAATAGCGCTTAAATCATCTATATAAGTCCTAAAACTCTCTTGTCGCCACTTCCCTACGCCAGTATGAACTGGATCAGGTTCTAGGAATTATAAAGTCACTTCTTTACTCTCAGCCCTAAACAAAGGCACTTCCAGTGGATTTATATGAAATTGTATCAAAAAAATTTCAAACGTTTTCTTTGAATTCAGTTTACTATTTTTAGGAATATTCTTCAAACTTCTTTAGCTTTTATTAATCATATTCAATTTATGCATAAAATTACATATATGCTTCATATAATGAATAAAAAATAATTAATTTAATGTTTTAAGCTACTCAATTTTATAAAAAATATGGTTTTAGACACCATTATATAAGTGAATCTAAATCACATGCTTAAAACTGGAGATTCCAGTAAAATATACGAAAAATATACATTTTTTAAAGAAATTTCGTCTAAACTATTGTAACCGTTTTCACAACGTGCTATATTATATAAAAATTGTAGCGCTACAACTTAAAAAAGTTGTTCTAAAAAGGGTAGTTTTAACAGTCATCGCAGGGAATTTCTGAAACTTAACGACATCTTATATAGAAACAACATAATTTAAATGGAAGTAGGAAACAAATATGAATGAAAAACGCAGTAATGTACGCTGGTATTTTGCAATTGGGTTCTTTCTCATCGGCGTAATTGCATATATGGATAGGTCTAATATTTCATATATTGCAGCTCCAATGATGAAAGATTTAGGTATGACAAAAACACAATTTGGTTTATTAGCCTCATTTTTCTCACTAGGTTATGCATTTATGCAAGTGCCTTCTGGAATGTTAGCTGAGAAATTTGGTCCTCGTAAAATGATTACTATAGCTCTCGTATGGTGGAGTGCATTCACAATTTTGACAGGTATGATTAAACATCACGGTTTATTATATTTTGTAAGATTTTTATTCGGTGTCGGCGAAGCCCCAATGTACCCATCGAATGCCGTATTTAACTCATTTTGGTTTGCTAAAAACGAAAAAGGAAGAGCTTCGAGTGCTCTTCTAGCTGGGTCTTATTTTGGACCAGTACTAGCACCGATTATCACAATTGCAATTGTTAATGCCTTTAACTGGCAAGCAGTATTTTATATCTTTGGTGCAGTTGGTATTGTTATGGCTATCTTATGGGCAATCATTGCTAAAGATTTACCTGAGCATCACAAAATGGTAAGTGAAGCGGAGAAGAAATATATCACTGAGCATCGTGATATTGTTGCAACTGAAAAGTCTTTACCACCCTGGAAACGTTTCTTAAGTCACTTTAGTTTCTATGCAATTGCACTACAATATTTTGTAGTACAATTCGTTATCGCATTATTCTTAATTTGGTTACCAACATATTTGGCTGAGCAATATCATGTGGATTTCAAAGATATGGCAATCAGTTCATTACCATGGTTGTTTATGTTCTTCCTAATACTCTCAGCTGGAGCAATCTCAGACAAAATTTTAAATTCTGGGCAGTCACGATTTGTAGCGCGTGGTGCGATTGCTATCGCTGGATTTGTAGTGTTCTCTGTATCAATCTTTTTAGCAGTTCATACTGATAACTTATACATGACAATTGTTTGGTTATCCTTATGTTTAGGTGGCGTAGGTATTTCAATGGGTATGAGCTGGGCAGCAGCGACTGACCTTGGTCGTAACTTCTCAGGCACAGTGTCTGGTTGGATGAACTTATGGGGGAACATCGGCGCATTAATTAGCCCATTACTTGCCGGTATAGTAGTAGATCAACTAGGTTGGTCAATGACATTACAATTATTAATTGTTCCTGCAGTTATTGCTGCTATTCTATGGTTCTTCGTTAAACCAGATCAACCACTTGTTGTAGATGAAGAACAATCAAATTAATATTTTTATCTTGAACATACTAAGATTCCCAAACCACTCATCTTAGTATTTTTTTTATTTACTTCTGAATTTACAAGAGTTTAAAGCATGATGTTTCAGGTTATCTATGTATTAAACTGTTAAGAAGCTGAGGAGATGATTCAAATGATTATCATTAATGCTAAGATTAAAGTTGATGAAAATAAACGCGAAGATTACTTACAATTAATGGCTGACTTAGTGGAACATTCTAGACAAGAAAAAGGAAATTTATTCTATCATCACTATGAAGATGTAAGCGAAGCGAATACATTTGTGGTGGTTGAAAATTATAAAGATGAAAATGCTGTTGAAGAACACAATCAATCTGAACACTTCCAAACATTTAGCCAAAATATTAGTAAATTTATTACTGAGGAACCTAAGATAGATGTAAGTCGAACAGTAGAAAAATAATTCAATTCGCACGTTCAACATAAATGAATAATCAGTGTTATAATTGGTAAGTAAATGCAACACTTATGAACATCATAGATTATAAAAAATGAACGAGACAATGTTATTCAACTCATAAAATTAAATTGTCTCGTTCTTTCTTATGTTCTTATTTGGGGATGTAAATTAGAAAGGAAGATTAAAGTGAATCACGTACTTAATTCACTGACCCGTGTTGATAAATCTAAAATTGATTATTATAAAGGGTTAAGACAAGGATTATTACTTATTATACCTGCTTTAATAGGCTATTTTTTTGGATTTTTCAATTTTGGCTTATTAATATCAACAGGTACACTTGCACATGTCTATGTGTTTAAAGGCTCAACGCAATCTATGTTAAGAACAGTTATTATCTGCTCACTGTCGTTCTCACTTTGTATGATGTTAGGTACGTTAACGATTATACAGCCGATAGTATTTGGTCTTATCTTACTTGTTGTCGTTGCGGTACCGTATTATATTTTTAATGCACTCAAAGTAGCTGGACCGTCTTCTACCTTCTTCTTAGTAACATATTGTTTGCCTATTAATTTACCTCATGCGCCAGAAGAAGCATTACTACGTGGCTTAGGCATTCTTATTGGTGGTATATTAGCGACAATAACTGTAATGTTAACCATCTTATTTACCAAAGTTAAAGCAGAAGATAGAGCGATTAACGCGGATTTTGCTACAATTCATAACTTGTTACATCATTATAATGACCCTGAAGCGTTTAAAACATACGCGAGAAATGCTGTAACTGAATTTAGAACATCGGAAAAGCTCCTTATCACTTCTACATCAGGTGGTAATGGAAAGTTAAGTTCACGTTTCCGAAAGTTAATACTCCTACATACTGCAGCACAAGGTATCTATTCAGAGTTACTCGAATTAAATGAGAAAAATGTTCGTCCTATTCCACAAGATCTTATTGAAATGATGGATCATATTTATAATGAAATACAACAACCTCGAACTTCAAGACCATGGACAAAGCCTGTGGACGTACCTTCAGAATTTGAAAATTTATTGAATCATATATTGAAAATCGATGAAATGGTACATGCGAACGACAATCAAATTGAACATGAAGCCGATATTCGCAAACCACTCTATAGTAAACGTATTTATCAAAATTTAACTTTTGATTCAATCGTCTTCAGAAATGCGCTACAATATACGGTTATTATGGCTATAGCAATATTTATTGCGCTAGGATTTAATATTCAAAAGGCTTATTGGGTACCACTTTCAGCACATACTGTATTACTCTCAAATATGACGACAATCCGTTCACTTGACCGTGCATTAGCAAGAGGAATAGGTACAATTATTGGCGCCCTTATTTTGTCAGGCATATTAGCCTTAAACATTAATCCGTTAATTGCAATATTAATCATGGGTGTTTCAGCAGTGATGACTGAAGCGTTTGTTGCGGCAAACTATGCATTTGCTGTTATTTTCATTACTACTCAAGTAATTATGCTGAATGGTCTAGCTTCGCATAACTTAAGTATAGAAATTGCTTATACACGTATTATCGACGTTATATTAGGTATTGTCATAACTGTTATAGGGATATTCTTAGTTGCCAGAAATACGGCCTCCTCAATGTTACCAGGAGCGATTGCAGAACTAGTTCGTAAAGAAGCCACGCTATTTCATTATTTATTTTCTAAAAATAAATACGAAACGAATGAAGTAGATAAGGGAGAACGTTTAAATTTAAACGTAAAAATCAGCAACGTCACTCAAATGTATAATTCTGCCAACGGAGAATTGTTCAGTAATAAAGAGGTTGTGCGATATTATTATCCAAGTATCTTTGCGTTAGAGGAAATTAGTTTTATGTTAGAAAGAGCGATGAATAACAAACATCGTATAACTATCGATGATGAGCAAATGGGCGAGTATCTCTTAGCGTTTGAAAATATTGCCAAGCATTTCCAACTACAAGGCAGTTTAGAGGAAAGAGAGTTAAGTCATTTACCTCAATATAATTATATTCGATCAGCATTAATTAATATTCAGCGTAACAGTGTTCACGCACGTAAAGATATCACAGAAAATGAGGAAGAACATCATACTTCAAATGACTCTCAATCAAAAGGTTAGTAAGTGAACCTTTCGTTTAATAACTCATGATAGTGGTAAATACTATTAAAAGTTATTTTATTGGGAGGTAAAGTTATGCCTTGGACAATGGACGATTACCCACAAAGTTGGAAAAATTTCGATGAACTTGAACGTAAGAAGGCAATAGACATCGGAAATGCTATGCTAAAAGATGGCTATAAAGAAGGCGACGTGATTCCTATTGCTACACAACAAGCTGAAAAATGGTATAAAGATGCGTCTAAGGAAGCATTAGATGAATTAAAGAATAAACATATCACACAACACCAGAAAGATCAGTCAGCTAATCCAAAATTAAATGACGAAAATATACATGTTTATTACGAAGACAATGAATGGAAAGTTAAAACTGAAGATGCTAAACAAGCTTCAGATACATTCGATCAAAAGCAAGACGCCGTGAAACGTGCGAACGAGATTGCTGACAATAAAGGAACTAAAGTCATCGAACATAAAAAAGATGAATAGATTAAATTGAACTGCGTAAGTGCTCATACTTATGCGGTTTTAGTTTGCTTACTTAAATGAGGCGAAAGTATGATGGGCTAACGTTTCTCTATCGATTTCAATTCCGATATAATGGAGGTGTATAGAAAACGGAGGTCGAGATATATGTACGTAGAAAGAAAGCCTTCATTATATGTCGAAGACTTAAGAAATGAATTCAAAAATAGTTTAAATAACTTTCAGGATAGTGAGGCAGCATTTGATACACTATTAGGCTTTGTTGAACTAGACCATGTGTATTCTTCCGCACTTAAAGAAATTAGTACGAAGTTAAGTATTTTAGATGAAAATTTTAATTATCAATTTAAACATAATCCCATACATCATATGGAAAGACGAGTTAAAGAAATGCACAGCTTAGTTAAGAAACTAAGTCGTAAAGGGCTTGAAGTGAGTGCACAAAGCGCCAAAGAGAATATCATGGATATTGCAGGTATTCGAGTGGTTTGTAATTATTTAGATGATATTTATGTGATTGAACAAATGCTACTCAAACAAGAAGACGTTAAATTGTTGAAGCGAAAAGATTATATTGAACATCCCAAAGAAAATGGCTATCGTAGTTTGCATATTGTGGTATCCATTCCTGTCTTTTTAGCTGATGCTGTAGAAGTGACGCCAGTAGAAATTCAAATTCGTACAATTGGTATGGATATGTGGGCAAGTTTAGAACATAAGATTCGATATAAGAATGACGCAGACACTGAAAAGTATAAAGGATTACTTGAACAATGTGCGACTGATATTACAAATGTTGAAAGTAAGATGCAACAAATCCATTCAGAGATATCGAGTAATTAAAGTGTATTATAGAATGAATTTTATTAACCATCTGGTCACACAGATGGTTTTAATTATGTTAAATTCAATAACCACTTTATTTTGGCTATATTTATATAAAAATTATTTATATGTTATTATTATTTTAATTGATATATTAGAAATACGAGGTTATTTATGATTAAGCAGAATTTTACAACTAAGGTTTATCCACTGAAACGATTTAAAGATGAATATAGCGAAGTCGCATACGCAGGAGATATGAATTCTAATAATGTAATTGTCTTTATCCACGGAGCATTATTAACTTATAAAATAATGACAATGTTCGAACCCTATTTTAGAGAATATAAAATGATCTTTGTGAATTGTCCTAGTAGAGGAAAGAGTTCTGATTTAGACAGGGATACACACACGCTTGATGATTACTCTGAACGTATTTATGATGTCTTAACGCAAGTGGTTGAGGAACAACAAATTCACGAATTAAGTATCGTCGGTTATTCAATGGGAGGTATGATTGCAACGCGTCTACTTAAATACAATACTCTCCCCATTACTCATCTTATTTATTTACATAGCGCAGCTAAAATTACCCCAGATGCTAGTATGCTCGCGCGTCTATTTACAAATAATAGTAAGAGGGATATTTTGAAGGACGAAGTGAAAGCAGTTAAAAATCTTCCTCAATACATCTTGAACAAAACCATTTATGCTCATAAAGAGAATGCGTTAGATTTAATACAATTTGTCGCTCCAATAAAAACCATCATTACCGACATACTCTATACTATTAAGACAGATTACTTACCCGATATAGATGAAATAAAGCAGTTCCCTAAAATCATGTTCATGTCTGGTAAAGAAGATCAAATTATTCCATACACAGATTCACAAGCCACACTTGAAAAGTTTAAACAACTGGGTGGTGAAACAAAAGAAATATTATATCCAGGAATAGGTCATATCGATTTTCCTAGTGTGTTGGAAACAACTTCTAAAGATCAAATAGGCGTAGTAGACCATATTAAAAATTGGATTTCGAATTAAATGAAAAAGTAAGACGGAAGGGCGTCTTAAACACATTTCTGTGTCGAAGTTTCCAAAACTTAAATAGAAAACAGATACTAACCTTGACGTAATATTACGTTAAGGTTTTTTATTTTGAAAAATAATAACAACTAAAGAAAGCGCTTGCAAAATAAAAACGTGTATATTACCATACTTGTATACAAGTTAAGATGTTCAAGTTTGGAGGGTGGAGACAATGACTTATGGCTATCCTAAAAAGTGGATGGAAGGTTTAACAACCGGAGAGTCTATTGCAGCTGAAATACGTTTAGGAATCGTAAGCGGAGAAATCTTAGCTGACACATTATTAACAGAGAATCAAATAGCCAAGCAATTTAATGTTAGTCGCTCTCCAGTTAGAGATGCTTTCAAATTGTTACAAACTGACCAATTAATACATCTTGAACGTATGGGAGCTCAAGTTTTATCTTTTGGAGATCAAAAGAAAAGAGAAATGTATGATTTACGTCTCATGCTTGAATCTTTCGCATTTTCAAGATTAAAAGGTCATGACACACAAGCGATAGCTAAAGAAATGAAGAAACAATTAGAAATGATGAAAGTGGCGGTTCAGTTTGAGGATGCAGAGGCATTTACAAAACATGATTTCGAATTTCATGAAGTCATCATTTATGCTGCGAATCATCAATATCTTAAAACATTTTGGAATCACTTGAAGCCAGTAATGGAGTCGCTCATATTACTATCTATGAGACATCGAATGGCTACAGACAAACAAGATTTTGAAAGAATTCATCGCAACCACCAAGTATTTATAGAAGCAATTGAACATTATGATGCTGAGAAATTAAGAGAAGCGTTTCACTTAAACTTTGATGACGTTGGAAAAAATATAGAAAGTTTTTGGTTACGGTAAAGATTTGGAAGAGAGGGACCCTATAATGAAATATATGATTGGCGTTGATATCGGAACTACAAGTACTAAATCTGTACTTTACGATGAAAATGGTCAATTTATAATGAAACATAATATTGGTTATGACTTACATACACCCAATGTAGACGTATCAGAAGAAAATCCAGATGAATTATTTGATGCAGTGTTAATGACGGTGAAGTACATCGTTCGAGAATCTGGTATTTCGAAGAAAGATATTAAGTTAATTTCATTTAGTGCTCAAATGCACAGCTTAGTGGCAATGGACGCTCAAAATAAACGTTTAACTGAGAATATTACTTGGGCTGACAATCGCTCAAGTCGCTATGCTGATTTAATTGAAAATGAATATAATGGCTTTGAAATTTATCAGCGAACAGGTACACCGTTACATCCAATGTCACCACTATCTAAGATTTTCTGGATGAAACATGAACAACCTGCCATATATAATCAAACAGCTAAATTTGCTGATATTAAGACTTACATTTTCTATCAATTATTTGGTAAGTATGTCATCGATTATTCAATGGCGTCAGCAACTGGGATGTTCAACTTAGGACAATTAGACTGGGATGAAAAAGCGCTAAAACTACTAGGTATTAGTAGAGACCAATTACCAGAGCTTGTACCAACAACCCATATCTTAACTGGCATGAAGAAACGTTTTGCCGAGCTCATGGATATTGATGAAAATACTCCAGTGGTTGTGGGAGCAAGTGATGGTGTACTTTCGAATTTAGGTGTTAATAGCTATAAAAAAGGTGAAGTTGCAGTGACTATCGGTACATCCGGTGCCATTAGAACAGTTATAAATAAACCACGTACAGATTATAAAGGTCGTATATTTTGTTATGTTTTAGATGATGAACACTACGTCATTGGTGGTCCAGTGAATAATGGTGGAGTGATTCTACGATGGTTACGTGATGAGATTCTTGCAAGCGAAGTAGAAACTGCTAAGCGTTTAGGTGTTGATCCCTACGATGTGTTAACGCAAATTGCTAGTCGAGTAAAACCAGGTGCAGAAGGTCTTATCTTTCATCCATATCTTGCTGGTGAACGTGCCCCACTATGGAATGCAGACGCTAGAGGTTCATTCTTTGGTTTAACGCTCTCTCATAAAAAGGAACATATGATACGTGCAGCATTAGAAGGTGTACTTTACAATTTATACACTGTATATCTTGCGTTAATAGAAGTTATGAATGAGACACCAAATACAATTAAAGCGACAGGTGGTTTCGCTAAAAGTGAGATTTGGAGACAAATGATGGCAGATATTTTTGATACTAATCTTATCGTGCCAGAAAGTTATGAGAGTTCATGCTTAGGTGCATGTGTACTAGGACTGAAAGCAATAGGGGAAATTGATGACTTCTCTATTATTGAAAAAATGGTAGGAACAACGAACGCTCATCAACCAAATGAAGATACTGTAGCAATTTATCAAGAGCTTGTTAAAATCTTTATTAATATAAGTCGCTCTATAACTGAAAGCTATAGTGAAATAGCAAACTTCCAACGTAAACATATAAGCAATTAAGCACTAAGAGTATTAACTATAAAGTTGCAACTCAGACATTTAAAAGAGAAAGAAGGGGAATGTTATGTTTGGAGAAATTTGGCCACTCATAAGTGTTGTACTCGGGATTGTTATCTTACTTACTTTAATTATATTCTTGAAATTAAATACATTTATTTCATTAATCATTACTTCAATCATTACGGCACTATTACTAGGAATGCCTTTAAATAAAATTATGGAAACGATTGAAAATGGAATGGGTAGTACCTTAGGTCATATTGCGCTCATCTTCGGATTAGGAGCAATTTTAGGTAAACTACTAGCTGATGGTGGAGGTGCTACTCGAATTGCAGATACGCTCATCGCTAAATTTGGTCAGAAACATGTTCAGTGGGCTATGCTCATCGCTGCTTTCATCGTAGGTATTGCATTATTCTTTGAAGTTGGTTTAGTACTATTAATACCACTAGTATTTACAGTAGCTAAGCGTGCAAATGTTTCAATCTTAAAATTAGGACTACCAATGGTTACAGCATTATCAGTAACTCATGGTTTCTTACCACCACATCCGGGGCCTGTCGTGATAGCAAAAGAGCTTAAAGCTAATATTGGTGAAGTATTATTATACGGTATCATCATTGCAATTCCAGTGACACTTATCGCAGGCCCATTCTTTAATCATATGGCTCAAAAAATAATTCCTAGTGCTTATAGACGCGAAGGGGATATTACTTCATTAGGTACTCAAAAAGAATTCAAAGAGGAAGAAATGCCAAGTTTTGGTATTAGCTTACTTACAGCAACATTACCGGTTATTTTAATGTTAATTTCTACAATTGTGCAATTAGTGACAGGTCATGAAGATCCAACAAACTGGTTTGAACAAATCATTTATCTTATAGGAACAGCTGGTACAGCAATGTTAATTGCGGTTATCTTTGCGATTTTCTCCATGGGTGTAATGAGGCAACGTAAGATGGAGAATATTATGGAATCCGTTACAAATGCAATTTATCCTATAGGTATGATGTTACTCATCATTGGCGGTGGCGGTACATTTAAACAAGTGTTAATTGATGGAGGCGTTGGAGACACCATCGCTAAAATGTTTGAAGGTTCCAACATGTCACCTATATTGCTCGCATGGATTGTCGCAGCTGTATTACGTATCGCGCTTGGATCAGCTACAGTTGCTGCGGTCTCAACAACAGGAATTGTAATACCTTTATTACATCATTCAGATACGAACGTAGCATTAGTTGTGCTCGCAATTGGTGCAGGAAGTGTTATCCTATCCCACGTCAATGATGCAGGTTTCTGGATGTTCAGAGAATACTTTGGTCTCACGATTAAAGAAACATTCTTAACGTGGTCATTACTAGAGACAATCATCTCTGTTTCTGGAATTATTTTCATACTATTTATCAGTTTATTTGTTTAATTAAATATAACCGAATGATTATCGATATGAATAACAGTCCCTTCACTAAGTAAATTGGTGAAGGGATTAACTCTACTATGAAAGCATTTTAAATAATGATACACTTTAAAATGAATACGATAAACAATATAAATAAAGGGGTTTACATATTGAGACAAATTAAGAAAGCAATTATACCTGCAGCTGGCTTAGGTACGAGATTCTTACCAGCTACAAAAGCTATGCCTAAAGAAATGTTACCAATATTGGATAAACCAACGATACAATACATAGTAGAAGAAGCCTCACGCGCAGGCATCGAAGATATTATTATCGTTACTGGAAAACACAAACGAGCAATTGAAGATCATTTCGATAATCAAAAAGAACTTGAAATGGTGTTAGAAGATAAAGGTAAAACTGAATTATTAGAAAAAGTTCAATATTCTACTGAATTAGCTAATATTTTCTATGTACGACAAAAAGAGCAAAAAGGTTTAGGACATGCAATTTATTCTGCTCGTCAATTTATAGGTGATGAACCGTTTGCTGTGCTTCTAGGTGATGATATTGTTGAATCAGATACACCAGCTATTAAACAATTAATGGAAGTATATGAAGAAACTGGTAATTCAGTTATAGGTGTTCAAGAGGTGCCAGAGTCAGAAACGCATCGCTACGGTATTATTGATCCTTTATCTAAAAAAGAACGTCGTTACGAAGTTCAAAAGTTTGTTGAGAAACCTGAACAAGGTACAGCACCTTCTAATTTAGCAATTATGGGACGTTATGTCCTAACTCCAGAGATCTTTGATTATTTAAAAACACAGAAAAAAGGTGCAGGTAATGAAATTCAACTCACTGATGCTATCGAACGAATGAATAGTGAACATCAAGTATTTGCATATGACTTTATCGGTAACCGCTACGATGTTGGTGAAAAGTTAGGGTTCGTAAAAACTACTATCGAATACGCACTAAAAGACGAAAGTATGAAAGATGAACTTAAGCAATTCATCAAAAAACTTAATATTGATTAATATGAAAAGGCACACAGAAATTTTATTTCTGTGTGCCTTCTTAATGTATTAATGTAATACCTCTACAAACTTAACATTAGCAGTAATGTAATAACCATCAACGGTTTTTAATCTTGGAGTAAAATTATTTGTATAATCGATATCGATAATATTTAATTCATCTTTAGGTTGCATCGTTTGAATTGGTTCGTTTTTGAAAGTAACGTCAGTGTAAAGTTTACACTTCTTCAATACTCTAATTCTTTTAGGAATAGTAGAAACGTAGCCATCTTTCTTTTTCAATTCAGTAGGTTTAACAAAATTTACATTAGCAGTAATGAATCGCTTATCTTTAGTAATTAATCTCATTGTTCCCTTAGATGATTGACTCATATCTGATATGGGAATTAAACTACCTTTTTTAATAGTATTAAATTCTTCTTTAAAATCTGCATCAATATAACTTTTAATAGTTTTTTTAGTAATTATAAAATTGGGTTTTTCGCTTAAATACTTAGTATCATTTAGTTTATTTGTTGGGACATCCTCAATTTTAAATTGTTTATTTATAAATTCTAACTTAAAGTTTTGACGGTTTAGACTAACATCATCATTGAAATTAGGATAAGTAGCGAATACAAGTGCTGTTTTGTAAAGATTAAATTTAATAGCAATATTAAAATCAAATTCATCAAAGATTAAATCATCAGTTTTAATATATATGAAGTTATCTTTATGTTCATAATTCACAGATTTAGAAAATCTTTCGTCTCGAATTTTAATTAATTCTACGTTATTGATTTCTACACTTGGTTTAGTAAATAATTCAATTACCTCATAAAATGTATCATCTATCATCTCTGTACCTTTATACACAGGCATACACGCTTCTTGTAGAGGTATTAAATGGTTATATTTATCAGGATATTTTAAATAAACACTTGTATTTTTAATAAACTTTTGTTTGTTAGAATCAAAAATTTTGTAATAAATGTATTCTTGCATAGCTTCTTTATCTGAGTGAAAAAGACTATAAACATTTTTATACTCATCTATAGTAAGTAAGTCTTCCACATTGTATCCAGTTTCTTTAATAATGGATTCTACTTTAGAAAATTGATTGAAAAAGAATTCTTTATTATCAGATTTTAAAAATGTTTTAGTCACTAAGAAGCGTTGCATGTAATCCACTTCTACTATACGACTCAAAATACTTTCCATAGCTATTTTAGGAATATCTAAATTAACAATTTGACGTAAAACTTCTAAATTGATTTTTGATTTTTCAATAACATCAGTAGATTTAACTAATGAGACATTATCTGTAAAGCGATTAACGTGATAGGTAGCTTCAGTTGTCATTGATGCACTTGTACACTTACTAATTAATTCCGCAAAGAATAATTTATCTTCACCAAATTTCATATGTTGAAATTTTATTTGATTATCTATTACTGTTGAACGCTTAAAGATTTTACCTGGTGAACCCACAGCACGAAAAATTTCATTGATTTCATATGGAATTAAACCATTGGCTTCCTTATATGAAGCGAAACGAGCCATTTTAGAAACATTTTTATCTTTATGCCTAAAGCTTTGTCCAAAGCCAATATCTGAATGATGTTCAGACATTTGAAATACTAATTTCGGAAAGCCCTTTTTATCTAACCAATCGTCAGCATCCAATAAAGCAATGTATTCACCATTTGCCACCTCGATACCTACATTACGAGGTTCAGCTGGACTTCCAGAGTTTTGTTCTAATTGAATACATTTTATAAAATCGTACTTATCATCATAGTACTGAAGAATTTCATAAGATCTATCCGAAGAAACATCATCTACAAATATAGCTTCAATTAATGAATGGTCCATTTCTAAATCCACTAAAGATTGTACACATCTCTCAATAAAAGGTTCCTTATTATAAACAGGAACAACAATTGAAATTAACTTACTAATTTTAAACTCCCCCAAAACAAAAATATTACTCACTATATTTTTGTATAATAAAATAGTTGTACTACAAGAATAGCGTTTTTACAAGAAACAGAATAGATATATTACCTAAAACTTTTTAAAGAACTATCACAAGGTTATTATAAATTATGTTGATGCTTAAATATTATCGAGAATTTACATAAAAAATAAGAAGTGATGATTTTGTGAAAAGTATCACAAAATACTTTTATTTTACATGAAAAGGTGTAGTATATGAATTGTAAGGAGTAAGTAATAAATTATGGAGTGATTGACTATGAGAAATGTAATTGAGAATTTAATTAACTCTGATGTAAGTAGTTACGAAATTTATGTACACACTGGCGTAAATCAAGGTCTTATAGGTGATCTTAAAGATGGATATTTAACAATTGACTCAATCCCTTATATTGATGCCGAGAGATTATATTATTATAGTCTAGAACGTAAATCCCTTGTTACAAGTTAACCAAACCAATAACGCTATTGATAACTCTCGAAAATGATGAAATGAACTTGCTCTCAAAGAGTAATTGAGAGCAACAAACACTCTATATACCCCTAAAATCTAGAATAATGTGTTAGAAGACCACATCCTACGCCCCAGTAAGATGTGGTCTTCACTATGTTTATTCAACTTATTAATTATTTAATAAATAAAAAATTAAAATCCGAAAATTACACTTTAAGTATTTAATATTTTTTGAAGGGTGAACGAAAAATAAGGTCATCCGACTCCTGTGGGGATAAGACGAGTTGAAAACTTGCATAGCAAGGTTGAGACTGTCTCCAAGGAAAGCGCGATGACCAAACTATATTCATCTTCTAATGAATTATTCTGGACTAATCTATTGAGTAATACGACCTCTTGGGTTTTCTTTTTTATCATTTTGTTTAAAGTTCTTTTTAATACCATTATATTCATAAGTGATATTAAATAACTTATTCTTTGCTGCATCTCTACTGGCAAATGGTAATCTCACGTCTTCCATCTTCTCAACTTCATGTCTAAAAGCTTTTTCCTCTTTTTGACGTTCTTTTATAGACATATTTAACCATTCTTCTTTAGTAAATAAATCTTCGAAAGGAAATTCAAATGCAGTACGGTGCTTTTCTTCTCTTAACTTTAGAACGCGATCATGATAAGACATCTCTCTCACTACCTCCTTCTAGTATATACTCATAATTATATATCACTACTTTATATTAATTATTAAGTACCCACACTGAAATTATAACATTTTTTAATTTTTGCAATCACTACAATTTTATAGAGTATTGAAAAACGTTAAGATAGATATAACTTATATTGAAATTCATTTTCCAAAAAGGAGACTAAAGATATGTCAGAGTTAAAGAATAAAGTAGCAGTAATTACAGGAGCAGGTAGTGGGATTGGAGAAGCTATAGCCAAAGCGCTAAGCCAACACGGGGTTAACATTGCGCTTGCTGGAAGAAATGAAGAAAAACTACAAACCGTGGCACAACAACTTGAAACTGAGACAAAAGTCATCCCTACAGATGTCACTCAAAAAGACAGTGTTGACCAAATGCTACAAGTCGTTAAAGGACACTATGGTAAAGTCGACATCGTTGTTAATAGTGCTGGACAAAGTTTATCATCTAAAATCACAGATTATGACGTTGAACAATGGGACACAATGATTGATGTGAATTTAAAAGGGACGCTTTATGTATTACAAGCAGCATTACCACATTTATTAAATCAATCATGTGGGCATATTATAAATATTGCTTCTATTTCTGGATTTGAAGTTACGAAGACAAATGCTGTATACAGCGCCACTAAAACAGCAATCCATACTATTACACAAGCCCTTGAAAAAGAACTCGCACGTACCGGTGTAAAAGTGACAAGTGTATCACCAGGCATGGTTGAAACACCAATGACTGAAGGTAATGACTTTGGCGGACGTAAAAAGTTAGATACACGCGACATCGCCGATGCAGTTGTATATGCGTTAACGCAACCAAGCCATGTAAATGTTAATGAAGTGACAGTCAGACCTGTATAGAAGTATTAAAGAGCATATTATTAAGATGACAAGCACTTATAGAATGTTAAACTTGAATTGTAAACTATTTGATACTTTTAATTTACATAAAGGAAGGGATATCAAATGAATCAACGTCAATTCGAGATTTTAAACATGCTTGTTGAATTTAACACGGAGAGTCCTCCAGGAAGAAATACAGACCCATTACAAAATGAAATTGAATTATTATTAAGAGATTTAGGTTTCTCTATTCAGCGAGAACACCTTTATGACAATGATAGTATCATTGTGGCCACTTTAAAGGGGGAAGACCCTGAAGCACCCAAGTTAATATTAAATGGCCATGTTGATGTCGCGTCTGTAGATGATGATCAATATTGGCAATATCCTCCATTCAAGTTAACAGAAGTGGACGGATGGTTATACGGCCGAGGTGTCAGTGATATGAAAGGTGGCATGTCATCCTTATTTTATGTTTTGGAAAGGTTAAATCAAGAAGGACATCGTCCTAAAGGTGACATTATCGTACAATCAGTTGTAGGTGAAGAAGTTGGAGAAGCAGGTACAAAACGTGCATGTGAGATAGGTCCTAGAGGGGATTTAGCCTTAGTATTAGATACGAGTGAAAATCAAGCTTTAGGACAAGGTGGCGTTATCACAGGTTGGATTATTGTTAAAAGTAAAAATACGATACATGATGGCGCCCGTAGCCAGATGATTCATGCGGGCGGTGGTTTATTTGGTGCAAGTGCGATTGAAAAGATGACAAAGGTCATTCAAGCATTAAATGAACTTGAATCTCATTGGGCAGTGATGAAAAAGAGTCCAGGCATGCCACCAGGTGCGAATACCATTAATCCAGCAGTGATAGAAGGCGGTCGTCATCCAGCTTTTATTGCAAATGAATGCCGATTATGGATTACCGTACATTATTTACCTAATGAGCGATATGAAGATGTTGTTGAAGAAATTGAAGATTACTTAAATCGCGTGGCTGAAGCGGATGTTTGGATGAGAGAGAATCCACTTGAGTTTGAGTGGGGTGGAGCATCTATGATTGAAGACAAGGGAGAAATCTTCCCAAGTTTTACAGTGCCAATAGAACATCCTGGATTTAAACAACTAGAAGATGCGCATCAACATGTGCATGGCAGTGCGTTAAGACATGGCATGAGTACGACCGTAACAGATGGTGGTTGGATTGCGCATTTCGATATTCCAACTATATTATATGGTCCAGGTAGTCTGGAAGAGGCACATAGTGTTGATGAAAAGGTTGAGAAACGTGAATTAGAGCAGTATAGCGAAGTGTTATATGAGTTTCTGAAACATTGGTATGAGCACCCTGAGAAGTAATATAGAATGTGAAGTAAATCCAAAATTGTAAGGGTTAAAGTGGATAAAAAAACCCCTCACTATTTCGTATAGTGAGGGGTTGCTTCATATCAAGCAGAAAGACTTGTTACTATAAGTAAAGTTTAAGATTTTATCTTCTAAACGATTCTTTCAATCTACTCATCCAACTACCACCGCGTTTTGAACGAACGGGTTGACCTGTTGGTTGTGCAGTTTGTTTCTTGAGCTCTTGTCCATATTTGATTGCTTTTTGCATTAAGTATACTTGTGAATTTAATGGTGACAAGTTGTTTTTAACATAGTGATATACACCATTTTCATCTTGGTAACGTCCTTTTTCATTATCTGAAAGTTGTAAGTTCATGTAATCGACTAAACGCTTACCAATGGTTTTATTTTCAACAGGGAACAAGATTTCAACACGTTTAATCATGTTACGTGTCATAACATCTGCTGAAGATAAGTAAATACGTTCGTCGCCATTATTATGGAAGTAGTAAATACGAGAGTGTTCAAGTAAACGTCCAACAATACTTACTACTTCAATATTTTCGCTAATTCCAGGAACACCAGGTTTGAGACAACAGATACCTCTTATAATAAGCTGAATTTTAACACCAGCTTGAGAGGCTTCAAAGAGCTTTTCAATAATAGCTTTATCGGTAAGAGAATTCATCTTCATCATAATCTTACCGTTTCCATATTCTAAGTGATTACTGATTTCTTTATCTATGCGATCGATAAAGACATCACGAATATCAAATGGCGCTACAATCAGTTTATTATATTCAGGTTTGATAGAGTAACCACTTAAATAATTAAAGAAGTTAATCGCATCCTCTGCAATTTCTTGATTTGTAGTGATGATTCCCATATCTGTATAAAGTTTGGCTGTTTTGTCATTATAGTTACCTGTACCAAGGTGTACAAATGATGTTAATTCGCCACCAATACGTTTAACTACTAGCGCGATTTTACTGTGTGTCTTAAGGTGTGTCATACCATAAATCACGTGACAACCTGCATCTTCAAGCATACGTGCCCAATGAACGTTATTCTCTTCATCGAAACGAGCTTTTAGTTCCACAAGCACTGTAACTTGCTTACCATTTTCAGCGGCTTCTTTCAGACTATTGATGATTGGCGAGTCTTTACTCACACGGTAAAGCGTCTGTTTAATCGCAATGGTATTTGGATCGTCAGCTGCTTCACGAATAAAATCGACGATAGGCTCAAATGATTCATAAGGATGATGGAAGAAAATATCTCTTTCTAAAGCTAATTTATAAATATTATTGTTCCCTAATGATCTAGGTACTTGTGGCGTGTATTTCTCATAAGTAAGATATTTAAGTTTATTTGAAAGATGGTCAACTAAGCCGAATAAAAATGTTAAATCTAAGGGACCATTTAAGAAGTATACGTCATTTTCTTCTACTTCTAATTGTTCATTAAGCCATTCGATATTCTCTCTTTGAGCTGTACGTCCATCGACTTCTAAACGCACGGCTGAACCACTTTTACGTTCTTTTAAAAAGCGTTCAATTTCAATCAGTAAGTCTTCAGCACCGTCTTCATGAATCGTTAAATCAGCATTTCTGGTAATTCTAAAAGTAAATGTATTTAAAACCTCATATCCTGTAAATAGGTAGTTGATAAAGTATGTAATGACATCTTCAACCATTACAACATATTGTTTATTACCTTCGTTAAGTGTTAAAAAGCGAGGAATTAAAGATGGAATTTGTACAATTGCAGAATTAATAGCATCTTCAGTATCGATATCTACAAAAATATTTAAACTTTTGTTATTTAATTTTGGAAATGGGTGATACGCGTCAATACCTAGTGGCGTCAGAGTAGGTAGAATACGCATTTTGAATTCTTTTTCAAGTTTCTCTATGAGCGTTTCTGATAAACAATCAGGTTTAACCATTTCAATATCATAATTACGTAACTCTTCAATAAGTTCGTTGTAGCGTTGATATTGCATATGTACATACTCTGTATTCTTTATCTTAATCGCATCAAGTTGTTCTTGAGGCGTCATTTGAGCTTTATTTTCAGGTTTGTCATAACCCATTTTCACTTGGTCTTTTAAACCAGCGACACGAACCATGAAAAATTCATCTAAATTTGAACTGAAAATAGATACAAAATTAAGCATTTCGAGTAATGGATTATTCTTATCATAAGCTTCCTGTAAGACTCTATAGTTAAAATCTAACCAACTTAACTCCCTGTTATTATAGTACTGTGGTAAATTAATATCCTTTTCTCCCAATTGAGTTTGCATAACTCTCAATACACCTCATTATTTAGTCTTTATAGTTGTGTAGTCTAAAAATATCATATGAATTTTAAGATTTTGTAAAGATGATTGAAACTTTCCCCTTTAAAATCTTTTCGATATGTTTCTTCTGTCTATTGGCTTGATACTCTTCTGCAATAGGCTCTCCTTTGTAGTAAACATAGAGTTCATATTTATCGTCCTTTTTCTCTTTAAGTTTAACTTCTTCTACAAAGCTGGTATGTGAAATATTTAACGCATTCACAAATTTAATGATGCCACCTAAAGCCTGAATGGTATCAACTTCCTTACCACTAAACCATTCTGTTTCTTTAACATAGAACTTAAGTAATGATTTATTTTTAAAACTTGCAAGTAATGCTAGCTTCACACGGTCTTTATGAGAAAATCCATTAATCATAGAATTCGCAATTAAGTAATAAGTATGTGGTGAACTTGAATCTGAATCTATAAAGCTACCAAGGTAATAAATGTAAGCACCTTCGACGAATAAAGCTTTTTCTTGAGCTGAAACTTTCAAATTACCGTGTTTTAATAGTTGATCCAGTAAAGATTGAGCTAATTTTAATCGACGATTCGCACTATCTTCTTCAATGTTATACTCATTCGCAAGATGTCTTAATGCATCTTGACGTACGTTATCTCTTTTAAATTCATTAGGGTGACGTTGACGTATCAAGTTCATAACATAGCCTTCACGAATACCGTTTCTTGAGAAAGTGAATTGTGTAGCATCAATTTTCTTGAAAAGTGTTTTAAACACTGAGACGGCAGGTAGGATAATATCTACGCGATCTCGACTTAGGCCATCAAGGTTAGTTAAATCATCTCGTGAGCTTTTACGGATGATATCATATACTTCATCGATGTCTTTAAGTGACATGGTATAGTTATGAACGCCACCAATAGGGTAGGAATGTTCTGATTGATGTATTCGCGCAACGTTACGTGCAGAGCCACCTACACCAACGAGTGCAATTTCTTGATCTTTTAACCAATCAAGTTGATTAAACTGTTCGGATAAAAACTTTTCCATACTTTTAATGGCTGGTTTATCGTTATGGTCTTTGTCGCCAAAGAATTGACGTTTTAATGTTACTACTCCAAATGGAAAACTATGTGCCTCTTTAAGTTTCTTGTCTTTGAAGAGCGTCACTTCTGTAGATCCGCCACCAATATCTACAGAAATACCATTTTCAATATCTGTCGTATGTGAAATGGCATAGTATCCATAGAAAGCTTCATCTTCTTCAGGCACAATTTGAATTTTAATATTCAAATCTTTTTTGATTTGCTTAATGATGTCATCTCTATTTTGCGATTGACGTATTGCTGCTGTCGCAATAGGATGTAATTCTTGAACATCAAACTTGTCAGCAACTTTCTTGAAACTACGAAGCGCTTCTTTTAACACTTCAATACCTTCATCGTTCATTTTTGTGTCTTCTGTTAAATATTGACTAAGACGTGCAGGTGTCTTAATGTTGAGGATTTCATTTAGTCCTGTTTCTGTAGTGAAACCAAAAATAACGAGTCGAATCGTATTTGAGCCAATGTCTATTAAACCTATTCTTTCTTCCATCTCTGCCTCCTCTGATTCTTACGGGAAGTTTGAAATTACCCCTGTTTAATTTTATTTTACATGATATAGATAAATTGAAAAGATTTTTAAGAAACTTTTTGTTAAAGTTTTATAGTAATTTGGGAAAACTATAATATTTTAGACAATATGTATTTAATTACGCAGATAAAAGGATGTCTGTAATAAAATTTTGAATTTAAAAGTTTAAAAAGCTAGTACATCTAGAGGGAAGATATACTAGCGATTATTTTTATTGTAAGTGAGTTTAAAATGCTAGGAATGATAGACGGGCTTCAGTGAGCAGATTGCTCAACAATTATACGCATCGCGCAAAAACTAAAGAACAGTTTTCGCTTGATGCTAGTAATTGCTCGCAACCTAACCGCTCACTTCCGCACCTTTTTTACACCTTAATTGGTCCTCCGGGGCCTACTGGTATACCAAGTAGGAACCATATTAATGTAAAGGCTATCCATACAATAGTGAGGGCGATAGAGTAAGGCATCAAACTTGATAGTAGTGTACCGAGTTTCATATTTTTATCATACTTTTGTGCATATGAAAGTAATAACGGTAGATATGGCATCATCGGTGTGATAGGGTTTGTAATTGAATCACCTACACGATAAATTGCTTGTGTAAATGCTGGATGGAATCCAACTAAGATGAGCATTGGTACAAAGATAGGTGCTAGAATACCCCATTTGGCAGAAGCGCTACCGACCAACATATTGACTAAAGCACTTAGTAAAATAATTCCTATAATTAAAACTATTCCATTTTGATGTTGTAATAATTTAGCACCTTTAACGGCTGCAATGACACCTAAGTTACTCCATTCTAAAAAGGCAAGTAATTGTGATGCGAAGAATACGATGACAATAAATGACCCCATAGAACCTAATGATTCTGCGATCATACTGCCTAAGTCTTTAGTATTTTTAATTTCTCCACTTAATATTCCATAAATTGTGCCTGGTACTAAGAACACAACTAAAATAATTAATCCGACACCATTAATTAACGGTGCATCGTCGAGTAGACTTCCAGTCTTCGCATTTCTTAAGAAACTATGTTCTGGTATTGCGCATATAATGAGTAAAACGATGAGTACTACAAAGCTTATGTTTGCCCAAAAGAGTGCTTTATTCTCTTGTGGTGTGATATGAGAAGATGTTTCTTCTGTGTCTTCATGGGCCTGACTTTCATCATAACGTCCTAATCTAGGAATAATGAGTTTTGTCGTAACCAAATGGATTGTTGGTAATAAGACAACAACACTTGCTGCGATAAAGTACCAGTTCATAGCCACGTTTGTCTTAATGTCTTTAGAAACAATACGTGCTGCTGGGTCTGTGAAAGAATAGACGAGTGCATCTTGCATACCTACTACTAAATTTGCAGCAAAACCTCCAACTGCTGAAGCGTAGGCCATGGCTAAACCAGCGATAGGATGGTAGCCAATCTTAATAAATAACATTGCTGCAAGTGGTGGTAAGATAATTGTTGCCGCGTCTCCAGCAGTACTTCCTAATATGCCAATTAATATAATCGTTGGAACAATTAACTTTTTTGGTGCTTTGTTCACGACTGAAATCATTAATTTGTCGAAGTAGCCAGACTTTTCAGCAGCGCCAATTCCAATCATCACGCCTAATACTAAACCTAGTGCGGGAAATTCTGAAAAGTTCTTAATCGCGTTATTCATGATATAAGCGAAGCCGTCATGGCTTAATATGCTCTTAATATGTATGACTTTCCCATCACCAGGATGTTTTACGGATACGTTGAATAATGATACAAACCAAGTAATGATTGCGAGTCCTACACACATAAAGAAGAAGAGTACCGCAGGATCTGGTAATTTATTCCCCACAAATTCGACTCCATTTAAAAATTTACTTACGAAAGACTTTTTCTCCTTTGCATTTGCCCCCATTAGTCATTTGCCCCCTTTGATTCATTATTGAATCTATACCCACCAATACCATCTTTAGGTAAGAATTTTCTGAAATTTAAAACTAAGCTTACATGATAAATACATATATGTAAACGCTATCTATAATATTAAAGTTCATTTTCCGGAAAATAAATATCATAAACTAAAGCGATATCATTGATATAACAGCGTTTAAGAAGAATTTAAAAGTGGAAGATATATATTGTAAATAATGAAGAAAGTTTTATGAAGGAATTAAAAAATCGGGAGAGTGACGAGCGATGAAACGTTTAGAAAACAAAATTGTAGTAGTAACCGGCGCAAGTACAGGTATAGGCCAAGGTTCTGCAAAGGTCTTAGCCAATGAAGGTGCACATGTCTTAGCATTAGACATTTCTGATAAGTTAGATGACACAGTGAAGGAAATTAATGAGGCTGGTGGTCAAGCTACAGCCTATAAAGTAGATATTTCCGATGAACATCAAGTAGAACAATTTGCCGAGAAAGCTAAAGATAAATATGGTCGTATCGACGTGATATTTAATAATGCAGGTGTAGATCATGGTGCGGGTCGTATTCATGAATATCCAGTAGAGGTCTTCGATAAAATTATGGCTGTAGATATGAGAGGAACTTTCTTAGTAACTAAGTTCTTATTACCTTTAATGATGGATCATGGTGGCTCTATCATTAATACGGCATCATTCTCAGGTCAAGCAGCTGACTTGTATCGTTCTGGTTACAACGCTGCTAAAGGTGGCGTGATTAACTTTACAAAATCTATTGCCATTGAATATGGTCGTGAAAATATTCGCGCAAACGCGATAGCACCTGGTACAATCGAAACACCATTAGTTGATAATTTAGCAGGTACCTCTGAAGATGAAGCGGGTAAAACATTCCGTGAAAATCAAAAATGGGTTACACCTTTAGGTCGTTTGGGTACGCCTGATGAAGTAGGTAAACTAGTGACATTCCTTGCTTCTGATGATAGTTCATTTATTACAGGTGAAACGATTCGTATCGATGGTGGTGTGATGGCATATAAATGGCCTGGTGAAATGTTAAGTGACGATAGTTGGAAGAATTCAACGAAATAATGATGACCATATCATATATGATATAATCACAAACCCCCAGTTTCCATAAATGAGGAACTGGGGGTTATATGCGTTTCAGATTTAGGCATTTATTCTATTGTTGGGCGCAGTTTTCACATAATTTATATTGCGAATCAGCCCAATTTGCTAGATGGGTATAACCTTTTAAGTCTTTCGCTTTAACTTGTATTGTAAGATTTTCATCTTTATTGATTTCTTTGCCACAATTAGAACATTTCATTGCTCCAAAAATAGTTGTCTTTTTATCATCATTTTTAGAAAACATGATTTGCCTCCTTGTCTTTTTGTTACCACATTAATGATTGATAGCTGTCGTCATTTAACGAGCGTACGATCTCAGTAATCAGTTGAACAGAATTTTCATAATCATCTGTGTGCATGACTGAAACATTAGAATGCATATATCTTAATGCTACACCAATAGTGATTGTCGGAATTCCTTCATTGGCTACATGAATGCTACCAGCATCAGTACCGCCTCCAGGAGTTGTAGCCCATTGAACAGGAATATGATGAGCTTCTGCAACCTCTTTAATATGTTTACGGAAACCATCATGTGCAATACTTGTTGCATCCATCATGATAACAAGAGGGCCATCACCTAAGTTGCCTTGATTCTTCTCACTACTCATACCTGGAACATCATATGCCACGCCGACATTTACTGCTATTGCAAGATCTGGTTTGATAAGATTAGCTGCGACTTTAGCACCACGTAAACCGACTTCTTCTTGAACTGTGGCACCAGCGAATAAGTTGATATCAATACTGTCATCTTTTAAACGGTTGAGGACATCAATAGCTAATGCGCAACCATACCGATTATCAAACGCCTTCGCAGTTAAATATTTATCATTTGCAAGTGTTTCAAATTCACTATATGGTGTAATCATATTTCCAAGCTCTACTCCCGCAGCTTCAGCTTCTTCTTTGTTTGCTACACCTATATCAATATACATATGTTTAATTTCAACTGGTTTCTTACGTTCTTCCTGTGAGAGCGCATGAGGAGGTTTTGAACCGATAATACCTCTAATTTCTTTACCATTTTCAGTAGTGATTGTTACTTTCTGAGATAACATCACTTGGTTCCACCAGCCCCCGATAGGTGTGAAATAAATATAGCCGTCTTTATCGATTTGAGTCACGATAAATCCGATTTCATCAAGATGACCTGAAATCATTAATGATTTTGAACCATTTTGGGCACGCTTTTTCCCGAAAATGCCTCCCAAATTATCTTCAACGATCTCGTCACTTACAGGAGTTAAGTAATCTTTCATTAGTGATTTAACATTTTTTTCATGTCCAGCAATGCCGTTAACGTCTGTTAATGATTTAAGTAGTTCCTTTGAGTCAGACATAGCTATCTCCTCCAATAATAAGTTTTCAATTTTAGTATAACATGCATGTGACATTCTTTATGATGTGGCAGTAGCTTTTGAGTTCATTTTCAAGAAATAAAATCAAATAGTGGAAAGTAATATGAGTAACATATTTGTATCGATGGTGGTATAATTTATTTGAAAAAAAGACGAGAGAAGGCGACAACAATGAAAAAAGTGATTTCTCTTATAGCAGTGTTAGTTCTAAGTGTGGCTGCACTTTCTGCGTGTAGTAAGGAACAAACGAAGACATATGAGGGAGACGTTAATGGTAAGAATGTCATTACGTCATTAACATATAAGGATGACGAAGTACTTAAGCAATCTACCATTGGAACGGTTAAATATGATGATTTAGGAATTGATCAATCACAAGCTAAAGAAATGTTAAAAAAAGATGAGAAAGCTTTTAAAGGCGTTAAAGGTGTAACGTATAAAGTCGATTACAAAGATCAAAAAGCTGTCGAGCATATAGATGTCGATTATAAAGAAGTAGACGTAGATAAATTGAAAAAGAATTTAGGTTTCGAGTCTGCTAAAGCTAAGAAAAAAGATTATGTAAGTATGAAGGAATTAGTTAAACAATTGAAACGTAATGGTTTGAAAGAGAAAAGCAAAATGAATGATGAATAATTGTTGAAGTTGATTGAACAATTATTTTAGATGATGAAGAGTGCGGGACGTGAATCTCGCACTCTTTTTTTAGTTATGAAATTAATTTAAGTTTATAATCTTTAATTTTTTGAGTAGCTCCATCAAGCTCTCTATAAATAATATGTTCTGATGTGATTTCAGTCGGACTATTAACACCAACAGCCGCTGCGATATTAAATAGACCTTCATGTAAACTAGTTACATAATTTGTCACACGGTATTGTTTCTCATCAACGATGAGCGCTTTTTCTTTTTTAGGATCAGTTGTAGCGACACCAACTGGACATGTATTTAAGTGACATTGTTGACTCATGATGCAACCAACATTAATCATCATACCTCTAGCAATATTTACTAAATCAGCACCTAAACCTAACGCAATGGCAATTTTATCGGGAGTGATGAGTTTACCAGATGCAAATATTTTAATTTTATCTCTGACACCATATTTTTCTAACATACCTGAGACGATGGGTAGTGCGGTAAGTAAAGGTAATCCGACGCCATCTTCAAGTTCTTGGAAAGTAGCCCCCGTGCCACCTTCACCGCCATCGACAGTGATAAAACTTGGATAAGTATCGAGTTGAACCATTGTTTTTACTAGTTTTTCGATTTCATCAACTTTACTTACTACGATTTTAAATCCTACAGGTTTTTGACCTAGATTCTTAATTTGATCAACAAATTTGAGTAAGTCTTCTGGATTTTTAATAAAGTCAAAACGGTTTGGTGAATTAATTGTTTCATGGGGTTTAACATTACGAATTTTAGCAATTTCTTCTGTAACTTTATTGCCTTCCATATGACCACCACGTGTTTTAGCGCCTTGAGCTAACTTTAATTCAAATGCGCGAATATTTTCACGATCAGCCAATTGTAAAAACATGTCTTTATTAAAGTGTCCTTCTTTATCTCTCACGCCAAAAAGTCCTGGGCCAATTTGGAAAATGATATCACCATCACCCTTAAGATGGTAATCTGATAGCCCACCTTCACCTGTATTCATCCAAGTGCCTGCTTTAGATAACCCTTTTGATAAAGCAGTTATAGCATTTCTACCGAGTGCACCATAACTCATACCTGATTGTCCTACTAAACGTTTTACTTTATATGGATGTTTAAGTTCAGGTCCTAGGACAACTGCATGTTCATCTGATAAGAAGAAAGGATCGATTTGAGATCTTTTTCTATGTTCATCACGACTAAATAATCGTTCGTTTTCAATTTGATATAAAAATGTTGAGATTAAATCTGAATTATCGACATGTAATTCTGAGGCTTGTAATGGAAACATTGTGTTTTGTATGTAAAACCCATCTTTATATTCTCTTTGAATACCGTAACTCGTCATGCGAGAGTTATATTTACCTGCAAGAACAATATGTTTATAATCATTTCTTGAAAATGGTTTACCTTCATTATCATCAGCGAAGAAGTACTGACGAAGTTTGGGGCCTATTTTTTCAGAGATATAACGGATACGTCCTAAAACTGGAAAATTTCTAAGTACACTATGTTGATCTTGACCTTTATCTTTAAATAGCCAAATTAAACTCATGATAACAATACCTAATAGCACAATCATTATGATGATATTGACTATAAATTGCATCGTTGTCAATATAGACATAAACATTCCCCCTAAACTAGTTTCTTCATTATTATGATACATTAATGTATGCGTTTTACAATGAAAGCGTATAAAATTAATTTTAAAATTTCAATTAAATTATTACATTTACGTACTTTAGTGATAATGTTTAAGTGATAGGTAATAAGAGGTGAGCTATGAATAGAGAGACACAATCAATAGAGAGAAAACGACATATTCCTTTATGGAACAGTAAAAAGGTTGTTAAAAAAGACATTCTACTTATACCAGCATACATATTTTGTCAAAGTATAATACCTATCATCGTAGTCTTTGGAACACTAGGTATTACTGCAATGATTACACAGCATGCACCACCTGACTGGTTTTACAACCTTTCATTAAGTATAAGCTTTGTTCTGGCACAAGGTTTAGTGCTCATGCTGTTTTTTACCTTACATAAGTTTTATATTGCCAGTGTCGCAAGGAGACAGTTTAAAAACGCTAAAAAGTATGTACGTCAAATACTTATTGTAGTTATAATTACATTTGTGCTAATGTTACTTATTGAGTGGCTTGTTCAGTGGCTACCTGCCTCATTAAGATTTGGTGTAACACAATATGAACGGCGAGTGGAAGGATTATTTCTACACCCAATCGCCTTATGCTTTACGTTTATATCAATGGTAATTTTACGCCCTATGATTGAACAACTTATCTATAGACACATCATTATTCATGAGTTAGGTAAGAAATGGAACAAGAAAATAATGATTGTGATATCAATTGTTATCGAATCTATAGTACATACGTATGACATGGCTTCTATTTTCGAAATAATTCCGTATTTACTTATTGCGAGTGGTGCAACTTATTTATACATTAGAACAGGTCAAAATTTAGCAGTAGCCTATCTTTACCAAGTAGGTGTGCAATGCTTCATATTTTTAGAGATATTGAGTAAAGTGTATATCTTTTAAAGTTATTAAATAAAGGAGTATTCAATGAGCAACGAATCACATGAAATACATCAACAAACAAATACACCAGTTATGAACGAATTTGATTCGAAAAAAATAGTGAAGAGAGACTTCTGGTTAATTCCAATTTATATATTAAACTTAACAGCGATACCTATTATATGTGGAATTATTGGTGCCTACATTGGTTATGCAATAGTAGGTAACATGTCAAAGAAAATATTTGAAGATTATTATATGAATGCTGCAACCATTGGAAGTGTAATTGGAGCATTCATTTTACTAATTGTGTTTTATCTCATGCATAAAAACAACATTAAACCTATAGCTATATCACGATTCAAAGCACTTAAGAAACATATTATATTAATTATAGGATCTATCATCATGATTTATGTATTTGAATCTTTTTATCAGATTTTAATGCAGTTTTTACCGGAAAAGTTTCAATTTAATGATACTGAAAATAATAAAGATATAGCGAAAATGTTTACACATGGATGGTTAGTACCATTTCTTTTTCTAGATATTGTTATACTCACACCTTTTGTTGAAGAGTTAATATTTAGACATTTGATTATTCATGAATTAGGTAAAAAATTAACTTACGGGCTCATGTATATAGTCTCGATACTTATATTTGCTAGCTTACATTGTGTGGGTGCTAAATCACCATTTGAAATAGGACCCTATATTATCATCGCGTCCATGATCGTTTTTGTTTATCACAAAACTGGTAGAAATTTAGCAGCTACCATTACGATGCATACTATAAACAATGCTGTTTCATTTCTAATAATGGTAATGGGTTTATAATGTAAATGAGTACACATTTGTGAGTGTGTACTCATTTTTTGTGTAATGATAAATATAATATTCAGAAAATATAAATATTTATTTAATGTTAATATAAAACTTAAAATAGGGAATATAAACAACAATAGTTTCATAGAAAGGAGCGTTAGTCTTGCTATTAAAAGTTGAGAATCTTACATATGAAGCGGATAAACGTACAATATTAAACAACATCAATTTAAATATTGAAAAAGGGGATACCATAGCAGTTATAGGGCCATCTGGAAGTGGAAAGAGCACCTTATTTAAGCAACTTAATAATTTAATTAGTCCTACTGAAGGTGAGCTATATCTAGATGGCAAAAATTACAATGACTATTCGCCAGAAGAATTAAGATCACGTGTAAGTTATCTTATGCAACAAAGTGGCTTAATAGGTTCAACGATTGAACATAATATGAAATTCCCTTGTGAGGCAAGAGGGGATAAGTTTGATAAGGAAAAAGCAAAACAACTTATTAAACAAGTCGGACTGGGAGATTATGACTTAGATGCTGAAATTGAACATATGTCTGGTGGGGAACGTCAAAGAATTACGATTGCACGTCAATTAATGTATGAGCCAGAAGTGTTACTATTGGATGAATCGACAAGTGCACTAGATACTAAGAACAAAGAAAATATTGAAAATATTATCTTTGATTTTGCTAAAAAAGGCGTAGCCATTCTTTGGATTACTCATAGTGATGATCAGAGTATGAGACATTTTAAAAGAAGAATCACCATTACTGACGGTAAAATCACTAAGGACGAGGAGTTGAATAGTGATGAGTAATACAGCATTATGTTTAACAGCACTACTATTATTGATTCCAATCTTTATTTCATATAAAGAAGGTTTACATATCATTAAAGATTTAGTAGTTGCAACGATACGAGCAGCAATACAATTACTTATTTTAGGATTCTTGCTACATTACATTTTTAAAATTAATGAAAAATGGCTACTCATGCTATGTGTGCTAGTGATTATTATTAATGCATCATGGAATACTATAAGTCGTGCTTCACCAGTGATGCATCATGTATTCTGGATTTCATTCGTAGCTATATTTATCGGTACAGCATTACCATTAGCAGGCACTTTAGCTACCGGAGCGATAAAATTTACTGCGAATGAAGTTATTCCAATTGGCGGGATGTTGGCGAATAATGGCTTGATTGCCATTAACTTAGCTTATCAAAACTTAGATCGGTCATTTGTTCAAGACATTTCAGGTATTGAATCTAAATTAACGCTATCGGCAACTCCGAAGATGGCATCAAAGTCTTCTATTAGAGAGAGTATCCGTTTGGCCATTGTACCAACTATTGACTCTGTGAAAACGTATGGACTTGTATCTATTCCTGGGATGATGACTGGCTTAATTATTGGTGGGGTACCTCCATTACAAGCCATTAAATTCCAACTATTAGTAGTCTTTATTCATACGACAGCAACGATTATGTCAGCATTAATTGCAACTTACATGAGTTATGGCCAATTCTTCAACGCTAGACATCAGTTGGTAGCGCGAAACTCAGATGTAGTAGGGGATGAATAATACCTAAATCCATTCTACACAAAACATAATTTCTTATTATATAATGAAACAGTTATGAACATTTCAGCGTTTGTAGCTGTTTTATTTTTGCTACAAACCTTTGCGATACAATTTAGTTTTAAAAGAAAGGAGTTTATTTATGTCTATCGTGCGTATTGCCACTTTTATATTGAGTGTGTTTATCGTGGGAATGGTAGAGATGATGGTAGCTGGTATTATGAATTTAATGAGCCATGATCTTAATGTTTCCGAAGCGATTATAGGTCAGCTGGTTACAATGTACGCATTAACATTTGCAATTTGTGGTCCGATTTTAGTTAAATTAACGAATCGATTTGCTGTACGACCAGTTTTATTATGGACGTTATTCACCTTTATCATTGGTAACGGAATCATCGCAATTGCACCGAATTTCACTATTTTAGTTATAGGACGTATACTATCGTCAGCTGCAGCATCATTAATCATTGTTAAGGTCTTAGCCCTAACTGCAATGTTAACGAAACCGAAGAATAGAGGTAAGATGATAGGTGTTGTGTATACAGGATTTAGTGGTGCTAACGTATTTGGTGTCCCTATTGGAACAATGATAGGTGATTGGGTTGGTTGGCGCTTTACATTTCTATTTATTATGGCAGTTAGTGTTCTAGTAGGTATATTGATGATTATCTATCTTCCTAAAGAAAGCGAATTAGCACATGCCAATCGTTCTAATCATTCATCGGACAATGATTCCGAAATACCTTCACGTATCTTACGTCCTATGGAAATCGTAAAATATTTAATTATTACTTTCTTAGTTTTAATAGCAAACTCAGTCACTTTTGTGTATATTAACCCATTAATTTTATCTAAGGGACACGAGTTATCTTTTGTATCTCTAGCATTGTTAATCAACGGTGTTGCTGGAGTAATCGGAACATCACTTGGGGGAGTCTTTGCAGATAAAATTACAAGTAAGCGTTGGTTGATGATATCAGTATCAATCTTCATTATCATGATGCTTGTGTTAAACCAATTACTTGCAGGAACAGTTATTCTACTCATTGGATTGTTTGTATGGAATATTATGCAGTGGAGTACGAACCCTGCGATTCAAAGTGGGATTATTGAACACGTTGAAGGTGATACAAGCCAAGTAATGAGTTGGAATATGTCATGTCTGAACGCCGGTATTGGTTTTGGTGGCATTGTTGGAGGGTTAGTGATATCTCATATTAATGTTCAAGCCATAACCTATACAAGTGCTATAATTGGCTTACTCGGACTTATTGTTGTTTTAACTTTAAAGAACATTCATTACGCTAAAAATTAAAACCTGAATCGCTCATGTTAGTGGATGAGCGTTTCAGGTTTATTTATATATATGAAAGTATTCAGTATCTTCATGGTATTTAGACCAAGGCATTCTATTGTATCTTACAAAGTGACCTAAATCTGCCATCATGTCATGACTTAATTGAATATCTGATTGCGTATAATGATAGTTATTTGCTGATAAAATATTTAAGTTGCCAAACCAAAATATCATATCGAGAATATGGTAAGCAGATTTAAAATGAATGCTTTTAGGTTTACACCAGTCGAAACGTGCTAACCATTTATGTTGAGAATGTGTAGATTGTAGAAAGTTCAATGCCATATTTTTAAAATAAGATGTCGTTATTACTTCTCTTTGTTGTTGTGCACTTTGAACTTCTTCTAAAATGGGAATATCGAATAAGCGCATGATTTCTTTAAAGCGCAATGGTGACAGTTTCCGTGAATCATTCTCTATATAAATATCTCCCTCAGAATTCGTGAAACCAACGAATACTGGTTTTGAAAATGCAGTTACAGATCGTGTCATTTCAGGGCTTTGGATAGGTTGATAAATCAAATCAAGACTTCTCGATGGCCCTCGTTCTACTTTATGTAATCTCATTAAATCTAAAATTTCATTACTAGTTAATGATTCAATTGATTTATCAGGATAATGCTTGTGAACTAAAGATTCAAATTGTTGCGCCTTCTTATTTGCAGTTAGAGGAGAATCACTATGTAATGTGCCACTGAGCAACATCACTTTGTGATAATACTGGTCTAATTCTGGTATTTGCATGAGTGCCATTATGCTCATACTTCCCGCAGATTGACCCATCAACGTTATGTTTTGAGGATTACCACCAAAGTAGGCAATATGATGGTGTACCCATTTTAAAAGGTTGATTTGATCAGACATACCATTATTGTAATCATAATGATTATTGAAATAAGACCAGTCTAAATAACCTAAAGCACCTAAACGATAATTGAAGGTAATAACAATAGTATCTTCTTGTTCTACGAGATGATAGGGATTGTATAAATCTGCTGTTCCGTGCCCTTGAGTAAATCCTCCTCCATAGAAATAAATAACCACGGGTTTTAAATTTTGGGTATTACTTGCTCGCCAAATATTAAGATAAAGACAATTCTCATCTTGTTTAAAAGTTTCAAACGTCTGAACGCCATTTGAGAAGAAATCTTCAAGTGAATTATAGGGTTGGGGAGGGATAGGTTTAGCTTTCTTGGCATCAATCATCTCATCGACAATGTTGTATAACTGTGAATGTTGAAAACGTGTCTTAGAATTAAATGATTGGGCATAAGGTATACCTAGAAATGTATCGATATCACCGTCACTTGTTCCCAGAACTGTTCCTTCATTGATATTTACTTTAACCATATTCCCATCTCCTTATCAATCTCTTAATTTAAACTATACCATTAAAAAAACGCTCGAGATATTTATCTCGAGCGCTATAAGTTATGCGTTAGTTATTTTGTTCTTGACGATCTCTTTCTTTCCAGTCTTTACGTCTTGCTTTTCTGCGACGTTTTCTTAATTTATCGCCCATCTTCTTGTTTAATTTATTGGCACGTTTGAAGTAAATACTTTCGAAGTAACTTGTTGTACCTAATTGATAGAAGATTAAAGCTACAATTGCGATAACTAAGAAATCCCATGGGTAATGAATCCAGTTCATACCCTTGAATTCTTTACTTCCGATGAATGATAAGAATGCGAGTACGACTAAGTAAATAATAATCCATAAACTACCGCCGATTTGTTTTTTAGTGTTTTTCCAATTCATCTTATATTCATAGAAGAAATAAATTGGTAAACCTAAAATGATAATGAAAATAACTTCTGCAGTCGTAGGCCACATAGCCCAATAAATTGCTAGTGACGCAAGTACGAATGATAATGGCGCCATAAATTTTAAGATATTTGCTTTAAATGGACGTGTCATTTTTGGTGCCATTTTACGTAATGAAATAACTGTTGTTGGGCCTGTTAAATATGCTACTAATGTTGCTGTAGAAATAACCGCTGCTAATGTACCCCAGTCACGGAAAAGTGTAACCATAATCATACTGATGATTGCGTTAAATGCAATTGCTACACGTGGAATATTATATTGTTCATTCATTTTACCTAAGAATTTAGGAATATGACCATTCTTTTCCATAGCGCGTAACACACGGCCAGTAACAGCTACGAATGATACACCTGTACCAAATGGTGAAACAACAGCCTCAACATAAAGTAAAATTGCTAACCAATTGATACCTAATAAAATTGCCATATCTGCGAAAGGTGAATTGAAATTAATTCCATTCCAACCATGTTCATGAATCATTGAACTTGGCATTGATGTAATGAACGTACTTTGAAGTACAATGTATAAGATTGCACTTAATGTAAGTGAAATCGCAATACCTCGAGCGATATTTTTCTCGGGATTTTTAATCTCAGATCCCATATTAATGATAGTTTGGAATGCGTTAAATGAGAAAATGATACCTGATGTAGTCGTTGCAGCGAAGATTGGTGCACTACCATATGGCATAAATGCACTTGCTGAGTGACCATAGTTATTTGTATCAAATCCAGAAATCATTAACATAATAATAGTTAATAAAGGTACTCCTAATTTAAATACTGAAATTAAACTAGTGAAAGAAGTTAATAGTTTGACAGACCAGTAGTTTAAAAGGGAGAATATTGCGATAATAACGTAAACGGCGAATAAACCAATTGTACTGATTGAGCCGTCTTTCATTAAAGCTCCCATAGGTTTAGCCCATTCCCAAGGCCACGAACTCATATATTGTACAGCTGAAACAGCTTCAATTGGAATAATTGTTACGAGTGAAACCCAGTTAGCCCATGCCGCTATGAATCCAAGTAGTGAACCATGTGTGTATTGAGCATAATTACTCATGCCACCTGATTGTGGGAACATTGTCCCAATTTCAATATAGTTATAAGCTATCGTTCCAATAACTATGAAACCGATGATCCATGAAATAATGGCGGCTGGACCAGCGATAGAAGATGCCTCCCATGCTCCGAATAACCAACCAGAACCGATTAATGAACCAAGCCCTAGTAAGACGAGTTGCGAGAGGTTAATCTTACTACTTTTTGATTTATTTTTATTTTCCATATTTACTCCTTCTTATGTGCTGAAAGATTTTTCAACAAATTACTGGTACAATTATACGCGAGTTTAATTAATAGTCAAATTGTGTTTTTGTAAAATTTTAATTAACGTTACATAATTAGATTTTTCTGAAAATTAATTATACAATAGCTAATAATATTTAATAAAAGGATTGAAGGGGGTAGCTAATGATGAATAAACAAAAAAATGAAAAGGTTGAACAATTTTTACAAAAAGATAGTCAATGGCAGGCGTGTTATAAATATTTGAGAAAGTTAATTTTTGAAGAAACTGAACTTGAAGAAACATATAAATGGATGCACCCATGTTACACATTAAATAATAAGAATGTAGTGCTTATTCATGGTTTTAAACATTATGTAGCACTACTATTTCATAAAGGGGCTATCTTAGAGGATAAATATCATACGTTAGTGCAACAAACTGAGAAAGTTCAAGCAGCCCGTCAATTGCGTTTTGAAAGTTTAGACGAAATTAAAGAACGAAAAGATGAGATTTTATTCTATATAAATGAAGCCATTCAAACTGAAAAAGCAGGTAAGAAAGTTGAAATGAAGAAAACTAAAGATTATGAAGTGCCTGAAGAGTTAGAGGAAAAATTCTCAGAAAATCCACAATTTAAAGAGGCGTTTGATAATCTGACTCCAGGTCGTCAGCATCAGTACATATATCACATTTCACAAGCGAAACGTAGTCAAACTAGAATTAATCGCATTGAAAAGTATTATGAGCATATTTTAAATGGAAAAGGCATGCAAGATAAGTGATGAAAAGAAAGAGCAGGCGCATGATTTTATTCTCTAAGCATAAATAAAAAACTGTCGACATCGTCAGAGACCATGCCGACAGCTTTAAAGCGAACAGATTCCACCCTGTTCGCTTATTTATTTCACTCTAATTGTTGAATTATTTTTGATCACCATTTAAACGGACTAAAATTTTAGCTTGCGATTTATCATTAACAAGTTGATTGAAACCACTTTCGACTATATTTTCTAATTCAATTTCATCGGTAACTACATCTTTAACATTTAAACTGCCATTAGCGATTAAATCGATTGTTTGTTGGAAAGTTGTTGGTGTATAGGCAATTGTAGTAGTTAATTTAACCCCTCTATTCATTTGAAGAAGAGGATTAAATTCTACTGGGTGACCGAAAATAGCTACGATAACTGAAGTACCACGTGGACGTGTCACTTCAATAGATTGTTGTAATGTAATACCAACACCAGCTACTTCGAATGAAACATCTACACCATTTTCAGTGTTATAATATACAGCTTTTACTGGGTCTACATTTCCAGAGTTAAAGGTATGAGTTGCTCCAACGCTTCTTGCTTTTTCTAAGCGTTCTTCAGATAGATCGAAGACAAAGATTTTACTTGCACCAGCTGCTTTAGCTGCTATAACAGTTAGTAAACCAATAGGGCCAGCTCCAAATACCGCAACTGTGTCACCGAATAATAATTCGCCTTCCTTAACAGCTTGAACAGCTACAGCTGTAGGTTCAACAAGTGCGCCTTCACGTGCTGATACATTGTCAGGTAAATGATACACGTTTGTTTCAGGTGCGTTAGTAAACTCTGCAAACCCTCCATCTGAACCTAAACCTATAAATGAATAACCATCATATAAATCAACATTTTCTTCTTTTTCACGTTTAGAAACAGTTGGGTTTACGACAACTCGATCACCTTTTTTGAAACGTGTGACATCTTTACCAACGTTTTCAACTACGCCAGAAAACTCATGACCCAATGTTACAGGTGCTTTTTGACCTAACAACGGATCAGGTTTGTCTGTTGAAATGAAAATAGGTCCTTCTAAATATTCATGTAAATCTGTACCACAAATACCTGTCCATGAGACTTTCACTTGAACTTCATCATCTTTTAATACTTTTGGATCGCGGTCCTCTACACGAACATCTTTTTGTCCATACCAGACTGCTGCTTTCATAATTTAACAACCCCTCAATTGTTTATTTGACATCGAAACTACATCTTTAGTCTTTCATTTGGTGTAATAATTCTTATCACACTTTGAGAATAATACTATTATGGTAGGTTTTCAATAGGTTAAAGCAAATTTATGTGAAAAAATTCACGAATTTTTGCGGTTTGATTTATTTTTTCATCGAAATTTAACTTTTAGATGGTAAATATTTATTTAGGCTCTATTTTATAAAAAAGTTAACATAGAAAAATATGACTTTGTAAGTTGACTGATGTTTAATAAATTAATATAGGGTATAGACTTATATAACTGCCGAAGTTCACGTGTGCACATATTAGTGTTAGTATGATATTCAGATTGCTAACATAATTATGTGAAATATTACATATTCAAAATTTTAAAAGCAAAGGCCTCTGTGCTCTTGTTTAACTTATGAACCTATTTGTTTAACAACTGCTCTTGAGGCCTTTTATTTTTTGAAATTTGAGGAAACTTCGTCACTTTAACTATTGGAAAGGGGAACAAAACTATGTTAAGTATTAAAAACTTAACCAAAATTTATTCAGGGAATAAAAAAGCAGTTGATAATATTTCCTTGGATATTGAATCTGGTGAATTTATCGCCTTTATTGGGACAAGTGGTAGTGGTAAAACGACCGCATTACGTATGATTAATCGTATGATTGAAGCGACTGACGGTCAGATTACGATGAATGGTAAGGATGTACGTAATATGAATCCAGTAGAATTACGCCGTAGCATAGGTTACGTCATTCAACAAATCGGTTTAATGCCACATATGACCATTCGAGAGAACATTGTTTTAGTACCTAAACTTTTAAAATGGTCTAAAGAGAAGAAAGATAGTAAGGCAAAAGAATTAATTAAATTAGTCGATTTACCTGAAGAATACTTAGATCGCTATCCAGCTGAATTGTCAGGTGGGCAACAACAACGTATTGGAGTAGTGCGTGCACTTGCTGCTGAACAGGATATCATTTTAATGGATGAACCATTTGGCGCACTTGATCCTATAACTCGAGATACGTTACAAGACTTAGTTAAAGAGTTACAACAAAAGCTTGGTAAAACATTTATTTTCGTTACACATGATATGGATGAGGCGATTAAGCTGGCAGATAAAATTTGTATCATGTCTAAAGGGCAAGTTGTGCAGTATGATACACCAGATAATATATTAAGAAATCCTGCGAATGACTTCGTTAAAGACTTTATCGGTCAAAATCGTTTAATACAAGATCGTCCGAATATGAAGACGGTAGAAGGTGCGATGATTAAACCTGTAACAGTACAGGCGGATGATTCATTAAATGATGCAGTTAATATTATGAGAGAACGTCGAGTGGATACCATCTTTGTCGTGAATAATCATAATAAATTATTAGGTTTCTTAGATATTGAAGATATCAATCAAGGTTTAAGAGCAAAAAAAGAATTAATTGATACGATGCAACGTGATATTTATAAGGTACATATTGATTCAAAATTACAAGATTCAGTGCGTACGATTCTTAAACGTAATGTAAGAAACGTACCGGTAGTGGGTGATGATAATGAATTAATTGGTTTAATTACTCGTGCAAACTTAGTGGACATTGTTTACGATTCAATTTGGGGTGAGAGTGATGAGGGCTTAAGGAATGACTCATCTCATTTAAATAATCATCCTACCCACAACCGTGTTCAAGAGGAGCAAGAGGCTAACGTAGCTCAAGAGTCTGACTCACATAAAGGAGCTAATGAGCCTGATGATACTCAGAAAACGGGAGTTGATCAATAATGAGAGCATTCTTTCAAGAATACGGCGGTCAACTCATATCGAAAACAATTGAGCATTTCTATATTTCAATTATTGCTTTACTAATAGCAATTGTTGTAGCGGTGCCACTGGGTATTTTACTTTCTAAAACGACTCGCACAGCTAATGTTGTATTAACCATTGCAGGTGTACTCCAAACAATACCAACACTTGCAGTATTAGCAATTATGATTCCTATCTTTGGTGTAGGTAAGACACCGGCTATTGTAGCTTTATTTATCTATGTTTTACTACCGATTTTGAATAATACAGTATTAGGTGTAAAAAATATTGATAAAAATGTTATTCAAGCAGGTCAAAGTATGGGGATGACGAAGATGCAATTAATGAAAGATGTTGAATTACCACTTGCATTACCTCTTATCATTAGTGGTATCCGACTTTCAAGTGTGTATGTTATTAGTTGGGCAACTCTTGCAAGTTATGTCGGAGCTGGCGGATTAGGTGACTTGGTATTTAACGGTTTAAATCTTTATCAACCACCTATGATTATAAGTGCAGCTATTTTAGTAACACTTTTAGCGTTAATTGTTGACTTCTTACTTTCATTAGTTGAAAAGTGGGCAGTGCCTAAAGGTCTCAAAGTATCTAGATAATTAAAAAGGGAGGAAACGTCTTTGAAGAAACATATGAAATATACAGTCATTCTCATTGCATTGTCCCTCTTAGTATTATCTGGGTGTAGTTTGCCAGGCCTTGGTGATGGCAATGCAAAAGATGATGTAAAAATTACGACGACTGAAACAAGTGAAACAAAAATTATTGGTAATATGGAAAAATTAATGATTGAGCATGAAACAAATGGCAAAATCAAACCAACTTTAATTGGTAACTTAGGATCAAGTATTATTCAGCATAATGCGTTACAACGCGGAGATGTGAATATGTCGTCAGTTCGATACACAGGTACGGAACTAACAAGTGTACTTGATGCTAAACCGACGAAGGACCCTAAAAAGGCGATGTCAGAAACGCAACGCTTATTTAAAAAGAAATATGATCAAAAATATTATGATTCTCTAGGGTTTGCTAACACATACGCTTTTATGGTTACTAAAGAAACAGCTAAGAAATATCATTTAGAAAAAGTATCAGATCTTAAAAAGTATAAAGATAAATTGCGTTTAGGTATGGATACGCAATGGATGAATCGTGCAGGAGATGGCTATCCTGCATTCGTTAAAGATTATGGCTTTAAATTTGATAGTGCTCGTCCAATGCAAATTGGTTTAGTTTATGATGCACTTAAAAATAAAAAATTAGATGTAGCAGTAGGATATTCTACAGATGGGCGTATTGCAGCCTATGATTTAAAAATCTTAAAAGATGATCGTAAATTCTTCCCACCATATGATGGCAGTCCTCTAGCTACGGAGAAATTAATTAAAGATAATCCTAAAATTGATAAAGCATTGAAAAAACTACAAGGTAAAATTAATACTAAAGAAATGCAAAAATTAAATTATGAAGCGGATGGTAAAGGCAAAGAACCTGCCGTGATTGCGGAAGAGTACTTGAAGAAACATCATTATTTTGATGATGAGAAAGGAGGGCAAAAATAATGAAAGGCAATTTATTGCATTCAATCCTAGAGTATTATTCACTCAACTGGGCCTTCCTTTTAGAACTTTTCTTTAAACACTTACTTATGTCTGTTTATGGAGTGTTATTCGCTTGTATCATTGGTATACCCATTGGGATTTTTATAGCGAAATATAAACGCTTATCATGGCCAATCATTACGATTGCTAACATTATCCAAACAGTACCTGCCATTGCGATGCTAGCGATTCTAATGTTAGCTATGGGTCTAGGACCAACTACTGTTGTTGTGACCGTGTTCTTATATTCTTTACTACCAATTATTAAAAATACGTACACAGGTATCGTAGAAGTTGATGATAACATTAAAGATGCGGGTAAAGGTATGGGCATGACGGGCAACCAAATTTTAAGAATGATTGAGCTTCCTTTATCATTATCTGTGATTATTGGAGGTATAAGAATCGCACTTGTAGTAGCAATTGGTATTGTAGCGATTGGTTCATTTATAGGTGCGCCAACACTTGGGGATATTATCATTCGTGGTACAAATTCTACAGATGGAACAACATTCATTTTAGCTGGTGCCATTCCTATTGCATTAATCGCTATAATTATTGACATTGGATTACGCTTTTTAGAGAAGCGTTTAGATCCAACTCGCAAAAATAAAAAACTCAGTCACAAGAAGACCAAGTTCAAAAATTAGGATAATATTCAGTGATTTGTAATTGTTAATAATAAAGAGCTACATTTCCTATTAAAAGTATAAGGAAATGTAGCTCTATTTTTATATTATAAAGTTTAAAAATTTATAATAAGATTGGTGCGAGAATAGGTACAACAGCTACGACAATTACGCCTACAATAACAACGGCGATACTTCCCATAGATTCTTCTGTTTCACCTAAATCTTTAGCAGCAGCTACACCCAGAGTGTGGCCACTAGTACCTAAAGCTAATCCTCTCGCAATGGGGTTTGAAATTCTAAACATTTTAACTATTTTAGCACCTAGTGCAGAAATAACTACTGCATTTAAAATAACCGCCAAGGAAGTTAATTCTTTTACTCCGCCAATACCTTCAGATACAGGTAAAGCGATTGCTGTTGTTGCTGCTTGAGGTAGCATTGATGCTGTAATCTGAGAACCAAATTGGAATAATCTAGCAACTAGGTATATCAAAATAAGTGCTACGACAGTACCTATGGCAATTCCACCAAATATTTGAATCCAGTATTTTTTTAATACATCACGTTTTTTATATAAAGGTATCGCAAAACTAATAGTAGCCGGTTCTAAAAAGAAGTTAATGATATTACCACCAATTTTGTAATTTTGATAGCTAATGCCAGTTACCTTTAAAAACACTATTCCTACAACCATACTGACAAATAATGGTGCCAATAAGAAGAAACCATTTGTTTTTTTATATAGGTATGTAGCAATTACGAAAGGAATTAATGAAAGTAATATTCCAAAGTATGGTGTGTGAATTCCTAAATGATCAAGCATTGTTTAACCTCCGATTTGACTAGTTTCTTCATTTTTTTCTTTAGATGGGAAAAGTGATTTCGTAACTAAAAGTTGTGAAGCAAAACCAGTGCTAATAAGTAATAAAATAGTTGAAATAATAATTAATAAAATAATTAAAACAGGACTCTTACTTAAGATTGGTAATGAGTTAATAACTGAAATACCAGCTGGAACGAAAAGGAAACTAATATTATTAGTTAAAGCAGTTCCTACAGATTCAACTTGTCCTAATTTGACTATGCCAGTGCATAGAGCGATGAATAATAATACTAAACCAATAACTGAAGCTGGCATAGGAATCGGGATAAATGATTCGATTATTTTAGAAATTAATAAAATAACTGCCAGTGTTAAGGCTTGTTGAAAAACATTATATGTTTTCTCTTGGGGGTTTTTATTATCTTCCTTATTTGAATTAGAGTTTGACAACTTTAATTCCTCCTTTGCTTTCTATAAAACACATTGTAAAATGTATTTATTTTTTAAGGGTAATTCTATTGAAATAATACTAAAAACGTAAATAAATTGTCATGGAAATTATATTTTTTTGACTTATTTTTGTGAGTTCCAAGAATTCAATCAATAAATTAAGCCCTTACATATCTTAAACCTATAAGTTCAAACATTATAGTATGGAAATATTAAAGTAAATAGTGTAGAATAAGTTTCTATATTTACAAATTTTCTAAAAATTATAAGAAGTCATTTCTTGATAGAAGGTACTATACATAATAAGACTTAATTTAAAAATTTTACCATATTTGTTGGTATCATTTAAAAAGTAAATTTAAATGTGATAAAGTTTCTTAATGTAAAATTACGAAAAAATAATCAGGGGTATTTTCGTTAATTAAGATAAATAAATATATTTAAAGTGAGTTAGTCTTTCAGATTTAGGGTTTCTAATTCAAGTAGGAGGAATAAATGATAGATGAATACTTCAAAAGAATTTAGGGGAGATAACCGCCTTTTACTAGGGATCATATTAGGAGTTATCACGTTTTGGTTATTTGCACAGTCACTGGTTAACTTGGTTGTCCCGTTACAATCATCTTATAACAGTGATATCGGTACGATAAATATTGCTGTGAGTTTATCTGCATTATTTTCTGGCTTATTTATTGTTGGTGCCGGTGATATCGCGGATAAATTTGGACGCGTTAAACTTACATATATTGGATTAGCATTAAATATCATTGGTTCAATTCTTATCATTATTACACCATTACCGAGTCTATTAATTATTGGTCGTGCAGTTCAAGGACTTTCTGCTGCATGTATAATGCCCGCGACGTTAGCGATTATTAATGAATATTACATCGGCACAGCTAGACAACGCGCGCTTAGTTATTGGTCTATTGGCTCATGGGGTGGTAGTGGCGTCTGTACATTATTTGGTGGATTAATGGCGACAAATTTTGGCTGGCGTTCTATTTTTATTATCTCTATTATTTTGACGATATTAGCAATGTTTTTAATGAAACATACTCCCGAGACGAAAGCTGAACCTATCGGCAATAAACCTCTGGAACCTAAGAAATTTGATGTTATTGGATTAATCATTTTAGTGATTTGTATGTTAAGTATTAATGTTATTATTACTCAAACATCTAATTATGGCTTGATGTCTCCACTTATATTAGGTTTAATTGCCGTTTTCGTTATCTCACTCATCGTATTCGTTATGTATGAGAATAGAATCAAACATCCTCTTGTTGACTTTGATTTATTTAAAAATAAAGGCTATACCGGTGCAACAGTTTCAAACTTTATGTTAAATGGTGTTGCAGGTGGTACGTTAATTGTGGTTAACACTTATTATCAACAGCAATTAGATTTTAATTCTCAACAAACAGGCTATATTTCACTTACATATTTAGTAGCGGTATTAATTATGATTCGTGTAGGTGAAAAGATTTTACAAGCATTAGGACCTAAACGACCACTACTTATGGGAAGTGGTTTTACAGTTATAGGTTTAATTCTACTTTCTTTAACATTTTTACCTGACGCATGGTACATCGCAGCGAGTGTTGTAGGGTATTTATTATTTGGTACTGGTTTAGGTATCTATGCGACGCCTTCAACAGATACAGCTGTTGCTCAAGCACCAGACGAAAAAGTAGGTGTAGCTTCAGGTGTATACAAAATGGCTTCTTCTTTAGGGAATGCCTTTGGTGTCGCTATTTCAAGTACAGTTTATAGTGTGCTTGCTGCGCAATTAAATTTATCACTCGGTGGTTTTATGGGTGTGATATTTAACGCAATTGTAGCACTCCTCGCTCTAGTAGCTATCTTGTTCTTAGTTCCGAAAAAACAATCAAATTTATAAAAATCATGGATGGCGTATTGGCCATCCATTTTCTAAAATAAAAATTAACAGAAAATTTAGAAAAAAGAGCGAATGTGCATTGACGCTTTATCTTTTAAGTAGTAGTTTAAAAATAATATCATTTAATAAAGGGGATGTAAGGAATGAAAATAGCAATTGCGGGTTCTGGCGCACTTGGAAGTGGGTTTGGAGCCAAACTGTTTCAAAATGGTTATGACGTATCTCTTATAGATGGTTGGGAACCCCAAGTCACATCTATTCAACAGGAAGGCTTACATATTGATATTAATGGTGAGGGATATCATTTTGACATTCCTATGCATTGTCTTTCACAAATTCCGTCAAATGAACTTTACGATGTTATATTTTTATTTCCTAAATCTATGCAATTAGAGTCAGTGTTAGATGCAATCAAACCTCATATTCATAAAGAAACCATTGTGGTTTGTACGATGAATGGGTTAAAACATGAACGACTCATTCGCAATTATGTAGAAGATGTCCGTATTGTTCGTGGTGTCACTACATGGACAGCCGGTATAGACGTTCCGGGTCATACTCACCTTATGGGAAGCGGTCCCGTAGAAGTTGGTTGTCTTGTTCCAGAGGGGATCGATAACGTAAAAATTATCGTAGATATCCTCAATCAAAGTGAATTAAATGGAGTCGTAAGCGAAGATTTACATCAATCAATTTGGAAGAAGATTTGTGTTAACGGCACAGCGAATGCATTGTGCAGTATCTTGGAGTGTAACTTAGCCACTTTAAATGAAAGTAGCTATGCCAAAAATTTAATTTATAAATTAACACAAGAAATTGTTCATGTTGCAACATCTGATCATGTTCACCTTAATGTTGATGAAGTTTTTGAATATCTAATAGACTTGAATGAAAAGGTAGGTCCGCACTATCCTTCTATGTATCAAGATTTAATCAAAGATCATCGTAAAACTGAAATTGACTATATTAATGGTGCAGTTGCACGATTAGGCAAAGAAAATCATATACCCGCTCCAGTGAATGAATTTGTGACAAATCTGATTCATTCAAAGGAAAGTCAGTTAAACGCACAATAAATAATGAAGTAGGACATTTGTTTTAACTTTTTTATAAGATGATGAAGAAGTTAATCGATGTGCTACTTCTTTTTTTACAATATGCTTTAGCTTTTTTGAAAAGGGTAAACACAAAACTGAGTAAAAAAGGAGATGTTATGATGTCTAGTACATGTAAAAGAATCATGGTTACAGGCCTTGTTGGAGGCTTCATTGGAGGCGCTATTAAAATGGGATGGGAAGCGTTAGTACCGCCGAGAACTCCTGAACGTGAAGAAGAGCCGCCACCTATGACATTATTAAATCAATTAGGCTTACCTGAGAAGGTTAAACATGCTACTTATAACTACAATCAAAATGAAATACCAATAGCTGTGATGGGCATTCATTATGGCTTTTCAATTGCACATGCGTTCGCATATGCGATTCTTGCTGAAAGATATTCCAAAGTAACTGTTTTAAGAGGGAGTTTATTTGGCATAGCTATAAATATTGCATTTCATGAATACTTGTTACCTCGTGTAGGTTTAACTCCTGAAATTGATGAGTTACCTAAAGAAGAACGTATTTCTGAATTACTAGGTCATATTGTTTGGATGAATACTATTGATTACGTTAGATCAGCTTTAAAATAAAGCTATTGAGGAAATTCATTTTAAAAAATAGAAAGAAAAGGTGAATAAAATGACTAAAATATTTGTAACAGGAGCAACAGGTTTAATTGGCACGAAATTAGTAAAACGTCTTAAAGAAGAGGGACATGTAGTCGCAGGTTTTACTACATCAGAACATGGTAAACAGAAATTGGAAAATGCAGGTGTGCAACCTTATGTCGGTGATATTCTTAAAGCCGACACAATTGATGCAGCTATAGAAGCTTTTAAACCTGAAATCATTATCAATCAAATTACTGATTTAAAAAATGTAGATATGAGTGCGAATACTAAAGTGAGAATTGATGGTTCTAAAAATTTAATGGATGCTGCAATTAAGCATAACGTTAGAAAAGTAATCGCGCAGAGCATTGCTTTTACCTATGAAGCTGGTGAAGGATTAGCTACAGAAGAAACGCCTTTAGACTATAATTCTACCGGAGATAGAAAAGTCACAGTCGATGGCGTAGAAGGTCTTGAAAATGAAACTAAACGTCTAGGAGAATATGTTGTTTTACGTTTTGGTTGGTTATATGGACCAGGAACTTGGTATGGCAAAGATGGCATGATTTATAACCAATTTATCGACGGCGATGTTACATTAAGCGATGGTGTTACATCATTTGTGCATCTTGATGATGCTGTAGAAACGTCTATTCAAGCGATTAATTTTGATAATGGTATTTACAATGTAGCAGACGATGAACCTGTAAAAGGTTCTGATTTTGCTGAATGGTATAAGAATCAATTACAGGTTAATCCAAAAATAACAATACAACCCGCACAACCATTTGAACGAGGTGTGACGAATGACAAATTCAAAGCACAAGGTGGTAAACTCATCTATTCAACGTGGAAAGATGGTATGAATCCTATAGAATAAAAGAAATGCACTATTTAGAGTGTTTAGTTCGTCTTCTGTATAGATGTCTTCACGCTCTAAATAGTGCTATTTATATGGTTTATTAATTCAAATTATTACTCTGTTTTATTAGCTTGGTTTAGTTCTAATTGATCTTTAAGTTTGGCTGCTTCTTTTTTAGCTTGTTTCCCATAATAAGAGTGTGCAAGATGCATTTGAACTATTAGGAATGCTGCACTGATACTCCAGTATAGACCAAGTGCTGAAGCGGAAGTTAAAGAAGCATATGTAATGAATATCGGCGAAACTACCATAATTACATAATATGTTTTTCTTTGATCTTTAGGGTAATGAATTGAATTGACTAATGGTTGAATAAAGTACATACTAGCTGCGATAATTGTCATAATTAAATTTGGTTCAGTTAAGTTAAACCACAAGAAATGAGGATACTTAGTGATTCCATCACTTGTTGGATATTTCAAACTCATGTATAACCCCATTAGTATTGGTATTTGAATAATTACCGGAAAGCATCCAATCATGTTTTTAAAAGGGTTAATTCCATATGATTTATATTTCTTCATTAATAATTGATTAGCCGCATTACGTTCTTCTTGAGTGTCAGCCTTTTTGATTTTCTCTCTAATCGCATCTAATTCTGGTTTTACCACATTCGTTTTCTCACGCATCATATGCATATTTTTCACTTGAATTACCATTAAAGGTAGTAATATAAATCGTACAATAAGAACAATAACAATTATAGCTAAACCATAATTGTCATTAAATAATCTACCTAAAAAGTGAAGTAAGCTGTCCATTGGTTTAACAAATAAATTATAGAAAAAGCCTGTTTGATTCTCTTTTTTCGAGTAATCACAGCCGGCTAAAAATATTATTAAACTTAACAATATTAAAGCAAGTCGTTTGTGCATAGTCATCTTCCTTTTTATCTCTATCTCTAACAATATAATTGAATTTTAACAAAAAATTACGTACAAAGTATTTATAGATATAAAAAATTGCACACTCTAAAAGTATCAAAATTGAAACTTTAGAATGTGCAATCATTCTTAAATGTAAAGATTCATTGCTTAAGTGTTAAAATCTGATATTTAACTTTTGGGATGACGTGTCAAAACATTAATGGCTAACCATATCATCATCATTAACAAGAAAAGGTAAACACTCGTTAACAGCCACTTCGCATGTGCAGGTAACCATGATAATACAAATGTCCAACTTACATTTCCTAATATAAACAAAGGAAGTAAATAAATAACAATACTCAATATGACAAATAATGTGATGATCAGGAGGAATGTTATAAATGGAACTTTCCTTTTATCATAGATTACACGTTGGTGTTTTAAGTGATTAAGTCGTATTAAATTCAGAAGTAAAAACACAAATGCCCCAAGACCGGTTATAATAGTTATCGTATGATTAAAACTTTTAGACTCATCAATTTTTTGTTCAATAGTTGTATAGTGATCATTATTTAAAATTTGTGAACTTAAGTTTTCAGCTAGATTTGCCACTTGAGATGAATTCATATTTCCTAACACGACAATTCCGTAAGATTTAGTAGGATTGAGTAAAATTTCTGACGAGAAATTATTAAGAGTACCTGGATGAGAAATAATGTGGCTGCTCGAATTAATAAACCAACCTGCAGCATAACCATCATCTTCTGATTGATTTTCAGTTTCTGAAATCTTTTGATGTGAGTGTTTGATTATAGAATTCATTTTAGATGAAGGTTTTAATTGTTGTTTAACCCAATTTGGTTCTGTTGCAAAGTAAAAAATATAGCTAACCACTAAT
>NZ_KV832211.1:0-7050 GCF_001837405.1 Staphylococcus sp. HMSC067F07 | reverse complement strand
AACGTTATCTACATCAAATAATGAGCTTAAATCAAATCCATTATAGTTTAATGTTGGTTTATCTATATCTTTTGGTTTATGTGTATAGTTGTCTGTTAGTATCTTATCAATCATAGATCCTTGTGACTTACCCACATCACGATCATTTAAATTGAACGATTCAACAAGGCTCTCAGATACTTCAAAATGACTTTCATATACGTGCATAAATAACTTAGCGGTCGCTCTCACATCGTACATGTTATATTTCACGACTTTTAATAATTCATCTTCAGTTAATGTGTCTTTAAATAACAACCCTTCATCTTCAACAATATCAAGTTGCATATAACTTTCCATTTGTTTTAAGCTGATACGTTCACCTACTACGTCTTTAACGTCATATTCAATATGTTTATCATTCATTTTGGGTAAATCAAACAATCGTTCTTTTGAAATTGTATTATTTACAATGTCATCAGATAGTTGTTTAATACTATCAGTATCATAACCATGTTTAACTAAACTTAAAATATACTTATCATAATGCTTATTATTAAAACCGATGAATATACCGTCATTGATAATTGAATGAAATGTATTGTAATCAAGCACTGTATATTCATCATCATATACAGGCTTGATTCTGTGAAAATACATATACATTTGGTTAGTATGCATATCTAATAACGCTATTGTTACACCGTTATTGATAACTTCAATGTCGTATGTGTAGTAATCTTTGTTAAGCATTAGAACCACCGCCAAAATTAACGATGTTTGGGTTAAATGATTTTGTATTGTCTTCATGTTGTTTATTTGTATAATCTTCGTAATTTAAATGTTCAACAATACGCTCAACTATATGTGGTATTGCTTTTTCTTGTAGCACATCAATTGTTTTACCTGTTTTAGGGTGTCTGACACGTGTTCTGCTTTCCATATTTAAACCAAAGCCACTGAATTGTTGATCCATATTATCTTTGAAATACTTCTTTAAACCTTTATCGTTTTTATATTCTTCTACTGATTTAAACCAATTGATGAAATCATCTTTCATTGTACTTTTTGGATAGTATTTCAACATCTCAACTAATACATTAATCATATCTTGTTGTGATGTAATTTCTTTTGTTGTGTTGTCTAAATAGTCGATAGCTTTATAGATAAAGAATTGAAGTATTCTATTGTCTTTATCTATAAATTTGCGTGTTTGCATAGCCATTTCGTTTGTAACCAATGGGTTATTTACATCAACTGGGCTAAAGTCGTTAAACACACCATTTTGATAATGTTGATTGAACTTTTTCATGCAATATAATGCAAAATACGGCAATTCTTCATTGATTACAGTTTGTGTGAAATCTTCTTTATCTTTGGCTGTTGGTTTATGACCGGTTGTAGGTACAATCACAATACGACGTAACACACCACCATCTTGTAATGATGTTGAAACTTGTGGTAATCCCTTATTCATCGAAAATAGCATTTTTGAGTATAGTGCTGCTGGTTTACCTTGTTTGAATTTAGCCTCAACACGTACCGTGTCACCACCTGATATTTTCTTTAAATTATTAATTAATTCAGCGTTAAAGTGTGAGTCATCAACCTCTGTAACTAAATTCATTTCTTTACCTACCATATCCGATGAAGCGAATCGGTTAGCACTTAACTGGTTTAAACCTACACTTTGAATATTAGCCGAACCAAACATTTTTTCAATCACATTACCAATGAAGAATGATTTACCACTTGAACCGTTTGGGTCGTATAAAAACGTTACGATATTCCACAATTTATGCGTATGCATGAAACTATAACCAAGTAATGTTGTCATGTATTCTGATGCATTACCCACCAATAAACTTAAACGATTTAATGTTTTCGGGCATTTTGTTTCAAGATATTGCAATGTCAATGGTTCTTTATCATCGTTAGCTACCGGTAAATTGTAGTCATGATGTTGTCTCAAATATTGTGTACGTTTATGTTCTATTAATTGATCCTGTTCTATATCGTATATACCATTTTTGAACCACACGTGTTGTGGGTGTTCTTCAGTATATTTATCAATTAAATTAGCGTCTAAATCATCAGCATTAGGTATTAAGTTCATTACTGTATCAACAACTTGTTTCTCTGCTTTACTGTTCTCTGATCTAAAGCCACTATAAATTTGATGTACAAGGTGTTGTACTTTACGTTTCACAACAGTTTTCTTAAACTGTGTTACTTTATGTGTATTTCGGTCATAGTAATAAATTAAATCTTCAGCACCATCAATCGATGAGATTTGCATATAACCTTTAACATGATGTTCTAGTATGAAGTTTGCAAGTAATTCCGGGTCAATTTGAACGTTCTTACGTATCAAGCGTATTAAATTACCTTTATCGAATTTTGGCTTAAATGTGGCTTTTAAAAAGCAACAACGAGGGTTATATTGATCTACAACAACGCACATTAATTTTAAATATGCGTGATAACGTCCTAATGCTTTAATTATACGTTTATCTGTTGGGTCATCTACCTCTATATCTTCGTCGTCATTATCTTTATGCAAATACATTTCCATTGTTGCGTCATTAAATGTATTGTCGGTATCCAATTCAAATACTACATCTTTAAGATAGTTGTATAAGTCGTCATCAACTTCAGTATTAGATAACGTCTTATTCACATTGTTATATAACGTTCCATAATTTTTATAGCTCGTAAATATACCATCATTAATTACATGAATGTCTGTAAACCACTTATTATTAAGTGTTGGTCTGTTCTGCTTTTGTACTGTATTGTTCTTGCTCATAATGTATCTTCCTTTCGATTCTGATTGGAAGACACGTTGCCTATGTATCAACAAAGTTGTTTTACTTTTGTGTTAAAGTGTGTGCATCGCACACAAAATTATGATATAATCATTATTGAATAATAAAGAAACAAAACCATCATCTTTATTATCATTATCAAACATATAACAATATCATCATTGTTGACACGTTAGCCGACGTGTCTTCTTTATTTATTATAGCACGTTTGCGTTTTCAACGCATTCGTGCTATTTATTTTGTCCGAACCATCTTTTGAAAAGCCCTTTCTTCTCCGGTGCTGATTCTTCTTCAATCTCTGTACTTTCTTCTGAACTACTTTCCAATTCATTCAACCGTTGACCCGTAATTAAATTTAATTGTTGTTGCTGATCTAATAACTTTGCTTGTGTCTTTAATAATGCGTCCTTTTCTTCAATTTGAGCTCTGAGAAACGCATTCTCTTGCAACAACTGTTGTACTAACGTACTGTCGTTTGTTTCGGTTGATGTATCACTGCTGTAGCGTGTTTTATTCTGTAACACTTTTTCAGTAATCTGTTGTTCTAATGTTTCGTTGATGTAGTTCACACCGTCGATAACTGTAAAATCCATGTGTTCCGGTTTGTTTCGCGTGATTGTCGGTTTTGATACCCCTAATTTATCGGCGAGTTGCTTGATTGTTATCATTGTACCACCTCTTAATCAGTGTACCATCGGTGCAACAAATACGCCACGCCTGTTACGACACCAACCCAGAACATTGGCGTAATGAGATATGCAAGGTACCACAGACCTGTTACATACCATGTTTTACTATGTTCTATCTTTGTTGCGATGAATTGATACGCATGTTCTAAAAATGGCATATCTGCAAGCATTGTGAATAACAACAACACAACAGCAAATGCAACAAATCCCACCATCGCTGAAACATACCACTTCTTATATTTTTCGGTTTCATCTTTCAACTTCCTTGAATATGAAATCAGTTCGTTTGTTGCCTCCTTGATTTCATTTTGAGATTTAACTCTAAATTCATTGGTTTCTTTAACCACGTCATCTGTTGCCTTTTCTAAGTTGTTTGTTAAACCTTTCTTAACAGTACCGGCGATGTCGTATAAGTCGCTTGATTTCAAAGACACTTTGATGTCACGCTCTTGTTTTGCGTAAGTGTCCAATTTTTTTGCCAAAGTGTTAATATCTTGGTGTGTTTTGCTATCCAAGTTCAAATCCTGTGTCTTTGTTTTTAGATCGTTTGCTACGGTTTGCAGATCTTGTTGTACTTGTTTCGTTGTTTTCGATGTGTCGTTGATGGTCTCGATGTTGTTGTTCAATACGTTGAGTGCTTCTAGTATCTTTTGCGCTGTGTTTTTCTCTGCCATATTCTTTTACCTCCTCATTGATTTGATCTAAAAATGCTATGCTTTCATCATCAAATTCCAATTCCAGTTCATCTTCATCATCTTCCGGAACAGTTAACTTTGATAACATTTGTTGTTGCTGTTGTGTTAAATCATCGGTATTAATTTCAAAGTTACCTGTTTCAATTAGCTTATCTTCAATTTTTGATTTAACACCTGATAACGTGTAATCGTCTTTACTTAATGTCTTCGCTTTAATTGTTTTTTCAGATGTTTCACCCTTTTTATTCGTGTAACTAAAGCTGTATTTGATGTTTTCACCATCTTTTGTTCCTGCGTCTTCAACGCCAATTTGATATTCTTCGTTTAACATCTGTTTAAAGTCGTCAAATGATTTCACGTTTTCATCATCGATGACTTTTTGAATTTGTTCTCGCACTTCATCTTTGGCTAATGTCATACCGTTTTTGCGTGCTTTACGCTCATTCTGTGATACATATTCACCTTTCGAACGTGCTTCTTGTTTACGTGTTTTATTTAAACGCCAGTTGTCTTTGTCTAAAGGTGTGTACCCGTAATCGATCATGACTTGATCGCTAATTTCAGCTAATTTTGTCCATTTTGTTATGTCACCTCGTTGTGACTTGCCGTCGGCACCTACTGCATTGCTAATGAGATGATTGTGATATAACCCCGACTTACCATCGCATTGTGTAACGACTAAACATTGATAGTTTTCACCGTATATGCGTCTAGCTTTTTCTAAACCCATCTCATTCACAATTTGTATCGTTGAACGTTTACCGTCCTTAGGTATTTCATCTTCAGAATAACTGTCGATGATTGTGTACCCTTGAACATAACCTTCATGTTTATTGTATTGTTTTTGAACATCTCTCATTTGTGGTTTAGCTAGAAATGCACTATCACCAGTTACAGCCAAATTTAAACCCGAAACAGCTTGTACCCTCCGACCATTTGTATGTTCATGATTGTAGTGTGGTTTTGAACTTAAAACATAATCGATTGACTTTTGAACATTGCGTGTTGAACTCACTTGGATTGTTGCGATAATGACCCCACCTTTCTGTTAAAATCTCCGATGTTTTTTCTCGTTTTCCTAAACTGTTGTCGGAACTCATCGATATTTTTTAAATCATCTACACTTAATTCATTGCTTAACTTACGTGTGTTCAATAGCTTTATATATTGGTTAAAGTTTCGTGCGATACCTTGTATATCATTTCGCAACTCACTTGCTAAAATTTGAAGGTCTTTCATTAATTCAAATGTCTCATTATCAAACGCTTGTTTTGGCTTAAACGTTTGCTTATGGTCGAGCCATTCTAATGTGATTAACCGGGCAATCTCATTCGGCGATTTGTACCCTCTTAATTCATCTGACAAAGCCTTTAACCTATCATATTCATCTGCACGAACCCGAAACACAATCGTCTTCGTTTTGCGTTCTGTTTCGGGCAATTTATGTTTCACATCTGACATAATGTTCACTCCTTCAAGTTCAAAAGATTGATTTTAATACACGCCCAATAATTGTGGGCTAATTGTGTATTAAAATACGTGTTGCGTCGCAGAAATGTGCGACAGTTGCAACACGTCAAATGCGATTTATTGCAGGGCACCATGCTCAACGCATAGCACCCCTTATAAATCTGAGGCAAGCAGTCCCAATGTAAACATTGGGTGCTTGTAAGAGAGACGCTGCGCTCTCTCTTAACTCTCTAGCGAGTACACACCGAAGGTGTGCAACATCGCCGGGATTGTGCCGTCGATGTGATACCCTTTAGCTATGACGGTTAGCGTCAGCAAAAGGGTTATGGTCTACATCAGAATGTGATGATGTAGACTGTGCCGTTTCATCTGTAGCAGATGATGAAACGTCAACCTCACTTGATACATCAAGTGAACCACTATCATCAAATAAATATGATTGGATAGTGGATAAATCCTTAACATCAATTTCACCAGAATCGATCATCTCTAATAACTCACCTTTAGCGTAATCACGATATTCAAGTTGAGCTTTTTCAACTTTACGTTTATGTTTAGCTAACTTAGATTTATCTTTATTAATTCGTTCTTGTGTACTTCTAACATTTTTATGCAAAGGCTCCATATAATTATCATGTTCTTCTCTAATTTTTACTATTCTTTGATTCATCATTATCCTCCTCCATTTCACGAGCAATGCGTTGAACAGTACCAACACCAACCTCATGTTTTAAACGTACTGCATTGCAACTCATACCACTTTTTAAATCTTCAACAATTTGGTTGTAAATATAGCGACCGTATTTATCTTTTGAATTGGCGCTGTATTTCTTCGGCTTACCTTTAAAGCGACCTTGTTTCTTAGCAAGCTCAATACCATCACGTTGACGCTCTTTGATGTACGCTCGTTCATTTTCAGCAACATAACCTAACAAGTTCAACAACATATCTGTTAAAGCTTTATCCATCAGTTTGTTACCAGTATTGATGTTAGGTAGCCCACCAATTTCAAAGTTTAAGCCCATATCTTTTAATGTCTTAATCACATCTTGAACATCATCATACTTACGTGAAATACGATCCAACTTATAAACAACTAATGTATCACCTGAACGAGCCTTTTGTAACAGTTGTTTAAAACCACCACGCTGTTCAGGTGCAACACCACCCGATACACCTTTATCAATAAATATCAGACCATCTTCAACGCGATGACTTTTTAAATACTCAATTTGTAAATCAAGATTCTGTTCTTTTGTTGAGACCCTCGCATAACCTATTTTTGACATCAATTCACCACCTAACATCTGTAAACCCTAATTGTTTAATCAAACCCCGTCACAACAACAACGATGATTGAACAATATAAGTATACTACATTTGTTCATC
>NZ_KV832210.1:0-2062 GCF_001837405.1 Staphylococcus sp. HMSC067F07 | reverse complement strand
ATTGAACAATATAAGTATACTACATTTGTTCATCTATATCAAGTAATATGACAAATAAATTGTAATATCACACTTATAACAATCGTTCAACTAAACCTGTTACGAGCTATCGCTCGTTGAACTCAAAAAAAAGCGGTTGAATTTATAATTATTTACGAAAAGTACTAATTTATTATTTTTTCAAAATATTGTGTATGATAAGATTGATGGGTATCATACATTTAATTTTATAAGTATCAGTTTTCTAGTATAATAAACATTAATATAAATAATTCTAGGAGATGAAAATATGCTAAATCCATTTGATTCAGCGTATCATAGTTTATGCGAAGAGATTTTAGAGCTTGGCAGACAACGTGATGATAGAACACATACAGGTACGATATCAAAATTCGGTCATCAGTTAAGATTCGATTTGTCTAAAGGCTTTCCTTTGTTAACTACTAAAAAAGTATCGTTTAAACTAATCGCTACTGAATTATTGTGGTTTATAAAAGGTGATACGAATATTCAGTACTTACTTAAATACAATAATAATATTTGGAATGAATGGGCTTTTGAAAAGTATATTCAATCAAGTGATTATAAAGGTCCAGATATGAGTAATTTTGGACATAGAGCACTCCAAGATGAAGCATTTAATGAGCTTTATAAAGAAGAAATGAAAAAGTTTAAACAACAAATTCTTAATGATGATGAATTTGCGAAAAAATATGGTGATTTAGGAAATGTTTATGGTAAGCAATGGCGTGATTGGGTAGATAAAGAAGGTAATCACTTTGATCAACTTAAAACGGTGATTCAACAAATCAAAGAAAACCCTAATTCTCGTCGACATATTGTATCGGCATGGAACCCTACCGAAATTGATACTATGGCTTTACCTCCTTGCCACACAATGTTTCAATTTTATGTTCAAGAGGGTAAGTTAAGTTGCCAACTCTATCAACGTAGTGCTGATATTTTTCTAGGCGTTCCATTCAATATTGCTAGTTATGCACTTCTAACTCATCTTATCGCTAAAGAATGCAATCTTGAAGTTGGAGAGTTTATTCACACATTTGGCGACGCTCATATTTACTCAAATCATATTGACGCTATTCAAACACAGCTATCTAGAGATGGTTTTACTCCACCGACTTTAAAGATTAATTCGGATGCATCTATTTTTGATATTAATTATGAAGATTTAGAAATAGTAAATTATGAATCTCATCCATCAATTAAAGCTCCAATAGCAGTATGATAAATTTACTAATTATATAAATATACTCAAATATAAAACCTGGAGGTAAGATCATGACTTTATCAATTCTAGTAGCACATGACCAACAACGAGTGATTGGTTACAATAACGCAGTACCTTGGCACTTACCAAACGATTTAAAAAATGTAAAAAAACTTTCTACCGGTAATACTTTAGTGATGGGAAGAAGAACTTTTGAATCAATTGGTAAACCACTACCTAACAGAAGAAATGTCGTTTTAACTCACGATACTTCTTTTAACGTAGAAGGTGTGGATGTCATTCATTCAATTGATGAAATTTATGAGTTAGAAGGTCATATTTTTATATTTGGGGGACAAACACTCTATGAAGAAATGATGGATAAGGTGGATGATATGTATATCACTGTTATTGAAGATAAACATCAAGGTGACACATTCTTCCCACCTTATACATTTGAAGAGTGGGAAATTGCTTCATCAGAAGAAGGTCAATTAGATGAAAAAAATAAAATTCCACACACCTTTTTACATCTTGTAAGAAAATAAATAAAAATAAATTATTAAGCGGAGGCAGTTATGACTAAACAAATAATTGTGACTGATTCTACATCAGATTTATCACAAGACTATTTAACACAACACAATATACATGTTGTCCCTTTGAGTTTAACTATCGACGGACAATCATATGTAGACCAAATTGATATTTCATCTAAAGATTATATTCAAAGAATAGAAGAAGATGCAGATGTTAAAACAAGTCAACCGCCCATCGGCAAGTTCATTGAAGTATATGAAAGGTTCGATTTTAGAACCATTTTCACGTGTTTGT
>NZ_KV832209.1:0-87726 GCF_001837405.1 Staphylococcus sp. HMSC067F07 | reverse complement strand
GTTGACATATTGTCATTCAGTTTTCAATGTTCATAAATATTAAATGGAGCGGGTGATGGGAATCGAACCCACAACATCAGCTTGGAAGGCTGAGGTTTTGCCATTAAACTACACCCGCATGTAGTATTAAATATATGATTTGGTGCGGCCGAGAGGACTTGAACCTCCACGGGATTAACTCCCACTAGGCCCTCAACCTAGCGCGTCTGCCATTCCGCCACGACCGCTGGCAAAACGCATAATTAAACTTTTAATTATCGAGAACAATAACCATTGTAAATTGTCGGTTACATTTTGTCAACACAAAATTAACTTAAAATTAATATTGTTAATTAAGGTTTGTTTTGCTTTCCTTGTTAAGACAACGATATCTATAATATATCATGTAATAATTATTGTCAATGTTTTTCACAACAAAATTTATATCAATTATAAAAAAGGTTGTTAGAAAACAGCATCTGCTTTTAACAACCCTTTTACTAAATATATATTTATATTTTTTCTATTTCTCAAAAACTTTAACTAATTTAAGTTTGCCACCGCAATGCCCGCATCTCATTATTTGAGTGTTCACTCTTTTAATACGTAAATAATTAGCTTTACAACTGACACATTGATATTTGTAATTAGCTCGACTTTCATATGTTTCAGTCGGATTGCAAAACCTTGGTGCACCTACTTTAGCGCTTAAAGCTTTAAAATCTGTATCTCTGTGTTGATACCCTTTACCAGCAAGATGAAGAAAATAATGACAAAGTTCATGTTTAACTATTTGAACTATTGCATCTTCTCCAAAATGCTTTAATTGTTTAGGGTTTATTTCTATATTGTGGCTTTTTAACAAATATCTTCCACCTGTAGTACGTAATCGTTGATTAAAATAAGCCTTATGTTTGAAAGGTACTCCAAAGTATTTGATGGCCAAGTTTTCAGTTAATCTTTGAAGTTCAATATTATTCATTTGGATCAATCATCGTTAAAAATACTTTGCCTTTATTTTCATCGATATCCAGAATCCAAACATCCACAATATCTCCCACACTTACAATATCCATAGGATTCTTTACAAATTTCTTAGAAAGTTTAGAAACATGGACTAATCCATCTTGTTTAACACCTATATCAATAAATGCACCAAAATCTACTACATTTCTAACAGTACCATTTAATTTCATGCCTTCATTTAAATCTTCAATGGATAATACATCAGATTTAAGGATTGGTGTCTCAAATTCATCTCTTGGATCTCTATTAGGCGCAATAAGTGATTTGATAATATCTTCTAGAGTGGGTTCACCAATATTCAATTGTTTCGCAAGCCCTTCAATATTCACATCACTTAATGTTGATTTTAATTGATCCGTACCTATATTATCAGCGCCTAAACCTAGTTGCTCTAATATTTCATAAGTCACTTCATAACTCTCAGGGTGAATCGCAGTATTATCTAATGGTTCTGAGCCATCAACGATACGTAAAAAGCCTATACTTTGTTCAAAAGTTTTAGAACCCAACCGTTTAATTTTACTAATTTCTTTATTATGTTTAATAGGTCCATTTTCTTCTCTATAATCAATAATATTTTGCGCAATAGTTGAAGATAGTCCTGAAACATATTGAAGTAAAGATTTTGAAGCTGTATTTACATCTACGCCTACTTGGTTAACTGCAGTTTCAACTACGAAAGTAAGCGCATTGCTTAATTCTTTTTGATTTACATCATGTTGATATTGACCTACCCCAATAGATTTTGGATCTATTTTAACTAATTCGCTTAATGGATCTTGAACTCTTCTACCTATAGATACAGCGCTTCGTTCTTCAACTTGAAAATCTGGAAACTCTTGTCTGGCAATTTCTGAAGCAGAATACACAGAGGCTCCCGCTTCATTGACAATGATGAATTGAGCATCTAATTTATATTTTTTAATTACATTTGCTACAAATTGTTCAGTTTCACGGCTAGCTGTTCCATTTCCAATCGCTAGTAATTCAATTTGATAATCTTTAATCATGTTGACCAGTTCTTTTTCAGAAGCTTCGATTTTAGATTTTGGAGGATGAGGATAAATGACGCTTTTAGCAATAAACGTTCCAAAAGGATTAATAACTGCTAACTTACATCCCGTTCTAAATGCCGGGTCCACACCGAGAATTTGTTTTCCTTTCATAGGTGGTTGTAAAAGTAAGTTTCTTAAGTTCTCACTAAAAACATCGATGGCATGTGTTTCTGCTTTCTGAGTTAAATCTCCTCGAACTTCTCTTTCAATCGAAGGCATAATTAATCGTTTAAGACTATCTTCAATAGCCTCTGCAATATAAGGACTTGCTTCATTATTTACTTGAATTAATTGTCGTTCAATGTCTTTTTTAATTCTTGATGTGTCAAATTCTATTTTAACGTTTAATACTTTTTCTTTCTCCCCACGATTCATAGCTAAAATTCTATGATTTGCAACACGCTTTACTGGTTCAGAATAATCATAATACATTGAGAAGATTTCTTTTTCATCTTCTGCTTTTTTCTTCTTAGCAGACACAATTTGACCTTGATGATATACATCTTTTAAAAGTCTTGAACGATATTTAGGGTCATCTGAAACTTGTTCAGCAATAATATCCTGTGCCCCTTTAATAGCATCTTCTACTGTAGAAACTTCTTCATTTATGAATTCTTGTGCTTTTTCATCAACATTCTTATCTAAATTCTTCTGAAGTAACCATTTTGCTAAAGGCTCCAACCCTTTTCTTTTAGCTTCAGTAGCACGTGTTTTCTTTTTCTGTTTATAAGGACGGTATAAATCTTCAACTCTTTGTAGTTTTGTCTGTTTAATAATATCTTTTTTTAAGTCTTCAGTTAGCATGCCTTGTTGTTCAATACTATGTATCACTTCATCTTTTCTTTTTTGAAGATTTTCCATATATCTATATTCATCATCAATTTGCTTAATTTCAACTTCATCTAGACCACCAGTTGCCTCTTTACGATATCTTGCAATAAATGGCACAGTGTTGTTATCTTCTAAGAGTTCAAGAACTGATTTAATTTGTTTCTCTGAAAAAGAATACTTTTCAACGATTGTTTGAATTAAATTTTTGTCCATTGTTCTACCACGCTTTTCTTTAAAAATTTCTTCACTAGTTTAACATAATTTTATAACTAGATTCTTCCTAGATATAATTTAGAATGCTTTAATCTTTTTTAAAGTTAAAAATTCTAACATATAAAAAGAAGTTCATTAACTCAGTCAATGAACTTCTTTTTATATTTATTGTTTAGCTGCTTCTTGCAACTTTTTGATTGCAGTACGTTGCAAGCGAGAGACATGCATTTGACTTAAGCCAATACGTTCGCCTGTTTCCTTTTGGCTTAAACCTTCTATAAATGTACATTGAATAATTTGTCTTTCTCTATCAGATAATATAGGTAAAATACGTTCTAGAATCATTCTCTTTTCAGTTAAATCATAATTATCATCTTGTTGACCCATAATATCTAATAGAGTGACAGTTGATCCGTCTTTATCTGCTTCAATAGAATGATCAACACTGAGCGCATTATAACTTTGACCCATCTCCATCGCTTCCAAGACTTCTTCATCCGAAACTTCAAGTCGTTGAGCAATTTCACTGATGGATGGTGAACGCTCAAGCTCATTTGTAAGTTCGTCACTTATCTTTTTAATTCTTGGACCAATTTCTTTAATACGTCTTGGTACATGAACACTCCATGTTTTATCTCTTAAATACCTTTTTATTTCACCAATTACGGTTGGAACTAGGAATGCTTCAAATTTTCGATCAAATGACAAATCAAATCTATTGATGGCCCCTATTAAACCAACCATACCAACTTGAACTAAATCTTCATGATGTGATTGCCCTTTTGAATATTTATATGCTAAAGATTCTATTAGTTTGCGGTAATGCGTAACTAATTTATCTTGAGCTTGGCTATTTTCATTTTCTTGGTGCTCTTTAATCCATTGGTTAATTTGTTCAGGTGATACATCATTAGCTGATTTCGACTCTTTCGCCATTATTTCGCACCTGCTCTTTTTTAATATACTTAATCATACTGATTGTAACACCAGATTCTTTATAGACCTTCACTTCGTCCATTAATGATTCAATAAGGAATAATCCTAAGCCGCCTTCGCGAAGAAAATCAATGTTTTCGTTATCGTCGTAAGGACCTAATTTTGATTTTGTTGTTTCATAATCAAAGCTTTCACCTTGATCTGAAATAACTATTTTTATTTTATCATCAAATATCTCAAAACATAAATTAATCATACCGGTTTCAGTATTTTGTTTATAAGCATGTTTTACAGCGTTAGTCACTGCCTCACTTACAGCTATTTTAGAATCTTCAATATCGTCATAAGATGCTCCAGCTCTTGAGAATACACCAGATAATGTTAAACGTATTAAACTTACGTATTCCGCAGAGGCTGGTAACCGCATTTCAATGTAATCTTGTCTTGATTGCATGTTATTCAACCTCCGTTCCTTCATTAACATGCATTAAATCTTTCAAACCGGTAATATCAAATAATCTACTGATTCGATCAGAAACACCTAATATATATAAATCTTTATCATTTTGGTTTAATGCTTTTAACGTTCCTACAAATAAACCTAATCCTGTAGAGTCCATGTAACTTACGTTAGCTAAATTAACATGAATGTCATGAGTCCCTTCTTGTCGCATTGGTACAAGTACCTCTTCTAATTCAGGCACTGTATATACATCTAATTCTCCGCCAACTTTAACTTCATAATAATCGTCATGAGTTACAGTTTCTATATTAAGATTCATTCGATACACTCCTAGTCTTTATCAAATCTGCTTCATTTCTACATTTGTGTTCAAAAATATGTATACCCTACGACTTGAAACTTTAATCTAAATTAGTTAAATTAATTTACTCTTTTTATAATTAAAATTGTCATATCGTCTTTTCTACTAGGATTTTGAACTTTTAAAATTCCTTCATAAATAATTTGAACTATATCTTGTGGATGCATATGTTTATATTTTTGTATTAAATTTAACAATTTATCTTTATCGATAAATTCACCTTCTCTATTTCTTGCCTCAGTTACTCCATCAGTAAAGATAATTATTAAATCTTCGAGATAAATAGGTATCTCTTGTTGATTATATCGAGTCTTCTGACTTACTCCAAGCACACGCCCACGAACGTCAATCTCTTCAAATTGTTCTGTTTCAGCTCGATAAATATAACCAGGCTCATGCCCTGCAGAACTACAATATAAAAGATGATTCATTTCTTCATACAAGCCATAAAACATCGTTACAAACATATTTTGGTTGACGTTTTTTTCGACAACTCGGTTAAGACGCTTTAATCCATCACTAGGCAATTGAGAGTGACCATATGAATCCATTCCAAATTTAATCATACTCATAGCTAAAGCAGCAGGTATACCTTTACCGATAACGTCCGCAACAGCGAAACTCATAGTCCCGTCTTTATGATCAATTAAATTAAAATAATCGCCACTTACCTTTTGAGCCGCTACGGAAATTACACCGATTTGTATACTATCGAATTGAGGTATATCTGTTTTAAGCATAGTTTGCTGAAGTCTAGAAGCCAAATCAATTTCTTTGTCGTGAACTTGTAATTTATTAACTAATCTTTGATAATCTCTATAACTATAACCGAATCCTTTTACTACCTCTTGAAGGACATCTAATGTACCGAGTATTTCTTTTTCTTCTAAATCTAATTGGTTAATATATGATTTATGAATTTCTACAATATCTTCTGGCAGTAAATCCTTTTTAATTACTTCATTTGTAAATTCTTCGCACTTTTTTATAAGTTGCGTTCGGTTTTCAGTAGTTAAACTTTCTTTTACAAGTTCCATATAATCTTTCTTAAATTCTTCCACAAGATGTGCCTCCTTACTTCCAATTCACAATTCCATATGCTTTTAATCTGGTACTTTTTGGAATTCTTTTTTATCTATAAAATGAATAGCAAATAACTAAAAAGCCACAGTTTCTTAATATCTAAAAAAGACTTTAGGATTGGAATACCTAAAGCCGAAAAACTCAAGACATTCTTTTATAATAAATGTATTTACATAATAACTATAATTATATGCTATTTAACTAATGAGAGGTAGCACTAGTCTTGATTTGCAAAAATTCTTGATGTAAGCAATCGGTCTAAAGTTACCTAGTTAATTAAGAGTTATAATTATTATAAAGTTATTGTCTTTAAATTCATTATTTTATTTATGTTAACTACATATAAAACGCTATAATCATTGATGGTCAAAATTATGTAATCCTAGACTGATATCTAGGGCGTTGTCAACTTCCTTCATCTTACTTTCAGACAAATAGGTCAACTTCTCTTTTAAACGTTTTTTATCTAGTGTTCTAATTTGTTCAAGTAAGATAACAGAGTCTTTATCTAACTTATATTTTTTCTTTTCAATTTCTACATGGGTTGGTATCTTCGCTTTATTAATCCTACCTGTAATAGCAGCAACTATGACAGTTGGACTATATTTATTACCAGTATCATTTTGTATAATTACAACAGGTCTTACTCCCCCTTGTTCAGACCCTTGAACTGGTGATAAATCAGCTAAGTAAACATCGCCTCTTCTAATCATTCATTCTTAGAGTTAGAAGTAAGATATGTTTCATTACAATCGCAAGCTTCACATTCGATGGGAAAAGCTTCCGTTGCTAGGGAGAGGTTTAAATCGGCCATTTGTGCATAGCCTTCTTTTAATGATTGTTCAAGACTGTGACTCCTAGATTGATTAAAAGATAACATATGAAGAACCTCCATCTGATTCCAAAAAAGTTGTTATTTAACCTTTAATTTATGTTTATAATAACAAATTTTTAACGCAGTGACTATACTATTTTAACAAATCGTTCGTAACCAATTGTTCTTCATTATGGTGATAAATTCTTGGTAAACGTTTTGATAAGCTACACAATACTTCATAATTGATTGTATGTTGCTTTTCAGCTAGAGACTCAACGGACTGTGGTGAATCTATATGATTATCCATCAATATCACTTTGTCTCCCATCTTCACATCATCAGGCACGCTCACAATAGTCTGATCCATACAAACCCGACCTACCACTTCACATTGATGGCCATTAACATTCACATAAGCACCTTGCATAGCTCTTAAATAACCATCGGCATATCCAACTGGTAGTATAGCAATTTTCATTTCTTTTTCAGCTGTAAAAGTTCGTCCATAGCTCACAGTTTCGCCAACTTTAAGAGATTTCACTTGTACTATTTCAGTAACGAGTTGAGCACTTGGGCGAAGATGTACTTTGACATTATCCCTAACATATTGTGAAGGATAATACCCATATAATGAGATACCTAATCTAATCGCATTACAAAATTGTCCATCCATTAATAAAGAAGCTGCAGAGTTTTGTGAATGAATGTAATTTGGTTTTTCAACTTGATTAACAATATCTTTAAAAAATTCATACTGTTCATTCATAGAATCCCCTGGTTCATCTGCGCTAGCGAAATGGGTAAACACGCCTTCAAAAACAAGATCATCTTTTTTATTAATTATATCAACAACATCTTTATACTCTTCAACATCTTTCATACCTAATCGACCCATACCAGAATCTATTTTGGCATGTAACCAAAGTTTTTTCTCATTTTTTTCAGGTATATTTCTAATAGCTTCTTTAAGCCAAGCTTTTGAAGGTACAGTAAGAGCTACACGATGTTGAATAGCTTTACTTATGTCTTTAGTTGGAATGACACCTAAGACTAGTAGTTTTGCATCAATTCCATGCATTCTTAATTCAATAGCTTCATCAAGTGTTGCAACTGCGAAAAACGAAGCCCCATGTTCCTTTAGGTGATGTGCTACTTTTACACTACCTAATCCATAACTATTAGCTTTAATGACTGATATAACAGTCTTGTTATGATGTAACTGATTGAATGTTTGATAATTGTTTAATATTGCATCTAAATTAACATTTAAATAGGTTGATCTATAGAATTTTTCCGACATGAAAAGGTCCTCCTTGAAACTACTCGCTTAATACTAAAATATTAATACATTTATTATATAACGCCTTTATTCTAATTTTTCTAAGGTAACTTGACTCATTGCATAATTATCTGTATGGGTAATGCTTACATGAGCTCTAAATCCATCATAGTCGATACATGGCTTACCTAATTCATCGTTATAGCAATTGATATCTTTAAAAGATATCGTCTGACCTAACCCTGTACCCAATGCTTTACTAAAAGCTTCTTTAACAGCAAAACGACCTGCTAAAAATTCAATCTTACGCTTTTCATGAGTGAATTTTTCAAACTTTAGCTTTTCATTTTCAGTTAATACTCGGTCAACTAATTTAGGTTGTTTATATAACACCTTTCTAATACGCTCAATTTCTATCAAATCTATACCTATTCCATGTATCATAACTTCGCCTCTTTAATCACTTTCAATATAGTTTCTATTCATAGTATCTTATTCATCATCGCCGTTTAACATATCATGCGCATCTCTAGTTTTATTTTGTTTAATTAATAACTTTAATTTTTGAGCTTCATTTTTATCTATCAATTCAATTTCACTATTACCACCAGCTGTTGATAGCGTGAGAGTAGCTAGTTGATATCTTCTCATTATAAAGCCCTCATTAATATCGATGTTCTGAATTCTAAAGTAGGGAATGATATTTGTCTTTATGAAAATAATGCCTCTTCTAACATGTACTTCATCTTCTTCAATTGCGTATCTAAAATTTTTATATCGAAATATGGGCATTACAAATATAAAAAAGACTCCTAAAATAACGACTCCAACTATTTCAGCAATGATGAGTGTACGATTATCTATCCAATGAAATTTCAACACATTAAAGATGCTAAATACGATTAATGCAATAGTAAAGATTGTTATCCATAGCAAAGCATTCATTCGCATTGCTTTTAAACCCTTTTTATTCATATAGTTATAATTACTCATGAGTATCACCTCTCATGTACCACTCTTTAAATTCATTAACTTTAGAAACATCTGTGTATTTAAGACCTATTTTTTTATTTTCAAAACCTTTGGCGATTATAAATTTAAAATTGGCCAAATGCTTTCTTTCTAATAAAGGATGCTGTCTAATTTCCATACCTATGACTTTATTGAGTTTGAAGTAGAATCTTTTCATATTAAGTAATGATGCTTTTTGGATAACAATTTCTTCATTTTCAAGGTAATAACCACTATATCGCACATATAATACGGCCCTCATTATTAATAAAATGATTAATAACCCCGCAATAGCAAACGACCACGTAGACCAGAAATACCATCCAATAAAACTAGCAATAATAAGGATAAGTGATGGTATAAGAAAATGTCGATGAAAACCTCTAAGTGGCATGCCAGTATGAGCTGTATTATAACGCATTTCTGGTACCAGAGATTGAATCACTTCATAAGCTTGTTGCCGTTTAATAAAAGGTAAAATCATTATACGTCCATTAACATCACTCGTCTCTGCAGAAGTAACAACGTCACTAGTAATATAAAAATGAATAGAAGTATAACCAAATAATCTTCTTAGATATGATTGATGTTCAAGTACACCTTGAAGTCGATTTGTTGGTACAGTGACATTCTTTTTTGTAAATAAGCCATATTGAATTTTAAGTTGATGACCTTGTTGCGTTACTTTATATCCATAGTATCTTATGAATGCGAGACACGTACCGATGATATAGCTCATTATTAAAACGACAACCACTATAGCAATAATTATGAAGAAAGTAGATTTTAAGACATATGAGAGTTCCCCACCTAATTTTTCCCAAGGTATAATGTCCGAGAAACTTCCCACAATTGGAGACAATGTTATTAATGTAATACCAATCGCACCACTAGTCATTGCCATAAATAATAATTGTTTAAATGACATTTTAAAAATTGATTTAGTAGGTACATTTTTTAAGGATTCATTATCCTCGTCTTCATCCTTTTCAGAATCAACATTCACTTCAGCTTGTTGCGTTGCGTTCAATTGTTGTTGTATGTTTTTAATCTCACTTTCAATCGATACACTTTGCTTCTTTGATATTGTACTTAGTTCAATACCGTCACTTGGAGTTTTAATAATAAGTTCTACGCCACCTACTATTTGATTCACAAAACCTTCAGTGGTATCAACTGATTGAATTCTACTAATATTGAGTTCTTTTCGCTCTTTATTTAATACACCTGTTGTAAGGATGAAATGATTGTTTTCAATCCAATATCTAGTATTATAAACTTTGAAAATATTATAAAAGAAAGTTATTAAAAATATTAATGTCATGATACCTGGCCATAAGTATGAATAGAAATCATCATATTTAAAATCTTTAATATTAAACAGGAAAATAATAATTACAATAAAATTATTTTTAATAACATTAATTAGACTCGTTACATATGAGACCGGATGTAGCTTTTGTGGATTATACATCGTCATCTACACCTCTCAATCTATTTAATGCTTGATGCTCTATTACGTCTGCTTCTTTTTCTGAAACCATCGGCAGTGAAATTTCATGACCCGCTGTAACCAATTCAATTGTATTTATTTTAAATATTTTTGCTAGCGGATTTGTACTGACTGTAATATATTGCAACCTCTCTATCTTACTTAGTTCTTCCTTTTTAAAGAAAAAAGCTTGCTTCAAAATAATTGAATCGCCTTCAAATTTATAAAAATAGTATTTATATCTCAGAAATGGCCCAACAATAAAGTTTATAACTGAAATCACCGCAACTGTAATAAGTATGTATAGAATAAAGTTCCACCAATTATAAGTAGACCAACAATAATATAATATGCTCAAAATCACTAGTACTACAATTAAACCAATAAAACTAGTGATGTAATAGTACTTTAATGCATTTTTAGGACTGCGATGAAACGTACTATCAAGATTCATATTAAAGCTCCTTTAATTAATTTACTCACATTATAGCATAGAGTGTGATAGGTCTAAATAAAGCTTTAAATCTAAAAAAACCAGCTAAGTCAATAGACTTAACTGGTTAATAACATCATCGATTATTTTTGATGATCGGCAAATGTACGGCCTCTCATTGATTGGTTTGAACCTTTATTTTGTTTATCACGACGTTCGAATTTTTTATTATTTTTCTTTTTATTTGAATGACCTTTAGACCCTTTTGAACGTCTATTTTTATTATCAAATTTGCCATTGCCACGTTTGTTATTGTTACCTCTTCTTGAACCGCCACCTCTACTATTGCGATTCTTACGTGCTAATGGTTTCTCGAACGTTAACTGTACTTCAACTTCATCGTTTGCTTCTACTAATTCTTGTAGCAATGATGCAACTAACTCAGTGCTGTCATATTCTTCAAGTAATTCACTTGAAATGCGTTGTAAACGAGGTTCACTGTCTTTAGACATCCAGTTTTGAACTTTTTCTTTAATATCGTCTTCACGAGCTTTAAGTACTTCTTTACGGTGTGGTGGTCTTAAAGCGTTCATTCGACGTCCATTGACATCTTCAATTTGACGTATATAATCCATTTCAATTGGATTTACAAATGTTACCGCGATACCTTCTTTACCTGCACGTCCTGTTCGACCTATACGATGAGTATAACTTTCTGTATCTTGAGGGATGTCAAAGTTATAAACGTGACTTACACCTGAAATATCCAAACCTCTAGCTGCTACGTCAGTAGCAACTAAAATGTCAATTTGGTCATTTTTGAATTTCTTCAAGACTTCTAAACGTTTAGCTTGAGTAATATCACCATGCAAGCCTTCTGCTTTATAACCTTTAGATAATAGCGCACTAGTTAATTCATCAACACGACGTTTCGTACGTCCAAATACAATCGCTAAATCTGGTTGATGCACATCAAGGAAATTTGTAAATGTATCAAATTTCTCTAATTCTTTAACAATAGTATAGTATTCATCTATTTGTGGATCTGACATTTCATTATTCATTGTTTTAATGATTTTAGGCGTCTTCATAAATTGTTGAACTAAGTCTTGAATTGCTTTAGGCATAGTCGCTGAGAATAACATTGTTTGACGCTGGTCAGATGGAATTTTGTCCATAATAAATCTCATATCGTCGATGAATCCCATATTCATCATTTCGTCAGCTTCATCTAAAATTAATGTATGAATACCATTAGTTTTTAAAGTACGACGATTTAGGTGATCAATTACACGTCCTGGAGTTCCTACTACTATTTGTGGTCCTCTTTTAAGTGCTTTTATTTGTCGTTCAATCGGCATTCCACCGAAGACCGTAACGACTTGAACATTTTGGCCTTTACTAAACTCTCTTAATTGTTCCGCAACTTGCATAGCAAGTTCTCTTGTTGGCGCTAAAATGAGTGATTGTACGCCTTGTTGGCCTACAACTTTTTCAATTAAAGGAATACCAAAAGCCCCTGTTTTCCCCGTACCTGTTTGGGCTTGACCAAGGATGTCGTCTCCTTCTAACGCATAAGGGATACTGTCTTTTTGGATAGGTGTAGGTTCTTTAAATCCCATAGATTCCAGTGTTTGAACCGTTCTATCCGAGATCCCTAATTCTTTAAAATTTTGCAAAATAATTCTCCTTTTTAAGTGTTTATTTCTTAATATACGTTTTTGCATATATGTTCACTTTTGTTTCATCAACTTCTATATAGTACCACCTTAAAAATATTATAGCAATAAAGCAGTTACTTACTTTCTTTGTTTTACTCTTAAATTTTAAATTTATTACTCTTAAAAAAGATAGCGCATCACATGATGTAAGCGGTTAAAATTTTTAAATCATTTTCAACGCAAAAAAACATGCATTTCAACTTACTCATCAACGTTTAGATCGAGAATATTGAAATATGCATGTTCATTTACTTTAAAATATTAAATTAATGCTTCGACTACTTCTTCAAGTTTCATACCTCGTGAACCTTTAACCAATATTTTATCGTTTTCTTTCACAATAGTCTTCAATTCTTTAATCAGTTCACTTTTATCATCAAAGTGTTGTGCAGTAGGTACTTCATTTTGACCTGTGTTAAAAATAAATCGTGCTTCATCACCATAAGTGTATAATACATCAATTGCTTTATTATTGAGATAAGCCCCGACTTCTTCGTGCATAGATTGACTATTTTCACCTAGCTCTAAAACATCTGCTAGAATAAGGATTTTTCGCCCTTCCATACTACTTAGCGTATCGATGGCAGCTTTCATACTTGTCGGACTTGCATTATAAGCATCATTAATGACAGTTACGTTATTAGTAGTCTGGTGACGCTCCATACGCATACCTGTTAACTTAACATGATTAATATTGTCTTTTATTGTTTCATATGACAAACCAAGTTCATGTCCTATCGCAATGGCTATCGTCGCATTTTTCATATTGTGCGTACCTAGGATAGGTAGTGTAAAGCTTTCTTTATCATTTATTGTAAAAGCGATACCTTCTGTTTCTATATCATCAACATGACATACGAGCGTATTACTATTACCTAAACCTACACTTATTAATTTTGCTTTATTTAATTGTTCGAGATGCGGATTTAGTAATGGTTCATCACCGTCGTATATGAATGTCCCATTCTCTTTAAGACCAATAGTAATTTCAGACTTGGCTTTAGCAATACCCTCTCTTGAACCTAAATCTTGCATATGTGATTCACCAATATTTGTGATGACTGCAATATCCGGTTGAGCAATTGAAGATAATAACTCTATCTCATGGAAGCCAGACATGCCCATTTCAAGAATAGAAATTTCTGTATCTTCATCTAAGTCTAATATTGTTAAAGGCATTCCAATCTCATTATTATAGTTACCTTGTGTTTTCTTTACTTTAAATTCTGTCGTTAAAACACTCTCAATCATATCTTTTGTAGTCGTTTTACCGTTTGATCCAGTTACTGCAATCACTTTAGGGTTCACATATTTAAGATATGCTTTGGCTAAGTCTTGTAATGCTTTAAGTGTATCTTCAACCCAAATAATTGGACCTTCGATATGCTCGCTTAACTCAGTTCCCTTTTCTGAAAATGAAGCACCAGCACCATCCTTTAAAGCTTGTGCAACAAATCGATGGCCATCTACGTTCTCACCTTTGAATGGGATAAAAAGCATATCCTTTTCAATGTTACGAGAATCAATAGTTACACCATTGATAGAATGGCTTAAATATTGTTCATCAATTTCGCAAGGTATCCAATGTTTGATTTGTTCTAATGTAACGTTAATCATATTTAAAATCCTCTATTAATCAATTTTATATTTATTTTTCTTTTTATCTTCATGACGTTCTTTAGCGAGATTTATTAATTTTGCAATTAAATCTGGATATGATAATCCCATATTCTCCCACAAGCTTGGATACATACTGAATGAAGTAAATCCTGGCATAGCATTTGTTTCATTAATATAGATTTGGTTGTCTTCTGTAACAAAGAAATCTGCACGTACTAAACCTGAACAATCAGTGGCTTTAAAAGCCTCTAACGCCATATTACGTAATGTCATTTGAACGTCTTGATCTAAATCAGCTGGTATTTGAAGCTGAACTTTACCATCTTTATATTTAGATTTGTAATCATAAAATGCCACATCTTTAACAACTTCTCCAGGCCATGTAGTTTCAGGATAGTCATTACCCAATACAGCCACTTCAATTTCACGTGCTTCAATTCCTTGTTCAATTACAAGTTTACGGTCAAATTGGAAAGCTTCCTCAATACCTGATTTAAGTTCTTCTTCATTATTACATTTACTAATACCAACACTTGAACCTAAGTTAGCAGGTTTCACGAAAACTGGGTAAGTTAATTTATCATTAACTAATTTAATAATGTTGTTCTCATACTTTTCATATTCACTTCTTAAGAAACTAATGTATGGTAATTGAGGTAATCCTCTATGTTCAAACAATTGTTTCATAACTAATTTGTCCATAGAACTTGAAGCTGCTAACACACCATTACCTACATATGGAATATCTAATACTTCGAATAATCCTTGAATCGTACCGTCTTCACCATTAGGTCCATGTAAAAGTGGGAATACTGCATCATAAGAACGTCCAGTACTACCTTTACTTAATAATTGTGATATTTCTCCCGCTTCAACATTATTTAAAACTAATTCGTCAGTAGATTTAATTTCATCAGTGATGTTTTCTTTCTTCTTCCATTCACCATCATTTGTAATATAAATAATATCTATTTGATATTGATCTTTGTTAATTGCGTTTAATACGTTTTGTGCTGTTAATATTGAAACATCATGTTCAGCACTTTTTCCTCCAAAAACGATACAAATATTCTCTTTTGTCATTTCGTTTTCCTCCATTACAATTACTCGGCTTATATGCCATTTATCTGTTTAATAATTGTGATATTTTATTTATTATGTATAGCTCAATGTACATAACGGTCTCTGAAACTTAATATTATCATATTTCTAAAATCAATTGCATTTGATAATCCATCAATAAATCTAATTTTTAGTGACTGTTTTAATTCCTCTACCTTTGAATGGAAAAGAAAGCTTATTTCTATATAATTTGTCGACTTGCCACTTTGATATTCTAGCAAATTTAAAAAAAGTCATGTAAAATCAATGTAGACTATTTATTAACCGTTAAATTGTGATTTTATATAGATTCATGAATGGTTTATGCTACAAATGAATCATTCATATATCATATTAATACGCGCATGATTATAAAGGAGTAGGAAATGAATTATTCATCTCGTCAACAACCAAGCAAACATTGGTTTCGTAAAGTCGACTGGATATTAGTACTGGTAATTACTGTGTTAGCAATCATAAGCGTAACACTAATTAGTTCTGCAATGGGTGGCGGACAATATAGTGCGAACTTCAGTATCAGACAAATTATTTATTACATTCTCGGAGCTATTATGGCATTTCTGATTATGATAGTTTCCCCTAAGAAAATTAAACATAATACATATCTCTTATATTTCATTTTTTGTATTTTACTCATAGGATTGCTTATTTTACCTGAAACAGCCATCACACCTGTGATCAACGGTGCGAAAAGTTGGTATAGCTTTGGACCTATAAGTATTCAACCTTCAGAATTTATGAAGATTATTTTAATTTTAGCCCTAGCTAAAACAGTTTCTAGACATAATCAATTTACCTTTAACAAATCGTTCCAGTCAGATTTAATGCTATTTTTAAAAATTATAGGTGTCTCAATATTTCCTATGCTATTAATTTTATTACAAAATGACCTCGGTACTACGCTTGTTATTTGTGCAGTTATCGCCGGTGTTATGATGGTTAGTGGTATTACTTGGAGAATCCTTGCACCTATATTTATCGCAGCAATTGTAGGTGGTGCTAGTATTATTTTAGCTATCATTTTCAAACCTACATTAATTGAAAATCTATTAGGAATTAAGATGTATCAAATGGGACGAATTAATTCTTGGTTGGATCCTTATACTTATAGTAGTGGCGATGGATATCATTTAACTGAATCACTTAAAGCAATTGGATCTGGTCAATTAATAGGTAAAGGTTACAATCACGGTGAAGTTTATATCCCTGAAAATCATACAGACTTTATCTTCTCAGTTGTAGGCGAAGAGATGGGCTTCATTGGGTCTGTTGTGCTAATTCTCATATTCTTATTTTTAGTGTTTCATTTAATTAGATTAGCAAGCAAAATCAATAGTCAATATAATAAAGTCTTTATTATCGGGTATGTTTCTCTTATCGTCTTCCATGTACTTCAAAATGTTGGAATGACGGTTCAATTATTACCAATTACTGGTATACCTTTACCATTTATTAGTTATGGTGGGAGCTCTCTTTGGAGTTTAATGACAGGCATAGGCGTCATTCTATCTATTTATTATCATGAACCTAAGCGTTATCAAGAACCTGATACTTTAGATACTGCTAAAACTGCATAATTTACAAACAAAAAAGCACTCACACATAGTGAGTGCTTTTGATCATTTAAGCAAATTATTTTAACTCATGACTTACTTGATTAGATGTAGGTAAAGTATTAATAATATCTAAACGAGATTTAGTTTTTTTAATATTCACACCTAATGATGACAATAATTTGACTACGTTTTGAATCTTATCTGGATTCTTCACTATAATCACCTCGTTTGGATTGACTTCAAAATTATCATACCCCAATTTATACTACTTTACTACATCAATTGTTAAATTTTAAAAAATTATTTACAAATCTATAAATATGCTATATGTAAGTAAATTGAACATTACTCTAATAACGCACGCGAAAGCCAGAATCATATACTTCTTTTTCAATACTATTTAAATTCGCAGGTGTTTCAAATAATACCTTTATTTCTCCTACTTTACTATCAATATCTACTTTTTCGACACCAATCATATTTTCTAAACGTGTCTTTAATTGGTTTTCTTCCTCTATAGTCTCAATATTAGCAACATAAACAATTCCATTTTCCATTGTATTCTACCTCATTAATCTTTAATTAATTTTTGAAAAGTAACCAATAGTTCTTCCATCGCTTCTTCTTGTGCACCATTATTCACTTTATTCATAATACAACTTTTCATATGATGATCTAACAATTTAGTAGCCACACTGTTTAAAGCAGAGCGTGTCGCTCTTATTTGAGTTAAAACATCATCGCAATACACATCGTCTTCAATCATTCGATTAATTGCACGTACTTGACCTTCGATACGATTTAATCGTGACTTTAAATTTGCTTTCGTTTGCTCTGAGTGATGTGCAGTTTCATTTTCAGTCACAAGCGTCACCTCGTTTCTTTATTCTTCATCATCGTATTATTCAATAATTATTAAGTCAATTGATTCATTCACTTTTTAAAATAAAACCGACTATGATATTCAACATTCTTCATGCTATAATTGTATAGTTAAAACTTTTTTGAATATCTTCAACGAAATTATGAGAAATACAAAGGAGGTACCATATGTTAGAAGTCTTTACTATGGCGCTTCACCATTCAAATATAATCATTAATGTTATCTTAATTGGCGCTTTCATTTTAAACTTGATCTTTGCATTTACAATTATCTTTATGGAGAGACGTACAGCTAATTCTATATGGGCATGGTTACTTGTGCTCGTATTTCTACCTTTAATTGGGTTCATTTTATATCTATTGCTAGGTCGTCAAATCCAAAGAGATCAAATCTTTAAATTAAATAAAGAAGATAAAGTCGGTTTAGAAATGATTGTCGATGAGCAATTGGAAGCGCTCAAGAAACAAGATTTCTCTAAAGGTAACCATCAAATAGTTAAATTTAAAGAAATGGTGCAAATGTTACTTTATAATAATGCTGCCTTTCTAACGACTGATAATGATTTAACTATTTATACTGATGGTCAACAAAAATTCGATGATTTAATTAATGATATCCGTAATGCTCAAGACTACATACATATTCAGTACTATATCTTTCATAGTGATGGACTTGGGAAACAAATTCTTAGTGAACTTGAAAAGAAAGCCGAAGAAGGCATTGAAGTGAAAATGCTATATGACGATATGGGTTCGAGGGATTTACGTAAAAAAGATTTAAAACATTTTAGAAATAAAGGTGGGCATGCTGAATCATTCTTCCCATCAAAATTGCCATTAATTAATTTACGTATGAATAACCGAAACCACAGAAAAATCGTTATTATCGACGGTAAAATTGGTTATGTTGGTGGTTTCAATGTAGGTGATGAATATTTAGGTAAATCTAAGAAGTTTGGTTACTGGCGTGACACGCATCTACGTATTGTAGGTGATGCTGTAAATGCATTACAACTTCGATTTATTTTAGATTGGAATTCACAATCTACCCGAGACAATTTAACTTATCAAGAACGATATTTCCCTGATGTTAATTCTGGAGGAACAATCGGCATTCAAATCGCTTCTAGTGGACCTGATGAAGATTGGGAACAAATCAAATACGGTTACTTAAAAATGATATCATCAGCTAAAGAATCAATTTATATTCAATCCCCCTACTTTATACCAGATCAAGCATTTTTAGACTCGATTAAAATTGCTGCACTTGGTGGTGTGGAAGTCAATATTATGATTCCAAGTATGCCAGACCATCCATTCGTATACTGGGCTACACTTAAAAATGTCGCATCTTTACTTGAGGCCGGCGTAAAGGTGTATCATTACGAGAATGGCTTCCTACATTCTAAAGTATTGGTCATCGATGATGAACTCGCAAGTGTAGGTACTGCTAATATGGATAATCGTAGTTTCACATTGAATTTTGAAGTAAATGCCTTTATTTATGATGAGAGTGTCGCACGCTCCCTTAAGCAAGCATTTATTAACGATATGAAAGTGTCATCTAGACTTACAGAAGAAAGATACGAGCAACGCAGTACTTGGATTAAATTTAAAGAAGGTATTTCTCAATTATTGTCACCAATTCTATAATAAATTGAAAGGTCTGGGTTGTTCCTAGACCTTTTTAATATGTGAAGGAGACTTTTATGGAAAATGAATTAAAAATTAAACACGCATGTAACTATATGAAAATGGTTCATAAAGATGATCACACTGGGCACGATATCGCGCATGTAGAACGGGTTCATACATTAGCAAAGTATATCGCTTTAAATGAGGGTTTAGTACATACAACGATTATAGAACTTGCCGCTTTATTACATGACACAGTGGATAGCAAAATAACGAATGAACAACAAGCATATGATAAACTTTCTACTTTTCTAGAAACGATTGACTTAACCCAAGATGATATTCAACATGTTTTACATATCATACAAAATATGAGTTACCGTGGTGGGAAAAACAATCAAGCCACATTATCAATTGAAGGACAAATCGTGAGAGATGCTGATCGTTTGGATGCGCTAGGCGCAATCGGAATTGCTCGAACTTTTCAATTCGCTGGATATTTCGGCGAACCAATGTGGACTGAATCTAACGTGCCATTCGAATCACTACATACTGATAATATTGAAGCATTTGATCCTTCAGCAATTAAGCACTTTTACGAAAAATTATTAAAACTTAAAAGTTTAATGCATACCTCAACTGGAAGAAAGCTTGCTGAAGAACGTCATCATTTTATGCTTCAATTCTTAAAACAATTTTTACACGAATGGAATTTCAATAACAACACAAATTTGTAAATTTGACATATGAAAAAGCCAGCAAATCATAATTTAATTTGCTGGCTTTTCTTATAACCTATTTCTTATTCTTTTTAGAAACAACTTGCGTATTTTTGCCTTTTTTATTAGAAGACGGATTATGTTCTTTTTCATATTGTTCGATGAAAGGTTGAACTTCTTTTTTAGCAAGTTTAGAGTAATACATATTTGCAAAATGCGTTTGTATTACTAAGAATAAGGCACTGACTGACCAATATAAACCAAGTGCAGATGACGCTTGTAATGAAATCCAAATAATCATGATTGGTGAAACAATCATCATCATGTATCCCATTTGGCGTTGCTCTTGAGGCATCGTTTTACTTGAAACATATGCTTGAACAAAGTAAAGAACACCGGCAATAATCGTAATCCAAATATCTGGTTTAGTTAAATTAAACCATAAGAAATGTGGATGATCAGAAAGTCCATTAACAAGTTTATCTTTTAATACGAAATATAATCCCATGATAATTGGCATTTGAATAAGCATTGGTAAACAACCGAGCATGCTCTTCATCGGATTCATATCATATTTTTTATAAACTTCCATCAATTCTTGGTTTGCCGCCATTTTCTCTTCTTGAGTACGAGCACGTTTAACTTTTTCTTGAATACCATCAACTTCTGGCTTAGCTACTTTCATTTTTTCACGCATCATATGACTATTTTTATAGTTTGATAACATGAATGGTAACAAGATTAAACGTATAACAAGAACTAAGATAATAATCGCTAGTCCATAGTCGTTATTAAATACATCATTTCCTAACCATTGTAAGAGATGTTTCATTGGCTGAACGAATGTATTAAAGAAGAATCCGTCCTGCTTTTCAGGTTTAGAGTAGTCACACCCTGCTAGAAAAACCATTATCCCTAAAAACAAAGGTAGTAACGCTTTTTTCTTCATTTTTCCACCTCTATTGTAATATTCACATAGGATTCATTTTATCATACTCATACTATAGTAGAAAACAAAAAGTGGAAAAATATATTGATTAATTAAAGTATTTACGAAAATGCTTAACAGTCTTGTCAATATTCTTACTTCTAGTTATTGCAGAAATTACTGAAACGCCATCAGCACCGGCTTCAGCAATTGGTTCAATATTTGTTTCATTAATACCACCTATTGCTACAATAGGTAATTCTCCAACATAATCTCGCAATTTTGTAATCATATGAGGACCAACAGGAGCGTTAGCATCATCTTTTGACGAAGTGGTATACATAGGCCCTACACCTATGTAATCCACTTGAGATAAATCCGATTGTTGATACTCATCTAAATTACCCACACTCAAACCTATAATTTTATTTCTAAACTGCATAGCAAAATCTTTAACTTCTTTATCATCCTGACCAACATGAACGCCATCAGCATCAATATCTTTTGCTAACTCTATATCGTCATTGACAATGAATGGTACGTGATATCTCTCGCATTTTCGTTTTAAATTTATTGCTAACTGTTTCTTCTCTTCACCTATTAAAGATGATGGGCCCTTTTCACGAAATTGATACATAGTGATTCCGGCTTTCAAAGCCTCATCAAGTACTTGTTCAATGGTTCTATTTTCTGGTATATCTTGAGTTCCACAAATAAAATATACTTGTAATTGCTCTGAGCTAAACATATAAGATTAAACCTCTACTTTATGTACATATTTTTCAAATGTTGTCTCATCAATTTGATACATTTGATCGAGCAATTCTGGTAAAAATGATCCAGGGCCATGGACATGGTTTTTATTTTCAGCTAATTCTGCAGCAATATTGTACACACTAACCGCTTCAATTAACTGTTCAATTTCTGGTCGAGTATTTCTAAATAAGAAGCTTGCCACTACTCCTCCTAAAAGGCAACCTGCACCGGTAATTTTAGCTAGAAGAGGTGAGCCATTAGCAAGTTTAACAATTTGATTATTTTGTGCGACAACGTCTTCCTTACCTGTAATGACAATTGCTGTTTCGAGATTTTTATGGGCCTTTCTAGCAATTTCAACTGCATCAAGTGAACTATCACTATCTGTTCCTTTCATCGTAGTTTGAGAGTCAACAAGCGTAAGTAGTTCTGATGCGTTTCCCTTTATTACAGAAACTTCAATTTGTTCTAAAAATCTCTTACAAAATTGTTTTCTGTAAGAAGACGCGCCTACTGCCACTGGGTCGAAGACAATTGGCGTACCTTGTTCGTTAGCGATTCTCCCTATTTTCATAATATCTTCTTCATTATCATGAGTTAGTGTACCTATATTAATCACTAATGCACTTGCCACTTTGTAAAATTCTTCTGCTTCTTCAGGTGCTTCACTCATTGCTGGACTTGCTCCTAAACTAAGTAACCCGTTAGCTGTAAAATTTTTAACAACGTCATTGGTATAGCAAACAATAAGTGGATTTTCTGAACGTAATCTTTCTAAATTATTCATCATCTAAACCTACTTTCTTTAAATATGCAAAGTGATTCACTGGACCTCTTCCTTTACCAATTTCAGGCGTATGTTCAATACTCATTGAAATAAACGACTTAGCTTTTTCTACTGCTTGATATATAGAACGACCTTTAGCTAGTTCTGCAGTGATTACTGCTGAAAATGTACAACCAGTTCCGTGTGTATGTTTAGTATCGAAGCGTTTATTTTCAAAAGTATAAACATCGTCCTTCGTAAATAAGAAATCTTTAGCGTTATTTAAATCAGCAGAATGACCACCTTTAATAACAACGCCTTTACTACCAATCTCATTGATAAAAATATCTCCTGCTTTGCGGATATTGTCTTCACTATCTATTTTCAAACCAGTAATTTCCTCTGCTTCAGGAATATTTGGTGTTACAACATCAGCTAAAGGTAATAAGGTAGTTTGTAAGTGAGATTTAGTATCATCGTCCATGAGTGAATCTCCACTCTTCGCCAACATAACAGGATCAATAACATAAGGAATATCTGAATACTTTTTCAAATAACTTTGTATCAGTTCCATTGTTTCTTTAGTCGCAATCATTCCTGTTTTTATAGCATGTGGTAATTCATCATCAAAAACACTATCAAGTTGCTCTTGTACCCAACTTGTTTCCAAATTATGAATGCTCTGAACACCTAGAGTATTTTGCGCGACAATGCTAGTGTTTGCTGCCATACCGTATACGCCACATGAATGGAAAGATTTTAAATCAGCCATTACCCCTGCGCCACCAGTGGGATCTGTTCCAGCTATCGTTAATGCTATTTTAGGTTTATTCATGGTTTTCTCCTCCAAAATCCCATTTTTCATCGATATAAGCCATATTAAAGAAATGACGCTCATGTACTGTACTTTGCAAGAAGTTTTCTTTGATTTCTTGCTTTTCTTTGTCAGTACATTCTTCTGTTAAACGGTCCATCAATTGATCGAAAACATCAACAAGTGGATCCATTTCAGTACTATAAAAATCAAACCACTTTGCGGTAATTGAATCTTTATTTAATTTAGGATCTTTAATCGCACGCTTAGCTATAACTGCATAGACGTAAGGACAAGGTGCCATTGCAGCTATAGTGTATGCTGCATTTTCGTGAGCATAAGCATTATAATACATATGCTTAATATAGTGATCTCCACTTGGTGGCCAAACTTTTTCTTTAACAATTTCTTCATAAGATTCATTGATATAATCAGCCAGTACTTCATGTGCCTCTACTTCACCATCTAACATGAATTCAATCTGTTCAACTAAGAATTTTACATCTTGCATAGTGTGAACCTTTGGAATAAGTAAGGCATATAAGTTTGTAAATTCTTTTAAATATGATGCATCCGCTCTTAAATATTGACGTACTGCTTGTTTAGGTAAAGTCCCAACTAATAATTCTTGAATAAAGTTATCATTGTAAATTCTTTCAATAATTGGTTGAGCTTCTTCCCTTAATTCTTGTGAAAATTTCATTAAATAAGCCTCCTTGGATAATAAAAAAACTACTTTCCAACAATGAAAAGTAGCTAAATCTGGGCATAGCGATGCTTATTTGATAAAGACTACTTTCCTACGTTGGTACTAACCAAATCAGGTTATAAGGGTCTGAATCATATCATCTCAGCCTTGTGGCTCCCCTAGTAGTTAATATTTATTTAATTCAATAATTACATTATCAAACGACTCTCACTAAATCAATTAAATGTGCTTCTAAATAAAAAACCATCTTCTCATATTGAGAAGATGGTTAATAATCATATATTTAAATTATGCAGTTACCCATTGGCTAGCGCCTGCAGTGTTGTATAATTTAACTGCTGCAGCGTCTTGTACGCTTTCAGGAGCGTTAGCTGGAGATTGACCTTTATATTGTTCTGGAGCTACTGAATCCCAAGTTGATTGTAAGAATTGGAATTTACCAGCTGCGCCAGTTGAAGGGTTGATAGCGTGGATGTCGCCACCTGATTCACGTTGAGCAATTTGTTTTAAGTGTGAATTTAAGTTTACTGATGAACCACTTGAAGCTTGGTTTGATGAAGCTTGACTACTTGCAGTGTTGTTAGTTGGTGCACTGTAAGAAGTAGTTGCTTTAGCTTGTGGTTGTTGAGTTTGCTCAGTTTGTGGAGCAGAAGTTTGTTCTGGTTGAGCTTGTTGAGCTTGGCTAGTTTGTTGTTGTGAACTTACTTGGTCAGCTGAAGTTTGGTTGCTTACATCTTGTTGTGGAGTAGCTTGACCATTTTGTGCATAGTTCCAGCTCCAGTGAGTACCATTTGATTCAAAGTGATAATTGAAACCATTGTAATCAAAGTTTACGTTATAAGCACCTTTTTGGATAGGGCTTTCGTTTAATGATTGGTCATTTGATTGAGCTTTTTGAGCTAATTCTGCTTTATCAACGTTTGTTGCTTCACTTGCGTGTGCGTCGTGTCCAGCATTACCTGCTACAACGCCTAATCCTACTGCTAATGATGATGCAATAATTGTCTTTTTCATTATTAAAAATCCTCCTAAAAGTGATTTGTTTTCTTAACTAATTTACAAGTACTACTCTAACATCTGTATAAACAGTGTAGGTTACAGTGAAATAAAAAAAACAAGCTCTTTTTTACACTCGAATTACATTGAATATTAATTATAATTGGAATTAAATTTCTACTCAAAACTGTCATGACAGTTTTGAGATTGTATCGATTCTTAAACAAGTTTGTAATATAATTGAAATCTGTCAGATAATTATAAGTTGATTGAATGATTGATGACTTAAATATTAAAAGCGACCTTACTTTAATATTGGCCGATCAAAGTAGGTCGCTTGAGTATAATTGAAAGAAAAGGATAATTTAATTTTTATTAAAAATAGGATGGAGTTTAGGGAGAGAATTAATTTTTAGATATTAATAATTTCAATGTCGTCTGAATGATAAGTGTCTTCATCGTATTGATTTTGAGAGAGGATTTCATTATGTTTAGTTTTTGGAGACATAAATTTAATTGTTTCTACATATAGTTCGGTTACAAAATGCGTTTGTCCTTCTTTTTCATATTTTCTTGAACGCATTTGTCCTGTTATACCTACTAATGTACCTTGACTAGTATATTTTTCGATATTGGTTGCTGTTTTGCCGAAAGCTTTACACAATAAATAATCACTTGATATTTCATTATTTTCATCTTTGTAATTTCTTTCAGTTGCTACACAAAATGTTGCGACCTTACTATCCTCCTTCTCATAAATTTGAGCATCTTTAGTCAACCTTCCTACTATTACTATTTTGTTTAACATGTGTCACCTCCTTCTTGTAATACATAATAATTGACGGGTTATAATTTGGTCAAAATTACAAATACCCTTAAAATGATAGCTATTTGTAGTATGTTTTTGATATATTTAAAGAAAATAATCATTAATTAAGTTCATAACTGCTTATAATTTAATTTATTGTATATTTAAAAAACAATTGGGATGTGAAATAATGAAAACATTTAAGGCTGTTCGGTTTCAAATTGTAAATGAGAATGGTGGCGTTTCAGAATATGAAATCGAAGATGGCGTTATTATAAATAAAGAAGGTAGTGGAACAGGCTGGTTACTTGAGATTGTTATTTCAAATGAGCACTATGAAACATTTAAAACATATATGGAAGATAAACAATTATTAGATATTAGAGTAGTCATCACTAGACCTGCAAATGATCCAGCTTTATTTGATGCTACGGTTAAAAATGTCGCTAATTTTAAAAAATCAATGTCTGTTGTTTTTGAATGTCATATTTATACTTTAAGACAAGTCTATGCCGAAAGCTTGCTAGAGGAATTGGTAGATGATGGTTTAACTGGTGAAGAGCTCAAGAAGACCTTTAATCGAATGATGCAATCTAAACCTAAACTAAAAGAAGAAAAATTCGAGAGAAATTAAATAAATAAAAAAAGGAGTGTAAAAGGAACTAATTCATTTTAATTAGTTCTTGATACACTCCTTTTATAATATGGAATAGTTTAAGCATCTTGAATAGCAAATGTTAGTTCACAGCTACAAGCAAGTTGACCATCGACTGTAGCTTTCGCACTACCTTTACCGATTGGTCCTTTAATTTTAGTAATTTCTACTTCTAACATTAACGTATCACCAGGTGTCACTTGTTTTTTGAAACGACATTTATCAATACCAGCGAATAAAGCTATTTTACCTTTATTCTCTTCATTGTTTAACATCGCTACGGCTCCAGTTTGAGCTAGTGCTTCAGTTATTAATACACCTGGCATTACTGCGTATTCAGGAAAATGCCCTTGGAAAAATGGTTCATTACCAGAAACTTGCTTTAAACCCACGCAACGTTTTCCTTCTTCATATTCAACAACTCTATCAATTAATAAGAACGGTTGTCTATGAGGGATAATTTGTTTAATTTGATTATAGTCAAAAATTGTTTCCATTATATTAAACCTCCGAAATGTAAACTTTGATGTTTAAAAATGATTTAATCATTAATACGCTTAATATCTGCACCAAGGTCTTTTAATTTTCCGTGTAAATTTACATAACCTCGATCTAAATGCTTAAGTTCAGTAACTTGTGTAGTACCATCTGCAACTAAACCTGCTAAGATCAATGCTGATGCAGCTCTTAAATCTGTAGCTTTAACTTGCGCGCCTTGTAATTGACTTTTTCCTTCAATTTTAGCGCTTCTACCTTCAACATTAATATTTGCATTCATTCTTCTAAACTCGGCTACATGCATAAATCTATTTTCAAAGACCGTTTCAGTAATAACTTTATGCCCATTTGCTGTAAGTAATAAAGCCATCATTTGTGATTGCATATCAGTTGGGAAACCTGGATGTGGTAATGTTTTTACATCAACAGGCTTTAAGTCACCTTCAGCAGAAACTTGAATACCGTCTTCTTTGAAGTCTAAATTAACCCCCATCTCTTCAAGTTTATATACTAAGCTTGCCATATGCTCTTTGATGGCACCTCGAACAAAGATATCTCCACGTGTGATTGCACCGGCGATTAATAATGTTCCCGCTTCAATTCTATCTGGAATGATTGAATGTTCTACACCATGTAATTTATCAACACCGTGTATAGTGATTGTATCTGTTCCAGCACCAGTAATTTTACCACCCATTTCATTAATATAGTTGGCTAAATCTACAATTTCTGGTTCTTTAGCAGCATTTTCAATAATTGATTTACCTGATGCAAGTGAAGCTGCCATGATAATATTTTGTGTTGCTCCTACACTTGGAAAATCTAAATGAATTTGAGTACCTTTTAATCCATTTTTAGCATTAGCATAAATATTACCATTTTCTAAATGAATTTCGGCTCCTAGTGCTTCAAATCCTTTGATATGTTGTTCAATCGGTCTACTACCAATTGCACAACCACCAGGTAACGCTACAATTGCATGTCCGAGTCTAGCAAGTAATGGCCCCATTACTAAAATACTCGCTCTCATTTTACTCACATATTCATATGGAGCCTCTTCATTCAATTTTTGAGTAGCATCAACTTTAACTGCATTTTCTTCTTTATTATATGAAACATCTGCATTAAGTGTTGATAAAACATTATTTATCGTCTCTACATCACTTAAAGCTGGAACGTTAACAAGTTTACTTTGCCCCTCTGAAGCTAATAAAGAAGCTGTTAATACTGGTAATACAGCATTTTTTGCACCTTCAACTTTAACTTCACCTGTTAATCGGTTTCCACCATTTATTACTATTTTATCCATCTTAAATCCTCCACTTATAACTCCTATTACTTATTCATTTCCCTGATTAATAAGTTAATATTCATTTTATAATTATATCCAGTTTTTGATATAAATAACAGTTTTTGAATTACTTTAATAAATACTTAACTTGAGTTGAATATTGTAATAAATCGACAATAAAATTACTTACCGATGTACCTATTAAAATAGCTACAAATATCATACAAATTTGCACTTGTAATGCATAACCTTTTTTAAAAAATTGATCTAATCTAACAGAGTTTAGAGCCCAATAGGCTATACAGATACATATTACATGCAAGATAAGGTGTACAATTGCAAATTGACCAAGATAATCCATGTTCTACTCCTTCGTAAGATTACTGTATAACATTGTACACGAAATAACTTGATAAAGATACTTTAATAATTCCGATTGTGAAATTAAAATATTTAATAAAAAAAGGTTCGAAGCGTATATAACGCCTCGAACCTTTTTTGTTATTTTAATTCAGCCACACGTAAACGGTTATTAGCTCGTTCTAACGCTCTTTTGGCTCTATTAATGTCACTGTTATCATCATCATCTTCTAAATGTGATTCTGCTCTCGACTTAGCCAATTTAGCTCTCTCAACATCGATTTCGCTAGCAGTTTCTGCTGTTTGGACGATAATTGATAATTTATGTTGTCTAACTTCAACAAAACCATCACTAACTGCTACATATTCGTTACCATTATGAAAGTTAACTTTAACATAGCCAGTTTTTAATGCGGCAACTGTTGGAATGTGTCCACTCATGATACCCATTTCACCAGCTGTTGTTTGTAATACAGCTAGTTCTACATCTTCTCGTTCGTAGACAGAACCATTAGGAGTGACAATATTTAGGCTTAATGTATTCATTATCCATACCTCCTAATTATTAGACTTCAACACCCATATCTTTGGCTTTTTCAATTACGTCTTGCATACTACCTACTAAACGGAAAGCATCTTCAGGAATATGATCGTATTTACCATCTAAGATATCTCTGAAATCTGATACTGTTGTTTTAACTGGTACATAAGAACCTTTTTGACCAGTGAATTGCTCAGCTACGTGGAAGTTTTGTGATAAGAAGAATTGAATTCTACGAGCACGTTCTACAGTTTGTTTATCTTCATCTGATAACTCATCCATACCAAGAATTGCAATAATATCTTGTAATTCTCTGTATTTTTGTAAAGTAGACTGAACTTCACGAGCTACATCGTAATGGTCTTGACCAACGATTGATGGTTCTAACGCTCTAGAAGTAGAAGCTAATGGATCAACCGCAGGATAAATACCCATTTCAGTTAATTTACGCTCTAAGTTAGTTGTCGCATCTAAGTGAGCGAATGTAGTTGCTGGCGCAGGGTCTGTATAGTCATCGGCTGGAACGAATACCGCCTGAATTGAAGTAACAGAACCTTTATTAGTTGAACTAATACGTTCTTGTAATTGACCCATTTCAGTAGCAAGTGTTGGTTGATAACCAACGGCTGAAGGCATACGTCCAAGTAATGCTGAAACTTCAGAACCTGCTTGTGTGAATCTGAAGATATTATCAATGAATAATAATACGTCTTGGCCTTCTTCATCACGGAAATATTCTGCCATTGTTAAACCTGATAATGCAACACGCATACGAGCACCAGGTGGCTCGTTCATCTGACCGAATACCATCGCTGTTTTCTTAATTACACCACTATCGCTCATTTCATAGTAAAGGTCGTTACCTTCACGTGTACGTTCACCAACACCGGCGAATACTGAAATACCACCATGCTCTTGAGCGATATTATTGATAAGTTCTTGGATTAAAACTGTTTTACCAACACCGGCACCACCGAATAATCCAATTTTACCACCTTTAATGTAAGGTGCTAATAAGTCTACTACTTTGATACCTGTTTCTAAGATTTCTACTTTAGTAGATAATTCATCGAAGCCAGGTGCTTGTCTATGAATAGGATCACGACGTACTGAATCATCAATCTTTTCATCTAAATCGATTGTTTCTCCTAATACGTTAAATACTCTTCCTAAAGTTGCATCACCAACAGGTACGCTAATATCTTTACCTGTATCTTTAACTTCCATACCTCTTTGAACGCCGTCAGTTGAGTCCATTGCGATTGTACGTACTACATCATCACCTAATTGAAGTGCAACTTCTAAAGTTAAATGAAGTGTGCTATCTTCTTTAGGAACTTCGATGTGTAAGGCATTGTTAATATCAGGAACTTCATTATGTTCAAAACGAACATCGATTACTGGACCCATAACTTGAGTTACACGGCCAATTCCCATGTTGATTTCCTCCTTTTAATATTATTCAAGAGCTGCTGAACCACCAACAATTTCAGTGATTTGTTGAGTGATCGCTGCTTGTCTCGCTCTATTATATTCTAATGATAAATCATCAATAAGTTCAGTCGCATTATCAGAAGCATTTTTCATTGCAGTCATACGTGAAGCATGTTCACTTGCTTTAGCATCTAAAATAGTTCCATAGATTAAGCTTTCGACATACTGCGGTAGAATAACACTTAAAATAGATTCTTTGTCAGGTTCAAATTCGTAAGATGACATTTGACCATGACCTTGGCTAGAATCTTCTTGAGATAATGGTAATACTTGCTTAGTTGTTGGTTTATTTTCAAGAACACTAACATAGTGACTATAATAAATTGTCAATTCATCAATATTTTCTTCGCTATATAAATCAATTGCGTGCTTAGCAATCGCTTGAACTGATTTAAATGAAGGTTGATCCGGAAGGTCAACTAAAGAACTTTCGATTTCATAACCTCTATTATTAAAGAAATCAACACCTTGTTGACCTAAAACAATAATACTGTATTCACTACTGTCATTATGTTTCGCTTTAATATCATTCACTAAACGTTTTAATACATTTGTACTATAAGCACCTGCAAGTCCTTTATCACTAGTAATGATTAAATAACCACTACGTTTTACATCTCTAGCTTTAAGCATAGGATGGTTAGAAGAACTATTAGCACCTGCTACTGCAGTAATAGCATCTTGCATTTTTTCCATATAAGGTCTGAACTGCTTCGTATTCTTTTCTGCTCTACGCAATTTAGAACTAGAAACCATGTTCATCGCCTTAGTGATTTGCTTCATCTTTTTAGTCGATTTTATTCGATTATCAATCTCTTTTAGAGAGCCCATTATCTCACCACCTTTTTTAATTAGAGTATTAACGTTGAAAATGTACTCTCATATTTGCAGTTACAATTTTTCAATTAAGAATTATTGTTCTGATTTACTAAAACCTTTTTTGAATTCTGTAATAGCAGAATCAAATTTATCAGCATCTGGTAATGCACCAGTTTCTCTGATTTCATTTAATAAGTCAGTTGCATTTGCATCTGCCCAGTGGTTTAATTCGTCTTCAAATCGAGTAATATCTTCTACTGGAATATCATCTAAATAACCTTTAGTTAATGCATAAATTGTTAAAACTTGATATTCAACTGGTAGAGGGTGGTTTTGGTCTTGTTTTAATACTTCAACAGTACGTTTACCACGTTCTAATTTTTGAGCAGTAAATTCATCTAAATCAGAACCGAATTGTGCGAATGATTCTAACTCACGATAAGAAGCTAAGTCTAAACGTAGCGTACCAGCTACTTTCTTCATAGCTTTAATTTGAGCAGAACCACCAACACGAGATACTGATTGTCCAGCATTAATAGCTGGTCTTACACCAGAGAAGAATAAATCTGATTGTAAGAAAATTTGTCCATCAGTAATTGAAATAACGTTTGTTGGGACATAAGCTGAAATGTCACCAGCTTGCGTTTCAATAATAGGTAAAGCAGTGATTGAACCGCCACCCAATTCATCATTAAGCTTCGCTGCTCTTTCTAATAATCTACTATGTAAGTAGAAAACGTCACCTGGGTAAGCTTCACGACCTGGTGGTCTACGTAATAATAATGATAATTCACGATAAGCTGCTGCTTGTTTAGTTAAATCATCATATACGATAAGAACATGTTTACCATTAAACATGAATTCTTCACCCATAGTTACACCTGAATATGGTGCGATATAAAGTAATGGTGCTGGATCAGCTGCAGAAGCAGAAACAACGATTGTGTAATCTAAAGCGCCTGCTTGTCTTAATTTCTCAACATTTGCACGTACTGTTGAATCTTTTTGACCAATAGCTACGTAAATACAAATTGTATCTTGATCTTTTTGGTTCAAGATTGAATCGATAGCAACAGTTGTTTTACCAGTTTGACGGTCACCAATGATTAACTCACGTTGACCACGACCAATTGGTACTAAAGCGTCAATTGCTTTGATACCTGTTTGTAATGGTTCATCAACTGATTTACGATCCATAACACCAGTTGCTTTTTTCTCAACTGGACGTGTTTTAGTTGCATTGATAGGACCTTGTCCATCAATAGGTTGACCAAGTGGATTAACGACTCTTCCAATTAATTCGTCTCCAACTGGTACTTCCATAATACGGCCTGTACGTTTAACTTCGTCACCTTCACTAATATCGTTGTATGGTCCTAAAATAACCACACCAACATTTGATTCTTCAAGGTTTTGTGCTAAACCTAATACGCCGTTGTGGAATTCTACTAGCTCACCAGCCATAACGTCGTTTAATCCGTGAATTAATGCGATACCGTCACCAATTTGAAGTACAGTACCAACATCAGTTACGGACATTTCAGACTCATAATTTTCAATCTGTGAGCGAAGTAATGCACTGATTTCTTCAGCTTTGATGGCCATCTATGTCACTCCTCTTTAAATATTAATTAGCTCTTTCAAATTTTCTTTGTAATTGAACAAGGTCATTCTTAACACTACCATCCATAACAGTTGTGCCGACCTTAACTCTAAATCCACCAATTAAATCTGGATTGATTTTAGTGCTAACAATTACTCTAGATAAATGTGTTTGATCTTTAATCAATTGTTCTATCCTTGCTAATTCATCTTCATTTAATTCATAAGTAGATTCTACAATTGCAAAGTCTTGGTTATGATGCGCATTATATAAACTTTGAAAAGCTCTAAATACATCTTCAATTAATGATAAATGACGATTATCAGCTAAAACTTTTAGCGTATTAACGACGTATTGATTTGCACCACTATATACTTCATTAACGAATGATTTACGCTCATCTGCTGTTAATGAAGGATTACTATCAATTGCTTTTAAACTTTTATTATAGTCGAAAGATGAATGGCTGATTGTTTCTAAATCTTCATAAACTACATCTAATTGATTTGTATCATTAGAGACATCAAATAATGCTTTGGCATATTTATTTGCTACCTTTACCATTATTTATCCCCTGCCTCTTTTAAATACTTTTCAACTAAATCTTTTTGATCTTGCTCTGAAATTTCTTTTCTAAGAACTTTAGATGCGATTAATACTGATAGTTCAGATACTTGATTATTAATATCAGCAAGTGCACGTTCTTTTTCACTGTTAATTTCACTTTGAGCAGTCTCAATCATGCCGTTAGCTCTTACATTAGCTTCATGAATAATTTCTTCATGTTGCTTACGTGCTTGAACCTTAGCATCGTCTAAGATTCTTTGAACTTCATCTTGAGTTTCTTTAAGTGTCTTTCTGTTTTCTTCTTCAAGTTTTTGAGCGTTAATTTTAGCTTGTTCAGCATCATCAATATCTTTATTGATGTCTCGCTCACGTTTGTCCATTACTTCTTTTAATGGACCCCAAGCAAATTTCTTCAATAGCGCAAGAAGAATTACGAATGTGACAAGTGTAACAATTGTTGTTCCCCATTCGACTCCTGCACCTAAAACGAACATATTAGCTGTTGCAGTCACGGGCTCATGACACTCCTTTCGTAGATATAATCACTAAGCTATAAAAAACAAAACGAACGGCGATAGCCTTGTACAGGCCTCGCCTTAATATGTCTTATCCAGCAAATGTCATGAACGCAATTACAACACCAATGATAGGTAAAGCCTCAACTAAACCAACACCAATGAACATAATACCCATTAATTGACCACGTGCTTCTGGTTGACGTGCTACACCTTCAACTGTTCTAGATACGATAAGACCGTTACCGATACCTGCACCTAATGCTGATAAACCAATTGCGATTGCCGCTGCGATTAAATTCATAATAAATTTTCCTCCTAAGAATTGTATATAATTATTAAATTAATTTAGTGTCCATCTGCCACTTTATGTGACATATAAACCATTGAAAGCATGATGAAGATATACGCTTGGATTGAACCAACGAATATTGAGAACGCTTGCCAAACGATTAATCCTGGAATACTTATAATCCAACCCCATGCTGGTTGTTGGAAAAGTAAACTTGCTAGTAAACCAAGTAATAATTCACCAGCAAAGATATTACCGTATAGTCGTAAACCTAAAGTTAATGTAGATGTAAACTCCTCAAATACATTAATGATTGCAAGTGGCCAGAAAGGTTTAAAGTATCCGGCTGCATATGCTTTAGGCCCACGCATTTTAATACCGTAATAATGCGTTAGTAGAATCATAGTTGTAGATAACGTAAGAGTTACCGTTGCGTCTGCTGTCGGTGATTTCCACCATAGATAGTGATCTTTAGTAACAATAGCAAACGGTAAACCAAGCATATTGGCTACAAAGATGAACAAAATTAATGTCACTGCTAAGAAGTGAAAGTTTCCACCTTTTTTCCAAGCCATGTTACTTTCTATGATGCCTCTTACAAAATCAAATACCCATTCAATGAAGTTTTGCTTTCCAGTTGGTCGTTTTTTAAGATTACGCGTGCATATTAAAGCTATGATAAAAACTAAAATCGCCGTAATGAGCACCATCATAACACTTGCCATGTTAAAGACAATATCGAATCCAAACACGTTCCAACTGACGAGTGGGGATTTGTGATCCATAAACTCACCTCTTTCTTATTTAATTTTTACTCCCTTTTAAGTAGAGGGCGCAATATGATTACAATATAAGAAATCATTAAACCAATTAATACACCTATGATATTGATGTGGTCTTTGAAGAAAAACCATAACAAACACGCAATGATTGCTACAAGATATCTCCATATATTGCCCGTTGAAATATGTATAGCATCTTGTTGTTGTGCCTTTGCAAAATAACTTTCAAAGATGTATGTATTAACCAAAGAACCACATGTTCCTATCATTAATCCTAAAATAAAGGGTCGGGGTATAATTAGATACAATATTCCTAATACTATTAAGAGATAAAGATAATATTGGATATATTGTTTAAAAATGATGTAGAAACGACTCATCTATATGCCTCCGAGTGTCTTATACCAATCATGTAAACCGTTCCACTCATACAATCTAAATGATAATATAGCCTATTGTATGGTGTCAATTCTATTCAAAGTCTTGTTAAAATTTACGGCATTTTTGTCACAAAATATTCACAAAAAGTAACGTAACAAACTTTTTATTTTTCAAAATGATTGGGTTTATCACTAATTAATCCAAAATAATATTTAATATGATTTACTATCCTATTACTTGCATTCCCATCTCCATAGGGATTGTTTGCTTCACTCATATGTTTATAAAGCTGTTTATCGTCTAAAAGACGCTTAGTTTCCTCATAAACAGAGTCCTCATTAGTACCAATAACCCTTAAAGTACCTGCTTCTACCCCTTCAGGTCTCTCTGTACTATCTCTCAATACGAGTACAGGTTTATGTAGAGATGGAGCTTCTTCTTGTATTCCTCCAGAATCAGTCATAATTAGGTAAGCGTGCTTAGCAAAATTATGAAAGTCTATCACATCTAAAGGTTCAATTAACTCTATACGATCATGGTGACCTAAATACGCTTCAGCGAGTTCTCTAACTCTCGGATTCATGTGAACTGGATATACTAATGCTAAATCTTCATACTGATCAATTAATTTTCTAACTGCCTTAAACACGTTAATCATAGGTTGACCTATATTTTCCCTTCTATGAGCAGTTAATAAAATAAATTTCTTGTTACGATGTTTATCGATGATTTGAGAAGTATAATTATCATTAATTGTATAGTTCATAGCATCAATCGCTGTATTACCAGTTATTACCACATTGTTAGATGATTTGCCTTCATCAAGCAAATTCTTAGCTGCATTAAAAGTTGGGGCAAAATGCAAGTCTGCCATTACCCCAACCATTTGTCTATTCATCTCCTCAGGAAAAGGAGAATACTTATCATAACTTCTTAACCCAGCTTCAACATGACCAATAGGTAATTGATTATAAAAAGCTGCTAGTGACCCAGAAAACGTAGTAACTGTATCACCATGTACTAGTACCATATCTGGTGATTCTTTTTTAATTACTTCTTCTAAAAGAACCATCGATTTTGATGTAATATCAGACAAAGTCTGCCCAGATTTCATAATATTCAAATCATGACAAGGTGTTATATCAAATGTATTTAATACTGAATCAAGCATTTCCCTATGTTGAGCTGTAACAACAACGACGGGTTCTAATTCAGCATCTTTTTCTAATGCTTTTACTAGTGGTGCCATTTTAATAGCTTCAGGTCTTGTCCCGAAGATGGTCATAATTTTTTTCATCAAACTATCTGTCTCCGAATCTATTATTTAGTACCAAATAATCTGTCACCAGCATCCCCTAATCCAGGTGTGATGTAAGCTTTGTCATTTAATTTTTCATCAAGTGTCGCGATATAAATATCTACGTCTGGGTGAGCTTCTTGCATCTTTTCCACACCTTCTGGTGCAGCAATTAAGCACATAAAACGAATATTTTTCGCACCACGATTTTTCAGTGATGAAATGGCTTCTATTGCTGAAGCACCAGTCGCTAACATAGGGTCTACAACGATAATTTGTCTTTCATCGATATCTTGAGGTAGTTTAGCAAAGTACTCTACTGCTTTAAGTGTTTCTGGATCTCTATATAAGCCAATGTGACCTACTCTTGCTGAAGGAACTAAACTTAAAACACCATCAGTCATTCCTAATCCTGCTCTTAAAATTGGTACTATAGCTAATTTTTTACCCGCTAGTCGTTTAGCTGTCATTTTAGTTACAGGTGTTTGAATTTCAACATCTTGTAATTCTAAATCTCTAGTCACTTCATAAGCCATTAACATACCTACTTCATCAACTAGTTCTCTAAACTCTTTTGTACCGGTATGAGCATCCCTAATATAACTTAGTTTATGCTGTATTAAAGGATGATCGAAAACATGTACTTTACTCATTTATAATTTCCTCCAATGTGTTTCTCTATTATTCATATAATGGATATTTTGAAGTAAGGGCGTGCACTCTTTCTTTAGCTTCATTAAGTTTAACTTCATCGTCAGTATGTTTTAAAGCTAAGCTAATAATTTTTGCCACTTCCTCGAATGCTGATTCATCGAATCCACGTGTAGTTGCAGCTGGTGTGCCTAACCTAATTCCACTTGTAACGAATGGTTTTTCTTGATCGAAAGGAATTGTGTTTTTATTACAAGTAATACCTACTTTATCAAGAGTTTCTTCAGCGACTTTACCAGTAATCTCAATAGAACCTTTAACATCAACTGCAACTAAATGATTATCAGTACCACCTGAAACCACTCTGAATCCTTCATCAATTAATGTTTGAGCTAAAACTTGAGCATTTTTAATCACTTGTTGTTGATACGATTTGAAGTCACTGTGTAATGCTTCTCCAAATGCTACTGCTTTCGCTGCAATTACGTGTTCTAGTGGGCCACCTTGAATTCCAGGGAAAATTGTCTTATCAATTTCTTTTTTATATTCTTCTTTACATAAAATCATACCTCCACGAGGGCCACGTAAAGTTTTATGTGTAGTAGTAGTGACAAAATCAGCATATTCAACAGGATTTGGATGTAAACCAGCTGCAACTAATCCAGCAATGTGAGCCATATCCACCATTAATTTAGCACCTACTTCATCTGCAATTTCTTTGAACTTTTTAAAATCAATAGTTCTAGAATAAGCAGAGGCACCCGCTACAATTAATTTAGGTTTATGTTCTAGTGCAAGTTTGCGTACTTCATCATAGTTAATTAATTCCGTTTCTTTATCAACTCCGTATTCAACGAAATTATAAAACTTACCACTAAAGTTAACTGGAGATCCATGAGTTAAATGTCCCCCATGACTTAAGTTCATACCTAGAACAGTATCTCCCATCTCAAGAGCAACTAAATAAACAGCCATGTTGGCTTGTGAACCAGAGTGAGGTTGTACATTAACATGTTCAGCGCCAAAAAGTGCTTTAGCACGATCAATTGCTACTGTTTCAGAAACATCAACATATTCACAACCACCATAATAACGACGGCCTGGATAACCTTCGGCATACTTATTAGTCAATACTGAACCTTGAGCTTCCATAACAGCTTCAGACACAAAATTCTCAGATGCAATTAATTCGATATTACTATTTTGACGGTCATACTCCTTTTGAATTGCTTCAAAAATCACTTTATCCTGTTTTTCAATGTAAGACATAAATAATTCCCCTTCTTTCATTAAATTATTGATATTTAGCACGTTCGCCACCAATTTTCTTAGGTCGTGATGTCGCTATGGTAACGATAGCTTCTCCAACTTGTTTAACGCTTGTTCTGACTGGAACACATACATGCTTGATATGCATACCAATTAATGTTTGGCCAATGTCAATACCTTTAGGTACACTGATATGTTCTACAACCATTGGATCATCCATATGTTGGTAGGCATACGTTGATAAACTACCACCTGCATGTACATCTGGAACTACATTTACCTCTTCCATAGACAGTGGGTTAAAATCTGCTCTTTCAATCGTGATTGCTCTATTAATATGTTCACATCCTTGAAAGACAAATGACACACCTGTATCCTCTTCAATTTGTTTCAAAGCATCAAAAATCTCTTTAGCTATCTCTAATGATCCAACTGAACCAATTCGTTCGCCAATGACCTCAGATGTTGAACAACCGACAATACACAATTCGCCTTTCTTAAAGAATGACATATCTTTTAATTCAATAAGTAGCTTTTGTAAATCACGCAATGAAACCCACCCCTTTGAATATAATAAAAAGGAACATAGCAAACTTGCTATACCCCTTTATTATAACTTATTTAAAGCTTAACATATACTAATTATATATAATTTACTCTGTTATCGATTCATTTCAATTTTTTTCAATAAATCGTAGATATTTTGAAAAGTTTTTTCATATACTTCAAAAGAACATCCAAATGGGTCTTCTATATGCCCCTCAATACCTGCATACTCATTTATCGTGTACACATTTGAATATTGACCGTATTGAGACTTAATTAAATCTTTATGTGAAGGAGACATTGTGAGAATTAAATCTGCTTCTAAATCTTCCAAAGTAAATTGTTGAGCATTTGAAGGCTTAGGTAGATGATGGCTATGAATCAATTGTAATGATTCTTTAGAGATTTTTTGTCCTTCCATAGCAAATAAACCACGTGATTGAATGTCATCGTTTGGCAACAATTTCTTAGCAATACTTTCAGCTAACGGACTTCTACACGTATTACCTGTACAAACAAATATTAATTTCATAATTCGTCACCTTCTATCACTTCATTACCTGCTGCTTTCAACATTCTATTCATAATCGCTTCAGACTGATCCTTTTTTTCAAAACTATAAATATAAGCGTGTTTAATATCATTAGAGCTATCTATAGAGTGCAATACACTATATAAATTATGGTTTGCCCCTTTAATATCTTGCTCATCATCACATAGTGGAATAAATTGAGCATTCTCAGGCAATAAATATTTCATACTAATAGGAAAAATAAATACTACATCATTCCATTTTTCATTATTATCAATTTTGTGAGTTAAATTTTCAACAATTGTTAGTGGCGTATCTGGCGAATAATGTTTATATTTCATCCCAGGAGCAATAGGTTTGTCCTTTTCAAAATAATTAGCCTTTTGAATACTCCCCGGTAAAACTTGTTCTATCATTGAAGTGGTTATAGAACCTGGGCGTGCTATTCTAAAAGGATATTGAGTACAATCTAACACTGTACTCTCAAGACCTTCTTCACTTTGATCTCCATTAACAATTCCGTCCACTTTTCCGTTTAAATCCTGAAAAACATGATCAAACTTTGTAGGTGAAGGTCTACCACTTAAATTGGCACTTGGTGCAGCTATAGGTTCGTCAATATATTGAAGTAACGCCCGCCCTATTTTATGACTTGGCATACGAACTGCAATAGAGTTTAATCCACCTGTCACTTTTTCACATAAATAACCTGTTTTAAGAGGTAAAATAAATGAAATTGGTCCAGGCCAAAAGGCATCCATTAATTTTGAAACACGTTCATCAATTCCATCTACAAACTCTTCAAGTTGCTCCCTTTGATGTATATGAACGATTAAAGGATTATCAGAAGGACGTCCTTTAGCTTCATATATTTTTCTTACCGCATGTTCATTTCTTGCGTTCGCACCAAGCCCATAAACTGTCTCTGTAGGAATCGCTACTAATCCACCATTTAATAATGTCTCTTTAATCTCGTTTAACTTAGGATATTTAACTACATTCTCTTCATATTTTCTAAGATCCCATATTTGAGTATTCACCATTTTCACCTCTTTCTTATCTATATTATGAATTTAAAAAGAGTGGAACTCAATTCAGTTCATTATTGTTGAAGTTGAAGTTCCACCCATTCATTTTTAATTATGTTTAAAACTTAATCCGCATATAAAGATACATTTAATTTCACAAAAAAACGCATTATAATCTCATAAATTCTTTACCATTTGAATGACACGATGCGTTCATTACCATTAATATCTCTAATAACTTTGACTAACTTGTTAGGATACATAGAATTAATTAATGCTTTTAGTTGGTTGCCTTGATTATATCCAATTTCAAACACGACATGTCCTTGTTCTTTCATTACTTGTGGTAAATCTTTTAAAATACCCTCATAGATGGCGTAGCCTTCATTTTCAGCAAACAGAGCATGGTGAGGCTCATATTTAAGTACAGTATCATCCATATCTCTTGCTTCACCTTCATCAATATAAGGTGGATTAGAAATTAATCCGTCAACTTTAATATTATTATCAATTAGAGGTTTCAATGCGTCTCCTTGTAGAAATTGAATTTCTTGCTGATGTAATGTTGCATTATTGCGTGCAACATTCAGTGTATCTTCATATAAATCTGTAGCGAGAACGTTTAAATCTGGCTTAAGCAACTTAAGTGTAATAGCAATCGCACCGCTTCCTGTACCAATATCGGCAACTGTATCTTGATGATGACATTGATTTAGAAAATGAAGCATCACTTCTTCAGTTTCAGGACGAGGGATTAGACAATTATTATCTACCTCGAAGGTATAGCCGTAAAAAGATTGAAAGCCTACGATATATTGAATAGGTTCACCACTCAACATTCTATGTAGAGCTAGGTCAAATTTTGCTAAATCAGCTTGTGACATCTGTTCTTCACGATGGATAAGATAGTCTGTTCGTGACCATTTAAAAAGGTCCAACAGTAGCCATTCTGCCCTAGTCTGCTCATACCCTTTATCTAATGTTAATTGAATAGCCTCTTGAAGTTTATCTTTATAGTTCACCATTATTAAGTTCTTTCAATTTCTCAGTTTGTTCAGATAGAGTAAGTGCGTCTATGATTTCATCTAAATTACCTTCCATAATCTGACCAAGTTTTTGTAGCGTTAAGCCAATTCTATGATCAGTCACACGACTTTGTGGATAGTTATATGTTCTGATACGTTCTGAACGGTCACCTGTACCTACAGCAGATTTTCTTTGTGACGCATATTTTTGTTGTTCTTCTTGTAACTTCATATCGTATAAACGTGCTTTTAAGACTTTCATCGCTTTCTCACGGTTTTGAATTTGTGATTTTTCTGATGACGTTGCAATAACACCAGTAGGTAAGTGGGTAATACGCACTGCTGAGTCAGTTGTGTTAACGTGTTGACCACCCGCACCACTTGAACGGTACGTGTCAATTTTTAGATCTTCGTTACGAATTTCAATCTCAACATCTTCTACTTCTGGCAATACAGCTACTGTTGCCGTAGAAGTATGTATACGGCCACCTGATTCAGTTTCTGGTACACGTTGAACTCGGTGAGCACCGTTTTCAAATTTTAATTTACTATAGGCTCCACTACCTGATACTGAAAAACTAATTTCCTTATAACCACCATGGTCACTTTCAGAAGCTTCAACAATTTCAGTTTTAAAACCATATGCTTCGGCATATTTAGAATACATTCTCATCAAGTCCCCAGCAAATATGGCCGCTTCGTCACCACCTGCAGCTGCTCGGATTTCAACGATAACGTCTTTTTCATCATTTGGGTCTTTAGGAATTAATAAGATTTTAAGTTCTTCTTCCATTTCAGGTAATTCAGCTTTTAAAGACGCACTTTCTTCTTTAAGCATATCCACTTCTTCTTTATCTGAAGTTTCTTTTAACATTTCTTCAATATCTTCAAGTTCTTCTTTTTTAGATTTATAACTACGATAAACTTCAACAGTTTTTTGTAAATCAGCTTGTTCTTTTGAATATTTTCTAAGTTTATCTGAATCATTCACGACATCAGGGTCGCTTAACATCTCATTTAATTGTTCATATCGTTCCTCTACTATATCTAATTGATCAAACACTACATTTCCTCCTTCTCATTTTCACTTGGAGCCACAATATGATGTGCTCTACAACGTGGTTCGTAACTTTCATTCGCACCAACTAATATAATTGGGTCATCTATTTTAGCTGGCTCTCCATTGATTAATCTTTGTGTACGGCTAGAAGGTGACCCACAAACAGCACAAACTGCCTGTAATTTAGTCACTTGTTCACTAACAGCTAATAATTTCGGCATAGGTTCAAAAGGTTCTCCCCTAAAATCCATATCTAAACCTGCAACAACAACTCTGTGACCATTTTTAGCCAGTTGTTCTACAATATTTACTATTTCACCATCAAAAAACTGCACTTCATCTATTCCGATAACGTCTACATTGTCTAAATCTTGGTTTAAAATTTCTCTTGACGTAGAAATATTTATCGCTTCAATTTCATTACCATCGTGTGAGACGACCTTTTCTTTATGGTAACGATCATCAATAGCTGGCTTAAAAACAATGACTTTCTGTTTCGCGTAAATCCCTCGTCTTAAACGACGAATCAACTCTTCTGATTTACCACTAAACATACTTCCAGTAATTGTTTCAATCCATCCGGAATGGTACATTTCATACATTGAGAGTTCCACCTTTTTCAAAACATAATCGCTTAATTATATCATATTTTATGAGTAGTTAAATGCATTTTCAAAGTATTATTCTAAATTAAACGACGATACTCTCATTTTACAAACAAATTGAGTAAAAACAAAATCTACTCACATAATAAAGGGTTAAAAAATAAAAAAACTGTCTACATTCCCTATATGGATACGTAGACAGTTGAAATTCAAATTTAGTTGTTGTTTGATTTGAAACCAAACTTTTTGTTGAAGCGTTCCACACGACCATCCGCAGCAGCGAATTTTTGACGGCCAGTATAGAATGGATGTGAATCAGATGATACGTCTAAACGAATAACTGGGTATTCATTTCCATCTTCCCATTCCATAGTTTCTGAAGATGTTTTAGTAGAACCACTTAAGAATTTAAAGTTTGTAGTAGTATCTAAAAAGATAACTTTGTGGTATTCAGGATGAATTCCTTGTTTCATTTCTTTCAGCTCCTTTGCCCTGAACCATCTGGAACAGAGTTATTTGTGAGTTTTTTACCCAATACTGTGTAATTATAATAGTTATCAAATCAAAACGCAACCCTTTATCAAAGATAACTTAGATAATTGGTTTACCTGTCTTTGTACTTTCTTCTGCTGACTTTTGTAATTGTGAAAAGAAGTCTTTATTATTTTTAGAGCGTTTTAACTTGCGAATAAAACGTTCAGTAAAGTCTGTAGAGTCTGTGAACAAGTTACGTAATTGCCATAATGAGTCAAGTTCAGCTTTCGTAATAAGTAATTCTTCTTTACGTGTTGAACTACGACCAATGTCAATTGCTGGGAAGATACGGCGTTCTGATAATTTACGATCAAGGTGTAATTCCATATTACCTGTACCTTTAAATTCCTCGTAAATCATATCATCCATTCTTGAACCAGTTTCAACAAGTGCAGTAGCTAATATGGTTAAACTACCACCTGCTTCAATGTTCCTTGCTGCACCGAAAAATGCTTTAGGTTTATGCAGTGAAGCAGGGTCTAAACCACCAGATAGCGTACGTCCACTCGGTGGGATTACAAGGTTATAAGCACGTGCTAAACGTGTAATAGAATCCATTAAGATGATAACATCTTCACCTATTTCAACTAATCTTTTAGCACGTTCTAATAATAATTCTGCTACTTTGACATGATGTTCTGGCGGTTCATCAAAAGTGGAGTGCACTACTTCCGCAGATTCAACTGAACGTTCAATATCAGTTACCTCTTCAGGTCGTTCACCTACTAGTAAAATAAAAAGTTGAGCTTCAGGTTTATTTGTAGCAATCGCATTAGCAATCTCTTTTAATAAACTTGTTTTACCTGCTTTAGGTGGCGCTACAATTAAACCACGTTGCCCTAAACCAATCGGCGTCACTAAATCCATAATTCGAGTTGAATAATTAGTCGGAAGCGTTTCTAATAAAATTCTTTCTTCCGGATAGAGCGGCGTTAACGCTTGGAAATGAGGGCGTTTTTTAACTTCTTCTGCATTTTGATCATTCACAAAATCGACTTGAAGTAACCCATAATATTTTTCATTATCTTTCGGTTTACGTACTTTACCAGTTACTTTGTCTCCACGTTTGATCTCAAAACGTCGGATTTGACTTGCAGAAATATATATATCCTTTTCACCTTTAGAATAGTTAACGGTTCTAAGGAAACCATACCCATCCTGTTGAATATCATCAAGGATACCTTCCATGTAGTAGTTGCCATCTTTCTCCATTTGAGCTTCCATGATAGCTAAAACTAATTCTTTCTTATTTAATTTACTATAATTTGTTAATTTTAAAGATTTGGCTTTTTGAGTGAGCTCTTTAGTAGTGTTGTTTTTGTATAATTCGTGGAAAGATTCATACTGAGGAGATGTTCGTTCTCTTTCAGGCATAGACTTGCACCCATTTCATTATTTTTTATATTGCGAGACTTTGACATATAAATATTAAATATAGACGTTAAATGAAATTTTTAAATTTTAAGATGTGCGAGTAAAATTTAAGAATTTCAGTAAGCCTTATCGTCTTTATTTTATATTCAAATGTGTCATGACCTTCTAATTACTAGAATAACTATAGCAAATTTTCAATTTAATTACAAAATGAATTTAGAAAATATAACAATAAAAACAAAACACGGAACTAATATAGTTCCGTGCATCGTTTAATTGCAAGTTTTAATTAATTTGTTCAATTATTTAAAATAACCAGCAATTGATTTAACTTCTAAGAATTCTTCTATACCATAGTCGCCCCATTCACGACCTAAACCTGATTGTTTATAACCTCCGAATGGTAAGTCAGGTTTTCTGCCAGCTTCATTGATTTCAATAGTTCCTGCCTCAACTGAACATGCTACTTTACGTAAAGTCTCTTGATCTTTACCAATAACGTAGCCAGCAAGACCATATTTAGTATCATTAGCAATTTCAATTGCTTCATCTAAATCATTATAAGTGATCACTGACATAACTGGACCGAAGATTTCTTCTTGAGCAATTGTCATATGGTTATCTACATTGATGAAAATAGTTGGACGTGCGAAATAACCTTTATCAAGGCTTTCTGGTTTACCAGGGCCACCGTAGAATAATTCAGCACCTTCATTTACGCCTTTATCAATATAGTCTTGAACTTGATCGAATTGTTTTTTGCTGATAATTGGTCCGACCTGTGTACCATCTTCACGAGGATCTCCTACTTTAACTTGGCTAAATTCTTCTTTAACTGCTGTTAAGAAATCTTCTTTAATGCTTTCAGGTATAAGTACACGTGTACCTGCAGTACATACTTGGCCAGTGTTATTAACAACTTTGCCAGTTGTAGCTTTAGCTGCTTCCTTGATATCAGCATCGTCAAGAACGATATAAGGAGATTTTCCTCCTAATTCAAGAGACACTTTTTTGAAGTCTTTTGCAGCTTTTTCCATGATTTTAGATCCTGTTGGGCCAGAACCAGTAAATGACATCATTCTCACTTTAGGGTGTTCACTTAATGGATTTCCTACACCTTCACCATCGCCATTAACTAAATTGAATACACCTTTAGGTACGCCAACTTTATCAAAGATTTCTGCTAAGATAATAGCTGCAAATGGTGTTTCTTCAGAAGGTTTAAGAACTACTGGACTACCTGCAGCAAATGCAGCAGCTAATTTTAATGATGTTTGATTAGTAGGGAAATTCCAAGGTGTAACTAATCCTGAGACACCAATAGCTTCTTTAACTACTAAATCATCTCCACGTTGCTCTTCAAATTCAAAATTATCTAAAGCATCTCTTGCTGCCGTAAAGTGATTTAGTCCCATTTGATAGTGAACATTTTCAGAAACAGATAATGGAGAACCTAATTCATCTGTAATCGCTTGTATAATATCGTCTTTTCTATTTTCATATTCTTTTACAATTTTATCTAACAAGTTTCTACGTTCTTCAACTGAACTATGACGAAATTCTAAATAAACTTTGTCTGCCGCTTCAACAGCTTTGTTAACATCTTCTTCATTTCCGTTAGCTACAGATCCCATCACTTCTTCAGTTGCAGGATTGATTACGTCAATTGTTTCGCCACTCGCACTATCAACCCATTCGCCATTAATATATTGTTTAGTGAAATTTCTCATATTAAATCTTCACTCCTTAGAAAAGTTATATGTGTATTCTATCCTTTAAAGCGTTACTTTAAACATATGCAACACCAAAATGAATTACGCTCAATTCATTTTATATTGGAAATTATAAAGCATCATTTTGCATCTACATAAAAAACTGTTTATAAAGTTTTTTACTTTATAAACAGTTCATCATGTCTTATTTATTTTGAAGAATTTGCTTCTAACTCAACGTATTTTTGTGCCCAAGCTTCCATAGGCTTTAATGCTTCGGCTAAAGCTTGTCCTTTATCAGTCAATTGATAAACAATTTCTAATGGGCTAGATGAAATAATTTGCTTCTCTACTAGTTTCCATTCTCCTAGGTCGGTTAATTTTAAGCTCAAAGCTCTAGGAGTAATCGTCTTTAGATCTCTTTTCATATCGGAAAAGTGAGCTGATTGACTTTCACATCTTGATAAATAATTAATAATTAGCCCATTCCAACTACGACCAACAATTTTGAAGGTTTCTTCAAGATATGGACAGATTTCCATTTGCCTCACCTCACATTTAATATGCTTATAATTGTAGGCATTTCTCTATTGTCTTCCAATTATTAATATAAATATTATACCATAAAACCTTAAATTTCTTCAGTCCAAATATCTGCTCCAAGTGATTTTAAATGTTCAACAATATTTGTATAACCTCTGTATATATGTTTTACATTGAATATTGTTGTTACACCTTCAGCGATTAATCCCGCAGTAATTAAACATGCACCGGCACGTAAATCACTTGCATATACTTCTGTTCCTTCCAGACGCGAAGGTTTAATAGTTGCTGTACCTTCATCAGCATAAATATTTGCGCCCATACGTTGTAGTTCATCAACGTGTTTAAATCTAGCTGGATAAATTGTATCTGTAACAAATGATGGCCCATTAGTCATAAATAATAATGGTGTAATAGGTTGTTGAAGATCCGTAGCAAAGCCAGGATAAACTAAAGTTTTGATATCAACATTTTTATATGGTGATTGTTTACGAATAATTGCTTTCTCATCATCTATTTGGATATCAACACCAAGCTCTCTCAATTTAACAGTTAACGCTTCTACATGCTTAGGTACAATATTATTTAATACAACTTCTTCACCCATAGCAGCAGCCATACACATATAAGAACCAGCTTCAATTCTATCAGGAATAATTTGATATTCTGAACCGTGCAACTCTTCCACGCCATTAATTTTGATGGTAGTTGTTCCTGCGCCTTTAATCTTAGCTCCCATACTCATTAAAAAGTTAGCGACATCTACAACTTCAGGTTCTTTAGCTGCATTTTCAATGACAGTCTGACCTTTAGCATGTACAGCAGCAAGCATAATATTTATTGTAGCACCAACACTAACCATATCTAAAAAGATATTTGCACCTTTTAATTCTTTAGCTTCAATTTTCATAGAAGTATCGCTTGATTCATCAATTTCTGCCCCTAATGCTTTGAAACCTTTTATATGTTGATCAATAGGACGTGGTCCTAATGGACATCCACCTGGTAGCCCAATGACACATTTTTTAAAACGTCCTAGCATCGCTCCCATCATATAATAAGATGCACGCAATGATTCAACCTTATTATTAGGTAACGGCGCATTTTCAATTTCAGTTGTATCTACATCCAATTCTTTGCCTTTTAAAGTCGTGTTAATATTTAAATCTTCTAACAAACTTACTAAAGTTTTTACATCAGAGATTTGGGGAAGACCTTCCAACTTTACATGTCCTTGAGCTAATAAAGTTGCGGGGATTATAGCTACTGCACTATTTTTCGCTCCACTAATTTCTACTTCTCCTTTTAGTGTTTGTCCACCTCTTATTTTTATTACCTCTTGAACCATATGATTTATCTCCTTTGTTTCCTTCGTTTTAAAATTTCACATTATTAGCATTATAAAATAATTTTACTTTGTTTGTAAAATAGTTCAAATCTAATCAATGTTAAGTTATTTTAGCAACTTTACACATAAATAGTGTCAAAGTTTCTCGCTAAATAATAATACTCTAATAATTAATATTAGACTATTACCTCATATACAACTTCTTAATCGTTAAATTTTTGTTTATTTATGATTTATATATCTTTTATTTTTATGTAACATCTGATTAATTTGAGGAAATTCATTTAAATGAATTTCATTCTGATTCAAGTATAGCATAAATAAGACTATTGAAACCTTTGTTCAATGGGCTCAGACTGTAGACAAACCCTTTCACTCATTGTCATTTCATTCATGCCTAGCTCATTTACTAGTGGTAAACTCCCGTCGTTATGCATTTTAAAACCTTGATTAAAAGGGAATTCTATCAGTATTCATCTTCTAAAATATTCCATAAAAAAGACCATTGAAACCTTTGTTCAATGGTCTATGATAATGATTTATCAAATTATTTAGCTCGGTTAGAAGTTCCGAATTCTCTAATTTTACCTTTTACTGTTTCTTTAATTGCTTCACGAGCTGGTCCTAAATATTTACGAGGATCGTAAACATTTTTATCGTTATTTAATACATCACGAACAGCTTTAGCTGAAGCAATTTGGTTTTCAGTATTTACATTGATTTTAGCAGTACCATAAGGAATTGCTTTTTGAATGTCTTTAGTTGGGATACCAGTTCCACCATGTAATACTAATGGTAATCCAGTAGAAGCACCAATTTCTTCCATTTCTTTAAATCCTAATTTTGGTTCACCTTTGTAAGGACCATGAACTGAACCTAATGCAGGTGCTAAAGTATCAATGCCAGTCTTTTCAACTAATTCTTGGCATTCTTTAGGATCAGCGTAGATAACGCCGTCAGCTACTACGTCGTCTTCTTGTCCGCCTACCGTACCTAATTCAGCTTCTACAGAAACGCCTCTTTCATGTGCATATTCAACTACTTTAGAAGTAATTTCAATATTTTCTTCGAATGGACTATGTGAAGCGTCAATCATTACTGAAGTGAATCCAGCATCAATCGCTTCTTTACATTTTTCGAAACTTGAACCATGGTCTAAGTGAATTGCAACTGGAATTGTAATGTTTAAATCGTGAATTAAACCTTCAACCATTTTTACTACAGTGTAGAAACCACTCATATAACGAGCAGCACCTTCAGATACACCTAAAATAACTGGTGCATTCTCTTCTTGTGAAGCTTCTAAAATAGCTTGTGTAAACTCAAGGTTATTTAAGTTGTATTGACCAACTGCATAACCGTTTTCTTTCGCATCAATTAACATTTCTTTCATTGAAACTAAAGGCATGAAAGTTCCTCCTTGAGTGCATAAGTGCACGTATTTTTCAAAAATCATTATATCAAAAATACATAGTTAATGCATTCGAATACTTTATATAATATTAATAATTTTCACAATCCTTAGATTTTAAACTGTTGCAACCGCATTCATTTTAACAATCAGTCAAATATTGCATTACTATAATGTATTATTTAAAATGTTTTATTGAAAAGAATGGAGGAAAATCATGTCAAAAATTCTAAATACACAATTGACTGGTATCTTTAATAGGCTTGAAAAGCAAGCATTAGATATACAAATGGCAGCACAATGTTTAATACAAGCTATTGGCGGTGAGGGTTATGTTTATGTTAAAGGATATGAAGATTTAAAATTTTATGAAGCTTTTGTATTGAATAGTAATGAAAAGCTCGAATCAAGCCGTTCACTAGATGACTTAAAATCTATGAGTGAAATTGATTCTACAGATAGAGTGTTTTTATTCTCACCTTTTTACAATGAGGATGTAGAGCAAGACGTTCAACGTTTAATTGAATTAGATGTCGATTTTGTATTAGTTTGTAACAATCCAAAACGTGATGATTTTCCAGAACATTTAATGCATTACGTTAACCTTTCAACACCTAGACCTATTGTTTATACTGAAGATTACGATAAGATTGTTCAACCTCATGCGATGGCATTTAATTATGTATATTATGAAATTTACACTCAAATGATAGAGATGACACGAGATTTAAATCTATAACTTAAGTTTCTACATTTGCGCAAACTATATAATCAGGTATCAAACTTATCGCTATTCATATTAAATTTTCATAAATTTATACACTTCATTATTTTAAACATTAACTCAAGTTACACTAAAAAAATTGAGATTGCTATAAAAAAATTAGCAATCTCTTTTTTTATATTTTAAAAGTAGTTTATTTGTAAAAGTAGCCTCTTACGAATGTGAAAGCACACGACACAATATACAGATAAAAAAACAGTAAAAAGATTGTTATCAATCTTCTTACTGCTTTAGTTTTAATACTTATTTATCTAAATTTTTATATATAATCAATTAATGATTATTGTTGTTGATATTTAAGTGAAGCTTCAATAAATGATTTAAATATTGGTTGAGGACGGTTTGGTCTTGATAAGAATTCAGGGTGGAATTGACATGCAATGAAGAAGTCATTTTCCGGAATTTCAACAATCTCTACTAAACGTCCATCAGGGCTTGTACCTGAGAATACCATTCCATTATCTTCTAATTGCTCTCTAAATTCATTGTTAAATTCATAACGATGACGATGACGTTCTTCGATGTCATTTTCAGAATAAATAGATTCTGCAAGTGTACCTTCTTTAATATGACAAGGGTATAAACCAAGTCGAAGTGTACCACCTAAATCTTCAATATCTTTCTGTTCAGGTAATAAATCAATTATTGGGTATGGTGTACTTGGATCTAACTCAGCTGAATGTGCGCCCTCCAAACCTAAAACATTACGTGCATATTCAACTGTAGCTAGTTGCATACCTAAACAAATTCCAAAGAAAGGAATGTTGTTTTCACGGGCGTATTTAATTGCTGAAATTTTACCTTCACTTGCACGGAAACCGAAACCACCTGGAACTAAGATACCATCAACGTCAGATAAATAACTTTCAACGTTATTATCAGTCACTTCGCTTGAATCTATCCATTTAACAACAACATCTTTCTTGAATGGATAGCCGGCGTGTTTTAATGATTCAACAACTGATAAATATGCGTCTTGTAAGCTAACATATTTACCAACTAATCCTATTGTAATCTTACCATCAAGATGATTTACCGTATCTAATAAGTGCTCCCACTCATCAAGTTGAGTTTCATACTTAGCGTTTAATTGTAGACGTTTAATGACGATATCGTCCATATCTTGGTCACTTAATTGAAGTGGAATTTCATAAAGTGATTCAGCATCGCGACATTCAATCACGCTTTCTTTGTTTATATCACAGAATAATGCAATTTTGTCTTTTAAATCTTGAGTCATTTCGTATTCTGTTCTAACAACAATTAAATCAGGTTGAATTCCTAATCCACGTAATTCTTTTACACTGTGTTGAGTTGGTTTCGTCTTCATTTCACCTGCTGCTTTAATGTAAGGTAATAAAGTACAATGTACATACATTACATTATCGCGGCCTAAATCACTTCTTATTTGACGAATTGCCTCTAAGAATGGAAGTGATTCAATATCACCTGTCGTACCACCTATTTCTGTAATAACAACGTCAGCGTTTGTACTTTCTCCAGCTAATAATAATCTTTCTTTAATTTCATTTGTAATATGTGGGATAACTTGTACTGTGCCACCTAAGTAATCACCACGACGTTCTTTCTTTAATACATGAGAGTAAACTTTACCTGCAGTCACATTTGAATATTTATTTAAATTAATATCGATAAAACGCTCATAGTGACCTAAGTCTAAGTCTGTTTCTGCGCCATCATCAGTTACAAATACCTCACCATGTTGATATGGACTCATTGTACCTGGATCCACATTTAAATATGGATCAAATTTTTGAATTGTAACTTTAAGACCTCTATCCTTAAGCAATCTTCCTAGAGAAGCGGCCGTAATCCCTTTTCCTAATGATGACACTACTCCGCCTGTTACAAAAATAAATTTTGTCATTGTCTGACCTCCTGTATAATTTAGGGTTGCTACCTCGTTGTTATTATATTAATTAAAATTGTGAGTAACATGACGACCATGATATGACATGTTTATAGATTTTAAATTACTCTACAATTCTGTTCACTTTAAAATATTTAGTTATTTAAAAATAAAAAAACGCTCCCTCTCACAACAATTGTAAGGGGGAGCGTATCTAGTTAATACACGTGTCCTAATTAAATGAGCCCGAATAAAATTCTATCATCTTTTAATTAAAAATAAAAGTCCCACTTTAAAGTTCAGAAAATAAGAATTAGTCGTTGAAGTCTTCCTCATCTTCAAATTCTTCTTCTTCCTCTTCAGCAATATCATCATCGTCATCTTCTTCAATCACGATATCTGAATCATTGATTTCTTCTTCTACTTCTTCGTCTTCTGGATCATTTAAAGTTTCTTGATCATCAGTTTCAGCAGGAATATCATCGTCCTCATCAATATCATCTTCACCTAATAATTTAAGGTTTTGATCTTCTTCATCATCGTCATCAAGAATATCAAATTTTTGAATTGTAGGTGCAATCTTTTCTTCAATATCGTCTACAGAGTACCAATCGCGAAGCCCCCATTGATTTTCGCCGACATTTAAGAAACGACCATCTGTATTAAGATCAGTATAGAATTGAACAACACGATTCTCAATATCATCGTACTCATAACCACCCAGAGATTTGAACTCGTCGATAATATCGTATAAATTCATTGTTGTTTGTTTATCATTTAATAAAGTGTAAGCCATATCGATAAATGACTTCTCATCAACCATTTCTTTTGTGTAATCTTGAATTTTCATTAAAATACTTCCTTTCAAAGGATTTTTCTCTTATTTAAACGTCAAATTTTCATTAATTAATAGTAACAAAAATAAATTATAAATGACAACTACTGATTTAGCAATCACTACTCGTAGTTCAATTGATGTAAACTTTCAGTTGATAGACTAGTAGTTGATATACTTCTCAAATAGAACATAGTCTTCAGCTTCTTCAATAACCACAAAATTACTATTATCACATAAAGGTTTTAATTCATTATTCTCTCCATATAACGTTATAGCCAAAACCTTGATATCATCAAAATGTTTACGAATATAAGTTGGCAATTGTCTTAGAGCACTTTCCGCTATACCTTCGTTACGATGCTCTTTATTAACTTCTATTGCTGAAATTCTCATTCTATCTTCAATCTGTTCAATAGCAATAAATCCAACTTTTTCATTATCTTTAAGTAAATTAATTACATGAATATTAGCCTCATTTGAAGTTTCGCTTTCAACTAAGCGAAGTGAAGAAACATGTTTAGAATCTAAGTCTAAATAATAGAGTCGTTCTTTACCAATAGGGCCTTCCTCTTTAGTAGCAGTGTGCATAAAGCCAGCGCGTTCATAAACGTTCCACGCTCCTTTATTTTCAGCATCAACTACTAGATACAAATGATTAAAATCTGGGAATAATTCTTGCACATATTGAGGTAAGAACATCATCATCTTCGTTCCATAACCATGACCTTGATATTTCTCATTTACTGATAGAGATCGAACATAAACGACATTTTCAGGTGTATCATAGCCTTCATGTTGATAATATTGATGTAAGACAAAGAATCCCACCACTTGTCCCTCTTGATTCATTGCAATATTGGCTACTCTGTTTTCATCATTTAAAGCATCATCCAAAACTGTTTTAGGTAATGAGGAATAAATCTGCTGTCTCTCACTTAATTTAAATTCATTCACTGCTTCACGATACTTTTCTTCAAACACTTGGACTGTAATACCTTCAAATTCTTTTTTGATAAACATTTATTTAATCCCCTATTTGTTAATTACAACTTCTATTATATATGAAATAAATATTGATTACTATTTAGCTCAATTTTCTTTTTGAAAATTTATCTTACAATAGCATTACCCTATTAAGTAATTAAACAACCTTAAATATAAATTTATTTAAATAATGCTTGTTTTTCAGAGATTTTAATATACTATAGTGAGTGACATATTTTTAATGTGGAGTGAGAGTCAAATGAAGGTAGGTATTGATGCCGGAGGTACATTAATAAAGATAGTTCAAGAACAAGGTAATGAACGCTTTTATCGAACAGAACTTACAACAAATATTGATAAAGTCATTGACTGGCTAAATAATGAAGACATTGAGTCGCTTAACTTAACTGGTGGTAATGCTGGCGTCATTGCTGAGCATATCAAAATTTCAGCCCAAAGCTATGTTGAATTTGATGCATCGTCCAGAGGATTGCGTATATTGTTGGAAGAACAAGGTCATCATATTGATACTTACATATTTGCTAATGTTGGTACAGGGACTTCATTGCACTATTTTGATGGTCAGGATCAACAACGTGTGGGTGGTGTAGGCACCGGTGGCGGTATGATTCAAGGGTTAGGTTACTTGTTATCAAATATTACTGACTATACAGAGCTTACTAATTTAGCACAAAAAGGCGACCGGGATTCTATTGATTTAAAAGTCAAACATATATACAAAGACAGCGAACCACCTATTTCAGGAGATTTAACTGCTGCAAACTTTGGGAATGTGTTACATCACCTAGATAACAATTTCTCATCCGCAGATAAGCTTTCATCAGTGATTGGTGTAGTTGGTGAAGTCATTACAACAATGGCTATTACCTTAGCGCGTGAGTATCAAACCGAAAATGTAGTATATATAGGTTCATCATTTAATAATAATAATTTACTACGTGAAGTAATTGAAAATTATACAGTATTGAGAGGTTTTAAACCTTATTATATTGAGAATGGTGCATTTTCAGGTGCACTAGGTGCTTTACATTTGTAAATAATAAAACAACGGTAGTGAGTTAAAGGAAAATAATTTTTTAAAATTAATTTTCCCATTCACTACCGTTGTCATTATTTAATAAGTTAAAAAGTTATTTCGTTAGATAATTTTTGTGCAGATACAACTGTGCCCACGACTCCAGGTTTTAAGTCAATAGCTACTGCTTTATCATCATCACGTAACTTATCTAACCACTCTCCAAAAACTTTACCTTCAATTTCGATAATTTCACATTCCTCAAAATCTTCATCTCGTACCTTAGACGCACGATTTTTAATACTCCAAACCGGCATAATATGAGGTTTTTGATGTTCATCATCACTAATCATGACAAAGTTTTTCTCATTTTTATTAGTTAAACCATAAACTTCATCATATTTAGCTACATCTTTAACAAATTCTTTAATTCTGATGTCATCAAGTTCTGACATCAATTCATCAGTCATTTTAATAACATCCACTAGTTGTCCATCTTCTTCATTATTTACATTAACTAAGATTTCATCACCTTCATCAAATAAATCATCTAATTCATAAGTGACGAATCTGTCAATATCAGCTCGAACAACCTTATCATAATCTATAGAATGTTGAGATAAATATGATTCAGCCATAGCTTCATCTGTCCACATAGCAATATAAGATTGTTCTTTTTGATTTAACCTTACTAACTTCTTATTTTTTGAAGCAAAATAAATATATTCGTTTATTAAAATATCCTTGAAAAATGCTTCATATTTGTACGACATGTCAAACCCTCAATTCATTAGTTATTCGTATAGTGTGTCAATTTAAATGTTAAACGACTAATAATTGATAGTCAATCGTGTACAATTAATAATATTATTTCGTTATATCCTGTAATTAAATCTGGTTATTTCTGAAAATTTCGAAAATATAAATTTTACTAAATATCTATTTGCATTTGTCGAGTATGACTTATAAACCTAATTCTTTAATAAACTCACTTTCATGCTGAATAATTTCTTCTTTACTTGATCCGTGCCATATACATCCAAATCGAGAATTCACTTTATCTTTGCCATACCAATCGCCATCATAATATGAAAGTGGATAAAGAACACCCTTCTTGATATATTTAATAATTGTATTATAAAAATGTGTATTATCACCGTTAGAAAAATAACTATAAAATTTATGATATCCTTTTGCTAAATCCTTTGCGAGCAACAACATACTTGTTGAACCATTTTGTCTAAAATTCAAATCAATTGCAAAGACGTCATTATTTTTATCTACTAACAAATCAAATCCAGCAACCCCAAAGAATCCTTTACTCACACCTATCTCCATAATTTCTTTGCCGGCATCAATGACATGCTGAGGTACATCATTAACATTTTCATTCCCGTTATAAAAACCATACTCATTCGTTAGTTGTTGGGCTGTACCTAAATATTTAATTCCCAAATCAGGAGCATAAGCATATTGAACGCAGTAGTTATTAACCGCTTCAATTTTTTGTTCAATTATTAAATAATCTGTAGCTTCAGTGGCTTCTTTAATGCGAATTTTAGCTTGTTCTAAATCTTGATCATTGTAGCAAATCATTACACCATAGCCACCTGCTGTAGGTAAGTCATCTCCGGGTTTAATTACGAATGGATAAGACCAAGACTTAATTCGAGTTTCAAATTCTTCTATAGGTACAATCTCTCTATCAGGTAAATATTTGTTGTTCGTCCATTCAGGTATCCTTGATTTATTATTTAAAGCAACAAATATGTCTTTATTAAGTGCATAATACTCTTTCTCTAAAATATCTTCATCATGTATATATTGAAAATAAATTTTCTTACCATCTTTATGAGCTAAAGTTTGTAATAATTCTTCATATGTCTCTTTATTATTAAACTTGTAAATGTGAGTTGGAATTTGCTTTCCTACTAATTTAAATAGGTATGCTAATTTCTCAGTAACACTTGCTTCATGCACAATAACTGGAAAGCGATTAGCGATGAGTAATTCTCTTCCAGTTAAAAAATTAGATTGATGTTCATCAGGTTTTAACCATGGATTAGAGATATATGAAGGTCTAGATGTATAAACCACATCATCATTGTATAAATCACTTAAAGTCAACATCGGACCATTTACTTTTTCATTCATTATTTAACATGCCCCTTTATATGAGTATGTTCTTCAACAATTTCATTGAATAACTTCTCATTTTCAATTAATTCTAAGCCCATTAAGGCTAAGATTTTAGCTCCTCTTATTAAAGCTTGATCACCATGAACACTTGCAGCCGCTTCTCTGAAACGATGTGTATGCCCTACAAGATTACGTGAACCGATTTTAATATGAGGATGAATAGTTGGAACTATGTGACTCACGTTACCCGTATCTGTTGAACCATAACCGAAGTCATCATTAATGACTTCCTCTCCCATTTCTTCAGCATACTTTTCAAATAAGTCATCTAATTTAGGCGATTTGATAAATTCATTCACACCGTTTTGAATGGGACCAAATTCATAATCACAACCTGTTTGAATGGCTGCCCCACGCGCAATTTCCTTCACCTTTTCTGTTAATACATCTAGTTCTTTACGAGATGTAGCTCTGGTATAAAAACGAGCATGTGTATAATCAGGTATAATATTTGCAGCTTTCCCACCATCTAATATAACGCCATGTACACGTTGTCCCTTTTTTATATGTTGCCTTAACTGTGCAACACCATTGAAATAAGAAATCATGGCATCAAGGGCATTAAGTGCTTCGTTTGCATTTTCAGAAGCATGAGCACTTCGTCCATAGAATTGAATATCTAATACATCCACTGCCAGAGTGTTGATGGTACGATATGTTTCATTACCTGGATGTACCATGAGCGCAACATCTATATCTTCTATAATGCCTGCTTTAACATAAGACGCTTTAGCAGAACCATTTTCTCCACCTTCTTCAGCCGGACATCCTAGTACAACAACTTTACCACCTATCTCGTCTATAACTTGTTTTAAAGCTGTACCCCCTAGAACGCTTGCTGTTCCAATAATATTGTGACCACATGCATGTCCTAGTCCAGGTAGTGCATCATATTCTGCTAAGAAACCAATTGTAGGACCTGGTTTATCAGACTCGTATGAGGCAATAAAACCTGTAGCATGTCCAGCAATATCTGTTTCTATTTCGAATTCATGCAATTTTAGAATATCGATTAACGTTCTTGACGCAAATATTTCTTCATTTCCTAGTTCAGGGCGCTCATGAATACGATGACTGATTTCAACATAATCATATTTTTTATTTTCTATAAAATCTAATATCTCTTGTTTTGCACTCATTGTACCTAACTCCCTTGAAAACCTTACTAGCTTAATTCAGTTTATACTTTATTCATACTCATTATTTAATGATTATTACTCAAAACTATTACTTAAAGAGGAGGAAAGATAACTAACTTTTTTCTAACATACACTAGCTTTTTTCACTTTCCTCAATTTAATTATTACTTATTCTATCGGAATAAATAATTGTTGTCATTACTTTTTAACATATATACACAATTTTCTTACAATTCAAACGCTAATTGCTTTGCTACTTTTTTCAAAATTGTCATTCACATCGAGGATTGTTACAATCAAATTATTGAAATGAACAATAAATTGCGTAATTGCAATAAGGAGGATACAATCATGCCTAAAATGAACGTTGAAAGTTTTAATTTAGATCATACTAAAGTTGTTGCACCATTTATCCGTTTAGCGGGTACGATGGAAGGATTGAATGGAGATATTATCCATAAATATGACATCCGTTTCAAACAACCTAATAAAGAACATATGGAAATGCCTGGTTTACATTCTTTAGAACACTTAATGGCCGAAAACATTAGAAATCACACTGATAAAGTTGTTGATTTAAGTCCTATGGGTTGCCAAACTGGTTTCTATGTATCATTTATTAATCATGACGATTATGATGATGTTTTAAATATTGTTGAAAAGACATTGAACGATGTCTTAAATGCTACAGAAGTGCCAGCTTGTAATGAAGTGCAATGTGGATGGGCAGCAAGCCATTCATTAGAAGGTGCTAAAGAAATTGCTCAAGCTTTCTTAAATAAACGCGACCAATGGAATGATATTTACGGTACGGAAAAATAAATGAATTTAATATTAAATAAGACTCTAGATTTACTTGCTTATCGCAAGATGATCTAGAGTCTTTCTTTTACTACATAATTATTTATTATTTAGAATTTCAACGATATCTTGAGGTTTACGTCCCAATAAATCTTCCAATAAAGAAGAAGATTCATCAAAATCACCATCAACACTTGCTTCAAAAATATCGACAAACATTTGTTTCATTTAAAAAAAAATAAAACTACAACTACTCAATAGCAGTTGTAGTTCAATAATGAATTATAGTTTCTTAACAATACCCATTAATACAAATTGTAATGGTAATCTTAAATAAAGTGCCCATTTAGGAACTTCTTTATCACCCAATGGTAATTTTTTACGTGCCATATAAATATTTGCAGGGAATACTGCTAATAGGAATAAGTTAATTCCTTTCTTCAACCAACTTGCTGGTCTTTGAATTAATAGCATCATTCCAAAGAAGATTTCAAAAACACCTGTAACTAATACAGCTGTTTTTTGTAAAGGTAAATAATCTGGAACAATATTTCTAAATTGACGTTCATTCGTAAAATGTAATACACCAGCTGTTCCAAATGCGATTCCTAATAGAAATCTTAAGAATTTCATTTATGTTCAACTCCCATTTCTTTTAAATAACTTTTACCGTATTCTGGTAATTCTACGTTGAAGTTATCTGCAATTGTAGCACCGATTGAACTAAATGTCGTGTCTTGAGATAGTTCATGATACTGATTAATCTTAGGACTAAACATTAATACTGGTATATATTCGCGTGTATGATCCGTACCATCGGCTATTGGGTCATTTCCGTGATCAGCTGTAATAATCACTAAATCGTCTTCTTGTAAGTGTTCAATTAATTCCGGTAAACGATTATCAAAGTCTTTAATAGCTTGAGCATAGCCTTCTTTATCTCGTCGGTGACCATAAAGCGCATCAAAGTCTACTAAATTTAAGAAACTAATCCCTTTGAAGTCTTTTTGTACTACTTCAATGAGTTTGTCCATACCATCCATATTATTTTTGGTACGAATGGCTTCTGTCACACCTTCACCATCATAAATATCATTAATTTTACCAATAGCAATGACATCGTAATCATTATCTTTTAACGTATTCATCACTGTTTTACCAAAAGGTTTCAATGCATAATCATGGCGATTTGATGTACGTGTAAAGTTGCCAGGTTCACCTACATATGGTCTTGCAATAATACGTCCAATTAAATACTTAGGGTCTTTAGTTAATTCACGAACTTTTTCACATATATCATATAATTCATCAAGTGGAATGATATCTTCATGAGCAGCAATTTGAAGTACAGGGTCAGCACTTGTGTAAACAATTAAATCGCCTGTCTTCATTTGATGTTCGCCCCACTCATCGATGATTTGAGTACCTGAAGCGGGACGATTTGCAACAACTTTACGTCCTGTCATCTCTTCAATTTCCTTAACAAGTTCATCTGGGAAACCATTAGGATATACTTTAAATGGTTGCATAATATTTAAACCCATAATTTCCCAATGTCCAGTCATTGTATCTTTACCAACAGAAGCTTCGCTCAATTTTGTATAAAATGCACCTGGTTTTTCAACCTTAGAAACTACTGGTAAAGAATCAATATTTCCTAATCCAAGTCGTTGTAAATTTGGAAGTTCTTGATTAAATCCTTCTAAAGTGTGTTTGAGTGTATGAGAACCCTCATCTTTAAATGCAGCCGCATCTGGACCCTCACCAATACCTACTGAGTCCATAACGATAAGATGGATTCGATTAAACGCTGTAGTCATTCTTTACATCTCCTACTCGGTTATAATTTTGTGAATTAAGGTTGGTGTTTCACCTTTTTCTTCAATTGTAATACTCTCGTCTAATTTGTCTAATATTTCATTAACATTTTCTTTATTGCTATGAATAGTGAGAATATTATCTCCTTGTTTGACAGAATCCCCAACTTTTTTATTTAGAACAATCCCTACACCTAAATCAATTTTATCTTCTTTAGTTTGACGTCCTGCACCAAGCATCATTGAAGCAACACCGATTTCATTTGCAATCATCTTGGTAATCACGCCATCCTTTTTCGCTTGAAAATGAATTTGATAGCGTGCATGAGGCAACTTATCTGGGTTATCAACAATAGACGAATCACCACCTTGGTGACTAATAAAGGTTTTAAATTTCTCTAAAGCTTTACCTGATTGAATAGCTTCCTCAAGCATTTGACGTGCTTCTTCTAATGATTGAGCTTTTTGAGCTAACACTACCATTTGTGAGCCTAATGTTAATACAAGTTCCGTTAAATCTTTTGGCCCTTGGCCTTTTAGTGTCTCAATCGCTTCTTTTAATTCTAAAGCATTACCAATTGCACGACCCAATGGTTGGCTCATATCAGAAATAATCGCCATAGTATTTCTACCTACATTATTACCTATACTTACCATTGCATCTGCTAATGCTTCTGCTTCCTCTAACGTTTTCATGAAAGCACCGCTCCCGGTTTTAACATCAAGAACAATTGCATCTGCACCAGCTGCGATTTTTTTACTCATAATTGATGACGCGATTAATGAAATAGAATTAACAGAACCCGTCACATCTCTTAGTGCATATAGTTTTTTATCAGCTGGTGTTAAATTTCCAGATTGACCTATAACAGCAACTTTGTTTTCATTAACAAGTTTAATAAATTCTTGTTCACTTATCTCTACATTAAAACCATTTACTGATTCTAATTTATCAATCGTTCCACCAGTATGACCTAAACCACGACCACTCATTTTAGCTACAGGTACACCCAATGACGCTACTAAAGGCGCTAATACTAGTGTTGTCGTATCTCCTACACCACCAGTAGAGTGCTTATCCACTTTTACACCTTGAATTTGAGATAAATCAATCTTATCTCCTGAATTAACCATTGCCATCGTCATTGCTGCTCTTTCTTCTTGGTTCATATCTTGGAAAAAGATGGCCATAGCTAAACTCGAAGCTTGATAATCAGGGATGTCACCTTTCGTATAACCATTAATAAAAAATTCAATCTCTTCTTCTGTTAGCGCATGTCCGTCACGTTTTTTCTCAATAATATCTATCATTCTCATAAAAATCATTCCCTTAAATGAATCTTTTAATAATCTGAGTTGGAATCAAGACCCTCTATAATTTGGGCTCCCGCACTTGCACCAATTCTTGTCGCACCTGCTTCAATCATTTTTTCAAAGTCTTCTAGACTTCTCACTCCTCCAGACGCTTTTACTTCTAAGCGGTTGCCTACAGTATCTTTCATTAATTTGACGTCTTCTGGTGTAGCTCCCCCACCAGCAAATCCTGTAGATGTTTTAATAAAAGTAGCGCCTGCTTTTTCAGCTAATTCACAAGCCTTAACTTTTTCTTCATCAGTTAAAAGTACTGTTTCAATTATCACTTTAACTGTTTTTCCATTAGCAGCTGCGATAACACCCTCAATATCTTTTTGCACTTCATCATAGCGTTGATCTTTTAAAGCCCCAATATTAATAACCATATCTATTTCTGAAGCACCATTTTTAATTGCATTTTCAGTTTCGAAGACCTTTACGTCAGTCGTAGTTGCCCCTAATGGAAATCCGATTACAGTACACACAAGTACATCTGTATCTAGTAATTGTTGACTTGCATAACTAACATGAGTTGGATTAATGCACACTGATTTGAATTGATACTTTTTAGCTTCTTCAAGAATTTTATCAATTTGTTCTCTAGTTGAATCAGGTTTTAGTAAAGTATGATCTATATATTTTGCTACGTTCATTTCCGTTCCTCCATTTTTCAAAATATATGTAACAGCTTACTAAGAATGAAACTAGCAAACAAATATAAGTCCTGGTATACTTCTGAAGATGACAGAAAAAAGTGTCTAGAAGTCACTAAATTTTAATTTAATTTGTTATACAGCTTCACACTTAGTTAATAATCACATAATATTTACTTACAATTATATAGTACAAAAATTCGCATAAAAGATAAACAAATGTTATCTTATATTGTGATATAAAGCTTTTTAATCTATATTGATAACTTAAATAATAAGGAGAAGATAACTTATGACGAATGGTACACCTCATATTCAACCAAATGGTGTAAAAATTGCTAAAACTGTATTAATGCCAGGTGACCCGCTACGTGCAAAATATATTGCGGATAACTTCTTAGAAAATGTTGAACAATTTAATGAAGTACGCAACATGTTCGGTTATACAGGAACATATAAAGGTAAAGAAATCTCAGTTATGGGGTCAGGAATGGGAATTCCAAGTATTGGTATTTACTCTTATGAGTTATATAATTTCTTTGATGTAGAAACAATTATTCGCGTGGGTTCATGTGGTGCACTTCAAGAGGATGTTAATTTATATGATGTAATTATTGCTCAAGCTGCATCAACAAATTCAAATTATGTAGATCAATTTAATATTCCTGGACATTTTGCGCCGATTGCTGATTTTGACTTAATTACTAAAGCTAAAAAAGCAGCAGACGAAATTGGTGCTACTTCACATGTGGGAAATGTATTATCATCTGATACTTTTTATAATGCAGATGCAACATTTAACGATGCATGGAAGAAAATGGGTATATTAGGAATTGAAATGGAATCAGCAGGTTTATATTTAAATGCCATCAATGCAGGTAAAAAAGCACTTGGCGTCTTCACAGTTAGTGACCATATTTTACGTGATGAAGCTACAAGTGCAGAAGAAAGACAAACATCATTCACTCAAATGATGGAAATTGCACTTGAAATTGCTGAATAAAATATTAAAGGATCAACACTAGTACTTAGTGTTGAAAATAAAAATAGCAGTAAGAAGATTCTAATTGAAATCTTCTTACTGCTATTATTTTTAGCAATTATGTCCAAATTTATTTTTTAGAACGTTGTCTATCAAATTATTTACCTAAATAAGATTGTAACATCCAATTATGTTTATCAACTGAAGTTTGCATGCCAATAAACATATCTTCTGATACATCATCACCTGCATTACCTGCTACTTCTATTGCATGTTCTAATTGTTTAGAAATATTAGTGAAATCATGTGAAAGTTCTTCTACCATTTGTTCAGCTGCATAATTTTTTCCAGCCTCTTTAACAATTGATTTATCTAAGCTTTCAGTTAAAGTACCGATTGGGTTACCACCAATAGCTAAGATTCTTTCTGCTAAATCATCTACATATTGGCTAGCTTCATCATAAAGTTCTTCGAATTTAGTGTGTAATGAGAAGAAGTTTGGTCCTTTTACGTACCAATGGAAATTGTGTAATTTTGTGTATGCTACTGTCCAGTTTGCTACTTGTTGATTTAATTCTTTTACTACATCTTGTTGATTACTCATTTAAAATACACTCCTTAATTAATCAGCTTTCCTTGATTGCAATAATTATTATATTATAATAATTCTAATCTGTAAAGCAAAATCACACTTTTATTTATAATTATTTCAAATTGTTGTCGAAATTATGACGATGCTTATTTGCATTAATAAATGAACTCATTACATACAAATTCTAATATTTTCTAATATTGAAAGTTATTTTAACTTTTTGACTTCCACCTATATATTATCAATTAGTAGTCAAAATTATCAATTAAGTTAACTTGATTTTAGCATTATCATCTAAAAAGAATGATTTTTCATATTCAGTAGGCTTATGCCAGTGTGTCTTCCACATTTTGTCTCTATTATTAGCAAATAAATTATAACCTAAATCACGTATTGTTTTCGGCAGTACTCTTAGACCTATACCTAACCATTTTTTATTGTTTGGCAACGAAGTAATAAGCGTAGCAATCGCGTCTGATTTATATTCTAAATGCTCACCTTTTTGCAAGATTACACTATTTCTATTTTTGGCTTCGGGATGTTGATTAAAAAATTGTTCGCCAATCTCACCTTTTATAGTTGCGAACTCATAGCTCTTAGAAAGTCCATTTTGAATAAGCCAAATCGCATAATTATAACAATAAATGCAATTACCGTCATAATATATAATAGGCATATTAAATACCTCCTTTATTAACTCTTACAATTACATTTCCTTTTTTCAAAACATCATAAACACGGCCTCCTCCTCATTTACAAACATTTCTTTAGTAATTTTAATTAATTGAAATAAAAGCATTTGTATTTAACTTAATGGCGATTAAGAATCTTTAAAACATAAAAAGCTCCCCTCAAAACTTTCACTTATTAACGTAAAGAGTTTGAGGAGAGTCATTTCAAATTTAATTTCTAAAATTTAATTAAGATATTCTATTAAACTAACTTACTCTGAATGATTAACGCGTACAATGCGCGTATACTTAAGAAACTGTTGAGAATACTTCTGTTTAATGTCCTCTATAGAATCATATGTTACACCAATAATATGCCAATTAGGATTAAAGTGATAGAAGGAATCTTTGTTTTTAGACCATTTAATCATACTTCCATCTTTATTGTACCTAGGTAATGTCACCTCATAACCTTCTAATACATTAATGTACGTTTGGAAGATATCTGGATCGATACGATTAAAATTATCAATAACTAAATAATTTTTATCTTTGGTAGGCATTAATTGCGTAATAAATCCTTCGCGATAATATAGAGCGCCTGATTCATTTGGTAAATATTTGCCATATAACATATCCTCTGTAAAATCAGGATGTCCACTAGTAATGACAGGATTTGCATTTGTTTTTTGCAATAAATCATTAGCTGCTTTTAAGCCTTCTTCTTTTCTATCAACAACTAATAATATAAATGGTTTGAGTGAATCATCATTTTGATATTCAGTGACTTCTGATTTTTGAACTGTCTCGAATGGATTTTTAATACCATTATTGTCACTCATTTCTAATATAGCATCATATTGTGTTTGTGACATACTCGCGATAGCTTGTTTAGCATTTTCTTGTAAGAAATATAAATTCTTTAATTTCTGATGTTTATTTAAATGACCTAAAGAAATTGGGTCAATATTCTTGCCATACAAGATTTCTATAGCCGTACTATTCGTTCTACCTGGAATTGGAGGTTTCTCATGAATATGACGAGCCACTTCGCCGATACCTACTACTGATTGATCTTTTTCTTTATTATAGATAATAATATTATCTCCAACTTCAAGTTGTGTATAGAAGTGATAACCATTTCTTTTTATTCCATTGTAAGTATGCGTAAAAATTGTATAATTTTTACCTGGTTCAAAGTCATCTGTTTCAGATAATAAAAAGTATCTTGGGATTTTAGTTTCCCCTTTTCCTAAACTTACAATTAAATCAAATTCTGATTGTTTAATTTGATTAAACAACGTTTCTTTCATATTATTCATACGAAAATCTAAAGCTTCACTTCGTTTTAAATAGTCGGTTGTCAATGATTTCAGTTCTTCATTGAATTTAAATTCTACCCTGATTTTATTTTGAGCGCCTGCTTGAACACTTATGATTTCGCCTATACCTAATAAACCAGAATCGGTTTGTACTTGATAAAAGATGACTTGATCTCCTGCTTTGGCCTTTTTAAAAGCACGAAATCCTTGAGAAGGATTGAAATGTGCACCCGATTCAAATAAAGTTGTTTGACCTACAAGGGGTTCATTGTGATTCCATCTATTATAACCACAGTTTAGCCAAAAATAGTTAATTTCCTCAGTCATTATGATACTCCTTATCTAACCTATAATTTAAATAAATGTGTATTACGAATACTTTGATACAAATTTTAAATTCATTTTATCATAATTTTTATCACACATTTTCAATATTCTCTAACAATTAGCTGTTTTTATCATTTTAAGAAAAAGAAGCTAAGACAACTCATCTGTCTTAGCTTCGAATAAAAAGTCATTAAAACTTTTGATAAACATTTACATAACCTATAATAAACAAATTTATTAATGAGGTGTAATCATGCTACCTAATAACGGAATGACGTTAATCATTACTCCACCTAATTTAAGCATAGCATTAATATCTTTATCTTTAATCGTAATCAAAGCACTAATAATACCTACAATTGCTACAACTCTCGGTAGAATTAATGTAGGGTAATGTGGCATATGTAAAAATATTCCAGCTCCTGAAATCATTCCACAAATGAGAGAAATATATAAAAATTGCTTCAAAACTAACGCTCCTTGTATGATTAATCTCTATATAATTACTAGCAATTTATTTTTAATCAAGCTTAAATATAACTAATTATAAGCGTAAAATCACCTTCGAATACGCTATCTAAATCTTCAGATGTTAAAACAAAATTAGTTCCCTTTTCAATCTCAAAAATTTCACCATCAATAATAATTTTACCATTACCTTCTAATACAGAAATTAAGCAAAATTCACGTGGCTTCATATAATTTAATGTACCTGAAATTTCCCATTTTACTATAGTAAAGAAGTCATTAGACACTACGTGGGTGCAATTGTGATTCTCTATCACTTCGTTCTGAGGTACAATATTTGGCAGTTCACTAGAGTACTCCATTACGTCTAATGCTTTAGAGACATTTAGTGTCCGTTGTTCATTGTTATTAAGTTTACGATCGTAGTCATATACTCTATATGATACATCAGATGACTGCATTGTCTCATATGCCATGATTCCAGCGCCTATAGAATGAATTGTGCCAGCAGGAATAAAATAAAAGTCTCCAGGTTTAACTTTAATCTTTCTTAAGTTTTCTTGGAACTTGCCTTCCTTTATTTGTTGTTCAAATTCTTCACGAGATGATGCTTTAGTGCCAATGGTAATTTCAGCATCTTCCTCCGATTCGATAATGTACCAACATTCGGACTTGCCATATTGACCATTTTCATTTTCATAAGCATATGAATCATCAGGATGAACATGTATTGATAAAGGTGCCTCAGCATCAACAATTTTAGCCATTAAAGGGAAATCTTTACTTGGAAACTCGCCAAATAGTTCTCTATGGTCGTTCCAAACTTGATCTAGTGTCTGCCCCGCATAAGGTCCATTGAGAATTTCACTCTTACCATTCGGATGTGTGGATATTCCCCAACACTCACCTATATGCTCATTTGGAAGATGATATCCAAATTGTTGGAGTTTACTTCCACCCCAAACCTTTTCATGAAAAATAGGCTTTAAAAATAACGGCATCATTACACCTCCATTATCTTAAACGTCAACTTAATCTATCATTCTAAAGTTAACTTAAGTATACTTATCTCCTTAAAGACATTTTTCACTTTATTATTAAGTAGTTTCTATATTTCTAAAGAGACAACAGTCAATTTAATAATTATGTATTGAGTTCCCTAACTTTAAGTTATATCCATTATTTTTCATTATCACTATTTATGATTGTACCACATTTCAAAACCTAAAGAAGTACCGAATTTTTTGAATAAAAATTATTATTTAAAAACAAATAGAACAAATCATCTTTAATTCAATTTTAGTTTATCAAACGCTTCACTAATTAATTAAAGTTTTGCATTATTATTAACAATATCAATCTGAAGTTAAATAAACCATTTTTCACTCGATAATTTAAAACAAATAACAGCCGAATCACCTAAAAGGTAACTCGACTGCTTTTGCTAATATCATTTTTATAACGATTATTCATATTTTTGTATCGCATCTTTAATTTCTTTATCGCCACTAAGAATTTGAAATTCTTGATTAGCAAATTTATCTGATGTAACTACTTCTTTAAGCACTGTTGCTACATCGTCTCGAGGAATAGACGCACGTTTATCAAAGTATAAATCTGCTTCAATTTTACCAGTACCTTCATCATCAGTAAGTCTTCCAGGATGCACAATTGTATAATTAAGACCAGAATTTCTTAAATAATCATCTGAGTAGTGTTTAGCAATTGTATACGGTTTTAAATCGCCAGCAGAATCGAAAGCTTCTCTTCTTGAATCATAAGTTGAAACCATTACATAGTGCTTAATGTCCGCCTCTTTACTTGCTTCAATAGTTTTAACAGCACCGTCTAAATCAACTATAATTGTCTTATCATCGCCTGTACTGCCACCTGAACCTACTGAGAAAATAACTTTATCGTAATTGTTGAAGAGTTGAGTTAAATCTTTAACAGTGGCTTTTTCAACATCTACCAACGTTGCATCGACATCTTGGTCCTTTAATTCTTTCACTTGTTCCTCTTTACGAACACCTGCAGTAAAATCAATATTATCTGATTTTAATTGTTGTACTAATCTTGAACCTACGCCACCATTAGCACCGATTAATAAAATACTCATTCTTAACGTCCTCCCTTTTTAAAATCGTAATTGATGTTTACCACTCATTTTCAAAAAGTAAACCCAATAAAAATACGATTGACATCACTACCGCAATAAATTATATTAATATATGAACAAATATTCATATAAAGAGGTGCTTCAAGGTGAATGACATTGATCAAAATAAACATACCGATGTAGATACTTTAAGCAAAGTCACTGAGATATTCAAAGCTTTAAGCGATCTCAACCGTTTACGTATTATGGAATTATTAGAATTTGGAGAAGCAAGTGTAGGACACATTTCACATACATTGAATATGTCTCAATCAAATGTGTCACATCAACTAAAGTTATTGAAAAGTACACACTTGGTTAAATCAAAGCGACAAGGTCAATCTATGATATATTCTTTAGACGACAAGCACGTATCTACATTACTCAAACAAGCCATTCATCATGCTAGTCATCCAAATGAAGGTGGAAGTTAATATGACAAATCACAATCATCAACATCATAGTCACAATCATGCACATGGTCATGTCCATACAAATAATAAGAAAGTACTTTTAATCTCTTTCTTTATTATAGGATTATTTATGTTAGTAGAAATCATCGGTGGATTTATTGCCAATAGCTTGGCCTTACTCTCTGATGGATTTCACATGTTAAGTGACACCATCTCACTTGGCGTAGCACTTATCGCATTTATATATGCGGAAAAGAATGCTACACAAACTAAAACCTATGGCTATAAACGCTTTGAAGTGCTCGCTGCTTTATTCAATGGCGTAACTTTATTTATTATCAGTCTTATGATTATTATCGAAGCTATTCGTAGATTTTTCGCCCCTCCAGAAGTGCAATCTCAAGAGATGTTTATTATAAGCTTAATTGGCTTAATCGTTAATATTGTAGTTGCAGCGTTAATGTTTAGAGGCGGTGATACATCTCATAATTTAAATATGCGTGGCGCCTTTATCCATGTATTAGGTGATCTCTTTGGTTCAATTGGTGCAATCGTAGCAGCATTATTAATTTGGGCGTTTAACTTTACTCTTGCTGATCCTATCGCTAGTATTCTGGTGTCACTAATTATTTTAAAAAGTGCTTACGGTATAGCAAAATCTTCACTAAATATTTTAATGGAAGGTACACCTAGTGATGTAGACCTAGAAGCAGTGATATCTACAATCACTAAAGACGAACGCATTCAAAATGTACATGATTATCATGTTTGGACTATATCAAATGATATGAATGCACTCAGTTGTCACGCAGTTGTTTCAGAGCAATTAACAGTTAAAGAATGTGAAAATCTTTTAGAAACCATTGAACATGATTTATTGCATCAAAATGTTCAACACATGACAATACAACTTGAAACACCTAAACATAAACATGATGATTCAACATTATGTTCAGGTATTCATGAACACATACACACTCATACACATGCCAATAGTCATTAAAAATATCCTCAAGGGCAAGACACTTCCAATGTCTCATCCTTGAGGATATTCAATTATTTACATAAAGTTTTTAAAAATAAAGTCTCTTGCTGGTACTTGTTTTTCAGCAAAACCTTCAATAAATTCTTCTTCATCATAGTCTAGTTTTACACGTTCAACAGAAATGCCTTGTTCATTAATTGTAACAATACCATATACAGTATGAGCTCCGTTATTTAATCCCACTGCACCTGGATTAAAGTAAATTGTAGATTTATCATCAAATAAATGTAAACGATGATTGTGGCCAAATAGTATTAAATCCGCGTCTTTATCTTCAAAAAGCTTAGAAATCTCTTGCTCATCATCACTAGCCATCGGTGCGAAAGGTTGCCCTTCAATTCCTACTTCTAATTTTTCATTAGGAATTTCATAATGAATAAATAAAACCTTTTTACCTTTAATAGTCTTCTCAATGTATCGTGGTAATTGATTTAATTCATCATAATATGATTCATCGAGGTGGCTTTCTATCCATTGATGATGCTCATAAAATTTGCCTTTAAGATCTTCAGGATATTGTGTGTTATTAACTAGTGTCATGATTGCTTCATCATGGTTACCGGCAATCATTTCCATATCATCACGATCAAATACAGTATCTAAAACTTTGTTTGTCTCGTGTCCAATACCTATATTGTCACCAAGATTATAAATTTTATCGATATCTTCTCTACTATCAATATCATCTAACACCTTTTCTAATGCATCATAATTACCATGGATATCAGTAATAACTGCAAATTTCATGATGATATCTCCTTTCAATGTGAATTTACTAGCATATTTTAACACTTCAATACCCTTTTATGTTAGATATTAATTTAAAAAAAATAAGATTTTTGATATTGTATTTATATTACGTTAAAGGAGTGCTTAAAATTTGTTTAGATATTATAAATCGGCATTTAAAAATGCTAAACCGCAACTACTCAAAGCTTTATTATTCGCTTTAATTAGTTTTGCAGTTTGTTTTATTGTTTATCGATTTGCATCAGCATTTATAGCTCAATTTTCTACTCAGATGCAAATGTTACAACAATTCGGACAATCCGTTTCATTAACAATGTACATCCCTATTATTATTATTTATCTTATTTTAGCTTTACTATTTATTTTCCTTGGATATCAACTATTAGCAGGTGCTATTAATGTTATCCAAAAGGCTATGAAGCACGAAAAAATTAAATTTAGTGATTTATTTTTTGCCTTTAAAAAAGGCCGTTATGCAACATCTTTATTATTAGCATTGATCTCAGTTGTTGCTATTATGATTATGTTTATCATTGCATACTTACTAAAATTATTGTACAACGTCACTTTTATTCAATTGTATGCGTGGATACAACAATCAGTAAGTAATGTGGATAATTCAATTGCTATTTTAATTATTTCTCAAATTGTAATTATTTTACTAATGGGATTCATTACTTCAATCGTTTATTGGTTCTTCTTAATCTTCATGATTAATTACACAGTTGCATTTGCAGAAAATCCACATCGAAAAGCAATGAGTAATGTTAAAGAAGGATTTAATGGAATTAAGAATGGTAAGAAAACTTGGTTAAAATTCTTTATTGGTATTTTATTACTTAACCTAGTTGTTCTTATTACAGGTCAACCATTAATTACCCTATTTAGTTATTTAACTAGTCATATGTCACAATCAGTTGCTCAAATTCTTGCATACGTTGTGCTTATTTTAATCATTCTAATTAGAATTGTTATTTACTTTATCATTCTTATGGGTATCATTTATTACTTCATCACACGTGGTGATAAAATTGATAAACCTGGTAAGAAAGCTCGCAAAGGTAAGAAGAATGACAAAGATTCATTAGCTACATCTAAAGACGATAACAAAGGTAAAACATCTAACGTAAAAGAAAAAGTTCAAGATAAAGTGAACGACAATGACTCTAAAGGTGATAATCTTAAAGATAAAGCTGAAAATCAATTTAGCAATCAAAAAGATAACGCTTCTAGTAAGGGTCAAGATTTAAAAGACAAAGCTTCTGAAAAGGTGTCTGACAATAAAGACGACATTACAGATAGAGCTAAAGACACTTTTGACAAGAAATAATAGTTATTAAATAAACTCGCAAGTAACCTATTATCGTTACTTGCGAGTTTTTAATGTTTATATATTTATTTGTCTAATAATCGTGATTTTAAGTATTTAGCTGCCCCATCTTCTTCATTTGTTTCCTCAGTCACTTCATCTGTGATATCTTTAATTTCTTGTCGTGCATTTTTCATTGCAACTGTATATTGCCCAAAGTCGAACATCGCACGATCATTATCACTATCTCCAATGACTAATGTTTCCTCTTGCTGAATACCAAAGTGTTCAATCATTTCTTTAATCCCCGTACCCTTATCGGTATTATACGCCATTGTTTCTGCATTATAACGAGACGAGTTAGAAACACTGATACTTAGCAAAACTTTATTCTGAATAAGTTCATCTCTGAATGTGGTAATTTTATCAAGATTTGGATTAAACAAATAGATTTTAGAATAATCTAAGTCCGGCAACTCGTCACGCCAATCAATTTTATCTTTCATAGCGTCTAGTCTTGAAGTCCATTCACTATGACTTACATTATTGGGTGGCGTTTCACCAGTAATCATGTCACGCATCCATTGATAATCTTCTTTTAAAACGATACGTTGTGCTCCAAAAGGAAATACTTCATAGTAGATATGTTGTTGTTGAGCTAATTTAACAATTTTTTTAACTTGTTCTAAAGATAAGCTGTGTTTAAACAAATTTTGATCCTCGATTTCACCAGTAGTACCATTAGAACTAATAATTCCATCAACTTTAAAACCTTCAGGTACGAGTTGATGTATCTCAGAATATGAACGACCTGTGGCTAGAAATACCTTAAAACCCTTTTCACGTAATTCATCTACCACATCCTTGGTATAGTTAGATGCTTTATTATTTTCATGTAAAATTGTTCCATCCATATCTAGGAATATTGCTTTAACGTTATTCATATTATCCTCCACTCGTTACTTTAATTACTTAAATAAATTGTGTCACTGTTTGATATAAAGTGCAACGACTTTAACTTTAATAAAGCGTTGATATCATATATATAGCTTAGAAACCTTTACCTTTTGTAGAATTAACGAAGATGCATTTCAATTTAAAATACAACATTGATATTGTGAGCTACCGCGACGATATTTTTCGGAATATTCTGTTAAAAATGTTTTTTAAAAAACCAGCAAGGTTTCCCTTAACTGGTTTTAAAAACTAGTTCAATTATTCAACTGTAACTGATTTAGCTAAGTTACGTGGTTTATCAACGTCTAAATCTCTGTGCAATGCAGCATAATATGAAATTAATTGCATAGTAACAACAGAAACTAATGGTGTTAATAACTCATGTACATGAGGGATAACATACGTATCACCATCTTTGTCTAAGCCTTCCATTGAAATGATACAAGGATTAGCACCACGAGCTACAACTTCTTTAATATTACCACGGATAGATAAGTTAACATTCTCTTGAGTTGCTAAACCGATAACTGGCGTACCCTCTTCGATAAGTGCAATTGTACCGTGCTTCAATTCACCACCAGCAAATCCTTCAGCCTGAATATAAGAGATTTCTTTAAGTTTTAATGCACCTTCTAAACTTACATTATAATCAATTGTACGTCCTATAAAGAATGCATTACGAGTTGTTTCTAAGAAATTAGTAGCAATTTCTTCCATTACTGGTGCATCATCAACGATAGTTTCAATAGCAGTTGTTACTTTAGCTAATTCTCTTAATAAGTCGATATCAGCTTCACGACCGTGATTTTTAGCTACGATTTGTGAAAGTATTGATAATACTGCAATTTGAGCTGTATATGCTTTTGTAGATGCTACAGCAATCTCAGGACCTGCATGTAAGAGTAATGTATGATCCGCTTCACGAGATAACGTTGAACCAGCAACATTAGTAATAGTTAATGATTTATGACCTAATTTTTTCGTTTCAACTAGTACGGCACGACTGTCTGCTGTTTCACCTGATTGTGAAATATAGATGAATAATGGTTTTTCAGATAATAAAGGCATATTGTAAACAAATTCTGAAGCAACATGTACTTCTGTTGGCACTCCTGCCCATTTTTCGATGAACTCTTTCCCTACTAAACCGGCATGATAACTTGTACCTGCTGCAATGATGTAAATACGATCTGCATCTGCGACATCTTTGATAATGTCTTTATCAATTTTCAAGTTACCCTCTTCATCTTGATATTCTTGGATAATGCGACGCATAACTGCTGGTTGTTCATGAATTTCTTTCAACATATAGTGATCATAAACACCTTTTTCAGCATCTGAAGCATCGATTTCAGCAGTATAAGATTCACGCTCTTGAACATTACCTTCAGTGTCTTTGATTACCACATCATCGCGTTTAACAATTACGATTTCATGGTCATGAATCTCCTTATATTGGTTAGTAGCTTGTAACATTGCTAATGCATCTGAAGCGATAACATTGAAACCTTCACCCACGCCAACAAGCAATGGAGATTTGTTTTTAGCTACATAAATCGTATCTTTATCTTGCTCATCCAATAAACCTAAAGCATATGAACCATGTAATAAAGTCACAACTTTAGTAAAGGCCTCTTCTGTTGAAAGTCCTTCATTTGAAAAGTGTTCAATTAACTGAACAATCACTTCTGTATCAGTTTCAGAAAGGAATTTAATATCTGATAGGTACTCAGCTTTCAACTCCTCATAGTTTTCAATCACACCATTATGTACTAATGTGAAACGACCTGTTGCTGATTGATGAGGATGAGAGTTTTCATAGTTTGGTACACCATGAGTTGCCCAACGTGTATGACCAATACCTACTGTTCCATCTTGATCACTGTTATCTGCGACTTTACGTAGTTCAGCAATTCTACCTTTTTCTTTAAATACTTTAGTCCCTTGATCATTAACTACAGCAACACCTGCTGAATCATAACCACGATATTCTAATTTTTCTAAACCTTTTAAAAGTAATTCCTTAGCATTGTCGTATCCAATATAACCAACAATTCCACACATAATCTATTTCCTCCAAAATGAGGGATAGCAAGAGCAATATGATTTGTTATTTTAATTTATATTAATAACCTTCTACCATATCAATGATGTCATACGAGGACATCAAGAAATAAGCGTGTGTAATTGATCATTTTAACACGCTACTCTACGCTTCCCTTAGTAGTATTTTATTTCGGCGATCTTATTAACTTTGTCCACTAAGTTGCCCTAGTGTTTTACTTAATAAGCTAACGAATGAGCCACATCCGGGATAGCATCCGCCGATCTATTCGATCACTATCCTCCTCGTCTACAAAAGCTATATTATTCTCTATAAAAGTTCTCATAATTAACTTTTAATTTTCAACAATAATATAGTCATTTGCACAGGCGCTATAACTATTTATTTACTTTCTTTCCTCCTTTCCATTAATCATTATTGTACACTGACGATGATTTATTTTGCAAATGATTTAACAATACTTCCTAAAATAAGTTAAAAAACTTATTTTTTTAACCTTTGAAAAAACTTATTAATATAAACTAATTCAAAGTTCTACTATATAATAGTTAGACTTAATCTTGTCACAAATATCATGACAAACTCAATTTTTGTTTATATTGAGAGAAACTAACTACAAGATTTAAACTAAATATAGTCACATACTAATTAAAAAAAGAGGTGTAGAGATGTCACAAACTCAAGAGAAAAAAGGAGTCGGTCGTAAAGTCCAAGCGTTTGGATCATTCTTAAGCAGTATGATTATGCCTAACATTGGTGCATTTATCGCATGGGGTTTTATTGCCGCAATCTTCATTGATAATGGTTGGTTCCCTAACAAAGATTTATCTCAATTAGCTGGACCGATGATTACGTACTTAATTCCATTACTCATCGCATTTAGCGGTGGGCGTTTAATTCATGGTTTACGTGGTGGTATTATTGCAGCTACAGCAACTATGGGGGTTATTGTAGCTTTACCTGAAACACCAATGTTACTTGGTGCCATGATTATGGGGCCACTTGTTGGTTGGTTAATGAAAAAAGTAGACCAATTCGTGCAACCTAGAACACCACAAGGTTTTGAAATGTTATTCAATAACTTTTCTGCAGGTATCTTAGGTTTTATTATGACAATTATTGGTTTTGAAATTTTAGCTCCAATCATGAAATTCATCATGCACATCTTGTCTGTAGCTGTTGAATTCTTAGTTCACCTTCATTTACTACCTATAGTAAGTATTATTGTTGAACCAGCTAAAATTTTATTCTTAAATAACGCGATTAACCATGGTGTATTTACACCACTTGGTACCGACCAAGCAGCACATGCTGGTCAATCTATCTTATTTACTATTGAATCTAACCCTGGACCTGGTCTAGGTATTTTATTGGCCTATATGATTTTCGGAAAAGGAACTGCTAAAGCAACTTCATATGGTGCAGGTATTATCCACTTCCTAGGTGGTATTCATGAAATTTACTTCCCATATGTTTTAATGCGTCCATTACTATTTATTGCAGTTATTTTAGGTGGTATGACGGGCGTTGCAACTTATCAAGCTACTGGCTTCGGTTTCAAAAGTCCAGCGTCCCCAGGTTCATTTATCGTTTACTGCTTAAACGCACCTAGAGGCGAATTCTTACACATGTTACTTGGTGTAGTACTTGCTACATTAGTATCATTTGTCATCGCAGCACTTATTATGAAATTCACTAAAGAACCTAAACAAGATTTAGAATCTGCTACAGCTCAAATGGAAGCGACGAAAGGTAAAAAATCTAACGTTTCATCTAAACTAACGCATTCTGATAAAGAAGCAACTCGTTCAAATGCACAGAATGCGAGCACAGCTGGAACAACAGGTGTTACTACGTCTTCTACAGAAAATGAGAAAGAAAATGATGAAGATAATACTGAACAACTTTTAGATAACTACAATACTGAGAATGTTGATGCACACGATTATAGCGGTGTAAATCATGTTATATTCGCATGTGATGCGGGTATGGGTTCAAGTGCTATGGGTGCAAGTATGCTACGTAATAAATTTAAGAAAGCTGGTATTACTGACGTCAATGTGACTAATACAGCTATTAATCAATTACCTCATGATGCACAACTTGTAATCACGCAAAAAACGCTAACAGATCGTGCCATTAAACAAGTTCCAAATGCTATTCATATTTCAGTGGATAACTTCTTAAATTCACCAAGATATGAAGAGTTATTAAATAATTTAAAGCACGAAGATTAACTTAATTATTTTCAAAAATGGAGGATACCGCCATGTTACTGAGTACACGTGAAAAAGAGATTATTGAAATATTAATCAAGTATCACGGCCAATATGTCACTATATACGACATCGCTCAACAACTAGCGGTGTCCTCTCGTACTATTCATAGAGAGTTAAAACAAATTGAATCGTACTTAAGTACATTTTCAATACAATTAGAGCGAGCCAATAAAAAGGGTATACGATTGTCTGGAGAAGCTAACAATATTAGACGATTGAAGGAAGCAGTTACAACTCAACAAACATTAGATTTATCAATTGAAGAACAAAAAGTAATCATTCTTTATGCTCTTATACAAACTAAACACGCAATAAAACAATTTAGTTTAGCACACGAAATTGGTGTTTCAATTCAAGCTCTAGCTAAACTTTTAGATGATTTAGAAGAAGAATTATTATCTTATCAACTGTCACTTTCAAGAAAACGTGGCGAAGGTGTCTACTTAAAGGGTCCTGAGTCTAAAAAAAGAGAATTTCTTAGTCAACTTATGGTAAATAACTTAAATAGTACAAGCGTTTATTCTGTAATTGAAAATCACTTTGTTTACCAATCTTTGAATCATTCTCAACAATCTCTCGTAGATTTAGATAGAATATTTAAAATTGAACGTATATTGATGGACTATTTAGGTCAACTGCCCTATACCCTAACAGAATCTAGTTATTTAACTTTGACGATTCACATTGTGTTAAGTATTACACGTATGCAAAATGGTGAATACGTCTCACTAAATAAAGATATATATGAAACAGTTAAAGATACCTTCGAGCATGAAGTTGCAACAGAAATTGCTAAACGTCTTGAAGAAATATATAACGTTGAGTTTAACCAAGCTGAAATCACTTTTATAACAATTCATTTGCGTGGTGCTAAACGTAAAGGTACAAAGGATTCTAATTCTGAGGAAGATAATAGTAGTAAAAAGATTCGTCAATTTGTTAATACAGTTACACGAATATCAGGACAACATTTTAAAGATAAGGAAAACTTAATCGAGGGGTTAACATTGCATATTAATCCTGCAATTAATCGTTTGAAATCTAACATTGAAACCTACAATCCTTTAACTGAAATGATTAAATTTAAATATCCACGTCTTTTTGAAACGATTCATAAAGCATTGCATATGGTGTGGTCTGATTTAATTTTTCCTGAAAGTGAGATTGCTTTTATAGTGCTTCACTTTGGTGGATCCATTAAAAATCAGGGAAATCGCTTTTTAAATATCCTAGTCGTATGTAGCAGTGGCATTGGAACAAGTCGTTTATTAGCCAATCGTCTTGAGCAAGTCTTTAGTGAAATTGAAAGAATTACTCAAGCTTCTGTAAGCGACTTGAATGTATTAGATTTAAATAACTACGACGGAATTATTTCGACTGTAAATTTAGATATCGAAGCCCCATTTCTAATTGTTAATCCATTATTACCAGAACATGAAGTGTCTTATGTAGCTTCTTTTCTAAGTACGAATTCAAATCAAACTCTTCTAGCTGAAAATGATAACTCAAATACCTTTACAAATCCTGAAGAAACAATTCAAGATATGCGCATAGGTTTAGAGGTATTAGATTCAGTGAAAATAGAATATAAATTAGTAGATAATTGGAAGCAATATTTAGAAACTTACTTATTAAATGAAAATATAATTGAGGACAGGCAATCATTCGCTGATTTACTGCAATCAAAGTTTGAACAAAATCCTAATTGGGTGTTACATACTTATCCGGTAGCAATCCCACATTTAAAAGATAACATGTTCAAAAAACCTTCCATACTTATTACTATTTTGGAAGAACCGATACAATTGCAACGTAATCAAAATGATTTAAATTCAGTTCATTATTTGATAAGTATGTTTATTCCAGATAATCAAAAAATGGCTCAATTCGTAAGTGCCCTCTCAGAGGCGGTAAGCGAGCATTTGAATGACATCGAAGAATTTATGCAAAATCCATATGAATTTAAAACTATTTTAAGAAACAAATTATTAAATCAAATGAAAAATCAATTACAATAGGAGTGTTTTAAATGAGTGAATTATTTAGTAATGACAATATCTTTTTAAATGTATCAGCATCTGATCAAAATGATGCAATCGAAAAAGCAGGACAAGTTTTAGTTGATAGTGGTGCTGTAACACCAAACTATATCGAAGCTATGAAAGACCGTGAAAACGTAGTATCAACTTTCATGGGTAATGCATTAGCAATTCCTCACGGCACTGAAGAAGCTAAAGGTAATGTGATTCGTTCAGGTTTAAGCTTATTACAAATTCCTGAAGGTGTTGACTGGAATGGCGAAGAAGTAAAAGTCGTAGTTGGCATTGCAGGTAAAGATGGCGATCATTTAGATTTACTCTCTAAAATTGCAATTACTTTTAGTGAAGAAGAAAATGTTGATCGCATCGTAAATGCTACATCTGCAGATGAAATTAAACAAGTATTCGAGGAGGCTGACGCATAATGAAAGCAGTTCATTTTGGTGCCGGCAATATCGGCAGAGGTTTTATTGGATATATATTAGCTGACAATAACATTAAAGTTACCTTTGCAGATGTAAATGAAGATATAATTAATGCACTGGATAGTGAACATCAATACGATGTTATTTTAGCTGATGAAGCTAAAACAACAACTCGAGTGAATAATGTAGATGCTATTAATTCAGCTAAACCCTCAGATCAACTTAAAGAAGCAATACTTGAAGCAGATTTAATCACAACGGCTGTTGGAGTAAATATTTTACCAATTATTGCTAAATCATTTGCTCCATATTTAAAAGAAAAGAAAAATCATGTAAATATTGTTGCTTGTGAAAATGCTATTATGGCCACAGATACTTTGAAAAAAGCCATTCTGGATATTACTGGGCCATTAGCTGACAATATCCATTTTGCAAATTCAGCAGTGGATAGAATTGTGCCATTACAAAAAAATGAAAATATATTAGACGTCATGGTAGAACCTTTCTTTGAATGGGTTATCGAAAAAGATGCTTGGTACGGTAAAGAATTAGAACATATTAAATATGTAGATGACTTAACACCATATATAGAAAGAAAATTGTTAACAGTTAATACAGGACATGCATTTTTAGCTTACGCTGGTCATTTTGAAAATAAAGCTACTATTTTAGATTCTATCGAAGATAAACAAATAGAAGCAGGCCTTCGCCAAGCTCTTAGTGAAACGAGTCAATATATCACAGATCAATTTGATTTCTCTAAAAATGAACAAAAGCAATACGTTGAGAAAATTATTGATCGTTTCAATAATCCTAATCTATCTGATGAAGTTACACGTGTTGGTCGAGGAACAATACGTAAAATAGGTCCTAAAGATCGTATTATCAAACCATTAACTTATTTATATAATAAAGGTTTAGAACGTGAAGGTTTAGTTAAAGCAGCTGCTCTTCTTCTTGCATACGATGACAATGCTGATCAAGAAACAGTAGAAAAAAATAACTATATTAAAGAACATGGTGCTAAGGCCTTCTTAAAAACATATGCCAAAGTTGACGATCAATTAGCTGATGAAATTGTTAAAGAATTAGAATTATTACAGAAAAAGTAAATGATATAAAAAACACCTTCGAAAGAAGAAAGATTCTTTCGAAGGTGTTTTAATTTATTAATAAGGAATATAAGAATAACTTATTCGTTACGCATTATCTAATCCCATTTTATCTTGAACAACATCTGCAATCTCTTGAGCAAAACGTTGAGCGTCTTCATTAGTGGTTGCTTCCACCATAACTCTTACTAAAGGTTCTGTACCTGAAGGGCGAACTAAAATTCTACCTTCCCCATTCATTTCAGTTTCAACTTTAGTCATCACTTCTTGTACATGAATATTCTCTTCTACTCGATATTTATCAGTTACTTTAACATTGATAAGAGATTGAGGATATTTTTTCATTTGTGATGCTAATTCACTTAGTGATTTACCGCTCATTTTAATTACAGAAGCAAGCTGAACACCTGTAAGTAATCCATCACCCGTTGTATTATAATCCATCATCACAATATGACCAGATTGCTCGCCACCAAGATTATAGTTACCTCTTCTCATTTCTTCGACAACGTAACGATCTCCTACTTTTGTTTTGTTAGATTGAATACCTTCATTTTCTAATGCTTTATAAAAACCGAGATTACTCATAACTGTTGAGACAATCATATCATTGTTTAATTCATGGTTTTTATGCATTTCTTGACCAATTATAAACATGATTTGGTCTCCATCAACAATTTGACCATTTTCATCTACAGCAATAATTCTATCTCCATCGCCATCAAAGGCTAAACCAAAATCACTTTCAGTCTCTAAGACAGTTTCCGCTAATTTCTCAGGATGTGTAGAACCACATTGTTCATTAATATTATATCCATCCGGATTACATCCAATTGTTTCAGTATCAGCTTCTAAATCACCAAATAAGAACGGTGCTAGTGATGATGTAGAACCATTAGCTCCATCTAAAGCAATTTTAAGTCCTTCAAAATTAACATCTACAGTTGATTTTAAATAGCTTAGATATTTTTGAGCACCTTCAAAATAATCTGAATAATGTACAATGTCTTCACCGATAGGACGAGGTAATTCAGGATTATCTTGATCTAACAATTCTTCGATTTCATTTTCTTGATCATCAGATAATTTAAAACCATCTGAACCAAAGAATTTTATGCCGTTATCTGCAACTGGGTTGTGAGAAGCTGAAATCATAACACCTAAAGCAGCTTCCATTTCTTTAGTTAAATAAGCTACACCTGGTGTTGAAATAATACCTAAACGCATGACTTCAGCGCCAATAGAGATAAGACCTGCGATTAAGGCTGATTCAAGCATTTCACCTGAAACACGCGTATCTCTACCCACTAGTACTTTTGGATGCTTCTCCCCTTTATTATGTGCTAAAACATATCCACCATATCTACCCAATTTAAAAGCTAATTCAGGTGTAAGCTCTTGGTTGGCAATGCCTCGAACACCATCAGTACCAAAATATTTTCCCATTTTTAAACTCTCCTTTATATCTAACAATTATTTAACGTTTATATATGCTTTCGTTTCCTTAGGACTTACTTTTGTAACATTGTCTGGCAAGTCAAATTTTACTGTTTTCTCAGTTGATTCTGATACGCCATCTAAATCAACTTCAGCTGTTACTTCATTGATGCTTTGTAAATCGTCTCTACTACCGTAAATCTCAACTTCTTTATCGTTTAATTTGATATTATCTAATTCTCTATCATTATCTAGTTTACCCGTTGATTTAGTACGAACTTTTACTTTTTTACTATAAGGTTCAACTGCAACTTTTAAATCTACTTCACTAGGATTAATTGAGACATTTAATTTATTTAATTCTTTATCAAATGCATTGACTTCAGCTACATCATTTGTATCTTTTGAAATTTTACTAGCCTTTTTAAATGTAGCTTTTAAATAAGCAATTTTTTTAAGCTGTTGCTCCCCACCTGTCACTTTAACAGTTTCAGGAGAAATGCTTTGTTTACTTACTTTATACTTTGCATCAATATCACTTTGACTTACATCAGGTTGAACATGCATTTTTTTAGTAATCTTTTTCTCTAGATGAACATCTGCGCTTTTAGGTTTTACACTGTAGCTTACATCGTCATCTATACCTTTAACCTGAAATTTCTTGTGATACTCTCCAGCTTTTTTATCGGATAAATCAATTGTTACTTTAAGGTCTTCTGGATTTTCAATTTTAATTAACTTTGATTGGGGGCCTGATAAATTAACATCGACATTATCAGGCGCTTTCGTAACATGTAAATCTTTATTATTGTAAATTACATCTACAGGTACATCCTGAATTGTTTTAGTGGATTTCTGTGATATATCGTCTGTATTAAACACATTTCCAAATACATTATTAACTGATAAAAAGAAAAATATAGCTAGGATTAACGCTACAAATCTTAATCCCCACTTACTTTCTAACATTTTAATTCACACCTTTCTTTTGAAAGTGTGCGCCAAACCAATGTTCAGCAAGTAATTCTTCGAAAACTTCATTAGATATATCTCTTCTAAGTTTACCATCAAAAGTTACAGATATATCTCCAGTTTCTTCTGAAACTACAACTGTAAAAGCATCAGATACCTCTGAAATCCCAACTGCTGCTCTATGTCTTGTTCCTAAACTTTTAGATATTTTAACACTGTCTGATAAAGGTAAATAACTCGCTGCTACAGCTATTTTACTACCTTGAATAATCATCGCACCATCATGTAATGGTGTGTTTGGAATAAAGACGTTTGTCAATAACTCTTGAGAAATATCTGAGTTCATTGGAATACCAGTTTCTATGTAGTCTTGTAATCCTGTTTCTTTTTCAAAAACAATAAGTGCACCTATTCGTCTTTTAGCCATATACTGAACAGCTTTAGAAACAGATTGTATTAATTTCTCTTCATCACGACTATAAGTGTTGGTATAACGTTTTAAAAAGCTACCTCTACCTAATTGTTCTAATGCTCTTCGTATTTCAGGTTGGAAAATAACAATTAGTGCAAGTACTCCCCACTGAATAACGATATCAAATAATTTAGAGGTTGCTGTTAAATTAAGCATCTTACTGACTTGTTGGCCGATAACAATTACGACAATCCCTTTTAGTAATTGAATCGCTTTAGTGCCTTTAAAAACTGTTATGAGAAGATAAAGTACATACCAAACAATCAGTAAATCAAGTACACTAGTAATAATTTTTAATGTACTAAGATTTTGAAAAAAGTTGGAAAAATCCATAACATCTCCTCCGGGTAATATTTTTCCATATTAATTATTATACCAATCATTGTTAATAGTGTCATATGAACAAAGACTAAAAAATAAAAAAACTTACACAGTATATACCATGTAAGTCGTGCTTTCACAATTTTATTTATAGAAGTGTTTCACCAAAGAAAGTACCTAATAGCGCAACAGCTTGTTCAGCAGTATGATTCGAATTGTCAATAAGAGGATTAACCTCAACTATATCCATTGAAGTAACTAATTTTGATTCATTTAACAATTCGAGTGCAAAGTGACTTTCCCTATAGCTCAAACCACCCATTACTCTTGTACCCGTTCCAGGAGTTTCAGCGGGATCTAAAGCATCAACGTCTAGTGAGAAATGAAGGCCATCTATATTTCTAGATTTTAGATACTCAAGAGATCTTTCAATCACCTCTTGTATTCCGAACCGGTCGATATCCGCCATAGTAAAAGTTTTAATATTCTTATCCTTTATGTATTTCCTTTCACCTTCATCTAAATCCCTCATACCAATTAATACGATATTTTCAGGTTTAACTTTAGGCGTAAAATCATTTATATTGACAAGTTCATCTGGTCCATCACCTGCTAATATTCTTAAAGGCATACCGTGAACATTACCAGAAGGAGATTCTTCAGGTACATTTAAGTCACCATGAGCATCGTACCAAATGACACCTAGATTTTCGTAATGTTGACTAATACCTGAAATCGAACCAACAGCTATTGAATGATCGCCACCAAGTGTAAGTGGAAAGTTTCCTTTCTCTACTATTTCTGATGTAGCTTTGCTAAGATTTTCAGAAACAGTTACTATTTCATCATAGTTCCTTAACCCTTCTTGATCAGAGTTAAATTTCTGTACATCTAATGTTGGTACTTCTATATTACCTTTATCTATAACATCAAGTCCCATTTTTTTAAGACGTGACAATAATCCTGCATAACGAATTGCATCTGGTCCTAAGTTTACACCAAGTTTCTTTTGACCGAATGTGGAAGGTGCACCAATAATTTCAATACGTTGATTCATGACAATACCCCTTTCATTTACATAGATTCAGAATAATGTATACGCTTGCATTTTTCAAGAAGTATTGTAGTTATATTTATTTAAATCAAATAATAAAAAAACACCTTCAATAATGAAGGTGTTTAAAAGTGAGCCATAGAGGATTCGAACCTCTGACCCTCTGATTAAAAGTCAGATGCTCTACCAACTGAGCTAATGGCTCAAAAGATGGTGCCGGCCAGAGGACTTGAACCCCCAACCTACTGATTACAAGTCAGTTGCTCTACCAATTGAGCTAGGCCGGCAAATTTAATTGTTATAAATGGTGGAGAATGACGGGTTCGAACCGCCGACCC
>NZ_KV832208.1:0-48745 GCF_001837405.1 Staphylococcus sp. HMSC067F07 | reverse complement strand
ATTATACTATAAATTCAACTTTGCAACAGAACCTAAATATTTATCAACAGTATCATTCACCCCCAACTCGAAATATCAATCGAATCATTTTAATGTTCTCACTTACAAATCATCTAGAAATTACGATTAATGGTGAAACTAAAGATTTAGATAATCATATTGCTATTATTAATCAAGCTGATATTTTTTATGTAAATCAATCCTCGAACTTGGTTATGCTCTCTATTCCTGTATTTTATTTCTATAGTGAGGATGAAAATTTCTTCAAATGTTATTTTGATCGACATTTACTTCAATCTAGCGGTTTTGTAAAAAATATTATTTTACAATCAATTCATCATTATATGAACGAAGAAGAGCAAGATACTCAAGCTATTTCAAAAATTATTCAGACTTTATTTAAGGAAACAGTGATAAGATACAAGGAAAAATATATCCCTCAAGTTGCTATCAATCATCCAATATTTATCCAAGGACTTAGCTACATTCATTCCAAAGTTTCAGATACGTTATCATTACGCGAAGTTGCAAATTATTGTAATATTTCTGAATCATATTGTTCAAATTTATTTGTTCGCTACTTAAATATGAACTTTAAAGATTACTTTACAAGTTTAAAAGTCATTTATGCCATAAAATTGCTATTATCTACAGATGATTCAATCAATGCGATTTCTGAACGCTCTGGTTTTAGTAGTCATACGAACTTCACTAATCAATTCAAAAATCATCTAGGCTTTAGTCCCAAACAATTCCGTTCTATGATCTCTAAAATTTCATTAAATCCAGTAATGGATTTTAGCCAAACTCATTTTTTAGATTACAAAGATTTAATCAATCAATTTGAATTTAATGATCAATTAGCAACTGAAATTACTGAGATAGATCTTAATCAATTTAATCCTAAAGATCATACCAAAAGCTCTAAAGCATTTATCCGATTTGAAAACTTTAACAAATTATTCCAGTTCGTTTTTAACGAGTACTACGATATCGATTTCTCTTATTTGCCACAACCCGTAGTATTTATCCAAGATATTAACGATATCGCAATTAGTCATATTAACCTTAATTTGTTAAATCGTTGTTTTGAAAAGTTATTCGAAATGGATATCGGTCTAGCAATGCAAATTAATTCTACGCAACAATTTGAAGCAATTAATCAAATCATATTATCATTTTTACAAAGCAATCAAGATTATAAGAATAATAAAAAGCTAGTTAAACTCATGCTTGTTTTTAATTCAGAATATATGACTGTAAACGAAATCCATTTATGCCATTTAAAAATTAAAAATAAAAATCGTGAAATTAGGTATGGTATCACCGTTGAAGGTTTACTTCGTGATTCGCCTTCCATTGATCAAACTTACGATATAATGAAACGTCTTAACTTTGATTACTATTTCATTGACATTGAGAATCTTGAAACTAAAAATTTGTTATTAACCAAACGTAAGACATATCATCATTCATCTACTCATTTTGAAAATTACAAGCAATTTATGCTAGATTCAGGAATTCCAACTACAAATTTTGTATACAATAATTTATCACTTAAGTGTTTTAAGTATACTAATAATGGCACTAATCCATTACAGTTATCAGATTTAGTATGTCACCTTATCGCCCTTATGAGATACGGTGGTGGCATAAGTTATCAACTTATCGACGATCACTCACAATATATAGCTTTATTTAACAATTATGGTAGCCCTTTACCTTTAATGCACATTTATAAAATGGGTGATTCATTTGTCGACGAACCTTTAGAACTTGGGAATAACTATCTAATAAACCGTAAAGATGGAAATTATCATATCTTATTATTTAATAAAATCAATGATCGTTATTTATCTGATAGTAAACAGAAGTTCATTTTCAAAAATAATTTAAAACAGAATTCACTCATTATTATAAAAACGTTAAATAATGAGCACGGTTCAATCCAAAATCTACTTCCTAAAAGCAAAGAATTATTATATATAGAACGTAATATACTTGAAGAATTAGATAAATGTAATCGCCCTAAAACAGAATTAGCTATTCAAGAAGAAAACAACAAACCATTCCAAATGACTTTGAAGCATGATGAAGTTAAATATATATGTTTTAAACCCATTTAAGTGTTACAAGTGTCTGAGTTTATCATCATCAATGAATGGATATAGTAACTATTAAGGAGATGATGATTTTGGATAAACAAAAAGCAACTCAAGCAATTGAAAAAGTATTAGAAACTTCTAAAGTTGGCGTATTATCAACTGCTTATAATAACAAACCTAATAGTAGATATATGGTTTTCTATAATGATGATTTAACTTTATATACTAAAACTAGTATCAATTCAGTAAAAGTTGATGAAATTGAAGATAATCCACACGCTTACATTCTTTTAGGCTACAATGAGACAACTAATAATAGCTTTGTTGAAATTGATGCTCAAATTGAAGTAGTTAAAGATCAGAAAGTCATTGATTGGTTATGGGAAACACAAGATAAGACATTCTTCGATTCTAAACAAGATCCAGAATTGTGCGTCTTAAAAGTAATTCCTAAATCAATTAAATTAATGAATGATGATGAGTTAGATACTCCTATCACAATTGAAATTTAATATTTTAAAAGATACCGGAGAGGACAATGACATTGATTTGTTCCTCTCCCTATTTGTTTTTAAAATTTCTTTTATAAGAAACTCTGTATATTGGTGGCCTTACCAGTAAGGTTTAATATATTTGTAAGAAGAATAATAAAGACGTATTTTCAATTTAGTTATCTATTCCGAATGTTTTAAAATACTAAAATAGTTTATATATTAGCCAAGTTTTACGTTTTAAATATTATAATTTTATGAATTTTGAAAGTGTTTTATTTCGTGATTTTTGAAAATATGATTGCAATGTAATCTCAAGTTCTGTATAAATGAAGTAACAAAAATAAAGGAGTTTTATTCAACTATGAAAAATAAAAAAGCTTTAGGTTTTGGACTTATCGCAATTATGCTTGTGCTGTGTATCGTACTTGTCATTATGATGATGGTAGGTGGTAAAAAAGATACATACTACGGTATTATGAAAAATAGTACTACTATAGATAAAATGATTAGCGAAAAAGATGAAAAAATTGAAAAGAATGTTAAATTACCTTCGAACGCTAATGTTTCTGTAAAAAAAGAAGACTTTGTAATGATCTTTAAAGATGAAAAGTCAGGAAAAATCACAAAAGTTAAAAAAGTAAAACACGATGATGTACCTCATGGTTTAATGTCTAAAATTCATGATATGAAAGGCATGAACCACGGCATGTAAACGAATATTGAAAGAATTAAAAAGACCTTGAAGTGGAATAATGTTCCCCACCTCAAGGTCTTTTTAATTTATTTATGTATATTGTTTTCATTTGTCTTGCGACAAATGCATAAGCGAATCTAAAAACTTAAGTTTTAAGATTCGCTAAAAAAAATGTCAGATATAGATTTTTATAGTGAATTAAGATACTTTTGGCCTTTTTCTTTATCGTATACCTTCTCCCATTTCGCAACAACAATCGTTGATAAAGCGTTACCCATTACGTTAACGCATGTGCGAACCATGTCTAGTAATCGGTCAATTCCGATAATTAATGCAAGACCTTGTGCTGGCAAGTGCATAGAGCCTAATGTTGTTAATAAAACTACAATAGAAACACCTGGAACCCCAGCCATACCTTTAGAAGCAATCATTAACGTAGCCATTAACACTATTTGTTCTGTTAACGATAAATGTACATCATACATTTGAGCTACAAATAATGCTGCAATTGATTGATATAATGCGGATCCGTCTAAGTTGAATGAATAACCTATTGGAATAACGAATGACGTTACATCTTTTGGCGCACCAAAATTTTCCATTTTCTTCATAATAACTGGTAATACTGCTTCTGAACTTGAAGTTGAAAATGCTAGTAACAACTCGCTTTTTAAAATTTTCATGATTGAGAAGATACTAACTCCAACCATTCGAGCAACAATTCCTAATACAACTACAACAAAGAAAATCATTGCTCCAACTACTACTAATAGAAGTTTTAATAATGGAACTAAAGCTGATACTCCAAATGTCATAACAGTTGTACATATAAATGCAAATACTCCTATTGGAGCAAGTTTTAAGATTTTATTAATCATCCAAAACACTGCTTCTAATGTGCCACTTAGAAAACCTTTAACTGGTTCAGCTTTTTCTCCTATTGCTGCGAGACCTAAACCAAAAAATACTGCAAAGAATATAATTGGTAATAAATCACCTTTAGCTAATGATTCAAATAGATTGGTTGGCACAATATTTACAATAGTATCAATTAAATGATTACCGTATGTAGAAGCTTGTTCAGCTGAATGTGCAGAAGATTGATATTTAGAAATGTCACCTTTAGGTAGTTTATTATAATCTAATCCGGCACCTGGTTTGAACAGGTTACCAATTATAATACCTAACCCAATAGCAACTGTCGTTATAATTTCAAAGTAAAGGATTGCTTTCCATCCATAACTGCCTACCTTTTTCGAATCCCCTAAATTCGATATAGACAAAGCAAGTGCACAGAATACAATCGGAATAATGATCATTTTTATTAAATTTAAGAATATGTCACCAAAAGGCTTTATATAATTTGCTAAATTATCTTGTCCAAATAATAAAAGTCCTACGATGACACCTAGTACCAAAGCAATAATAACTTGCGTTGGTAAACTTATTTTTCTCTTGAATAGAGCCATAATGCAAACTCCCCTTCATCTGACATCACTTAATTATATCATATAATATTAAAATAGCTACTTAAATTTTAAAGCTATTAATAAATAAAATATTTATGACTTGAAGTCAAATATGTTCTTAATAGTGAAAAAACACACGACTTCAAAGTGAATCATGAAGTCGTGTGTACTCTAAATTATTTATTTTGATGGTTTATAATTTTTATCAAAATCACTATGTTTCGCTTTCTTTATGCTTTTCTTCGTTTCACTATCAAAGCCTTCTACAAATATACCTTTATTCGTACTAATTGGTTGCATAACATAAGTGACATTAGATTCGCCTTTGAAAACGATTTCTTTGTAATACATCCCTTTTTTAGCACTATATAAGTTATCTTGCTTTTTAATTTTATCTTGTAAATGATGTTCTTTGATATAACTATCCATAAGTTCGATATTTTTATGACCTTGATAACTTTTTAGACCAAAGAAAAATACTATAGCTAAAATAAGTGAAATGATTAATATAATAATTATTCTTAAAATGACTTGTTTTCTACTCATGATAGAAACTCCTTTTATACTTATCTTATTAAGTATGAACTAAAAGTTGGTTATATAAAAGAGATTATTCAACATTGTAACAAAATGTTCTCATCTCATGAATATTACTTTATAAATATTCTCTCACTTCATGAACAGGTAATCTTACAGAACCATGAGCTTCTTGAGCTTTTTTACCAATAGCAATTGCTAATACTGGGACATATCTATCTGAATCATAACCAATAATCTTAGCGATATTTTCTTTATCAAAGCCACCAATAGGATTTGTGTCATATCCATAAGCTTTAGCAGTTAGCATAAATTGCATAGCCATTAAACTACTATCAATATTTACAATGTCCTTCATACCTTCTCTTGACAAACTTTTATAATAAGGAAGAATCCATTCTAACATTTGAGTTTTAATTTCCTCTGTCATATGGGCTTGGTCTACTGCATCATTATAAATTTGTTCAGCTTTTTCGTAATTTTGTAAATCTCCGAAAATAATCACCATAGCCGAAGAAGTAGTAAGTTGTCTTGAATTAAAACCAAAAGCTTCTTTGATTTTTTCTTTTCCTTCGTCACTCTCTACAACAGCAATTCTCCATGGTTGCATATTAACTGATGAAGGCGCCTTTGTAGCTTTAGTAATCATTTCATCCATTTCTTCATGAGGAATTTTATATTCACTATCGAATACCTTTACTGATTTTCTTCCGTTAAGTACTTCATTGAAATCATTTAATCTTGTCATGAGATAATACTCCTTTATTCTGTATTTATTTGAGTTTCAAAATCAAACAAAATATATTCAAATGTCGTCTAAATTTAATTTAAAACAATTTGATTATAGTGATGAAATCGGCACTTGACAAGTCATACACTTCATAATATTGTTACTTTAACAAGGAGTGATTAAATGTATGTAGAGAATAGTTATTTAAGTAAACAATTATGTTTTTTATTTTATGTTTCTTCAAAAGAAATCATAAAGAAGTACACAAATTACCTCAAAGAGTATTAATTAACATACACAGGGTATATTGTACTAATGGCGATCGAAAATGATGAGAAACTTAATATTAAAAAACTAGGTGAGCGAGTCTTTTTAGATTCAGGCACACTGACACCACTGCTCAAGAAATTAGAAAAGAAAGATTACGTTGTTCGAAGTCGTGAAGAGAAAGATGAACGAAATCTTCAAATTTCACTAACAGAACGAGGTAAAGAAATTAAAAAACCGTTATCTGAAATATCAATGAAAGTCTATAGTGAATTCGATATTAATCAAGATGAAGCTAAAGAATTAATTGAAAACTTGCAAAATTTTGTATCTAAAAATTTTGACAATAGTATAGAAAAGTGATACTTGTAGAGAAAAAGACAAAAGTAGACTTTTTGAAAATCTTAGGCAAATTCAACTTCAGCATTAACGACACAATTTAATAACATCAGTATGTATAGTAAGCTTTTGTCTTATTCTCTCGTACAATTTTTGACTTTTTTTATCCCCTAATTCCTACTAAACTTATAGAATACCTATTTATTATTAAGTGTTATCACTTTACCTCTTTTCGCTCTCTTAATATAATGTAGTTGAAAAATTATTCTAATATATTCTAACTACTCATTTAACACTTTAAGGAGTGAATTCTAATGAATAATAATGATTTTTTCAATAATAATTTCTTCAAAAATGATCCTAGTGAATTATTTAAAGACTTAGGGAAACAAGTATACAATCAATTTTCATCAAGAGCATTTCCTACTAATATTTATGATAAAAATGGTGCTTATGTATTAGAAGCTGAACTTCCTGGTTTAAGCAAAGAAGATATTTCACTTAAATTTGAACAACATATTTTAACTATTAAAGCATACAAAAAAATCAATAATGAAAATTATAAATCACAACTTAATGAACGTTCTAATGGTGAATTAGAAAGACGCTTTGAATTCGATGAAATTGATAAAGAAGGTATAGTAGCTAATTACACTGATGGCGTATTATATGTCACATTACCTAAACAAATCAATGAAGATGACAAAGCTACTACAATTTCAATTCAATAATAATAAAAGAACCCTCAACTCTGAAAAAAAGTTGAGGGTTTTTACTGTATAATATGCATAAATATGTTAAATACAATTATTTATCTACATATTAACTAACATTAGTCACTATAGAGTGTTGTACCTATTTCAGTTTCTTTTTTATATAAATGAACCATTGTGATTAAAGCGATAAGTGCAAATAGTACTAATAAACCAAATGCAAGATGACTTGAACCTGTTAGTCCTGTGACAAATGTAATCACTAAAGGTGGGAAGAAACCACCCAAACCTCCCATCATAGAAACAATTCCATTTGCAGAGCCTGCTTCTTTCGAGAAATAAGAAGGTACTAACTTAAACACGAGGCCATTACCTATACCTGCACAAACGCTTATAGTTAAACAACCAATAGTAAAATAGATGATTCCATCGAATAAAGTTAAAATTAAACCTCCAATAATCATTATTACAAAATCTATAATGAGTACTTTCACAGCATTAAATTTATCCCCTAAAACGCCACCAAGTGGACGTAAAAATGTTGCAAGAGCTATAAAAATACCGGATCGAATCCCTGCATCTACCTTATCGATAGTAAAATGATGCACTAAATAATTTGGTAAGAATAATCCAAATGCCACAAACGCACCAAATGTTATGAAGTACCAAAAACTCAAATAGTATAATTTATAATTTTTAGCCAATACTTTGACTTGAGATATTAACGGTACTTTGACTTTAGGTTCTTTATTATCTCCCAATAAGAACATTAATACTGCAAACAAGCTGATAATGATTAAATAACTTCTTACGGTATTTTGCCACCCTATTAATCCTGCCAAAACAGGTGCACAAAAAGATGAAATTGCTGTTCCTATATTGCCCATTCCATAAATCCCGTTAGCTAAACCAACTTTATCTTTTGTAAAATATTTAGGTAGCGCAGTTACTCCTACTGAGAATATCGCCCCACCGACTCCAAGAAAGAAGCCACAAATTATAAGCATCGTCGTACTTTGGGCTTGTCCTAAGAAAAATATTGGGAATAGCAATACTATAAAACTACTAAAGAATACCCATTTGGCACCTATAATATTTGTAAGATACCCAAAAGGAACTCTTAAAACTGATCCTAAAATAACAGGTATAGCTAAAATAATAGAAATTTGACTAGCAGAAATTTTAATATCTTGAGTGATAAATGGCATTAACGGAGATATAATACTCCACGCCATAAAACCTACTATCAAACTAAACGTTTGTAATGTAAGCTGGTAAACTCCTTTTTTCATTTCTTTTTCACCTTCATTAAGTTGATAGAATAATGATTAGTACCATGTCTATTTTTAAGAGAGGTCAAAATAATGAAATCTATAAATAATACATACGGGAATAGACATAGTACTAATTACAACTTTATTTTAGTTTTATTGTGAAAAAATGAACATAAGGATTTACCCTTAATATACTCAGCTTTTTCCCTATAAAAAGTATTAAAAGTTAACTCTAAAAAATAAACATCGTATGATACCTGCTAATTTTAAAGCACAAAAAATCCTAAAAAATGATGAGCTTATCATCTTTTAGGACTTGATTAATCAACAGTATGTTTTTAAAACTCGAGTAATTTCTTTTTTAATGCATATTCTACAAGCTCAGGTTTGCTCTTAAGGTTGAGTTTATTCATAATGTGCGTTTTATGTGCTTCAACTGTTTTCACTGAAACAAATAACTTTTCAGCTATATCTTTATTACCATAACCTTTTGCAATAAGCGGTAGAATTTCAAGTTCTCTTTTTGATAATATCTTAAAGGGATCTGAAGAATAACTCACTTCTTCCTGATGAGATTGATTAATAAACTCATTTACTAAAGAAGTGGTCATCTTCATATCTACATATGTTTCTCCTTTATATACTGTTCTTACAGCTAAAATTAATTGCTCATCAGGTGCATTTTTTAAAATATATCCTTTCGCTCCACTTTTTAAAACGTGAAATAGGTATTCCTCATCATCATACATCGTTAAAATAAGAATCTTAGTTTCTGGAAAACTTTCTGAAATTTTACTTGTAGCGACTAACCCTGATTCACCAGGTGGCATGCTCAAATCTAAAATTAAAACATCTGGTTTATACTCTAAAACCTTTTGATATGCTTCAACACCATCAGCTGCTGTTGCGACAACTTCCATATCTTCTTGGTAGTTTAATATCATCGAAAATCCTGTTCTTACTACAGCGTGGTCATCTGCTATAACGATCTTCACATTCATTCCCCCACTATTTTAAATAGGTATGTCTAGTGTGACTATGGTTCCTTTATTGAGGTGTGATTCAATATTAATATTTCCATTTACTAATTCCGCACGCTCTCTCATACCGTAAAAGCCTAGTCCTGATCCTCTGGGCTTGTCATCCAAATTAAAACCTTTACCTCTATCTACTACTTCCGCTAACAAGCGATGTTCACTTTTACTAATATGAACCTCTATTTCATTTACTTCTGCGTATTTTAACGCATTTAGAACCGCTTCTTGAATCACACGATAGACAACAGTTTCAACTTCATTATCAAACCGTAATCCTTTAATATTGGAATGGTAATTAATTTGAATACCATAATTTTCTTCAAATTGCTTAAAGTAGGAATTAAAAGCGGCTTCTATGCCTAAATCATCTAATGACGAAGGACGTAGTTCCACTGATAGATTACGAATGTCATCAATGAGTTGCGACACTAAACCTTCTATTTGTTGCGTACTTTCAACAACTGTTTCATCTTGAAACTTGTATTTTAATAGTCGTAGTTCAACATCAATATTTAACATTTCTTGAATCACGCTATCATGTAATTCACGAGAAATGCGCTTTCTTTCATTCTCTTGGGCTTGTATAGATTTGTGAAGCATTTTCTGTTGATACATTTTCTCCTGTCTTTCAATTTGTGGAGAAACATTTTGCAAAGTAAAAGCACTAATTCCTCTTTCATCATCAATAGTTTGATAAGTAGCTGTATAAGGTTCTATTTTATTGTCCTTTGTCTTCATAAATACTTGGAAGTTTGATTTCTGCAAATGATTCGCTTCTAAAAAGCATTCTTCACATGACTGTAAATCATATTCATTGGAATATCCTTCACAGCGATTGCAAATGGCATGCGTCATTGCTTTATAATTATCTTCTTCAGATAATATATCTCTAGCAGCTCCGTTCATTGCAATAATTTTGCCAAGACGATCGACAAAGACAATCTTTTCAGTCGTAGTATCATAATATTTATGCAACAAGTCTTCTACATTTAATTCAAATTTATTTAGCATCATATTCACCTAATTCGTTTCTGTAAAAAACCCTATTTGACTTTGAATATCAAGTTGTTCTAAAGACTGTGGCAGAGGATGATGATTTCTTTGACCTAACAATAATACTCCATACATTTGATGTTCAAGCCATAGTGGAACTGCTACAACAGCTGTTAACGATTCATTCAAAATAATTGGAAAGGCAATTTTCTCTGCTTGAGTTAGTGCTGTATCTACATCAGCAATTACCATGCGTTTTCCAGTTTTCATTACAGTCCCAGCTAAACCTCTTCCTTTTCTTAATATAATTAATTTATATCGTTCATTCGTATTACCTGAAACATATTTCCATTTGATTGGCGATGATCTAAGCGATCGTTCATACATCGCAATCCCCCCAAAATCATAACCACCATCTATTCTCAATCGGTCTAAATTATTCTGTAAACTTTGATTGTTTAATAAGGATTCTGGTCTCAATTTTCCCATCCTCTCGTCATCAAACTTTATTCTTGCGGTAAATAATATATCTTCTGTTCATATATGAAATCGGTACACTCCATACGTGGACTAATCTTGTAAATGGCCAACAAGCAAATATTGTAAATCCTAGTAAAATGTGCAATTTAAAAGACCAAGGGACGTGAATCATAAAATCAGCATTAGGTGTAAACATAAACAGATGTCTAAACCATATCGCTATAGTTTGACGATAATCAAAATCAGGTTGAACCGCGTTGGTAAAAATTGTTGAATAACAACCCATAATTAATATAATCACTAATAAAATATTAACGAAAATATCAGAAGTTGAACTAAGTTTCCTAACATTTTTAATAGTTAATCTTCTTGAAGTAAGAAGTATCATTCCTAACAATGTCATTATACCAAAAATACTACCAATATATACTGCTCCTATGTGATAGATGTGATCATTGACACCTATAGATTCAAGCCAATTTGCTGGAATCAACAAACCTACAACATGACCAAAGAATACTGGAATCACGCCAAGATGAAACATCAAACTTCCCCATTTTAACTGTTTCTTTTCAATTAATTCACTTGATTTAGCCGTCCAAGAAAATTGATCATATTTATAACGAGCAATATGTCCAATAACAAAAATACTTAAACATAAATAAGGATAAATGACCCATGTAAATTGATTAAGCATGATTTCCCACCTCTTTATTAGAAACAATACATGCTTTTAAAGTTTGTCTTAACGCTTTGATGACATACGCATAAGGATTGTTATTTTTAGTAAGATGATTAGCCATCTCATAAGTTCCATCCTCAATAATCATGATGATTAATTTTAAATTGTCTTCTGCACGAACATCATTTTCCCAGCGAGCTACTTGCAAAAATTGAAGCATTAATGGTAAGTAATCCGATAATTCATTGTCTATCATTTTAAGACCAAACATTTCATATAACACTTTAAGTTTAGCTAACATTTGCCCACGTTCTTTTTGAGTATCAAATCGATTATATGTCATGTAAAGAGGATAGTTTTTACTGAAATCAAATGTATCTGTATAAATTGCTTTAATTTCTGACAAAGAATAATTCATTATAATTTCTCTAAATGCACATAAATCTTCGTATGCTGGGTGAGATGCTTCAATTGTTTCTTGAAACACATTAGGGTGAAAGGTTAACTTTTCTGGAAAGTTAATTTGTTGGCCCAAGTAACCTAAACTTTCTTGATATTGAGCTAATTTCTGAAGATTAATCACGGAAAATCCCTCCATAGAAGTTATCATTGTATATCTCTTGTCCTGATTTACCTGAGCCAACTGCTACACCACAACCTTCACAATTTGCACCAAAGTATTCTCCACCATAACCTTGACTACCTTGTGCTCTATAGGTATCTAAATATGTTTCTTTGTGCGAAGTTGGAACAACAAAACGATCTTCATATTTGGCAATTCCTAATAAACGATACATGTCATTTAATTGACTTTCTGTTAAATTCAATCGTTCAAGCTTAGACACATCGAATGGTTGTTGAGTCACTTTCGCTCTCATATAGCTTCGCATCATCGCCATTTTTTGTAACCCTAATTTTATTGGTGCTACATCACCAGCAGTTAATAAATTAGCTAAATATTCAATAGGTAATCGCATCTCTTCTATTGCTGGGAATATCATATCTGAGTTATTTCCAGCATTTTGCCCTTCAAAATAGCTCATAATTGGACTTAACGGTGGACAGTACCATACCATCGGCATCGTTCTAAATTCTGGATGTAATGGAAAAGCCATCTTATATTCCACTGCTAATTTATACACTGGAGAATTTTGAGCTGCAGTAATCCATTCATGACTGATACCTTCTCTTTCGGCTTCGGCAATCACCTCTTCATCAAATGGGTCTAAAAATAAGTCTAGTTGTTTTTCATATAAATCCTCTTCATTAGTTGCAGAAGCCGCTTCTTGCACTCGATCTGCATCATATAACATCACACCTAGGTATCTCATTCTACCTGTACATGTTTCAGAACACACTGTTGGCATGCCCGCTTCGATTCTAGGAAAACAAAACGTACATTTTTCTGCTTTATTCGTTTTCCAATTAAAATATACTTTTTTATAAGGACATCCTGTCATACAATAACGCCAACCTCGACAAGCGTCTTGGTCAACTAATACAATCCCATCTTCATCTCTTTTATACATTGCGCCTGAGGGACAAGAAGCAACACAACTTGGATTAAGACAATGTTCACACAAACGTGGTAAATACATCATAAACGTTTCATCAAATTGAAATTTGATATCTTCTTCAATTTGTTGAATGTTAGGATCTTTAGGACCTGTAACGTGGCCACCGGCTAAATCATCTTCCCAGTTAGGCCCCCACTCTAAGTCAAGCTTGTCACCAGAAATGAGAGAGTGTGCCTTAGCAACAGGAGAATGTTTCCCCTCCTTAGCAGTAGTTAAATGCTCGTAATTATATGTCCAAGGTTCATAATAATCTTTAATCAAAGGCATATCTGGATTGTAAAAGATTTTACCTAAAGCAATTTTTGACCATCTATTTCCAGATTTTAATTCAAGTTGACCTTTCTTATTTAACACCCAACCACCTTTATAATGGCTTTGATCCTCCCAACGCTTAGGATAGCCAACACCAGGCTTTGTTTCTACATTATTAAACCACATATATTCAGCACCAGGTCTGTTAGTCCAAGTGTTTTTGCATGTCACACTACATGTATGACAACCAATACATTTGTCTAAGTTCAGCACCATTGCTATCTGCGCTTTAATCTTCAAGCCAATTCACCTCTTTCATTTTTCTTACCGCAACATATACATCTCTTTGGTTTCCAATCGGACCATAGTAATTAAAGTGATAACTAATTTGAGCGTAACCTCCAACTAATTGTGTAGGCTTTAGGTGAATTCTAGTAGGTGCATTATGAGAGCCTCCACGAGTATCTGTAATTTCTGAACCAGGTGTTTCAATATGTTTATCTTGTGCATGATACATAAACATTGTTCCTTTAGGCATACGATGTGATGTTACAGCTCTCGCAGTTACAACACCATTTCGGTTGTACACTTCTAACCAATCATTGTCTTTAATGTCATGTTCTTCTGCATCTTCGTTTGATAGCCATACTACAGGCCCACCTCTAAATAGCGTTAGCATACGTTCATTGTCCTGATAAGTTGAATGAATATTCCATTTACCATGTGGGGTTAAATATCTAAGTACTAAAGCATCTTGCCCACCTTTAACCTTCTTATCTCGTGTTCCAAATACCATTGGTGGTAATGTTGGTTTATAAACGGGTAAGCTTTCTCCAAACTGTTGAAATATTTCATGATCGATATAATAGCTTTGTCTACCTGTTAATGTTCTAAATGGTACGAGTCTCTCAATATTAGTTGTGAAAGGAGAGTATCTTCGACCATTTTTATTTGAACCTGGAAATACCGCCGTTGGAATTACTTCTCGTGGTTGTGATGTTATATTCAAAAATGAAATCTTCTCTGAAGCACGAGCTTGAGAGATATCCTTCAATGGCATTCCAGTTTGATGTTCTAAATCTTCATAAGATAGTTGTGATAATTTCCCATTAGTCGCAGAGGAAATATTTAATATTGCATCTGCGACTTTACGTGCAGTGTCAATTCGAGGTCGATGATTTCTTACCGAATTTTTATCATTATCATTCCATGTACCGAGCATGCTTTTCAGTTCTTCATACTCATCTTTTACGCTGAAACTTACTCCATGAGCACCTACGTTGGCTTTTTCAAGTAAAGGACCAAGCGTGACAAATTTATCGTAAATTTTAGTGTAATCACGTTCTACAATGGCAAAGTTGGGCATTGTTTTTCCTGGAATACCTTCAATTTCACCTTTCGACCAATCTTTAACAATTCCAAATTCAGAACCTAATTCTTGTTTAGAATCATGACCTAGAGGTGTTGTTACAACATCTTTGAATGTTCCTGGTAAATAATCCTTTGCCATTTCTGAAATTGCTTTACTTAAAGTTTTATAAATATCCCAATCTGAGCGTGATTCCCATAAAGGATCTATCGCAGGATTAAAAGGATGTATAAATGGATGCATATCTGTTGAAGATAAATCGTGTTTTTCATACCAAGTTGCAGCTGGTAGAACGATATCGGAATATAAAGGCGTCGCAGTCATTCTAAAATCTAATGACACTAATAAGTCTAATTTACCAACAGTATCTTCTCTCCATTTAATTTCTGAAGGTTTATCATCTTCATTAGGTTCAGCCATTAAACCTGACCGTGTGCCTAATAAATGTTTCATGAAATATTCTTGTCCTTTAGCGGAACTGGATATTAAGTTTGATCTCCAAACAAATAGTGTTTTAGGATGGTTCTTTCTTAAATCTGGATCTTCAATTGCAAATTGAGTCTCTTTATTTTTTATTGAGTCAATTGCTTTTTTAAGAATAGCCTCATTAGAGTCGTTCCCTTCCTCTTTGGCTTCTTCTCCGAACAACAGACTATTTTTATTAAATTGAGGATATGAAGGTAGCCAACCTAATCGGGCAGCTGTCACATTGTAATCTGCTGGATGTTGATGTTTAATATTCTCAGCTAATGGTGATTTAAATTGATCAACATTTGATTCCTCATATTTCCATTGATCTGTTGCAAAATAGAACCAACTTGTACCATTTTGTAAACGTGGCGGTCCTTGCCAATCCTTAGCAAAGGCAACAGTATTCCATCCTTCAATAGGTCGACACTTTTCTTGACCTACATAATGTGCCCAACCGCCTCCATTGACTCCTTGACATCCACAAAGCATTACTAAATTTAAAATCGAACGGTAAATCGTATCTGAATTAAACCAGTGATTAATGCCTGCGCCCATAATAATCATAGACCGTCCATCTGTATCAATTGCATTTTGAGCGAATTCTTTAGCAACTTGAATGACTAATCCTCTATTGATACCAGTAATAGATTCTTGCCATGCTGGTGTATATTTGGATTTAACGTCATCATAGGATTGAGCTTCAAGTTCATGGTTAAAACGTTGAATACCATATTGACTCGCCATAAGGTCATAAACAGTTGATATATATACTTCTTGATCATTAGACAATCTAATCTTGCGAGATGGAATAGGTCTCTTAAACACGCCGTCACCCTTACTATCAAAGTATGGGAACTGGATAGTTTGTAATTCATAATCTTCTTCAACCATAGATAAAGCCGGATTAATTTTTGTTCCATCTTCATTCTCTAATTTTAAATTCCATTTCTTACCTTCTTCCCAACGCTGGCCCATCGTTCCATTTGGTACTACTAATTGTTGACTTTCACAATCAAAAATAACTGGCTTCCATTCACTATTCTCACTATCAATACCTAAATCACTTGCTCGTAAAAATCGACCTGCTTTATAACCATTTTCATCTTGATCTAACATAATCACGAACGGCATATCAGTATATTGCTTCGCATAATTGATAAACATATCGTTAGGTTCATTTTCATAAAATTCCTGTAAAATAACGTGCGTCATAGCTTGCGCTACTGCAGCATCTGTACCTGGATGAGCCGCAAACCAATTGTCAGCAAATTTCACGTTTTCTGCATAATCTGGTGCAACTGAAATGACTTTAGTCCCTTTATATCTTACTTCAGTCATAAAATGTGCGTCTGGTGTTCGTGTTAATGGTACATTGGATCCCCACATGATAATGTAAGCAGCGTTATACCAATCACTCGATTCAGGTACGTCTGTTTGTTCTCCCCATATTTGAGGTGAAGCAGGAGGTAAGTCAGCGTACCAGTCATAGAAGCTAAGCATTTCTCCGCCCAATAGATTAATAAATCTTGCTCCTGAGGCATAACTAATCATAGACATTGCAGGTATAGGAGTGAATCCTGCAATTCGGTCAGGACCATCTTTTTTAATCGTATATAAAATTTGTGCTGCAATAATATCTGTTACGTCTCTCCAGTTTGCTCTAACATGACCACCTTTTCCTCGAGCTTCTTTATATGCTTTAGCTTTATTTTCATCTTCTACTATAGAGGCCCATGCTGCGATTCGATTGCCGTTATTTTCCTCTAATGCTTGAGTCCATAAATCTAATAATTTCCCTCTAATGTATGGATATTTTACTCTTAGAGGACTGTACTCATACCATGAAAATGAAGCGCCTCTTGGACATCCACGAGGTTCAAATTCCGGCATATCAGGTCCGCAACTTGGGTAGTCAGTTTGTTGATTTTCCCAAGTAATCACTCCGTTTTTAACAAATACTTTCCACGAGCATGAACCAGTACAATTGACGCCGTGAGTCGTTCTAACTACCTTATCATGGCTCCATCTTTCACGATACATTTTCTCCCATTCTCTACTCTTTTGCTCTAAAACTGACCAATTTCCATTAAACTTTTCAGTAGGCTTAAAGAAATTTAATCCAAATTTTCCCATTAATGACATCCTTCCACTTTGAATGCTTTTATCATTTCGCATTTATATCGTAGTATTCGTGTTCACAATGATTGTACATTTTTTCACAAAGTTTTAATATTAGGGAAATACCTAATTGAATAGTTTTAATCCCTAAAAAAGGGACGACAATATTGAATTCGAGTGAATCCAATTTGTCGCCCCACGCTTCCGAGGAGTATCAAAATTAATTCTATTTATACTTGAATATAACTAATATCGTGTTGGTCCATTATATTTTTGTATAATACTTGTTGAGTATGATGGTAACTATTATCAAAATTAAGTAAACAATTCTTCCCTTCTTCATACAATGCTTCAGCTTTTAACATAGCAGTTTCTTTATCTCCATTAATCACGTACAAAATATGATTGATATCTTCCATGGTGCTATCCAATACCATTTTATCTATTTCATTCACCAATGGACCTAATATACAAATTCCCGGTTGTCCCTCTGAATTATCTTCATTTAATAGTTGTTCAATCGTACTTAGATTCCCGGTAATCACTTTTTGATTATAGCAAGTAGCATTAAAAACGATAGCTATTGGATAATCTTCACTAGTATAATTTTTAATTTGTTCGATGATTGCACCTAGTCGTTTAATTCCCATGTAAATGGCCAAAGTTCCACCATTCATTAAATTTCTTATATCAATATCTTTATTAGTAGACTCTTTAAAATGTCCAGTTGAAAAAGTTACACTCGGCGCTATTCCTCTCATAGTTAATCCTATATTGAGAGAGGCCACTGCAGCACTTGCTGATGTCACGCCTGGTATAATTTCATGTTCAATGCCATATGATTTTAAAGTATTAATTTCTTCAGTAACCCTGCCAAATATAGCAGGATCTCCACCTTTTAAGCGTACAACACATTGGTATTTTTCAGCCATTTGAACTATTTTTTGATTGATATCCTCTTGTTGAATGTGTTTGCAGTAAGGTTTTTTCCCTACATCAATCAGTTCAGTTTGAAAACTTGAATACTGTAGAATAAGAGGATTGACTAAACGATCATAGAGAATGACATCTGCATTTCTAATGATACGTTCTGCTTTTTTAGTTAATAAATTAGGGTTACCAGGTCCTGCCCCAATTAAATATACCTTTCCCATTGATTTTAAAGACATATATAAACCTCATTATCGATAACCTCAACAGTATAGGTTTGGACACAACCTGAATCTGGCTCTTGTACTTTTCCAGATAACAAATCTATTTTTTGGTCATGTAAAGGACAGTAAACATAATTTCCACTTACAGTCCCTTCAGACAATGGACCTTTTTTATGCGGACAGATATTACTTACAGCGTAAACATCTCCCTTTTCAGTAAGAAATATTCCAATTTCTTTATTATCTACAATGACTTTTTTACCTATAAGTGGTGTTAACGCATCTAATGTTGTAACTTTCACCTTTTCCATTGCTTTCATCTCTTACACCTTCTCAACTTCAAAGATTTTTTGTGCATTTTTATTTTCTACAATGGCTTGCCATGGTTCATTTTCTATAGCTTTTTTCGCTTCCATAATTCTATTAAATAATTCTTCTTGTCTTTCTTTATCTAATAAAACTTCTTTCACATTTTCAAAACCTAATCGACGAATCCACGGTGCAGTTCTCTCGGCATAAATACCAGTTTCTCTATAATATTGCATTAAAGCACCGCATAATTGAATGACTTCATCTTCAGTTTCTACTGTTGTTAGTAATTGTCCGACTGTAACATCAGTACCTCCATTGCCACCAATATATATTTGGTATCCATTTTCAACTGAGATGACACCGAAGTCTTTCACACCAGATTCTACACAACTTCTAGGGCAACCGGAGACGCCCATTTTAAACTTATGAGGTGTATCAATATATTCGAAAGTTTTTTCGAGACGAATACCTAGACGAGTTGTGTATTGTGTACCAAAACGGCAAAATTCTTTTCCGACACAACTTTTTACAGAACGCGTTTTTTTACCATAAGCGGAAGCTGAACGCATCCCTAAATCCTTCCATACATTAGGTAATTCTTCTTTGTTTAAGCCATATAATCCAATACGTTGTGATCCTGTTACTTTTACGAGTGGCACATTGTATTTCTTAGCAACTTCTCCAAGTTTAATAAGCTGGTCTGGATCTGTTACGCCCCCTCTCATTTGAGGTATGACAGAAAATGTACCATCATTTTGTATATTGGCATGATAACGCTCATTTGCAAATCGAGAGTCTTGTTCATCTTGATGCTCAAATGGATATACCATATTTAGATAATAATTAATTGCAGGACGACATTTAGGGCATCCATTTTTATCTTTAAAATTCAACACATGTCTTACTTCCTTGGATGTTTTAAGACCTTTAGCTCTGATTTGAGTCACAATTTGATCTCTAGTAAGTTCTGTACAACTGCATATTCCTGAAGGTTTTGCAGCTACAAAGTCATCCCCGAGTGTATATTGAAGTATTTCTCCTATTTGTTTTTTACATTTACCACATGAATTACCTGCTTTAGTAGATTGGGTTACTTCATTGACAGATGTAAGACCTTCTTTAGTAATAGCGTTCACTATCGTACCTTTATTGACACCATTACAACCACAAATTGTTTCATCATCTGCCATATCAGCAATTGAAACTGAACATGTATCATCACCTTTGTGTAATAATGAGACAAGCGTATAATCTTCGAGGGATTCATGTTTCTTCATCATATTATAAAATCGAGATCCATCATCTGTATCTCCATAAAGTACTGCTCCTACAACTTGTCCTTGATTTAAATATACCTTTTTATAAATATTGTCAATGCTATTAAAAATCTCGATACCGTGTATGTCATCATTTTCAACAATCTGACCAGCACTGTATAAATCACAACCAGAAACCTTTAAAGAAGTGAAAGTTGTTGACCCTTTGTAACCTTCTGTTTCATTTCCAGTTAAATAGTCAGCAAGAACTTTACCCTGTTCATAAAGTGGTGCAACTAAACCATAAACTTTACCATTGTGTTCAGCACATTCTCCAATTGCATAGATATTTGAATCGGACGTTTGTAGAAAATCATTGACTACAATACCTCTTTGAACATCTAATCCAGCATCTTTAGCCACCTCTGTATAAGGTCTAATTCCTACAGCCATAACGACTAAATCTGTCTCAATCACACGTCCGTCCGCTAATTCAACAGCTTCAACATCCTCATCACCTATAATGCGTTTTGAGTTGGCTTGCAATTCAAATTTCATGCCTTGCTTTTCAAGATCCGCCCTCAACATATCGCCAGCTTTTCTATCCAGTTGCATCTCCATTAACCATTCAGCAAGATGAAGTACTGTGACATCCATACCTTGGTCTAATAAACCACGTGCGCACTCTAATCCAAGTAGCCCACCACCGATGACAATAGCTTTTTTCTTTTTACTAGCGATATCGATGATTTGTTCTGTATCTTGTATCGTTCTCCACCCGATAACACTCGGTAAGTTAGACCCCTCAATGGGTAACACAAAAGCTTTAGAACCTGTTGCGAAAATACAAATATCATATTCTAGTTCTATACCTTTTTGTGTAATAATTTTTTTAGATTGTCGATTTACCTTTTCAACTGGGTCATTATTGATAAGTGTAATATGATTTTCTTCATACCATTCATAACTGTTCATAATCGTCTCTTCGACAGTCATTTTATTTTGTAAAATATTGGATAACATAATTCGATTATAGTTTGGATAAGGTTCTTTACCGACTACTGTGATATCATAGCGATTCGCATCTCGACTAATCAGTTCTTCTATAGTTCGTATACCTGCCATACCGTTACCAATCATTACTAATTTTTGTTTAGACATATATATGCTCCTCTAATGTAAAAATTAATCTATAATTTATTACTAAAGGATTGGTAAAAGAGTCTAAACTAAGGAAGCTAAGTATTTAGTGATTATTTATACAGCTAATTGTTCTATACGTGCGCGAATAATTAATTTTAAAATGTGGTCAAAATTAATAGATGGTGTAATATGAAGATTACAATGAATATCCATTTCTGATATTAAACGCTTAACTTTATTAACTAAACGGCCATCAAATAAAAATAGCGGTACGATGATTAAATCATCGTATTTTTTAGATATTTCATCCAAATCATTTTTAAATGTCATTACACCATATAGTGCTCTCGCGTATACTGGTTTATTTGAATCAATACTTTTCACAAATTCTTTTAATTCTTCATGGGCTTTTGTGAAACGACCACTACCGTTACCATGTGCAATGATGACTGTTGCTACATTCGCATTAGCTGGTAAGTCTACATCTGCCATTCTTCTTTCAACTAAATCCTTCATATAAGGATGCGTACCAAGTGGCTCACTCATTTCACTATTAATATGAGGATATTTCTCTTTCATGCTTTTTAAAATCTCAGGTATGTCGCCTATATAATGCATCGCTCTGAATATAAGTAAGGGTACAATTCTAAATCGTGTCACACCTTGCTTAATCATTTTTTCCATAGTCAATTCAAGATTTTGTGTATCACTTTCTAAAAATGCAAGCTCATAATGATAATCTTCATCTTTTAAAAGTGTAGTAATAAACTCCTCTAGTGCCTCATTTTGTTGACCTTTCCTCATACCGTGTGCCACTAAGATATTACCTATCACTATTACCAATCCTTTCATCTGCATTGTATAATAATTTTTTGATTAATTGTGATTTTATTCACATTATTTTTGAAAAGTAGGGAATACCCTTATCTCAAACATGAGGGGAATTCCTCATAATAAATGTCATGTCATTAAATCTGACGAAAATTTTAAATTTTTCTTTATAAGTTATATAATCAATATATTGGTAGTTAACAAATATGTCTAAAATTAAAAATAATAAGGTTTAACATCATAACGCAATCACTTCAAACATAAATACTAAATAAATGTTACTTTTAATGTTAGACATAAGTTGCTTCAATAAATTCAATGTTCATGTTAAGAAAGGACTTGTTTAATGAAGAAAATTTTAATCCTTACCATATTAGTATCTTTTATTTTAGCAAGTTGTGGAGGGAAATCAAACTCTGATAAAAATACATTAAATGTTGAAATTCCCTTGAAAACAAAATCAATCGCCCCCTATGAAACCGATATTCCTGTTAAAGTAGGTGCTTTGGAATCACTTTTCAAAATGTCAAAAGACGGTAAAGTTAAACCATTACTAGTTAAAAGCACACATCAAAAATCTGATAACACCCTCGAATTGACATTAAAAGATAATATTAAATTCCAAAATGGTCATAAATTGACTGGGAATGCTGTGAAATCAAGTTTAGAAGAGGGAATGAAAAAAAGTGATTTATTAAAGGGGTCATTACCTATTAAATCAATTTCTGCTAAAGGTCAAAAAGTGACGATTACTACAGAAGAACCTTATCCAGAATTAAAATCAGAACTAGCCAGTCCGTTTGCGGCAATTTATGATACTAAAGCCAAAAGTAAAGTTACCGACAAACCAGTCGGAACAGGTCCATACCAAATAGATAACTATAAACGCGCACAGAAGCTTGAACTCACAAAGTTCAAAGATTATTGGCAAGGAAAACCAAAACTCAATAAAGTAAATGTCACTTATCATGAAGATGGTAATACACGCGTTGATAACTTATTATCTGGTAAATCGGATTTAACCACAGATGTTCCTATCGATCGTATAAGTGATGTAAAAAATTCTAAGAAAGCTAATATCCAAAATACATCAGGTTTCCGAACACATCTACTGTTATACAATCATCAAAGTAAAAAGATTAATAAAAATGTTCGAGAAGCATTAGACATGGTTATTAATCGTAAAGAAATCGCTAAAAACATTTCTAAAAATTATGCTAAGCCTGCCTCAACTCCATTTAATGATCGATTAAAAAATGTGGAAAACGATAAAGTTCAACCCCAAGATATTGAAAAGGCTAAAAAATTATTAGCACAAGAAGGATTTAGTAAGTCACATCCACTTAAAATTAACATGGTCACATACGATGGTCGTCCAGAATTACCTAAAATTGGCCAAGTGATCCAATCAGAAGCTAAAAAAGCTAATATTGATATTCAGTTACGTAATGTAGATGATATAGATGGTTACCTTAAAGATCCAAAAGCTTGGGATGTGTCTATGTATAGTTATTTAACTATACCTCGAGGAGATACTGGCTATTTCTTCAATACTGCATATTTGCCTAACGGTGCACTCAATAAAGGACATTATAATAATAAAGAAGTCACTCAACTTATTAAAAAATTAAACACCTCTTTTGGTGAAAAACAACGTGCATCAGTTACCAATGAAATTTTAGAAAAGTCTAAAGGAGACATTCCAAATAGTTATATTACGTACAATGATCAAATTGATGGCGTAAGTAGTAAAGTTAAAAATTTCAATGTCACTCCTGAATCAATTTACCTTATTGATTACAAAGTAAGTAAAAAAGAATAATTATATAAAAACTCCCTATAAAGTATTCAATTTGAAATGTCTACTTTATAAGGAGTTTTTTATTTTACTAATAAAGACTTTTAATACTTAGACAATGATACTCATAGTTGTCTTAAAATGGTGGTTGCCCTAATATTTGTTCTTCAAAACGTTCAGGGATTAAAATTTTACGCATTATGACTCCTAAATCACCATCATCATTTTCATGTTCAGCATATACTTCATAGCCTCTTTTTTCATAAATTTTAAGTAACCAAGGATGGAGTCTTGCAGAGGTACCTAAAGTTACAGCTGCCGCTTTTAATGTATCTCTTAAAAAATCCTCTTCAACATAACGTAGCAATTGACTACCATAGCCCTGACCATCATAAGATGGTTTAGTCGCAAACCACCATATAAAAGGATATCCAGAAATACTTCTCACACTGCCCCAAGGATAACGTACAGTAATTGTAGAAATAATTTCATTGCCCTTTACCATAACAAAGGTCGTATTGTTTTCTAAATTATTTTTAACCATTTCTAAATCTGCATTGACTGAAGGCCAATCAATTCCTAGCTCTCTTAATGGTGTGAAAGCATCATACATTAATTGATGTAGCTCCTCTGCATCTCCCATGTTGGCAATTCTTATATTTGTCTCTGACATAATTTCACTCCCAAAATCTAACATTCTACTTGAATAATAGGCTAACTTTTAATCAAACGAACGTCCATTGATTAAGCTTAAGAAGCTCAGACTATATTTAAAGTTGTTTTCAATTTTAACCATCTTTTTAAAAAAATAAGCAGATCCATCTATATGAACCTGCTTAACCAATTATTCAGTTAAACTATCACGTTTCCCATTAAGATACGCGTAAACTAAACCAACACATATACCGCCACCGATATAGTTACCAATAAATGCAAAAACAATATTCTTTAACACGTCTAACCAAGACAATGCCTCGATATTAAAGAATATCATTCCTGCATAAAGACCTGCGTTAAATACTACGTGTTCATAACCCATAAATACAAAGACAATCACACCACAAGCGATGAAAAACGCTTTTGCTAAGCCCTCTTTAAATTGTAGAGAAATGAAGATGCCAATATTGATAAAGAAATTACAAAATATACCTTTAATTAATATACTCAACCATGTAGATTCAACTGTTTTCTTATGTACCAGTGTCGTTAAACTATTGGTCATCTCTGGTGTCATTACATGAGAAAATTTAAGTAAGAAGAATAGTATAAATCCACCGACAATATTTCCTATGAAACAAAAGATGAATATCCACGTCACTTTCTTCATACTTATAACTTTATAATACCAGCCGACGGTTAAATACATGAAATTACTTGTAAGTAATTCAGAATGAGTTAATACAACAAGCACTAGCCCTAAACTAAATGAAATTGCACCCATCAAATTGATTAAGCCGTCAATATGTGTTGAAGCAAATTGGGTTTTGATTGCTAACATAAACACTGTAACAATTGAAAGTAAAAAACCGGCCATCATTGATTTTAAAGCATATCGACTCGGAGTTTTATCAGCCATAACCTCTTTCATTTGTACTTGCCCGGCAATATTTTGAACAATTGTCTTTGTTGCATGTGTATCTTGAACATTTTTATTATTATGTATCATGCGATCCTCTCCTTAATTAAACTCAACATTTATAATAATACATTATATTAATTCATCTATGTATTGTGTATCTCTATAATAAAATTTCTAATAAAAATATCGCCCTGTACCTAGGGCGATATAAAGCTATTCACCTTTAGTTATAGTTAATGTTTACGTTGTGCTAAAAAATGTAAACTATACGCGAAAATGCCATAACCCAATGCAGTTCTTAAAATAAATCTCAGCATTTTATTAGATACACAATTTGAGTTAATTACGATAGACGAGATGCCTGTAGTAAATGTGTACAATCCCAATACTTTTAAATATCTTTTTTTCATAATAATACCTCTTTAACAAATAATTGATTTCTATACCAATTATAATTGAAAAAAAAGCGACTGACTCTGACAGATTTTTGACAACTAAGATTTAAGTAACTTATCTAATTGATCTAAAGTTGAGTCCATCCCTTGCTCAACGCCCATATCTAATGCTTGTTGAGCTGCTTCTTGAGTTGGAAATACTGATGTTGAGGTAACTGTTGTTTGGCCATTTTGCTCTTCAAAATTCATGAAAATTTGCATACCAGGCATTGAAGTATCTTTCTCACCTTTAGAATTAGCAAAGTAATCTAGATATTCAATATGATTAGGTTTGTCTACTTTTTGATATTCAGTAACAGTATAACTTGTCATGTTAGGCGCTTGAATCGCGAAAAACGCCTCTCCACCCTCAACAGCGTTAAAATGATAAACCTCTATTGAAGCGCCTTTAGGATGAAACCACTGTTCAAATAATTCTTTCTTAGTATAAGCATCAAATACTTTTTCAATAGATGCTTGAAATGTTCTAGAAAAAATAATTCTATTTTTTTCTTTTTTAATTGGCATAACGAACCCTCACACTTTATCTTTTATTTTAATGATTATATAGTAACAAAATTCGTCAAATAACAAATAATAAAATGCCCCCACTCATATGAATGGAGGCTCTCAATTTAACCAACGTAATAAAAAACCATGCTTCGGTGGTTAAGAATTAATTATTGTTCTTTCACATTACTTGATAATGACTTTTCTAAGTTTTTAATATTTTCTCTCATTAATTTTTGATAAGACAAGTCTTTTTCTTCTTGTTGATCTTTATTTAAAGATTCCATGTTGTAAAACTTAAGCGGTTTAGCATCTGTTTCTTTACGAATTGTATCTGTAACTTTATTTGCTACATTATCCTCATAAAGAATATATTTCGCTTTACTAGCTCTTATCTCTTTAACAATTTGAGTTAATTCTTTTTGCGATGGATCCTCTGCATTCATATTTTGAACACCTTCTTGCTTAAATCCGTATCTATGAGCTAGATAACCGATTGACTCATGTGAGATAAATACAACATTATCTTTCTTGTCTTTAGTTACTTTCTTCATTTCTTTATCTAAATTAGCAAGTTCTTTGTTAAGTTTTTTGTAATTCTTTTCATATTCTTTCTTATGTTTTGGATCTTTCTTAATTAAAGCATCTTTGATTTCTTTAGCGAATGTTTGATCCATTTTTGGGTCTAGCCAAATGTGCGGGTCATATTCACCATGATGATGTTCGTGTTCCTCATGCTCTTCTCCATGATGGTGATGATCAGGAAGTAAACTACTTTTACTTAATTTATCTTGTAAAGATAATTTCTTATCTTTATCTTTGATTGTTCCTGCTACTTTTTTAGCAACTGGATCTAAATCATCACCTGTATAGATAAATAAATCTGCCTTACTCGCATTTAAGATATCCTTTTGTGTTGGCTCATAGGTATGTAAATCAGTACCTGCTGGATAAATTGATTTAACGTTTACATGTTTACCACCAATTTGTTCTGCAAAAGATTTAAGTGGATAAACTGTAGTATTGATAGTAATCTTACCATCTTCTTTTTTATTATTATCATTTCCACACGCCGTTAAAATGAGGGCAAATAAAGGGAGAATGACTAATAAACTCAATAGTCTTTTCATAAACAACCTCCTAAATAGTAATTATTACGATTTAAAAGTATATACTTTTATTTCTGAATTGACAAGGGCTTTTAAAAATATTTCTCACAATCATTTGGAAAATAGAACTATTGGTAGTTTTATTGTGCATCATCTGCAAGTAACTTTTAAAAATAAAAAATGCCGACAAAAGCTTAAGCCTTGTCGACATTTGCAAAGAAGATTGACATATTATATTCTTTAAAATTATTTATGCCCTACTCTTCATTAAAGAAAATTACTATTCTAAAAGTTTTTGATAACTACTAAAATCATATGGATCTTTAACTTTTTTACCTTCAATGAATACTGTAGGAGTTTGTTTTATATGATGTTCCTTACCTAGTTTTTTATCTTTTTCAGCAGCTTTCCATGATGTTGAATTTTTAGTTTTATAATTTGTTTTAATCTTATCTTTAGTTTTATTACTAATGTTTAATTTATCAATTTGTTTATCTATTAATGTATGTGTAATCCATTTCTTATCTTCGTCTTTTTGATGTTCAAACATTAACTTTTGAAATTGGAGTGAATACTTTGGTGCATAATGATTTACTGCTTGTTGTGCTCTTGAACCAATAATTGAGTCCTTTCCTATAAAGGCAAGGTTCACATATTGAAACTTAACTTTATTTTTATCAATATATTTATTTCTCAACTTTGGCATCACTTTATCTTCTACTTTTTTACAATATGGACATTTAAAATCTCCATACATAACTATTAATGGCTTGCCATCTTGTTTAGCTTTAATAGAACTTGGTTGTTTTGAACACCCATATATAAAAATGATGGTTAAAATGGCTATAATTCCAATTAATTTTTTCATTAGTACTCCCTTTGTAGCTATACAACGATTAATTCATGTTTTCTTCCTTGTAATCAGGTTCATGTTCTTCATAATAACCTTTGGAGTTAAAGTTTTCTTTGTAATGCGCTTTTTTGCCTTTAAACTCATATGTGTAATAATGCACTTCAGCATCATCACTCAAAGGTTTATATGCAAGAATAACGTATTTACCTTTTTTAAATACATAAATATTCGCATCTTTCTTATCAAAGTGTTTTACTTCATCTCCTGTATCGTGCTTAGCTATTTTTTCTTGTTTTTTGTCTTGCATTTTTACAGCTTTATCAATTTTATCAGTATATTTACCACTACTACATCCCGCCAATATAAGTGCTACTACTGATAAAGCAACTGCTAATTTCTTCAAACTACTCACTCCTACCTTTTCAACCTATTTTATCTATAGAAAAAATAAATTACCTTGAAAATCTATACATTCTTCATTTATTGTCCCATGTTAGATTCCATTCTTTCATTATAAATATTATCACATAATGAGTGTTACAACGAAGCTAGTTGTTTTTATTTTTTGTGATTTTTCTATTAATTAAATTTAAGTTGGGGTAAATTTATCTCATACAAAAGTATGATGCAATGTTTTGTGTTATTATGTGTAATGATGACTTGGGTTTGGTAAAATAGATAAATCATGACAATTTAGATAACTAAATAGATTTAGAGGGGAAGATTAATGATGAAATTTGTTAACTTATCTTCTGAAGAATTCGATCAATTTACTTCAGAAAATTTTTCACATTATACACAATCAAGTATACATTTTGATAACCGTAATAAAATGAAAGGCGATGTTCATCTTGTAGGAGTTAAAGATGAAGATGACAAAGTCATTGCTGGTTGCCTTTTAACAGAGGCACGCTCGCTTAAATTCTTTAAATATTTCTACACACATAGAGGTCCAGTAATGGATTATAATAATCAATCATTAGTTCGTTTCTTCTTTAAATCTCTTACAGATTACTTAAAAAAACGTAACTGCTTATACGTTCTTGTTGATCCTTACCTACTAGAAAACTTGAGAAACGCTGATGGTGAGATTATCGAATCATTCGACAATCGACCATTCATCAAAACAATGGAAGATTTAGGTTATAAACATCAAGGTTATACAGTCGGCTATGATACAATGAGCCAAATTCGTTGGCTATCAGTATTAGATCTTAAAGACAAGACTGAAGATCAACTATTAAAAGAAATGGATTACCAAACACGTCGTAATATTAAGAAAACTTATGAGATGGGTGTTCAAGTTAAAACACTTCCTATAGAAGAAACAGACACATTCTTTGAATTGTTCCAAATGGCTGAGGAAAAACATGGTTTCAAATTCCGTGAAAAACCTTACTTCGAAGATATGCAAAAAACGTATGAAGATCATGCAATGCTGAAACTTGCTTATATAGACTTACAAGACTACCTAAATACATTACAAGAAAAACATGATAACTTAGAAAAACAACTAAAAGAAGTTGAAAAAACATTAGAAGAAAATCCAAATTCTAAGAAAAATAAAACTAAACACACGCAAGTAAAACAGCAATATGATAGTAATGAACGTAAAATTAATCAAACTAAAGATAAGATTGCTAAAGAAGGACAAGTACTTAATCTAGCCGCTGCGTTATATATTTATAATGACCATGAAGTATATTATCTCTCTAGTGGTTCAAACCCTAAATATAATGCTTATATGGGTGCTTACCGTTTACAGTGGGAAATGATTAAATTTGCTAAAGAGCATGATATTAATCGTTATAATTTCTATGGTATCACTGGAGACTTTAGTGAAGATGCTGAAGACGCAGGTGTACAAAAATTCAAAGAAGGTTTCAATGCTGACGTTTATGAATATATTGGTGATTTTGTTAAACCAATAAAACCTATATTCTACAAACTAAAAGAAATCTTAGAAAATCGCAAATCATAAATTAAAAAGGATCACATCTAAACTCCCCTTTAGATGTGATCCTTTTATATTATACAAGCTCTATTTTTAAAGCAACTACACCATAATTTAATTCATCAGTTTGGTTATAGATGGAATAAATACTTGCTACTTTTTGCGCCAAGGTCGCGTCTGTCTCATAACCTATTTCAGCATTATCATAGTAGTTAAATAACTTTTGAAATGTATCAAAAACTCGCTTTTCAGTTACTTTGACTCTCATTTTTTTCTCCGAGTCGTCTATATTTGTAAAGACAATCGTGTCACCAATTTTAACTTTTTGTCTTTTCTCATCATTCAGTCTAATTTCTACCGTTTTCCTATGATTACGAATGGCTTCGAATGGCTCCACATTTAACTTCATCGAGTGTTCCATTATTTCACTCCTCAAATCTTCTTTGTGAAAATTAATTTATAATTATTTTAACATAAAAAAGCTATGCAAACGTCAAATAACCGTCAGCATAGCATATATCAAACTTATTTAATTACATTTAAAAAGCGTTTTAATTCCTCAGTTTGAGGTTGATTAAACATTTCGTCTGGCGAGCCTTGCTCAGCAATTTTACCTTCATGAATAAAAACTGTATGATTTGAGACTTCCCTAGCAAATCGCATTTCATGCGTCACAATGACCATCGTCATACCTTCATCAGCGAGTTCTTTAATCACCTTCAAAACATCATTAACTAATTCTGGATCAAGTGCTGATGTAGGTTCATCAAATAGCATGACCTTAGGATTCATTGCTAATGCTCGAGCAATGGCAACACGTTGTTGTTGTCCACCTGATAAAGCATGAGGACGTTGGTCTTTCACGTGATCAAGTCCAACTTTTTCTAATAATTCCATTGATTTACGTTCGGCTTCAGACTTTTTCATTTTCTTAACCGTAACAAGTCCTTCCATCACATTTTCTAAAGCAGATTTATGTGGGAATAAATTATAATTTTGGAAGACCATTCCAGACTGTTTGCGCACTTCGATTTGAGATTTTTTATCCTTTTCAGTATAAGTTTTACCATTAACATAGACTGTACCATCTGTTGGAATCTCTAAAGCATTCATCATACGAAGTAACGTTGTCTTACCAGAACCTGAACGCCCTATTAAAGTTACAACTTCACCTTTATCTACAGTTAAATCAATGCCTTTAATCACTTCGGTCTCATTAAAAGACTTATGGATATTTTTTAATTCAATCATGAGCGATACCCTCTTTCAATGCGTGATTCATACCATCCTTGAATAATTGAGATGATAAAGCATACAACCCAGTACATAATTGCTACTAAAATATAAATAGTTAAATATTCGTATGAAGTAGACGCAACTTCTTGTGCTTTTCTGAACATTTCAGCCACAAGAATGAAACCTAATAGTGAAGTATCTTTAATTAATCCTAAAAATGTATTACCTAATGCTGGTATAGAAACACGTATTGCTTGAGGTAATATAATTCGTTGAACTGTTTGGCGATAATTCATTCCGATTGAATACGCCGCTTCAGTTTGCCCTTTAGGAATTGAAATAATACCACCACGAATAATTTCAGATGCATACGCTCCCACGTTGAATGATAAACCTATTATAGCAGCTACAACCGGTGCTAAAGTCCATTGATTATCCGCATCATTCGTAATGAGTCTTCCTAATTCTGGAATACCATAAAATATAATAAATAATTGAACAATCATCGGTGTTCCACGAATAATTGATACATATACGCGTGCAATGCCTCTTAAAATTTTACTTGTTGAAATACGCATTAATGCAGTAAACAAAGCAATAACAAGGCCTAGAATAAATGTAACTATAGTAATAGGGATTGAATATTTCACCAATCCCTCTAACATTGGACCAAATGCTTGCTTAGCCGCATCTAAAGCGTGTTGCTGTTCATTATTTAGACTTAGAAACATCTTGACCAAACCATTTCTTACCTATTTTAGCTAATTCACCATTATCTCTGATTTTCTTAAGACCATCATTGAATTTTTTAATTGTTTTATCATCTACTTTCTTAGAAAATGCGAAAGCTGATTTATTTTGTTCAGCGTTACCTTTAATAGCTTTGATCTTAGCATTAGGTTTTTGTTTCTTATAATCTAAATAAGATAAACTATCATTAAACGTAGCATCCACACGTTTAGAAAGTAATAAATCCATTGATTGGTTGAAACCATCAACTTTAGTGATTTCGGCACCTTTATCTTTTGCTAATTTACCGTAGTTAGAAGTGAATGTTTGTGCTAATTTTTTACCTTTAACATCATTAAATGATTTAATATTTTTCTCATTATCACGTACAACTAATACTGCGCTTGAATAAGTGTAAGGATTAGAGAATTTATATTTCTTCTCTCTATCTTTATTGATACCAACTTGGTTTGCAATGACATCAAAGCGCCCTGCATCTAAACCTGCAAACATAGAATCCCATGATGTTTCATTGAATTTTAATTTGAGGTTTTCTGCTTTCGCTACAGCTTTAATAACATCAATATCGTAACCAGTTAATTTATCTTGTTTATTGTGGAAAGTGAATGGTGCGTAAGTACCTTCAGTACCTACTCGTAATGTATTATCATCTTTACTACTTGATTTGCTATCTTTATCACTTGATGAATCGTTATTACCACATGCTGCCAATACAAATACTAAAGCGATAATGCAAAATAAAAGTCTCTTCATTTAGTTAAACTCCTTAATCTTATTATTCTAATCGGAATAAAAATATTTTATCCCTTTAGAGTGTAATAGTCAATAAGAAGTTCCCTTATATCAAGTGTTCAGAAAGTTCTAATATATTTTTTATACCGTTCATGATGTTTGTTCTTTTTCTTTTTTAGTACGTTTTTTAAGCATAAATGTGCATAAGAAACTGATCACCGTAATTATCACTGCAAATAAAAATCCTGCATGATAGCCATGCAACATCGTATCTATTTTAATTTGACTGACCATTTCTTGTTTATTCATACCTTTATAATCACTCATTTTAGGTGAAAAATGTTGACTCGCTTGACTTAAAATAGTAATTAATCCAGCTGTTCCAATTGAACCTGCCACTTGTTGTACGGTGTTAGTCATAGACGAGCCATGCGCATTCATTTCAGGAGTTAATTGGTTCATGGTATGTGTCATTACTGGCATTAATCCTAATGCTATACCAATCATACGAATCGCGTAAACTGTAGCTAACATTACTGTTGAGGTATGTTCATCCATCACCACAAAATACGAAGTTGTTATGATTACAATTAACATTCCGATGATAGCTAAAGGCTTAGCACCAAACTTTTCATACATTGCTCCTGAAGTCATTGACATGATAGCCATCACGATTGCGCCAGGTAATAAAATGAGTCCTGAGTCTAATGCGGGCTTATTTAATAAATTTTGAACAAACATTGGTAATACTGTTTCTGAACCGATCATAGAAATCATTGTTACTGCCATAATAAGTAAACCAATTGCAAATTGTTTATTTTTAAAGACACCAAAATTGAGTAAAGGCGTATCCAAGCGTGATTGTCTCCAAATGAATAACACCACTAAAATAATACCGCCGATAATCGTAGACAAGACTATTGGATCGTCCCAACCATCATGTGAAATGGAGCTCGTACCATAAAGTAAACCACCGAATCCTAATATAGATAATATAATTGAGATTACATCAATAGGAACTTTAATATTTTGTCCTACATTCTTAACAGTGAATAAGGCGATAATAAATGTGATTGCTGCTATAGGAGCAACAACATGGAATAAAGATCTCCAATTAAAATATTCAACTAAATAACCAGATAATGTCGGACCAATCGCAGGTGCTAAACCAATCACAAGTCCGAAGAATCCCATATATTTACCGCGTTCATGAGGTTCAAAGATATCTAGAATCGACGTCATCATTAAAGGCATCATAATACCTGAACCTAAAGCTTGAACGATTCTTGCAAATAATAACGTAGTAAAATTGGGACTAAAACCTCCAACAATTGTACCTACAAAGAAGATTAAAATTCCTGTTAGGAAAACTTGTCTTGTAGTAAATCGTTGTATAACTAATGCTGATAATGGAATAACCACTCCATTGGTAAGTAAAAACGCTGTTGTTAACCATTGAACTTGAGAATACTGAATGTGAAAATCTTTCATTATACTTGGTAAAGCTGTTGTTAATAATGTCTCATTTAACAAACCAAAAAATCCACCAAGTAACATAGTGATAATCATGACTAACTTTGTTTTTAAAGACATGACCTTCCCCCCTTTTATAACATCAAACAGATATTTGCCTATTATACATATTTTGAATAAGTTAATCATTTAGTTGGCTCACTTTTGTTTCTAAAAAATACTACGACTTATGTAATTCTGTTAAATCGTAATAATTACTATTTACAAAAGCATTATTTTCTTCCATAATATAGATACACAAGGAGGAAGATAAAATGAAATTAGATTTACAAACTGCTAGACGCAATTTGAATAGTCCTAATATAAAAACAAGAAAACGTGCTCTGAAAATAATAAAACAACATAAAAGAGCGAAATAAAATCTTTTAAATTCTAACACTTATATTTAAACATCTAAATTTGATATGTTAATCATTTACCCGAAATGAGTAAGACATATTTCCCAGACAATTTCCTTATTATTCTTTCAACTTATAACTTCACATAATAAAAGCCATTAAATGATTTAAACTTATCATTTAATGGCTTACTCTATTCTGGTCTATTATAAATAGTATTTATCTTTCACTTCCAAATCATCAGTTAATTCATAAACAAGTGGCGCACCTGTTTTTATTTCATAACCAACAATCTCTTCACTAGATAAATTTTCAAGGTATTTAATTAATGCTCTAATGGAGTTACCATGTGCAGACACAAGTACAGTTTCACCATCTAATAGATGTTGTGAAATTCGATCAGTCCAAATAGGCACAACGCGATCTAATGTATCCTTTAAACTTTCAGAATATGGCATCATTCTTTTATCTAAATGTCTATATCTACGATTGTTTAAATATTCTTCACGTTGTTCTTCACTTTCTGCTGGTGGTTGCACATCATAAGAACGTCTCCATTGATGAACTTGTTCTTCTCCCCATTTTTCACGTGCATCATCTTTATTTAAACCTTGTAATCCACCATAGTGACGTTCATTTAATCGCCAACTTTTATGCACTGGAATCCACTGTTGATTAGAACCTGCTAAAATATATTGTGTTGTTTCTAAAGCTCTAGTTAATAACGATGTATAGGCAACATCAATTTCTAATTTATTATCTGCTACTTTTTCACCTGCAGTTTTAGCTTCTTCAATTCCTTGTTCAGACAACTTCACATCTGCCCAACCGGTAAATAAGTTTTTAGCATTCCATTCACTTTGTCCGTGACGACATAATATTAATTTTGGCATAAAAAAACACCTTCCTAATTTAAAATTACGTAATCAACCACTACACAATCTCAAAACATGAGCGTAAATATAACAATGAGATTGCTAACATGACTTAATGATTACATGAATAACTGACCTCATTTTTCTCTCTCACTACTATTATTATAGACCGTTAAAACTTATTTTCCCAAGTAATTGTATGGCTATTTTCGTAATATATTGTCACAAGACATTGATATATTGAAATGTTTGTTTTATGAATAAAATATCTGACTTTGTATTTTTACTTTGATGTAACCTATGAAAACAATTGCGATGATATAGTGTATTTACAACTTTAGAAAGACACAAATCAAAATAGATCTGTGATATTTGCATCATGAACTGCATTTTCAGACAGATTCTAGTTAAAGAAGTTATTAATTATGAAAAAATCAATACTAGCAATTCTAGCTACAGTTTCAATAGGCGCTACAGGTTTAGAAGCCGGTAATGCACATGCTGCTGAAAATACTAATCAAAATTATAATTCTACAGCTACTCAAACATCATCTAGCCATAGCTCAAATGCAAGTAGTGAGTCAACAAGCGAAGTATATCAAGAATTCATAAAAGCTGGAGGTACAAAAGCACTTTGGGAAAAAATCGTACTTCCTGAATCAGGCGGAGACCCAAATGCATCTAATGGACAATATCATGGATTAGGTCAAACTAATCAATCATGGGGATATGGTTCAGTCGCTACTCAAACTAAAGGTATGATTAATTATGCCAAAGAACGTTATGGTTCTATAGATGATGCTATTTCTTTCCGCGAAGCTAACGGGTATTGGTAATTTATAATTAGGTTAAACCTATAAAAATATAATGATTGTTTAAGATACGATCTACTATTAACTAAAGCTATATTTCAACTATTATCTTAATAATTCAACATCTCTCTACGTATTAATATAGCCAAAACCCCTAAATGAACTTTTTAAAATCAATTCATTTAGGGGTTTATTTTAAATCATTTTCTCACTCTAATTATGTTTTTACTCTTTAATCGTTTTATTATTATCTTCTTGATTATAAGGTTCAGGATGAACATATACTGAAGAAATACCTTTTTCATGTAAATGATGCTCTACTCTATCACAAATTTGATGAGCTTCATACAATGACAGATTCGGTTTCACGACGATAGTTACATCAAGAAAAATACTATTTCCATGATAACGCCCTTTAATATTATTAACGTCGATAACATCTTTTACTTCTAATATATCATTACGATAGTCTTCTAGATCTCTTTCATTAAATCCGTCACTTAAAGTAAAGATTGACTCTTTAAAAATCCCAAACCCGGTATAAATAATTAATAAACCTAGAAGTGTCGCTAAAATAATATCTACAATTGGAAATCCTATTTGCGTGAATATAAGACCTATAGCTGTACCGATACTGACTAAACTATCGGATAAGTTATCTTTTGCTGCAGATCGTAACGAACTGCTATTAGTTTTTTTAGCGAGTCTGTGATTAACATATAATACACCTAACATAATCACACCACTGACTACACTGACAATAATTGTAATTACATTAGGTACATGTCTATCTTGTGTAATAAGTCTTGGTGCATTTTCCGTTACAACCTGTATCCCGACGAACATAATAATAAAAGATACAAGTAATGTCGAAATATTCTCAGATTTTAAATGACCGTATGGATGATTTTTATCTGCAGGTTTAATAGAAATTTTTAGTCCGACAATAACTGCAATTGAGACGATAATATCTGTCATATTATTTAACGCATCTGCTCGAACCGCTGCAGATTGGTATATATATCCAGTAACATATTTGGCTATTGAAAGAATAATATACACGACTAAACTAAGATAGGCACCACGTTGAGCAATCTTCAAATTTTCACTTTGAGACATGCTTATTTACCACCTTAATATGCTTTAATAACTTTAGTATGAAACAATAACTGAGGTATTACAACGTTTTTTTATTTCTATATTTTTTATGAAAATAAACTAATGAAATTTTTAGATTTGCCTAATTTATAATTTATATTTATTCAAATTTAATCACAATCTCAAATCTCTTTTTAAAAAAAGCAACCCACTCAGTACAACGTACTTAGTCGGTTGCTTTATCTAAACTCAATTAATCTCGTAAGATCCACTTAGACAAAATAAATGTTACCGGTATCGTAATAATTAATCCTACAAATGGGGCTATCTCTGAAGGGAAATGAAACCACTGCACAAATATGTATAAAAGTAATGTTTGCATTCCCATATTAACCACCTGTGTAAGTGGAAAACTTAAAAACTTTTTTAGCGTTGGTTTTACCCTATAAACAAAATAACAATTTAAGTAATAAGAAATGATGAAACTCACAATAAATCCCGTGATATGACTGACCAAGTAATTAACACCTAATAACTTTAGAAGTAATAAATATACAATATAGTAATTTAAAGTATTGATTCCACCCACTATTACAAATTTGATAATTTCAAAATGTGTCTGGGTTAATCTCATTCTCTATCTCCTTTAATTATTCTCCATCATAACCAAATGGTACTACTTTAAACTTTAGATCTTTTGGCAAATCATAATATGCTTTAAAGTCATTGAAATCCGTCTTCGTTGACGGTGTTGTTAAATGCGTATATTTTTCGAAAGGTAATCTCTCTAATATAATACTTTGATGACGCTTACCATTTTTTAATTGTTCTTCAACATTTTCAATTCTATTGACACTACTTTGATAAATCAAGCTAAATCCTATAACTAATATCAAACTATGAGCACATGCAATTGCCTTAACGATAGTCGTTACTTTATTGATATTTCCATCAAATTGCTTTACAAAACTAAGTAAAAATATTAACCACAGCACGTATATGAAATAAAAGTTTCTATTTCCTATTGGAGCCACAACCAATAATGGTAGCGTCGATAACACGATTGAAATTAAACATCCTAAAGCGATGGCTCTTAAATATTTTTCTGATATTAATATGACTGTACTATATATCAAGACCGCAAAGAAAACTGCACAAATCAAGAAGTTTAATAAAGCTATTGAAAATGATTTTGTATATATTTCAAAATGGAATTGATCATAGATGAGTAATTTATAAAACGGTAAACTGTACAAACCATACATAATTGCAAATTTAATAACAACATGTTGGTTTACAAAAATTGTATTACGAACCAAAAGTATTGTAATGATAACCGAAATAACTACGAGTATTAAATATTGATTAAGAAATATATACTTAGGAAAGTCCATTAATAAAGTCGTTCCTATTTTATGTAAAATGCCTACTTTATCTGAAATAGAATGGTAGATTGTTTTACCATCGATGATTTTAAAGTAAATAGGATTTAAAAACATAATGATTGCGCCAATGCAACTTAGCATAAAGCCCACAATTAAATAGTAGTTTAGCTTTTTATGTTGGATGCCATATATACTAGCACCAATTAAAATGATAAGACTATTGTATATAGTGATATTTTCAATAAATAACTGCCCAAACAAACAAGCTGTGAGAAACAGCCAAAGATGATTAATACTAGCCTCTTCATCTCCATAAAGAATATAAATGATAGTATATAAGATGAATAATGAGATTATTGATGAAGGAATATAATTGTAGAATCCTGCTATCCATCCATAAGTTTCACTATAAACTCCACTTGGAATCATTATTAAAAATGTAAAACATATCAAAATATATATAAACTTTTTATTTACATTCACTATCATTGAACAAAAGTAAATCATTAAACACGATAAAGCAGTATAACTTAAATATTTGAAAATAGCGCTATGCATCGCGAGAATCTCTAAAAAATTCCCGAGATATCTTCCATTCGTTTTCATTAAATCTTGCCCAAGTGAACTTATGTGTGAATTTAAATACCAATGCCAGTCAACAAAAGATAATGGTGTTAGAATAGCCATAATGAAATAAAATAATATAATACCTATATACCAACATAATTGTTCGTGTTGTTTAAGTTGTTTCATAAGATGTCCTCTCTGCATGTTCATGATGTTTTATCGTAAGCTTAATTTATTTAATTTTATTATAGACTTAAAAACATATAAATGACTATCCCTTTCCAAAAGATAATGATAAGTGTGACTTTAGTTGAAGTTTATTTTAAAAAAAATAGCAATAAAACATAATAATAGGAAGTGATTGCGTGTCACAATTTAAAATAGTTATTGCCCCAGATTCGTTTAAAGAGAGTATGACAGCGAAAGAGGCAGCTACTGCAATTCAAAATGGCTTTCAAGAAGTGTTTAATGATCAAGTTACTTACGACCTTATACCTATGGCGGATGGTGGCGAAGGAACAACTGAAGCTTTGAAAGAAGCTTTAAAGGCGACTTCCTATACCGTTCAAGTTAAAGACCCTCTCTTTAGAAATATTGATGCAAGTTATGCAAGAAGTGATCAATATGAAACAGCTATTATAGAAATGGCTGAGGCATCTGGCCTTCATTTATTAACCCATGAGGAGAGAAATCCACTTCAAACTTCCTCCTATGGAACTGGACAACTCATTAATGAAGTACTTAAACATGGTGTAAAGAAAATCATTTTAGGGATAGGAGGAAGCGCGACCAATGACGGTGGCGTGGGTATGTTGCAAGCATTAGGAGTTTCTTTTAAAGATGTTGAGCATAATGAAATTAAACCTGGTGGAGCAGCGTTACACACAATTGATAAGATTGACACCTCTCATCTCAATCCTTTGCTACAAAACGTTGAAATTAAAGTAGCTTGTGACGTTACAAACCCATTATTGGGTAACCAAGGCGCTACTGTAATATATGGACCTCAAAAAGGCGCTACTGAAAAGATGATACCAAAGTTGGATTCCGCATTAAGTCACTATCATGATAAAATTAAAGAAGAATTACAAAAGTCTGTCAAAGATATACCGGGTGCAGGCGCAGCTGGTGGCATGGGTACTGCTTTACTAGCTTTTCTTGATGCTAATTTGCAAGCAGGTATAGATGTAGTTCTAGATGAAACACGTTTTCAAGAGAGAGTGAAAGATGCTCAAATTGTTATTACAGGGGAAGGTAAAATGGATGAGCAAACGATTTATGGTAAAACACCCATAGGCGTTGCGAAAGTTGCAAAGGCATATGACATCCCGGTTATTGCAATTTGTGGTAGCCTCGGTGATCAGTATCAAGAAGTTTACCGCCACGGCATTGACACTGTCTTTAGCATTACTGAGTATCCTTCTGATTTAAAGACCACCCTTGAAAATGGACCACAATTCATGCAAAGAACTGCAACAAATATCGCCCGTCTCATCAAATTGAATTTGAAATTAAAACCATAAAATTGAAGTTTACCATTACAATGAGGTGACATTATGAAAAGAACAGATAAGTATAGAGATTCATACAAATACGATAATCAATATCAAAACCACCGACGTCGAGCTGAAGAAGACGAATTTCGAAATCGAGCTCAATCTCCAAATAAAATGAACGGTCAACGTTCTAATCAACGAGAATTTGATGATGAACCAGAACGTTACTATAATGGTCGTGATTATCGTCGTGAACAACAACTTGAAGAGGAAAATGAAAAATCAGGTCGAACTAAAAAATGGCTTATTGCTATCATAGTTATTTTACTTATTATAGTAGCCATTTTTGTTACCCGTGCCATCATGAATCACAATGATGATAAAGTAAATAATGATCCTAATGTGTCTCAAAATTATAAAAAACAAGTTGAAAGTCAAAATGATGATATCAACAAACAAGTTGACTCGGCGAAAAGTGATATTAAAAATAATAAAAATAGTGAATCTCAAATTAGCAAATTACAAAATGAAATTGATAAATTAAAACAAAAAGAAGAAAATAATGCTGATTCTAAATTCACACAATTTTATCAAAAACAACTTGATAAACTAAAAAATGCTAATAACGCACAACAAAACAATGAAAATCAAAGTAAAATTAATAGTATGCTTGAAGATATCAACACTAAATTTGATAGCATTAAATCAAAATTAGAAAGTATATTAAACGGTTCAAGCTCTGATGGACAAAGTAATTAATCACACTAACCTAGCAAGGTCGTTTAGGGTAACGACTTTGCTAGGTTTTTATGTATACACAAATTAGTATTTAAGTTTAGTACTTACAAACACATGTAAAACGTATATAATTGATGTTGTAATTTGTTCAAAGGAGATTATTTATGACTCATTCAAGTGCCAAGCACTTTTCAATGATATTAATCATTATCTTAGGTGTCATGACAGCATTCGGTCCACTTACGATCGATACATATACACCTTCTTTACCTAAAGTACAACATGATTTTGGAACTACAACTTCAGAAATCCAATTGACACTATCCTTTGCAATGATTGGACTCGCACTTGGGCAATTCTTATTTGGACCTATTTCAGATGTCTTTGGTCGTAAACGAATTGCCACGATATTAATGATGATATATTTAGTAGCCACTTTTTTATCTATATTTACCGGTCACTTAACGTTATTTTTAATTCTACGATTGATACAAGGTTTAACAAGTGGCGGTGCTATCGTCATCGCCAAAGCGTCTGTTGGAGATAAATACCATGGTAATGAATTAGCTAAATTTTTAGCCTCATTAATGGTAGTTAACGGTATTATTTCCATATTATCACCATTGCTAGGCGGTTTTGTATTATCTATATCTAACTGGAGAATGATATTTGCATTTTTAACGCTTATCGCTTTTATAGTTTTAATTGGTATTTTCTTAAAAATGCCAGCCCATACTCAAACAATGCAAACACGTCTTCAATTTAAAGATATACTTAAAGATTTCTTGTATTTACTTAAAAAACCGACATTCGTTATTCCTATGTTGCTACAAGGTTTAACCTATGTGATGTTATTTAGTTATTCATCAGCATCTCCTTTTATTACTCAAAAAATTTATCACATGAGTGCGCCTCAATTCAGCGTGATGCTTGCTATTAACGGTGTAGGATTAATCATAGTTAGCCAAATTGTTGCACTACTAGTAGAAAAAATTAGTCGTCAAAAATTATTAATTTATTTAACGATTGTGCAAATTGTAGGCGTAATATTACTTATTGCGACGTTAGCTTTACATCTTCCTTTATATGTATTACTCATCGCATTTTTCATTAATATTTCGCCAGTTACTTCAATTGCGCCATTAGGCTTTTCAATGGCAATGGAAGAGCGAACAGGAGGTAGTGGTAATGCCTCTAGCTTGCTAGGTTTGTTCCAGTTTATATTAGGAGGGATTATCTCGCCATTAGTTGGTTTAAATGGTGAACATGATATGACTCCCTACTTACTTATAATTAGTGTTACTGCTATCTTACTAGTTTTACTACAATTCATTTATTTTAAGCTTTATTCAAAAAACACTATATCTCATTAAAAAGTAAAGCCTCACTTCAAAATGTAGAAGTGAGGTTTCATTATAATTATTGAATTGGCATCCATATCTCAGTGACGTAAGATTCACTTTGTGTATCACCTGGTCCGTATAGCTCAAAGAATGGAGCTTGTTTTATTTCAATATTTTCTCTAGGAATAAGTTCATGATGTATATCATTCATTGTTTGCTGAACACTTTTAGGGACAGGTCCTTTAGCTTCGACAACTAAATACTTTCCACCTTCTAAGTTGAATGTCTCTAAACCATCATGAGGATCTTCTGTACTTGTCACACCTATAGCGTAATCCATTGTTCTATCTTCTTTAGGCAGACAAACACCTAACAAACCGTTCAATTGGTTATCGCTTTTTTGCAATAATCGTTCATCTAATTTCATAGTATGCACATCTTCCCAGAAATCCGGAATATTACTTTGAGCGTGTCCTCCGCTTTTATAATGTCTATAAGCGCCTATGACTTTTGTGCTCTCAATATTTTCTATTCTGTAGTCCATGTTCATCTCCCCCATTTTAATTTTACTCAATTATCTTATAACCCATTTTCAAAATAATAACCTCATCAAATAGAACAAACATTTTAATATACTAAATGAATGGCACGTTATATAATATTAAATATTAAATGAATACCAGTTTGTTGAGGAAGAAATTATGAAGAAAACCATTTTACCAGTTAAACCTATAAGTCAATTATTTCCAATCCCTATGGTTATGGGATGTGAAGGCGTATCGGCAGCAATGTTACTACAATTTAATCATCATTCAATTAAAGCAACGGAAATTATGAGCAAATGGCCTAAACATCCTAACAATCCATATAAAGGTTACGTAGGCCACCCACTGTTAGTGAAGTTAGGTTACCACCAAACCATCTTTCCTGCTGCATTCGTTCCTTTCCTCAAGCAATATGACAATCGTGTTAAAGATGGTTCAGGTTCTAGCTTAAAACAACTTGAACGCATAATTGATCAAGGACAACCTGTCATTATATATCATACAAGTTTAGGTGCTAGACCCTTCCACCGCGTGTTCCGTCTTGATAATAAACCTACTAGACTTGTATCGAACATTCATGTCACATTATTAATAGGTTATGATGATACTTATTACTATTATATTGATCCTTTGTGGACACAACTAACTAAAGGAATTGTCATACCTTCAATCATTCCAAATCAAAAACAGATAATCAGAATTAAAAAACAAAAATTAGAATGTAGTTATAACGCACCAGGCCAAATGTGTGTATTCGTTCAACCATAATAAAAAGTAAAATCTCGAGACAAAGCGTTGTTGTCTCGAGATATTTTTTAATTACAATTAAATTTTAAATATGGAAATCTATTAACGCATGATTGATTTCTTTAGCTAAATCAGACGTTCTCCATTGTCTTTGATAACCTAGACACGGGCACATATAAACTGTATCACTATCTCTTAGTTCTTTTCGAAAATGAACATGCCCCATAATACTATATTTAATAGGATATTTCTCATAAATATAATCAAAATCTTGCGTCCCAATAAATGCATTAAAAAAATCAAAAATTCGATGTGGTGTAGGTACAACAAATTGTGGATGTGTAACCACATGTGTCATTAAAATAATATTACGGTCATCAACGTTCTTGATATCTTCATCTACCATTTGGGCAGCCACTTTTGACAACTGTTGGTCTGACGTAGTCCAGTCAATTCTTACTTTATCTTGCCATGTCGCCCCGTAATGTTTGCCTTTTTTAATTTTGTCTAATGAAAATCGCTTATCTGCATAACTATAATCATACCAACCTGTATGACCAACGATGGCCCACTCATCATTAACAATCAATGGACGTCCTATTAAACATTCTTCTTGTGTTTTATAAAATTCTAAAATCTCAGTTGATGATTTATCCGAGCCATCGGACCACAAGTCGTGATTCCCAGGTATAAAATAAGTTGGAATTTGTATCATGGCTTTTAAATGGACAATAAACTGATAACTCATTTTATAATCATTAGAAATATCTCTGGCAATCAATAATATATCCAATTTCCTCTCATTAACTACCTCTGCCAAAATATTGAGATAGCTTTCCGGTTTGAGTTTTGGGTGGCGATCAATATGTAAATCTGAAATTGTACCTATTTTCATGATTTGACCCTTCTTACATTAGATTACAATAATTTTTATTATTACATATCCAGAAATTAAAGTTAATTAATCAGTTTAGTAATATTACTTGCTATTTACAAAAATAAGATTATAATTAAGTATATTTTTTAGCTTTACTGAATTTTTATAGATACAAATAATATCAATCTAATTTTTTGATTATTCTAAAAAATCATAAGTATTTATTATCATAAACACTCTTATAAATGTATTTACTTATATTTCTGTAAATCATTGCTTTATCTAAATTGTTTCTATAATATTAGACGAAAGAAAACGCTTTCATAAACATTTGTTTTTCTGAGGAGGAAGTCTATGGCTAGACAATTGCATAGGGAGTTAAATAATAGGCATATCCAATTAATTGCTATTGGTGGTGCTATTGGAACTGGATTATTTCTAGGTTCTGGGCAAACTATTTCTTTAACTGGACCGTCACTATTATTTACTTATATGATTATTGGGATTATTTTATTCGCATTTATGCGTGCTTTGGGAGAATTGTTATTAAGTAACTCTAAATTTAATTCATTTGTAGATATCGCAAATGAATATTTAGGACCTTTTGGAGGATTCGTAATAGGTTGGACTTATTGGATTTGTTGGGTCGTTTCGAGTATGTCAGATTTAACAGCCATGGGGCAATATTTCGCATTTTGGTACCCTCAGGTCCCTCATTGGTTAACTGTGTTATTTATTGTACTGATTTTAATTTCATTTAATTTATTAGGCGCCCGTTTATTTGGAGAACTTGAATTTTGGTTCTCAATTATTAAAGTTGTAACTATTGTAGCGATGGTAATTGTTGGGTTGGTTTTAATTTTCCTATCATTTAAAACGCATTATGGTCATGCTTCATTCACCAATTTAGTTAAGCACGGAGGCATGTTCCCACATGGTCCTTTCGGATTCTTAATGTCATTTCAAATAGCAGTCTATTCCTTTATTGGTATTGAGCTTATCGGTGTAACAGCTGGTGAAACGAAAGATCCTGAAAAGACCATCCCTAAGGCTATTAATAACGTTCCTATTAGAATTTTACTCTTCTACATCGGTGGTTTATTAGTCATCATGTCAGTCATTCCATGGGATAACATTGACCCAGATAGTAGTCCTTTCGTAAAGCTATTTAGTATTATTGGCATACCTTTTGCGGCTGGTATAGTGAACTTTGTTGTCCTAACTGCAGCCGCTTCAGCTACAAATAGCGGTATTTACTCAAATAGTCGTATCTTGTTTGGTTTAGCTAAACAAGGTTTGGGACCTAAAGTATTAACTAAAACAAATTCTAACGGCGTGCCCTACCTTTCAATGTTCGTGTCATCGATTACTTTACTTGTAGCAGCGTTGTTAAATTTTATCTTCCCAGATGTAATCAAACTATTTATATATGTTACGACTTTATCAACTGTACTCTTTTTAGTAGTTTGGGCAATGATTATCGTGTCATATATAGTTTATGTTAGAAAGGACCCTGAAGCACATAGAAATAGTAAATTTAAATTATTCGGTGGTCAAGGCGTCGCGTTTGTCGTATTAGCTTTCTTCTTCTTTGTATTTATATTATTATTCTTTAGTGCTGATACACGTGCAGCAATCTTTATTTCGCCAATCTGGTTCATATTCTTATTCTTCTACTATAAAAAATATAAATCAAATGCCAAAGCATTAGCTGAAAAACAACATTTAAGCAATCAAAAGCAAACTAAAAACATATAAATGTTCTCTTTAAAAACATCTTAAAGAATATAATTTGTTATTCTTGCGCTTATATAAGATGTCTTCAATTATTACTCTTTGAGTGGCGGAACTATGAAAGAATTATAAACAATTCTTTTTGTTCCGCTTTCTTTTTTTGGGGTAATAATTAATACAAATTAAAGTTAAATTCTGCTAAAAGTTGTGTATATGTGATTTACATTTTTAAATGGTAAAATATATGTTATTGATTTATAGAGGAGAATCATATGGAATTATTAGAAGCTTTTTTAATTTTTATATTTGCAGTCATTGTAAGTTCTGTCTTACATAATATGTTTCCTAAAATTCCAACTGCATTTATTCAGATTGGTTTAGGTGTTGTCATCTTTACTCTACCTATTCCAATGCATTTCGAATTTGATTCAGAAGTATTTATGATGGCCGTTATTGCCCCATTATTATTTGTTGAAGGAACGCATGTGTCTCGTTCTAAATTATTGGAATACCGTAAACCCGTCATTTTAATGGCAATGGCCTTAGTTTTTACAACGGTTATTGGCGTCGGTTACTTTATACATTGGATTTGGACCGATTTACCAATGCCAGCTGCTTTCGCGATAGCTGCGATTTTATGTCCTACTGATGCTGTGGCCGTATCAGCCATTACAAATGGGAAAGTTTTACCTAAAGGATCAATGTCTATTCTAGAAGGGGAATCATTGCTGAATGACGCAGCAGGTATCATCTCATTTAAAATTGCGGTCACTGCGCTTGTCACTGTTGCATTTTCAGCAATTAACGCTATCGAACAATTTATTATTTCGACAATCATCGGAATATTAGTCGGTGCCATCTTCGGTATTATTGTCGTGAGAATACGTATCTACCTTACAGCGAACAAAGGATTAAAAGATAATAACACATTAACATTTATCCAATTATTGACACCCTTCGCTATTTACTATATAGCTGAAACATTGCATGCATCAGGTATTATAGCTGTAGTAGTAGCAGGTTTAATTCATGGTTTAGAACGTGATAGATTAATCCGTGCACAAACAGAATTACAAATGAACTTTACACAAATTTGGAATACGTTTAGTTATGCACTGAATGGCTTTGTCTTTGTTGTACTTGGATTCATCGTACCTGAGGTTGTTATGGAAATTGTTAAAGATGAACCTGAAAATATTAAATTCTTAATTATGATTACCCTACTCATTGCGCTTGCTATTTATGTATTTCGTTTTATTTGGGTATTTGTATGGTATAAAGACTTTTATTTCCCGAAAAATATTCAATATTACATGGATAACTCAGATGAAGAAGAAACACCTCCCAATCGAGCACACTATGCTTTTATAATGACGGTTCTGTTGCAAAGTTGAATTTATAGTAT
>NZ_KV832207.1:0-884 GCF_001837405.1 Staphylococcus sp. HMSC067F07 | reverse complement strand
TAATTATGTTAATTAAAGGAAAAAGACCCAAACACCGTCATATCAGCGTCTGGGTCTTTTAAAAATGAAAATTGAATATAAGATAATGAGATACTAAAACATTAATAAACTTTATACGTTTGTCCAGTTTGAGCGCCTTCAACACTTTTAATAAATGCATTTGCTACTTTATCAACTGGAACAGCTGTAAATCCTTTGAAGAATTCTCCATACTTATCTAAAGCTTCTTCAACGACATTAGGACTTACATTGTTAATTCTTAAACCATTTTTTAATTCTACAGCTGCTGATGTAACAAATCCTGAGACACCACCATTTGCCATAGCTGCTGAAGAACCTAATAAAATAGGATCATCCATCATAATTCCGGAAGTTAAAGTAAAGCTACCATTTTTATTTAAATAGTGTTGGCCTATTAAAACAAGATTTATCTGTCCTAATAATTTACTTTTTATGGCTACATTATTTTCTTCTAAACTCATATCTGATAGGGATTTGAAAGTTGCTCCTCCCGTGGCACTGACAACAGCATCTATATCTTTAATATCTTTATACATTTGTTCAATTTCTGTTGGAGAGGTAATATCTAATTGATAATCACCAGATTTACTGCCAACTTCAATAACTTCATGATTATTTTCTTTAAGTTTCTTAGATACACTTTTACCTATTGTGCCAGTAGCACCAATAACTACTATTTTCATTGTAATCCTCCTAATAAATACTGTTATTTTTATAAATTTTTTAGCCAAAATAAATATATTCGAAAGTTTACTATTAACACTTACATACTTAATGTAACATATACATTTATGAATTTATTCTGTAAAACATAGTATATTCAAGTAATGTTAATATTAAATAAGCTTATACATAGAATATAC
>NZ_KV832206.1:0-2242 GCF_001837405.1 Staphylococcus sp. HMSC067F07 | reverse complement strand
CACCAGCACCAATAAATACATAATCAGCAAGTTCTGTTTGCACATCACCACTATTGCGTTGACGTACTTTAACTTCCCATTTACCATCTTTTCGATGATTAAAATCTATGACTTCATGATTATATTGAACATTAGCACTCGGATGTTGTTCAATATTTTTAGCCATTTTTCGAGTAAGCTCACCAAAATTAACATCTGTACCTTCATTAATTTTACTAGCGGCCATAATGTCACTCGAATTATGCCCTTTCATCATTAAAGGAATCCATTTTCTCATTTCCTCAATATCTTCCGTATATTCAATATTGTCAAACATCGGAAAATCTTTCATCGCATAATAGCGATCTTTTAAGAATTGAACATTATTTTTACCTCTCACAAAACTAATATGAGGTAAAGGCTGAATAAATTCTTTAGGGTTAGAAATACTTTTATTTTTAACTAAGTGGCTCCAAAATTGTTTTGAAATTTCAAATTGCTCATTAATTTCTTTTGCTTTTTCAATATCAATTGAACCATCAGGCTTTCTTACTGTATAGTTCAGTTCACATAAAGCAGCATGGCCAGTTCCGGCATTATGACGTTCATTAGAACTTTCAATCCCTGGACGATCTAAACGTTCATATAGTTTAATATTCCAATTAGGTTCTATTTCTTTAAGCATAGAACCAAAAGTAGTACTTAATACCCCAGCACCAATAATGACAACTGTTTTTGACTCTTTAGTATTCATAAATAATTCCTCTTCCTTTTTTTGTAACTAAGTAGTAGTATAATACAATTCAACTTATAATAAAAATACTCATTTTTAATCTGACTTATTCCATAAAAGAATAGGTTTAAAAGCAACTAAAAAACTCTAAAAGATGCGTTAAAGATTTATAAAACTTTAATATATCTTTTTTAGATGAAAACTTCTGATAATTGTAGGTTCTCTCATTATCTATGATTATTACTTTCTAACTGTATCTAGAAAATCATCTCCCCAATTACAAATTGAAAACACTACTTTATCAAGCTTTAGTCCTATTTCAGTCAATCTATAATCTACTTTAGGAGGGACTACTGGATAGACCGTCCTTTCGAGAATTTTGTCTTGTTCTAGTTCTCTAAGTTGTCTTATTAACATTCGCTGGTTGATATCAGGTAGTTTATTTTGTAATTCACTTAACCTTAAACGATTACTCTGCAAAAGATGGTAAACAATGGCAATTTTCCATCTTCCACCAATGACAGACAGGGCTAAATCTTTCGATGTATAAAATTCTTTATTATTATATTCAATTAACAAAACGAATCCTCCATTTTTTATAAAAAACCCCTTTTGCTTTTCTAAAAAATAAAATTACTTTATTAACGTTGAACCTCGAAAACATTAAGATCAATAAATTTTCTTAGCATAAATGTGTCATTTAATATTTTTTAGTTCAATCAATAAGTAAAATAAAGTACTCAAAAAATAATAATTAAAAGAAACAACTCCTTTTTAAAACGTTTAGGAGATGCTTTATATTTAAATAATCTTCTAAAACTTTTAGTAAAATATTTTGAACTCATTTCTAATATTTTTCCCTTAATTACATATTTTACTGCACACTTTAGTTACTTTCAGAATATAAATTTGATTTACAAAACTGCTTTGAGTTATTTCTATGTAGCATTAAAATCGAAAATTATATTTATAATTTCTGGAACAAAAGAGCTGTAAACAATCAACAATTTGAAATTAATCTCAAGCTATTTGGGATCAATATACTCATCAATGTTTCTTCAAAAATATCTTCTATATGTCGTTCATTTTTATGACTTTAGATATTTATGGGGTCATAAAAAGTCAAAAAAAAATAATTTGAAGTATGATTATTCAATGAATCTTATTACGTGTTTTTTCGTTTTTTATAATTTTTCAAATTCAGAAAGTAAAACAAATGAATGAATGAATTGCTTAGATTACTTTTGAGTGATTTTAATTTTGATATTAATACTAAAAGTAGGAGTCTTAAGAGTCTTTGGTTAAAAAAATTAAGACTCTTAAGAGTCTCGACGACGACTGAAGCCTATGAAATCAACAAAAAAAGGAGTCTTCAGACAATTCAAAGTGGTCTTGTAACAATTGTAAAGAGTCTGCAATAAAGTATCATATTACACCCTTCAATCTAATACATAAAAATGCTCATAATCACTTTTATATAAAGCTTTTAAGCTATCTATGGTGAATAATTGAGCAGAACGAATAAAAGGT
>NZ_KV832205.1:0-438 GCF_001837405.1 Staphylococcus sp. HMSC067F07 | reverse complement strand
GTGGTGGCGCTATTCCACTATTACAAAAAACTGGAATTCCAGAAAGTAAACATTTGGGTGGATTCCCTATTACAGGACAATTTTTAATTTGTACTAACCCAGACATTATAGCCCAACACGATGCCAAAGTTTACGGTAAAGAACCACCTGGCACACCGCCTATGACAGTACCTCACTTGGATACTCGATATATTGATGGTGAACGTACATTATTATTCGGTCCATTCGCTAGTGTGGGTCCTAAGTTCTTAAAAAATGGTTCTAATCTTGATTTATTTAAATCAGTCAAACCATATAATATTACAACATTATTATCTGCTGCTGCTAAAAACCTACCTTTAATCAAATATTCATTTGATCAAATATTAATGACTAAAGAAGGTTGTATGAATCATTTACGTACATTTTATCCAGAAGCACGTGATGAAGATTGGCAGT
>NZ_KV832204.1:0-2626 GCF_001837405.1 Staphylococcus sp. HMSC067F07 | reverse complement strand
CGACAAGTTCATGAACTTGTCGTGTCTTTTTAATTGATTAGTTACCAAACAAACGACTCCAAAACCCCTTTTTAGGTGGTTCTATCTCCCTATTATTATCGGAAACACTCTTCGTTTCTTCAACGAACTTATCCTCTTTTGTTAATTCATCTTCATTTGTACTATCATTCTTTTTCTCTTCGGCTATATCCTTATGATTTACTTCTGTTGGTTGATGTTTTTTTTGTTGTTGGTTGATATTTTGAGATTCTTCAGTAAAAGTTGCTTCTTGCGGATTAATATTCTGTCTATTATTCGTCGCTGTATCAAAAGAATAATTAAGCTGTCTTTCTTCTTCTAATTGACTTTCTAGTTTTTGAATTTTTTTATTGCTTTCTAAAGCTAATATTTGTTGATTCTCCAACAATTTATTTAATGTATTAACATTACTATTTTGTTGATCTAATTGCTTAGTTAGATTCTCAATATATTTTTCATCATTTTTAGCTCTAGTTTCAAAGATTTCTATTTGCTTTTCTAATTCGTTTACTTTTGTTTTTAATGTCTCAGAACTATTTGAATTATTATATATATTCTTTTCTACTTTTGCAGTATTTTCATCAAACAATTCTTTTTTTACTGATCCTTTATTTTGGGTTGTACTCTCTTTCTTAGTGATTTTTTCTATAATTTTTAAACAATCATTATCATCAATATAATTAATTCCATTTTCTTTTTCAAAAGATATATTTAAACTTTTAGCATTATTAACAATAGTTTGTTTAGTTACACCTAATTCATCAGCAACCATTTTAATAGTTTTCATAATATCCACCCTTAGGTACCTAATTTAGTACCTAAATTTTACCACCTAATTAAATTCATTTCATCATTTACCACTAAATTTACTACCTATTAACTACCTAGATATCTAATTATCCTCTTATAAAATGTTTTTGTAGCTTAATTAGGTACTAAACTAATGAATTATACATTTTGTAATTGTAATGTGCTTTTAACTACATTTAAAACTCTTTATATACGCCATTAAAAGTGTTAATATTACTTTATGAATATTAAAAGAGTCGATGCTATTGGCGTAGCATCGACTCTCGGTAATAAAACGATTCGCACTCGTTTGTTTATATATTTTTTTGATACTTGTATTATATATATCTAATCATCTAAGTGCAAGCACAAAACATATAACTTACGTAAAAATTGTTTTATTACCTCAGTCCCAAAAATGGAAATGAGGTTTTTATTATGCCCAATTTTGAAAAATACAATTTATCACAAGTAAAAACTGAAAGGTTTTATCAACTGCCTAAATATTTATTTGAAGATGAATATTTTAAGAAAATGTCGGCGGAAGCAAAAATTATGTATGCATTATTAAAAGATCGCTTTGAATTATCCATCCAAAATGAATGGGTAGATAAAAATAATAACATATACTTTATTTTCAGTAATAAACATCTGTGCGAATACTTAGGTTATGCAGAACAAAAAATTATAAAATTGAAAAAAGAGTTAGTAAATTTTAATTTACTAACTCAAGAACGTGTTGGCCTTAATAAACCAAATAGATTATACCTATTAAAACCTAATTATGACATTAAAGCCAGTCGTACCAAGGAACTTCCAAATTCACAGTTCCAGAACAATGAATTTGGAAGTTCTAGAACTGTGAATTTAAGTGGTCAAGAACTTCCGAATTCACAGTCTAATGATACTAATTATAATGATACTGATTATATTAAGACTGAGAGTAATGATACGGATGATTTGAATGATAAGAAATTAACATATCCTAGTAATCATACAAATCATTCAAATCACGACAATTCAAACTTTAATAATGAGGCTTTAAAATTCCAATTACTCGAAGAACTACCACATAGTATTCAAAACTATCTAAGTAACTTTGAAATAGCTGAAATTAAAATTATCAAAACTGTATTACTAAAAGCCAAAACATCCTTCAACAATTCTATTGATGCATATTATTTATTAGAAGATATGGAATTTGAAATTGTTAATGTTCTTAAGCGTTTTAAAGCTACATTAATTCAAAAAAATGAAACCGTTGAAGCAATGCAAGGATACTTAATGAAATCTCTTAAGTCTGAATTCGCAGAAGTACATACGCTGAATAAGCGACGTGATCATTTACCCATTACATCTTTATTTAATCAATAATTCAATTTAATAGGCTAACAATGATCCAATTAGAGAGCATCTTTAAATAGATGTTCTCTTTTTTTATTAATAAGTGGTTGCTAAGGCAACCACTTAGACCAAACGAAAGGTAAAGGAGGAGATAACAAAATAACATCAATACAATGTCACAATACCACAATTTCACAACATAGCACGCTGCTATTAAAGAAAGGAGTATCATTCATTTAATAATGGCTCAAATAATGTTTCATAAGAAGAAAAATAAAATGATCATTTAGCGTTGTTTTAACTTTTAAAAATGGAAAAACATTAACCGTTTTTATATTTTTTAGCAATCTTTTGTAGTTATAAAAGTGACTTAGTAAAATCGTTTTTGCTATTTATTTTGTTAATGATCGGAAAGAAAAGGTTGTATTTATCGTTCCAAAGAATCAAAATGTGGATTCAATATAGGTAAAAAATA
>NZ_KV832203.1:0-4221 GCF_001837405.1 Staphylococcus sp. HMSC067F07 | reverse complement strand
TGGTTGCCTTTAGTTTAATGATTGGTTGCCTTTAACATCTCAAATCCGTTGTCACTCTGAGGATCAAATGCCTCCTAAAAAGGTTTTAAAAAGATTTATAAAAAGATATTAAAAAGTTCGGGGCAATTTGCCCCTCACAAATTCAAAAGACAAAAAGGAAACCAACCACACTTGTGGTTGGTTTTTATTATTTAAAAAAGCAATAAGTAATATAACTTTAATGCATTATTCCAATTGCTTTATTGACATTGAGCCTCTGAACCCTTAATAAACCCAAAAACTGTCGACTCGTCGGTTTCATAGCTCACGCTATACCGACATTCGTCGAAACAGTTTAATTAAGGGTTCTTCTCAATGCACAATAAATTTTCTCGGCATAATGGCGTGTGTTACTTTTTATTTCTCTTTTCATTTCTAAGCTATTTTAAGCTTGATACAGCTTTTTTATTACCTCAAATGTGGTTTTTATTCAACATTTATATTAAATGCGCTTATACACGCTTAAAATGGCATATATAAGTCCTCCAAATAAAGCATAAGGAACAAGATAGAAAATAAGTATGAAATAACGCCATGCTGAATGACCTGTTTTCAGGACATAGTTCAGCCATTCATAAAAATGTTGCACACCTAACCAGTCGCCTAAGGGACTTAAGACTAAAAATGTGACCATGACTAAAGCAATAATAAAAAACATCGCTGTAATGCCTTTGGTTAAACGATGAAACGCTTGATCATATTGTTTAACAGCTGTTTCGTTGTGCTTGATACGTTCATCCATGGTTGCTTTATAATCGTTATTCGCTTGTTGCAGTTCTGCTTGATTGGTTTGTAACTGCTCAATCGCCTTATGTGTGTCTGTTTTTACATCTTTCAATTCTTCTTGGATGGCTGTTTGAAAATCTTGTTTTAAATTATCGTTATTAATGCGTTCAATATAGTGTTTCGCTACACTGATAAAACGCTTTTGTGTGATTTCAGTCGCTTGATTAAAGTTCGAGGCCGTGGTCTCGATCGTTGTTAATAATTCGTCGTGACGCTTGTTTCGCTCGTTCTCTCTCTTCTCGATCTCTTCGAGCCTTTTCATCAGCAAGTCTTGCTGATTCTGCAGCTTGTCTGCTACGCTCAAGCTCATTTGTGTCTTGGGCGAATTGTTCCCAATCTGCTTGAGTGACGCCTGTATCTCGTTCAGTTGCTTCATCACGACTTGCAGTTGGTCGTTTGGGCTGGCATTCGGTGTCTGAGTCTCGTTCTTGTTGTCTTTGTCGTTGAATTTGTCTTTCAAAGCCATCTTCGATACCTCCTTTATTGTAATCTTCGCCGAGTTTACGTCCACGCACCTTTTTATCTTCGGCTAAGTGTCGATAGGTAATGCTTTTGGGTGTGACACGTTCAATTTCAATACCATGTTGGTTTAAATGGTCTTTGAATTCATCCATATTGGTGGCTTGTGATTGGTCTATCGCCTCTCTAATCTCATCTTTCCATGAATATTGGGTTGTTGATTTCGTATTAGGGTCAGCAATGGCTTTTTCCGTTTGCGTATAACGTAAGCGTGCTGTGTCTTTCTCTGGCACGCTTAAACCATGTTCCAGGCAAACCTCATCATTGAAATCTCTGACATTACGTAAGGCTTGTTTATTATTATTGAATTTCTTACCTGTCTCGAGGTCAATTGAATTAATCACAATATGATTGTGTACATGGTCTGTATCTGCATGCGTATAGACCGCCACTTGATGATTCGGTGTGAGCTTTTCAGCGAGTGCTAAACCTAATTGATTACATTGTTCGGGCGTGACTTCGCCCGGTTGAAACGATTGGATTATGACATGTCCTTGATTCCCATCAGTTTTACCATATAACTCACGAGAAGCTTTAAAACTCGATTTGGCATAGTCGACATCACAATTTAAGCCACTTTTTTCGACAGCGCGTTTTTCAGCATAATTAATCGCCCGTGATGTTGATTTGGTGGCACTTAATTTAGTTGTTGCCATCATCATCACGTCGTTTTTCTATTATTTCTTGAATTAAATAACCAATGTTGATTACTCCAATAACTAACATAATTATAGCTGTTGTATATGAATGGTTATAAAAATTCCAAATTGAAAAGCCTATAGCAAGTATTAATACAAATAAGCTCGTTACTATTTCTAAATTCTTTCCCATATGTCATTCAACCTTTCACGTAATTCATTAATATTATGTTCTAATGCCTCATAATTCGGTGCGTCATATTGATGTTGATTACAATATTTGGCAATCTGATTCGCATTTGCACCCAACATACTCAAATCTTTCGCTACTGATTGTCGCGTTGCTTGATCCAATTTGGGTGCGACCAATCGGGCGCCTTGTGCCTTTTTCTTAACGAACGCAGGCACACTCATATTTAAAGTTTCAGCTGATTGTTGTAACTTTAAATATTCGGATTCGCTCACACGAAAACTGATTTGTTTCGGCGCCTTACGGTTGGGTTTATGGTTTCGCCCAACAGTTTCGTCGCTAGCCACAAATGTGTTTTGTTCGCTCATTATTCCCACCACGCTTTCTTCGAAAGATAACGCCTTTCTTACATTTTACTTTATAGGATAAAGTAAAATTAATCAAGTCGTTAAGTGGTTTGGCAAGCATTGGCTTTGCTATCCACTAACGTGGTAGTGACGCCTGCTTGTTGGGGATAATCCCCAAGCCCCTTATGTTTTTGCTTACGCAAAAAATGAGTGGCTAATTGCTAGCCACTATTGAAAGATTCACAATTAATAGTATTAATTTTTTAAAAAAATAATATCGATTATTTTTGAATCCTATTGTTAGAAATAATTTAAAAGAATTTATATCAATACCATAATTGAATTTTTTTGGTCGATTGTTATAGTGAAATTATATTAATTGGGAGGATAATTTCATGTATTTTACAACTTTGACAGAAAGAGAATATGAAAATTTTATTAATAGTAGACCAGTACATTTTACACAATCCATCGATCAATATCGATTCCGAAAAAATAAAAGTAATGACGTTCACTTAGTTGGGGTTAAGGATAAAGATGAGGTCATTGGTGCTTGTTTACTGTCTGAAGCAAGAGCATTAAAAATATTTAAATATTTTTATTCAAATAAGGGACCAGTCCTTGACTATAAGAATGAAGGACTTGTTCAGTGTTTTTTTAAAGGACTAACTAAATATTTGAAAAAACACAGAACATTATTTGTATCATTGGATCCTTATATTTTAGAAAATATTAGAAATGCAGATGGGGAAGTACTTCATTCCTTTAATAATACATATTTAATAAATTCACTTTCGAAATTAGGATATAAACACCAGGGATATACAGTGGGATATTCTCAAAAAAGTCAGATACGTTGGTTATCTGTATTAAATCTGAAAGATAAAAGTAAAGATGATATATTGAAAGAAATGGAGTATCAAACACGTCGTAATATCAAAAAATCATTAGAAATGGGAGTTGAAACGACTACATTAAATATATCTGAAACAGAACGATTTTATAGTTTATTTAAGATGGCTGAAGAAAGGCATAATTTTAAATACAGGGAAAATCCTTATAAATTCTTTAAAGAAGCACAAATGATGTATCCGCAAAATTCAATGATTAAATTATCTTATATTAACTTAAAAAAATATTTAGAACAGCTTAAAACCGCAAAAGTAAAATTAAATCATTCATTGGAAATGATAAAAGACAAGCTTGAAGATAATCCAAATTCTAAGAAATCTAAGTCGCAATATAAACAATTAAATCAAAAAATTCAAAGTAATAAAAAGAAAATTCAAGAAGCAGAGGAATTAATTAATAGTGAAGGTAATATTTTAGATTTAGCAGCTGCTTTATATATATATAATAAAGACGAGGTGTACTACCTTTCAAGTGGTTCAAATCCCAATTTTTATCAATTTAAAGGAGCATATGCACTACAATGGAATATGATTCAATTTGCCTTATATCATCAAATTCCAAGATATAATTTTTATGGAATTACGGGAGACTTTAGTGAAAATGCTGATGATTATGGAGTGCAACAATTTAAAAAAGGATTTGGTGCACATATTGAAGAATATATTGGTGATTTTATTAAACCTATACATCCTGTGTTTTATAAAATTTATCAATTTTTGAATACATAAGCTATACAATTTCACTACCTATAAGAGTTAATTATGTTAATTAAAGGAAAAAGACCCAAACA
>NZ_KV832202.1:0-1970 GCF_001837405.1 Staphylococcus sp. HMSC067F07 | reverse complement strand
GTTAATATTAAATAAGCTTATACATAGAATATACAAATTAGCTACCCATAATCTTTTATTATGTTAACTAAACCAAAAGGGACAAACGCCGTCATTTCAGCGTTTGTCCCTTTGTGTTTGGATTATCGATTATTCATATTTTATACATACCCTTAACCACACGTTTTCATGTATTTTCATTAAGAGAATTTTTGTATCTTTATTCAGTTGAAGAGCGTCTATTTTTTAGACGCTGATTGTTTTACGCGTTGTTTTGTAACGAATATTAATATTGAAATTAAAATGTTTATAATACCAGCAATTAACATGACTAATCCAAAAAGACTAAATATGAAGTCAATGATTGGGATCTTGTGAGCGAGATATATTAAAAATCTCCCTATACCTATATAAAACATACCCCCTAAAATTGGAAAGATGAGAGGTATATTACTTTTTAATGTATTAGCGATTTCTTCATTTGTCTTTTTATTTAAGAGTAAAAGTGATACTGGGAGTAATAGCAATGTCATTTCAAAAAATAAGTCGGAAGTTAAATGAATAGCAAAACCATAACCTCTGAAGTAATTTCTAAATGCGATACATAACATAATGATTAAAACTGAGAAATCAAACTCTCTACTACTAATTTCATCTAAATCAAAGAAATTTAATTTAATCCGTTTCATCATATCATCCTTTCTATTAATAATTTATAATAGAAAGGCACTTCCGTGCACAAAGGAGGTGTGCATATGGCGTTAACGATACTCTCACTTGTTGGAACATTTATCTTATCTGTTATTGCTGGTGTAGTTGCGAACTACATTACAGATAACCTAAAAAGATAAATAAAAAACCCCACTTTGCTTTGGTCGGCAGTGGGGTTTTGACATATGGCGAACCATACTTCACTTGTTACCTTCAGTATACATCAGCAGATACTATTTGTAAAAATTCATCTACTTTTATTATTCTTCCCAATCGGTTTGGAGCTGTTTTAAAAAGGCTTCTCGTTCTTTCTCTAATTGTGGATCATACTCATTTTGTGTTTGTTTTTCATATGTGCGTTCTTCTAACCATTTTGGTGTTTTCTCACGACTGATATATTGTCGTGACTTACCTATATTCACCATTTGTGGCTGTCGTTTACTGTGAATACGTTTCTCAGCATCAAAAGTAAACTCTAACCATTCAATTTTACGTCCTTTTTTTGCCTTTATTTTATTGATATTAAGATTATTAAAAATGAAGCCTAATTCTTTAATGATAGGGGCTAATACTTTTTGATTAATATTTGTCATACGGTAACTATTAGGAATATCTAGCCGTTCTCTAAAATCATCAATTTTAATTTTTACATAGCCAGTATGTTTATACTGCTTAAGTATTCTGAACATATGCTTAGAATATGTAGATTTAAGGTGTGTCATTTCTCTAAGTTCAAATTTAGTGAAGTTACTAGTTAATGAATTAATAATATGTTCTAAATCTGGATTAACACCAATAGCCACATACTCTTTATCTTTATAAATTTCTACTTTAGTAAAAAGAATAAATTTTCTAATAACATTCTCAGTTTCTTCTCTATATGTTAAAGAGAAAACTTTATCATAGAATTTTTCTAAATCTTGAATAAAAAGCTTTTTATCATGACTATAGTAATTACTTAATTCTTTTAATTCTTCAAATGGCACATTAACAGTCAAATTGCCTTTATCTTTTAATTTATTACACAAAGTAAAAAATAAATTAACTTCAGTATTATTAAATTTTCTCAATGGAACTAAATTCATATCATTTTTATATACTACTGTTTCTCCACTCAACTAACTCCACTCCAATCTAAAAGAAACCTTTATAGAATAAAGATTCCTATTAACTTTAATTGAAAATACTTATAATAACTATTTTATAAACAATAATAACATAAAGAAACCTAATATAAAAAAAGTTTCTTTAGTTTAATGATTGGTTGCCTTTAGTTTAAT